>CAZLGT010000055.1:0-40429 GCA_964559175.1 uncultured Mariniphaga sp. | reverse complement strand
TTCCTGAACAATCCCAACGATTCAACTTCTGTTCCGGGAAATTACATCATTTCAATTTTTGAGTCGGATGACGGAACCATCTGGTTTGGTACTTATGGAAACGGTATTTGTAAACTGGCTGGACAGGATGACTCTGTTGCATTTATAACTTACAGTGAACAAGAAGGACTGGGCAATAATGTGGCTTATGCCATCGAGGAAGATGCAAATGGAAATTTGTGGATAAGCACTGACAACGGATTATCGAAATTTAATCCGGAAAATGAAACCTTTCAGAATTTTTACAGGAGCGATGGACTACTTAGCAATCAATTTTATTGGTCTGCTTCGGCAAAAGACAGCAATGGGAATTTATATTTCGGTGGAGTTGAGGGACTTAATTATTTTAATCCTTCAACGATTAATGCTTATCCGTTTAAACCGCAACCGGTATTTACTGAATTTTCTATTTACAGCCAACCGGTTGCCATCGGTGAAAAGTATCATTCAAAAATTATTCTTGAAAAACCTGTTTGTGAAACCTCCGAAATAGAATTATCTTATAAAGACGCAGTGTTTTCAATCGAGTTTTCAGCGTTGGATTACTTCCTTCCCGAAAAAGTGAAGTATGCATACAAAATGGAGGGAGTGGATCAAGACTGGGTGGAAGTTTCTTCAGACCGCAGGTTTGCCAACTATACCAATCTTTCTGGTGGCGAATATGTTTTTACACTAAAAGCGGCCAACAGCGATGGCGTGTGGAACGAATCACCCACCACTCTTACCATTAACATTAAACCACCAATCTGGCAAACAACCTGGTTTCAGATTTTAGCCGTACTTTTTGTAGCTGGTTTAGTATTGGCCTATGTACACTACAGAATACGGTTTTTAAAGGTGCAAAAACGAAAACTTGAGCTATTGGTGCATAAACGGACTCAGCAAATAGAAGAACATAAGCAGGAACTGGAAAAGCAAAATGAAAAAATAGCCCGGCAGCGCGATGAAGTAATAGAGTTGAATAAAAAAGTGAATTTGGTTAACCAGCATCGCCTAAGGTTTTTTACCAATATTTCACATGAATTCCGAACACCGCTGACACTTATAATCGATCCGCTCGAAAGTCTGAAGGAAAAATATAAAAACGATAAAACCACATTTGAAACATTAAGTATTATTAACCGCAATGCCCAAAGATTACTTCATCTTATTAATCAATTACTCTATTTTAGAAAGATTGAAACCGGAAAGTTGAAACTTAATGTGAATAAAGGGAATTTCATGCATTATTTACATGGTGTTTTCGAGTCATTTAAAGACTTAGCTGAACACCGAAAAATAAATTATCAGTTTCAGTGTGATGTTATTAACGAAGAGATATGGTTTGATGCCGAAAAATTGGAAGATGTATTTTATAATCTGTTGTCGAATGCATTTAAAAATACACCTGTATGTGGTTCGATATCTTTAGAAGCTAAGCTGGTGACCAATGTGCAGGAGAATAGTATTCCGCCACCCTTTTTAACCATCAGTGTGACAGACTCAGGCCATGGAATTGCAAAAGAACATTTATCTCATATTTTTGAACGATTTTACAGGGGTGAAAAAAACATCAATGATACTGATTTTTCCGGGTCCGGAATTGGCCTGGCTTTAACCAGTGAAATCGTAAAGGCGCTGCACGGAGAAATAAAAGTGGAAAGTGAACCAGGCAATGGTAGTAAATTTACAGTATGCATTCCTTTCACAAAAGACCGTTTTAATGTCGGGGAAATTAATCAAACTGCTTTATCATCCGAGATTAATATTATGGACCGTGTAAATGCATTGTCTGAGCATATCATCGCTAAAGAATCGAAATATGAAGAGGAAGAAATGGTTGATGACAAAACGAAACCCACAGTACTAATTGTGGATGATAATTTTGATTTACGCAACTTTTTACATCAGGCACTTCAACCTGACTACCATGTTTTTGAGGCTGAAAATGGTCAAATTGGATTTGAAATTGCATGTAAAGAAAATCCCGACGTGATTGTTAGTGACATTATGATGCCTGTTATGGATGGTATTGAAATGTGTAAACTCATTAAACAGGATTTAAGAACCAGTCATATTCCGGTTGTCTTGTTAACTGCCAAAGGTTCATTTCACGATCAGGAGATTGGTTACGATGTTGGCGCCGATTCGTATCTGACAAAACCATTTAGCAGTGTTCTGTTGAAAAGCAGGCTCAGGAATATTCTTGTTGCCAGAAGTAAATCGTTGTCTGGTTTTTCAAAATTCAAACAAAAACAACAGTTACTGAATGAATCAATCGGTGAGTTAGACAAAGATTTTCTGGAAAAATTAACCAAAATAGTCGAAGAAAATCTTGAAGACGAACATCTTAATATCTCTCAGGTAGCAACTCAACTAAATATGAGTCATTCAACATTATATCGCAAAATTAAAGCATTGACCAATTTAACAGCCAATGAATTTATCAGGAAAATACGAATACATTATGCTGAACAACTTTTACTTACAGGTCAGTACAATATATCAGAAATCATGTTTAAAATAGGCATCAACAGCAGCAGTTATTTCAGGCAATGTTTTAAAGAAGAATTTGGTTTAAATCCGAGCGAATACCTGCAAAAACTGAAAAACGAATAACTTTTTGTTATCCACAGATAGTTTAATAAATTCCGAACCACTATTTTAATCACTGTTATATCTTTCATGAAATTCTGGTAAGCGACGATTTTGTGATACCTATTGTCTTAAAATCAGTCCGTAATTTTTCATTTAAATAAGCATCTTGTATCGTCCTTTTATATCGATAAGCAAAAAGTAATTTAAACAAAATTAAACCAATACATTGCCATGGCTGGACAAATAGTGAACAAAAGCACATCATTTTTTACCGCATTGTTCGTATTGATTTTTCTTACCGGAAGAGTCGTTTCGCAGAACATTTCGGTGCACGATCCTGTGATGATTCAGGAAAATGATACCTATTATCTTTTCTGCACCGGCAGGGGAATCAGTGTGTGGTCATCAACAGATATGGAAAACTGGACTCGCCAAAAGCCAGTATTTTCACAACCACCCCAATGGGCACTGGAAGCCGTGAAAGGTTTCAGAGGTCACATTTGGGCACCCGACATTGCTTTTTTTAACGGACAGTATTACCTCTACTATTCGGTTTCTTCGTTCGGGAAAAATACATCTTGCATTGGCCTTGCAACAAATAAAACACTCAATTCTGATGATCCGGATTTCGAATGGATCGACCACGGGAAAGTGATACAGTCGTTTCCCGGAGTTACCAACTGGAATGCAATTGATCCAAACCTGATTGTAGCTGAAGACGGTACGCCCTATCTTACGTTCGGTTCGTTCTGGGATGGGCTGAAAATGGTAAAAATGAACCCTGATGCCACAGCTCCCGCTGAAGACATCAATCAAATTCCCACCATTGCATCGCGTAAAAAATCATCTTCCGAACCAAATCCACCTTCCATCGATAATAATCCTGAAGATGCCGGAGGCAATGCTATTGAGGCTCCGTTCATGTTTAAAAAAGGAAATTATTACTATCTGTTTGCTTCCATCGATTACTGCTGCAAAGGTGTTGAAAGCACATATAAAATAATTGTAGGCAGATCGGAAAACATTACAGGCCCATTTCTGGATAAAGAGGGAAACAGTATGGCCACAGGGGGAGGCACCATTCTGCTGCAAGGAGATAAAAACTGGCATGGAGTAGGACATAATTCAACCTGTACTTTTGATAACGCGGACTATATTGTTTTTCACGGTTACGATGCGCATGATGAAGGGAAGCCAAAACTTCTGATAAAAAAAATGGAGTGGGATAATGAAGGTTGGCCAATTGTGAAAATCTAAAAATATTCAAACCAAAATTAAAAAATAAAATGAAGAAACTAAACGTGTTACTGATTGCGGGAGTATTTATTTCAGGCAATTTATTTGCACAGAATAATGCCCGCATAAAAATTGACATCGATCGTCAAATAGGCGAAGTGAATGAAAACCTCTACGGAAACTTTGTTGAGCATCTCGGAAGATGTGTGTACGGTGGTATTTACGACGAAGATTCTCCTCTTTCGGATGAGAATGGTTTCCGCCAGGATGTGCTGGAAGCAGCCAAAGGATTGAATGTTTCGCTTACCCGTTACCCGGGAGGAAACTTTGTTTCAAACTATCACTGGAAAGATGGTGTGGGGCCAAAAGATGAACGTCCGGCAAGGATGGAGCTCGCGTGGGCCCGGCTCGAAAGTAATCGGTTTGGAACAAACGAATTTATTGAATATGCGCGGCTCATGAATACCGAACCCTATTTTGCCGTTAACCTGGGTACGGGAACAATAAAAGAAGCCCAGGAATGGGTGGAATACTGCAATGTTAAAGAAGGACCATATTATGCAGAACTTCGCAAAAAACATGGCTATCCTGAGCCACACAACATTAAATACTGGAGCCTGGGAAACGAAATGGACGGATTCTGGCAAATGGGACATTTGAATGCCGAAGATTACAGTAAAAAAGCCCGCGAGGCAGCCAAACTCATGCGATTAACCGACCCGTCAATAAAACTCGTGGCAGCCGGGGCATCCAATTTCAGGCCAGATAGCGATCCGCACGAATGGAATGCAACAGTTCTTGCTGAATTGAAAGATGTGGTTGATTACATTGCTTTACACATGTATGTTGGCAACCACGAAGATAATTATTACAATTTTGTTTCTTCTCCTCTTGTTCTTGAAGAGCGCACGCAGGTTGTGAGAGGAATGATTCAACGCGAAATGGAAAAAGCCAATCGTGGCAACCGGGACCCGATTTACATTGCCTGGGACGAATACAACATTTGGTACCGCTGGCGCCAGAGCGAAACAATGAGCGGGGAAAGGGCCCTTGAAGAACGCTACAACCTTGAAGATGCTTTGGTGATTGCAGGCTTTTTAAATGCATTTGTCCGCAATGCCGATATTGTAAAAATGGCAAATATGGCGCAGTTGGTAAACGTGATTGCCCCCATTTTTGCTGAAAAAGACGGCATGTTTAAACAAACCATTTATTATCCGCTGCAACTTTTCGCCCAATATATGTATGGTACATCTTTGGATGTTTTTGTGGACTGCGATACGTATAACACTGACGAATTTTATCTTGGACTGGCAGAACAGGCCACCCAGCAAAACGACGTGCCTTACCTCGATGTTTCGGCAGCTTACAATAATGGAGAGCTGATTATTGCCGTAGTTAACCGACACAAAGATAAAGCCATTGCAACAGACCTGATATCACAGGAAGGACTGTTTGATGGAGAGTTCGAAATATACGAAGTTAACGGTCCGGATATAAAAGCTGAAAACGATTTTGACAAAACCAGTGTTGAAACAATTCAAAAAGAATCTGTTAAAGTAAGTCAGGCAGAATCGTTCACTTACGAATTTCCTGCACATTCATTTACTCTTTTAAAAGGAAAAATTTCAGTTGCTTTTTGAGCGGATGGATTAGAATCCAACGCAATCAAAAACTTTCAGGCAACATCCCTGAAAATTTTTCTGTAATGGTAACCCTGAATGCTGTAAGTTACTGCAAGGGGGAAAACTTTTGGTTTTCTGAAAATGCTCCAGAGCAGCAACTCCCAGTAATATTTCCGGTTTTTTCCCAGGATTCCGATAATTACTACCGATTTTATGAGAGCCATAATTTTGTCGAAGGATAAATGGTTTCCACCCAAAAGCGGAGGATTATACGATTTCAGAAACGACAATACCCTTTTATAATACATTTCACTGGAATATATCCCGCTGATGATTTTCTGATATCCGGTCATCAGTTCATGAAGATCCATTTTAGGGACGAAATTGATGGCATAACCTGTGGGATCACCGTAAAAATCTGAAACAATCCTTCCTTCCTTTTCAAGCCGTTTATAAAGCTGGGTTTTACGGGGTGCATTGAGCAATCCTACCATTGCCGTAATAATGCCGCTTTTCTGAATAAAATCAATCTGCCGCTGGAAAATGGATGGTTTATCATTATCAAAACCAACGATAAATCCGGCAGCAACCTCCATCCCTGCCGCCTGAATAGTTTTCACCGAACTTAAAAGATCACGATGGTGGTTCTGGGTTTTATTGCATTCAGCAAGGCTGAGTTCATCGGGTGTTTCAATTCCCACAAATACTTTGATAAAACCTGCCCTGACCATCATTTGCATCAGTTCTTCATCATCGGCCAGATTAACAGATGCTTCTGTAATAAAATTAAACGGGTATCTGTTTTTTTCCATCCAGTTGATAACAGCGGGTAACAGCTCCTGCTTCAGTATTTTTTTATTACCAATAAAATTGTCATCCACAAAGAATACTCCCCCTTTCCAACCGGTTTCCATAACTTTATCTAATTCGGCCAGTATTTGTTGCGTAGTTTTTGTTCTGACTTTATGCCCAAGCAGGGCAGTAATATCACAGAACTCGCAATTGAAAGGACAACCTCTCGAAAATTGAATGCTATGTGAAGCGTAATGGGAATTGTTGATCAATGAATAATCGGGCACGGGAGACTTTGACAAATCGGCAAATTCATCCGTTTGATAAACATGTTTTGCCACTCCTTTTTCAAGATCAGCCAAAAACAGCGGGAAAGTTATTTCTGCTTCATTGAGAACCAAATAGTCCACATCGTCGAATTTTTCGGGTTCTTCGGTAAATAATGGACCCCCGGCGACCATTTTTTTATTTAAAGATTTGCATTTTGCAATGATTTCAAAACCCGACGCAGATTGAACCGACATCGCACTAATAAATACGATATCTGCCCACATAATTTGTTCATCTTTGAGATGTGAAGCATTCAAGTCAACCAGTTTTTTTGTCCAGTCAAAAGGAGTCATGGCAGAAACGGTCATTAATCCCAGGGGAGGATATACTGCCTTTTTGGAAATAAATTTTAAGGCGTGTTTTAAACTCCAAAATGTATCCGGGTAACCGGGTTGAATAAATAATGCTTTCATAAAATTGAATTATTTAAGACAATTCCAGGTAAAGGTACGCACCATGTCAAGCAGAATTTTTACATATTTCCTTTAAAAAATTACATAATTCACACATCAAACGTTGCGCCGTAAGCTTATACAACTTAAAAATTTAGTTAACTATAGACTGTATATGAGGCAATTACATGAAATTTTATATCACCACTATCTTCAAATAATATATTCATCTGATAATTACGGAATGGTCTTACGCAATTAGCTTAATTCATAAAAAGCTCCTATATTTGTACCAGGTTTGGTACACAATTGAGATTTATATTATGGCAATTATTCAGACAACAAGCAGGCATTTCAGGGACAGGCAAAAAGATTTTTTTGATCTGGCTGACAAAGGTGAAAAAATATTAATAAGGAGGGGCAAAAAACAGGCTTATCTGTTAACACCGGTTGATGACGAAGATTTATACTTCACCCCGGCGATGCTAGACAAAATTAAAAAGTCAATAAAACAGGCGAATGAAGGGAAAGTGACAACCGTAGAAACGGAAGCGGAACTAAACCAATTTCTTGATAATTTATGACCTACACTCTGTATTTTACCGGGGAAGCTAAAAAAGACCTTGCCGGATTAAAGAAAAACGAACCAGCAGCATTCAAAAAAGTAACAGCACTTTTAAAAGAGCTGCAGGAACATCCCAGGACAGGAACCGGAAAACCGAAACCGCTGGGCTACGGATATAAAGATTTCTTTTCCCGGAAAATCACCCAAAAACACCGGCTTGTATATTCCATTAACGACGAAAAAATAGCGGTACTGGTTGTTACAGCATCCGGTCACTATCACGACAAATAACCTTCTACTCAGGCAGTGAAAAAGCGTTTGAGAAATTGTGATTTATGTGCCTGGCAAAATAGGAAAAAACAAAAAAGTACTTAATTTTGTACGAAAATAAAGAAGTTAAGATGAAAGCAGTTAATTATTCAGAATTACGGGCAAATTTAAAGACCAACCTCGATGCTGTAACCGATAGCCAGGAATTACTTTTGGTGCACCGGCCAAAGAACCGAAGCATAGTTATGATGTCGCTTAATGAATACAATTCTTTGCAGGAAACCTTGCATCTTACCAAAAGCAAAGCCAACCGCGAGCGGCTGGACAAAGCCATTGAAAACATCAACAAGAGTGAAAAATAATGTACTTTACATTGCTCAATGCCGGTACCATTACTAATATGGAATATTGATTGCTATCAAGCAGTATAGTAGCGGAGATATCCATTTCCCTGAATGTTGATGGTTCTGTATTGCATACCATTTAATTATTATGCTCTATGTTTCATTCACAAGGCCGCAAAGCCGGACCAACTTTTTGCTGCCTGAAAGTCATTTATTATCCTAATCACCCAACTTTTCATCCAACCCATTTTCCAACCTATCACTCCACTTATCACCCCACTTATCACCCCACATATCACCCCACATATCACCCCACCTTTCACCTTAATTTTAACTTTTTATTTGACGTTGTCAGGAGCTTTGTACGCTGACAAGTCTCCTTAAATCATTTATTTTTTTATTCAGGAATGGTGACTTGCCAGTAACCAGCTTTTGTTGAGCCAATTCTTTCAATATACCGGAGTTTTTTTAGTTTATTTATTTGATATTCAACTCCCCGGACAGATAAGCCTGTTTTTGTAGCAAGCTCTTCTCTCGTGATATTTTGATTTTCTTTTATTGCCTGAATAATATGTTTTGCTCTTTCGGACAATTTTTCTCCCACAGTTTCTCCCACAGTTTCTCCCACAGTTTTTTCCGTACCTTTCTCCACAGTTTCCGGTTCGAGGAAAAATTTCACGATTAAGAAATCGCGTTCGGCAGTGTATTCCGGTAAGGTTTTGCTGAAAGAAGACCAGCCGACATTCATGCGGTCGAAACCAAACCCTGCATTTTCGGCCAGTTTTACCAGCCTGAACATTTTGGCAATGGTTTTATTGCGTGGTATTGAAATATCCGTTTCCATGAGCATTTTCAACGGTTTGGGCAATCCGCCGGGATTAAAAAACTCGATGTGGTTGGTAAAAATCCGCACCCTCGATTTGGCAGGACTGAAATAATCGGCGTGCATTAACATGTTCACCGTGGCTTCTCTCAGCGCCTCGATGTGAGGGAAATCTTCGGCAGCAAATCCTTCTTTGGTCAGCGTAAAAGGCTTGTCCACTTTCTGGCTGATGCGCTCGAACAGGGCAAAGTAATACTCCCAGATGTTTTCCTGCTCCGGTAACCGGTAGGTGTATCTTACGGTTGAGTTGGAATAGGAGGTTTCCGGAATTTCAGGCAAATCAATCCGGAAATCGGGAAAATGTTCCAGAATCCTGTCCTGTTTACCAAAAAACAGTAATCCGCTGTATGTGAGTTTCTGGTCCAACGTAACGGCTGTTTTGTTCAGAAAATCAACGGTTGACAATTTGTTATACGACAGGCTTTTATTAAACCTGCCCATGTAATCGCGGTAGTTTTCCACTGAATTAAGATTCAAATCGTCCAGGGAACTACCGGGCACCACTTCAGCCGTTTTGGTGCCAAACGCCTGGTCGCGGTACATGGCATCGATTTCTTCTTTTGAAGCCCTTACGTTGGCGCTTTCATGCCGTACAAAAGTGTTGTCAGGATGGTTGTAATGCACCGGTCTTTTGTCTGAAAGCGGGACGTAAAATGCCAGAACATCACCTTCGGGGAAATGGTATTTTTAGCATGTGAAAGTTAGGGGAATTCCTGAACAGCCAGTAAACAGGCTCTAAAAGGTGCAGAAATCGAAAATCCATCTAATATATAGTAATAGACCCTTTTTCGATTTCTGCACCCTGAACACCCTAAAAGGAAGGGTTTCATCCGATTGGTTATATCCGGAGTGTTCTGTGGTACTGTTTGACAGCTTTCACCGCGATCAGCATAAATGCATTTTGGTTATTTTCTGCCCGCTGAAAATATTCAGAGTCATGATAAATTTTATCGCCAAAGAAAACCCGGCTTTCGATTCCACCCCATGCCTGTTTAAACAGATTAAGGTCATTTTATGAAGCGCGGGTGAGTTGGAATTGTTCCGGGAAAGATAAATGGTCATAATTTCCTGGTCAGTGAAATCCGGTTCTGAGTTATTACTGAACCTCTGGCAGGAATACTTCAGTTCTTTGTCGTATATGTCGCTGATATAAAAACACATAGCTATTAGCTTAAGCTCTTTAGCCTTAGGAATCATACTATAAGACTTTAGTATGGTTACTAAAAAAATCTTAAGGTATTGATTTATAGGATTTTTTAGAATTATTGTGATTGTAATTTGCTGACAATCATATGTGTATAACTATTTTGATTCAACTCTTAATTCGCACTATTAAGCTACCTTAACCGTGATAATTTTTGGGAGAAACCCCAAATTGCTTTTTAAAGCTCACAGAAAAATGAGATGGATTACTAAATCCGGTCATGTCAGCTATTTCGGAAATATTCATATTGCCTTCCAACAATAATTCGGCAGCCCGGTTCAATTTATATGTTTTAAATAATATACCTGGATTTTCACCGGTTAAGCCTTTAACTTTATAATAGAATTTGGTGCGCGACATATTTAATACTTCCGTCATTCGGATGATGTTCACCTCCGAATTCGAAAGCTCAGTCTCCATCAGTTTGTACAGTTCGCTCATAAATGCATTGTCTTGAGGAGTGAGTGCATCGTGCTCAATTCGTTCGGTTTTGGTGGCACCCACCAACATGCTTTGTATTTTTTTGCGATTGCTTAGTTGCGAGTTGATCAAAGCCTGTAGGTAATTCGGATCAAAAGGCTTGGTAACATAGGCATCTGCACCACTATTTAACCCTTCTACCTGGTTTTCTACGGTGGCTTTGGCAGTAACCAAAATTACGGGAATATGACTAAACGAAAGACAGTCTTTCACCTGTCGGCTAAAGGTATAACCATCTGTTCCGGGCATTACCACATCGCAAAGGATTAAATCCGGTTCAATTTCCTTTAATGCTTTTAATGCTGAATCGGCATCGAATTTATAAGTTACTTCGAAATGTGGCGACAACAAGGCCTTTAAATAATGTACGATATCGATATCATCATCAATTATCAGTAATTTCTGTTTGCCATTTTTCTTTTCTGGATTTGTTGCAATCAGGCTTTCAATTTCCAGCGGTGAAGGCGAATTCTTAGTTTGCTGCTCATCAGGTTCCGGTTTGCGCTCTTCGGGTGAATAGGCCATTTCTGAAACCGGAAGAATAAAAATAAACTTTGCCCCTCCTTCTTCACGGTTGGTGGCTTTTATGTAACCATGATGAAGCTCCACCAGGCGGCGGGTATAGTATAAGCCAATACCCGTTCCCCAGTTGTACTTTTCTTTGGTATGGTTATCCAACTGAAAGTAGCGCTCAAAAACTTTCTCCAGTTTGTCTTCAGAAATTCCCTTTCCGGTGTCAGTAATTGCAATTTTTATCCATTGGGTGCTGGCATCATTAATAGTCAGCGAAAAAAAATCCAATGCTTCATCGCGGGTTATTACATCAAACGAAACACCTATTTTCCCATCCGAATCACTAAATTTTAACGCGTTAGAAAGCAGGTTGGCCAGTATTTTTTCGAGCTTGTCGGCATCGAGCCAGGTAACAAAATTGTCTTCCAGCCCATAGGTTTTAATATCAATTCCTTTTCCTTTAGCGTTTAGCCTGAAGATATCGATTGAAAGTTTCAGTTCGGTAATAATATCGGTAAGTTTTACCTTTAGTTTCAGGGTATCGTTTTCCAGCTTATTGAAGTCCATTAGTTGGTTTACCAGTCGAAGCATACGGTTTACACTCCGTTGAACAATGTATATAAGTTGTTTCGATTCGTCTTTAATATCGTTATCTTTACTTAGGGTGGCAACCGGTCCTGAAATCATGGTCAGCGGTGTTCTGAATTCATGCGAAAGATTAGCAAAGAAACTCATGTTCATCATATTCACTTTGTGCTCCTGTTCTTTTTCCCGCTCAGCTTGTAATGCTTTTTCCCGGTTTGTGCTTATCTTCCGTTGCAGGCGAATACCAAAAAAAACAAAGAGTATAAATATTAAGGAATACAGAATATGTGCCGGCCAGCTCAACCATGGAGCCGGTTTTACACGCACCCGAATTTCATTCTGAGTTTCTTTTATGGTATTCTCTTTGTTGTAAATTTTTACCCGAAACGTGTAGTGGCCGGCCGGAACATTCGAATAATACGCTTCGTGGCTACTGTTTGCTTCAATCCACATGTCGTCAAATCCTTCGAGTTGATAGGCGTAATCTACGCGCTCGAACTCACTGTAGTCGATGGCAGAAAAAGAAATGGCAAAACTGTTTTGATTGTGTTTTAATGTAATATCCGGGTTATAGGCCAGGTGTTTATCGATACTTTTACTGGTAGCCGGGTGCACTATTTCATTGTGAATCTTTAAATTCTCGAACAACAAAGGAATATTTTGCTTGTAATTGATGTCAATAGGATTGAAGAATGTAAGCCCGTGTGTTCCTCCAAAAACCAGGGTATTGTCCGAAAGCCGGCAAACACTCTGTTCGTTAAACTGATTTCCACCAATTCCATCCGAAGCGTAGTAGTTAATAAACTGTTGTGTTGTGCGGTCGAATTTACTCAACCCAAACAAAGTGCCTACCCAAATATTTCCCGAAATATCTTCGGTAATACTACTTACATCGGGACAATTGATTCCTTCAACCGGCTGAATTGTTTCATCATTCATATTTAAACGATAAAGCCCGTTGTTAATGGTACCAATCCAAATATCTCCAACGGCATCCTCAAAAAGATATACGGGTACAAAAAGCGATTTTTTGATTAAATGTTTGATTTTTATGCTCGACACCTCGTGGGTTTCGGCATCAATTAATTGCAGTTCGTGATTAAATGAAGCCACCAGGACATTGCCCGATGAAAGGGTAATGATAGTGGGGGTAAAGGTATATTCTTTCCCATACAAATGAAATTCGGTAAATTCTGTTTCACCTTTTTTTAAATGGTATATCTGGTTTGCACCTCCCAGCCAAATGGTTCCTTTTTCGTCTTCGGTAATCGACATAATTCCACCCGGGAAGTAATGCCATTTCTTTATCTCAATTTGGTTTCCGTCGAAACTTGTGCGCAGCAACATCCAGTCTGATAAGATCCAAATGTCATTTTTGCTGTCGATGTATATTTTTTTTGCCTTATGCTGAAAACCGGCCCAAAAAGAGTACAATTCAGTGTTTGAGAAGTTCTGTATTTCATGATTGTCGTTGCGGTAAAGCATTATGCCTTCTGAACGGGTTACCGCCCAAAGGTTGTTTTCCTGGTCATTGGCTACGGAGGTAACCGATAATCCATCCAGTTTTGATTGCAGGAAGTGATTGCTGTTAAACCGTTCTTTATAGTTGTAAATTACTTTGTAGCCCTGATCGTACGAACCTACCCAGAGATTTTTCCGTGAATCAGTAAACAGGGTGGTGATCTCGAAATCGGGAACCTCGAACGGGAAGCCACTCCCGGATTGATGGATCACGGTTTCGGTGAGTTTGTTGTAAAGAAATACACCATCTTTTTGCGTTAAAATAAGGTGCGATGAATTGGTGTAAGGATACATTTTATAAATAATTGCCTTATTTAACACCGGGTGTTGGGCAATTTCCCGGGGAACTTCAACGTATTTATCCGTGTGAGTATCATAAACTTCCATATTTCCCCATGAAGCTAACCACAACTTTCCGTTATCATCAATATGAGAAAATGTGGTATAATTTTCCCGCTGCAGTTTTTTCTTTAATTCGTAGGTATTACTGCTGTAACATCTTACTTCAAAAGGCGTTACAACCCAAATATTATTTAAATTATCGACATGGCATGAAGTGACAAAATTTAAAGGACTCAAATTTCTGATTACGGGTTCAAACTTGTTGGTTTTTTCGTTATAAACCAATATTTCAAAATTCATGTTTAAAAACAATTTCCCATCCCTGTTTTCGAAAAACAACAAGGCGTTTTTACTTACACTTTCAATGCTTACCTGGTCAAAACAATCCTGTTCGTTATACCGGCAAACTCCGTTGGTGGTGGCCACCCAAAGTGTATTTTTTGAGTCCTTGTAAACATGGTGAATCCGGTTATCAGCTATGCTTATTGAGTCGTCGGCACTGAAATACTGGTGATATTTGTTGATATTGAGCTTGTTGAGGCCCCGGTTGGTGCTAATCCAGATATACCCAAATGCATCTTCGGCAAAAGACGAAACAAACTGATTTGAGATTTCGTTGGATATAACCGGATTTGTTTCAGTCTCTGCCACAAATGAAGGTTTCTCCTTCCCGAAAACAATAACAGCTAGAGCAAAAAAGAAAATAGTAAAAGTAACTCGTTTCATCAGTTTTTATTCTGTATCCTTCAAAAATAGAAATAAATGCAGTCGGTCTCCTGATTTTTAAGACAAAGCATTGCGGTTTGTACAAATACGAAAGAATATGTACACATACGACATTCGCTTTGAACAAATTCTAAAGCTTTTAAAACAAATCGGAAAAAGTTACATGAGGATAATGAATAACATTGTACAGACAAAATGTCTGAATAAATCTACGTATTATGAAACCACTATTTGTAGCAGGCTTGCTTTTTCCAACATTCTTTTCATGTGATTCATCACAGAAGGTTCAACAAAAAAGTGATCCAGCAGAAAACATCTCTACTTCAACCAGCAGTGTGGTAGTTAAGACTGAATCGGGGAAAGTTGCCGGCTACATCGAAAATAGCATATATATATATAAAGGTATTCCGTATGCCGAAGCCGAACGTTTTATGCCTCCGTATTCACCTGAATCGTGGGATGGAATAAGAAGCAGCCGCGCATATGGTCCGGTATGTCCGCAGGGAAAACGAATGGGCTGGTATTCTGATGAACAGGCTTTTGCCTTTGACTGGGACGACGGTTTTGCCGACGAAAACTGTTTACGGGTGAACATCTGGACACAGGGAATTAACGACAATAAAAAACGCCCTGTAATGGTTTGGCTGCACGGAGGAGGTTATTCTGCCGGATCGGGGCAGGAACTTCCATCGTACAATGGTGCTGCACTGTGCAAAAAAGGCGATGTTGTTGTGGTTACGCTCAATCACCGTTTAAATGTTCTGGGCTTTCTCGACCTGTCTGCCTTTGGCGAAAAGTATGCACAATCGGGCAATGTTGGTTTGCTCGATCTTGTGGCTGCATTAAAGTGGGTTCGTAACAACATTGAACAATTTGGTGGCGATCCGAATAAGGTAACGATTTTTGGACAGTCGGGCGGAGGAGGTAAAGTAAGTACGTTAATGGCAACCCCCAGTGCTGCAGGTTTGTTCCAAAAAGCCATTGTGCAAAGTGGTTCTTTATTAAATACCATGGAAGCCAGGTATTCTCGGAAAATCGGCCTTGCCACTTTGGAGGAACTTAAACTAAACGCTGCACAGATTGACGAACTGGCAAAAGTACCTTACGAAAAACTGCTGGAAGCAGGAAATACTGCCATTAAAAAAATTGAAGCAGAAGCCAAAAATGACGGTTTTTCTCCATTCATTTTTGGCTGGGGGCCAACTGTTGATGGATTTGTATTGCCCTTGCAACCTTCCAATCCAAAAGCAATGGAACAGTCGAAAGACGTTCCCTTACTGGTAGGTACAACTTTACACGAATTTACAGCGAGCACATATATTCCTGCCTTTCGGGATATCGACAAAACAGGGGCTGTAAATGAACTCAAAAAGAAATACAACGAACGAAGCGATGAGTTTCTGGCGGCTTTTGAAAAAGTGTATCCCAACTTTCAGCCCAAAGATTTGCTGGATGTTGACTTTATTTTCCGTCCCAATGCAGTAAAACATGCGGCCTTGAAATACGGTTTGCAGAGCGCACCGGTTTACACCTATTTATTTGCCTGGGAATCACCGGTGCTGGATGGCATGTTCCGCTCAACGCATTGTATGGAGCTACCTTTTGTATTTAACAACATTGAGCTTTGCAAAAAAATGACCGGAGGTGGAGAACTGGCCCGAAAACTGGCAGATAAAATGAGTTCATCCTGGCTGAATTTTGCCAAAACAGGAGATCCGAATACAGCGGAATTACCGCGCTGGGAACCTTATACCATCGAAAAGGGAGCTACAATGATTTTTAACAACGAATGCGGCGTAAAATACAATCACGACAAGGAACTTTTGCAACTCGTCAATTCCTTTAATGAAACCAAATTTCTGATTCAATAATAATTTTTAGAACTATTAAAATTTAAACTATGGAGAATTATAAAAATCCAATGTTGCATTTGGTAAGACCCAGACGGTTTTTATCCAAAATGTTACTTATTAGTTTGCTACTGATCTCTTCATTAGCATTTTCGCAAGCCGACCGTATAATTTCCGGATTGGTAACCGATGAAAGCGGAGGACCACTGCCGGGAGCAACGGTAGTGGTGACAGGTACTTCTTTAGGAATTACTACCAACATTGATGGTGAATATTCACTAAAAGTTCCGGACAATGCTGAATCTCTGACCTTCTCTTTTGTAGGAATGAAAATGCAGGAGATACCAATTGGAGATAAATCCGAAATTAATGTGGTGTTGGAAGTAGAAACCATTGGCCTCGAAGAGGTAGTAGCGATTGGTTACGGTGTTCAGAAAAAGAGCTCTGTCACCGGTGCTATTTCGCAGGTAAAGTCAGAAGACATGGAGAACCGTACCATAACGAATCCACTTCAGGCAATTGCAGGAAAAACGGCGGGGACACAGGTTTATTCAGGCTCGGCAGCACCGGGTAGCTCGCCAACCATCCGAATAAGGGGGATTAATTCCAATAATTCAATTTCGCCCTTGTATGTGGTTGACGGCCGAATAGCCTCATCTATTGCAGGCATTGAGCCAAACGATATTGAGAGCATGGAGATTTTAAAAGATGCCGCGTCGGCAGCAATTTATGGTGCACAAGCCGGTAATGGCGTGATTCTGATTACCACGAAAAAAGGAAAAATGGGAATTGGCAGTATTTCGTACGATTATCAGTTCACCTCGCAAAGTATTGGAAGAACTCCAAAGGTTATGAATTCCGAGCAGTTTATTGATTACTGGACTGAAGCCGGAAAATTTAATATGGACAGGGTTTATCAGTATTGGGATTTTCAGCAAAATACCGACTGGGTAAACGAAATTTTCGAATCATCCATAATGCAGCGCCACAATATTAGTTTCCAGGGCGGGAACGAAAAAGGCAGTTATTACCTGTCGGGAAGCATGTTGGACAACGATGGAATGGTTGTAGGCGATGCCGACGTTTACAAGCGATATACCGGTATGATCAATACCAATTATCATATTAAACCCTGGTTGGAAGTAGGTACTAACAACCAAATAGAATATTACGAAAGAAGAGCTGTTTCGGAAGGCTCGGAATATGGTTCGCTTATTTTAAGCACGCTACAGCTCGATCCCATGACGGCTGTAACCTATACCGAAGAAAATATGCCCGACAATATGGCTACAGTATTGGCCAGATACCGGGCAACCGGAGTTGGAGAACTCCTGAATGACGGAAAGGGTAATTACTATAGCGTTTCGCCTTTCCTTACAAGCGAAAACCTGAACCCGCTGATTATGCGGGATAACTCATACTCAACAAGTTCAGGTTTTAACATTAACGGAACCGCTTATGTGAATTTTAAACCCATTAAAGGTCTGGTTGCCACATCGCGTCTTTCTTATTTGCTGGGTGCATCTGAAAGTTATGGTTACGGACAGGATTATTATGCGAACTCAATGTCGTATCAAAATTATATGTCGTTAAATGCATCGAGCTATAACAACACCCGGATTCAGTGGGAAAACTTTGTTACATACAACCGTTCTTTCGAGCAGCACAACTTAACTGCAATGGTGGGAACATCATTTACAAAAATACGCTCATTTGGCGTTTCGGGAAGCAAGACAGGTACAGATGATGATTTTGGCATACAAAGAGACGACCCGCGTTACTATTATTTTGCCTACGCTACATCGGAGGCCATTAAAGATGTTTCGGGTGGTGAACCAACACAACGCGCTCAAAACGCCTATTTTGGTCGTTTAGGTTACAACTTCAGTGAAAAGTACCTGGCTGAATTCGTTATGCGTGCCGATGCTTTCGACTCGGCATTTCTGCCACTAAGCAACCGTTGGGGATATTTCCCTGGTGGTTCGCTTGGCTGGGTAATCTCAAAAGAGTCATTTCTGCAAAACTCATCCTCTGTTGTCAACTTTTTGAAGCTTCGTGCCAGTTGGGGACAAAATGGTTCTCTCGCCGGATTAGGCAGTTACGCTTACCTGACATCGATTACCAGCACAGGCAGTTACCCGTTTAGCTCGCAACCTGTTTACAGTATTGGTTACAAACCATCTACTACCGGAAACGAGGAATTGAAATGGGAAACCAATCAGCAAACCAACATTGGTTTGGATGCATGGTTCCTGAATAGCCGTTTAACTTTAACTTTTGATTATTTCAACAAAAAAACGAAAGACCTTATTGTTACCGGTATAACACCTTCAACCATTGTAGGAAACACAGCTTCTCCGATAAATGCCGGAAACATTCAGAATACCGGTTTGGAACTTGAACTTGGATGGAAAGATATGAAAGGTAATTTTAAATACGATGTAAGGGGAAATATCTCTACCATAAAAAATAAAGTAACCAACATTCACGAATCTTTGGATTATATCGCCGGAACAGGATTTCATACCACCAGTGGTATTACACGTTTCGAAGTAGGGAAACCGGCCTGGTATTTTTATGGTTACGAGTTTCAGGGGATTGATGCCGCAACCGGAGATCCGGTTTTTGTTGATCAAAATTCAGACGAGATTATTAACGACGACGATAAAGTTGACTTAGGCAAAGGAATACCGGATATTACCTATGGTATAACGCTAAGTGCGGCTTACAAAGGATTCGATGTGATTGTATTTGGACAAGGTTCGAAAGGAAACGATATTTACTCTTGTTTGAACCGTACAGATTATGCAGTAAACAGTCTTACTTATTATACTGAAGACAGATGGAAAGCTGACAATCCAAATGGTATTCGACCTCGTGCCGGTGCTAACGATCTGGATAAATATTACACCTCGTCCGCTGTGATTTTTGATGGTTCCTATTTCAAAATCAAACAAATACAATTAGGTTATATGCTTCCGGCTTCTTTACTCGACAAAGTAAGCCTGAACAAGCTGAGGCTTTATGTGTCGCTCGAAGATTACTTCACATTTACCAGGTATAAAGGTTTCGACCCCGAAGTAACTGGTGTTGGAAGTTCTCTTGGGGTTGATAAAGGAAGCTACCCTACATCAAAGAAAATCATATTTGGCGTTAATGTGTCATTCTAATATTAACCAAAAATTCGAATAAAAATGAAAAGAATAACATTCATATATTTAGCCGCCATAGCAATGATATTTTCAATGCTGTCGTGCGATGATGAACTGGATATAGAACAAAAAGGTGCCATTAGCTTAGAAGAATATTATGGTTCCGACGAAAGTGCAGAGGGTGCAGTAACAGCAATTTATGGTGAATTGCGTGGAATGATGTACAACTACAAATTCCTGAAGAACATTTGTTCGGATGATATATGGGCAGGTGGGGCCGACCGTGGCGATAACAACGACCTGGAAAAAATGAACGAATTTACTTTTAGTGCCGAACATGCTTTTCTTTCCGGATGTTTTCAGAGCTATTACAGAATTATTTACAATGCCAATATTGTAATGAAGTATATTGAGCCCGATACCGACGTGAAAAAGCAAATGATTGCTGAAGCAAAAGTATTTCGGGCCTTTGCTTATATCGACCTTATTTCAATGTGGGGAACGCCTCCTTTGGTTGACCATCCGCTGGATCCGTCGGAATATCAAATGGCAAACGGAGATCCGGCTGCATTATGGGCCTTGGTTGAAACCGACTTAACCCAAGCCATTGCATCGGGTAGTCTGATGGAAAAATCAGGTGTAAATGATAACTCGGTTTACAGGGTGACTAAACAGTTCGCACGAACTTTATTGGGTAAAGCCTACTTGTACCAGGGAAAAAACTCGGAATCTGCAGCGGCATTCGAGTCGGTAATCAACTCAAATCTTTACGCTTTATATGAAGGTGAATATGATGATATTTTCGCTTTTACCAATAAAAACAACTGCGAATCGATGTTTGAGGTGAACCGTGTTGTGGATGCAAACAACGTTTGGGATAACTTCGATTTTTGGCACTTAATGATTCATTTCCGTACCGACCGTTTTACAACTAAGCCGGTTACTGCTCTGGGATTGGCTGACCTGGGCTGGGGTTTTTGTTTGCCGCAAAAAGACTTATACAACGCGTTTGTTGCTGAAGAAGGCGAAAATGGATACCGTTTGAACCGTACGTTAAAAACATATGAGCAAATTCAGGAAATGGGCGCCAGTATCGATGCCGGAAAAACAATTATTGCTGAAGGATATTTTTTCTGGAAAACAAGAATAACCAAAGATGCCGTGCCCGCTGCAGGTTCCAATTTTACCTGGGATCACAACATCAACCTTATGCGTTACGCCGATGTACTGCTGATGGCCGCAGAAGCTAACCTTCTGGCAGGAAACCAAAGTAAAGCCGATACTTACCTGAACATGGTCCGTGCCCGTGCCAGGCTTGGAAATAAAACCGCATCAATGGAAGCCATTAAAACAGAGCGCAGGCTTGAACTGTGTTTCGAGGATGTTCGCTATCAGGATTTAATTCGCTGGGGCGATGCTGAATCATTTTTATCGGATCAGGGAAATGAATATCCGGTGATGGCATCTAACGGGACAATTTCCTACAGGCCGACTGGAAACAGTACAGGAAAGTATGGATTTCAGGATAGAAATTACCTTTTCCCCTTCCCGTCAACCGAGATTCAGTTAAACAAAAGTATTGTTCAAAACCCGGGGTGGTAGTTTTAAATGTTTATGCAGGATAATAAACAAAGCAACGGTATGAGTGCTGTAAAAAAGATTATATTCTTATTTCTGATAGGCTTCATTTTTGTTTTGGCGGCATGTAATAATGAAGATGAAAACAATTCGGAATTGATAATTACCGATAATATTAGCCTATTAACCGATGAGACGATAAAGAGTATAGTGCTCAATAAAACCATGAAGTACAATGTTATTTTACCAAACGATTATTACATTAATACTGATCGTTTCTATCCGGTGCTCTATTTGTTTCACGGGATGAGTGGTAACAATAACGACTGGGCAAGCCAGGGCAATGCCAAACAAATCATTCAGGATGCGTTTAAAAACGAGGTTTTGGCACCAATGATTGTAGTTATGCCCGATGCGTTCAACACGTTTTATGTCAACGGCTATCAAAACGGGTTAAAATACGAAACCTATTTTTGGGACGAATTTTTACCCTTTATTGAAAGCACTTACCGTGTTAATGCCTCGCGCGAAAATCGTTTTATTGCTGGCTTGTCAATGGGTGGCTTTGGAGCTTCATATTATGCTTTTACCTATCCTGATAATTTCACGTATTGTTATTCGATGAGTGGCGCTGTTGAAGGTATTGGCACTGCCAGTACCCCATCAATTGCCGGTATTATTACTGCTTACGATTCTTTTAGCGAATTACCTGCTTATACTATGGATTGCGGAACTTCTGATCCGCTGGTATATACTTCTAATCAGTCGGTGCATACAAAGTTACTTGATGCAGGTTTCGACCACGAGTATATCGCCCGCGAAGGAGTTCATGACTGGGTATTCTGGGAAAAATCGCTCGAAATGGCATTGGAACGCATCGGACAATACACCAAATAATTAGAACTAAATAAATTTAAAAATAAATCATATGAAAACGACATGGAAAAATTTTATGTTCCTCATAGCTGCCACTATTGCGCTGGTATCATGCGAGGAAGATTCGCTTGACCCACTCACCGGAAAATATTCACCTCCTGAGGAATATGATCTTACGGTACTCGGAGCACAGGAACGAGAGAAAGTTGGCCCGCTTTATATTTTCTCGATTGATTTGAAGGATGATGAGTCAAATACATTCAGTATGACACTCTTTTCCACCGACTACATTTTACCGGCTTCCGACTTTACACCAGGCGCCCAGGCCGCTAATAAAACTTACTTGATAAGTAGCACCACTTTTAACGGGCAAGAGGTTATTGACGGCACAATAAGTATTGCGCTACAGGACAGTAACTATGCAATTAGCGGAATTCTTTACCTGGCAGATGAAACGGTGTTGAAACTTACAGGAGGGTTTACTTATGCTTATCAACCCGATCCGTACATTCAAACCTATACTTACACCGACGAAACTCAAACGCCGGCAATAGGAGGTGCGCAAGGAGCAACCCCCATTGAAGGAAGCACCATGCATCGAATTACGGTTTATGCCGATGAGGTTTTTTATGCTTATCTGGAGGTAGTGGCCGATGCAAACGCCACCTCACTATCGGGGACCTACACCATTAAAGACGGTGTAAATTCAACTGGCCAAATAGGAAATGGATATTACCTTGATTGGTCATGGTACGGTGGAGCTGGTACCATGGAAGGTGGCTCTTATTACATGAAAGGTGAAGACAAAATGTTCCTGCGCGAAGGCGATGGCACCATTACCATTGCTGATAATGGTGGAACATTAACAATTACAGGAGACAACCTTGGTATCCTGAATCTTGAGGCTTTAATTAGCTCCGGGGGAGCAACATGGTCGGTAATGGAAACACCCGGAAGTGTGAATATTACGGATGCTACTAAATTATAGAGCGAGGTAATCGGTTGAAATACACAAGAAAAATTACTAATAAAATATGTACACAAAAATGAAATTAAAAATCTCAATTACCAGCCTGTTCGTTTTGTTGCTCGGATTTAATATTTACGCCCAGCAAGCCTTGTGGGGAGGACAACAAATTATTTCCCCGGAAGTTAACAGCGACAATACCGTTACATTTCGTTTTAATGCACCAAATGCCGACACGGTAAAAATAACTGGTGATTTCCTACCTGCAGAGAAAATGAAAACACAGTGGGGGGTATTTGATGGACCTGGAAAAGCGTTGTTGAAAAAGGATGGAAACGGAATCTGGAGTTTTACTTCGCAGCCACTGGAATCGGATTTATACAGTTATTCATTTATTGTTGATGGTGTTACCACTACCGATCCGAATAATGTTTATATGATTCGCGATGTTGCCTCCATCACCGATGTATTTATTGTTGGTGGTGGAAAAGGAGATCTGTACAGTGTGCAGGATGTTCCGCATGGCTCGGTTACCCGTCGCTGGTACGATTCTCCGGGAAACGATATGAAACGTCGTGTTACCATTTACACGCCTCCGGGTTACGAAGAAAGTGAAGATAGATACCCGGTTTTGTACTTGCTACACGGAATGGGAGGAGACGAAGAAGCATGGATTGCCTTGGGACGAACTTCTCAAATCCTGGATAACCTGATTGCTCAGGGAAAGGCAAAACCGATGATTGTTGTAATGACCAATGGCAATGTAGCTCAAAAGGCAGCACCGGGCGAATCGCCTGAAGGTTTATACAAACCAAGTATGCAATTGCCTCATACAATGGATGGTAAATTTGAAGAAACATTCACTGATGTGATCAAATTTGTAGAAAAAAGTTATCGTGTAAAAGCCGACAAAACAAGCCGGGCCATTGCCGGCCTTTCAATGGGAGGATATCATTCACTTCATATTTCACGCTATTATCCAAATACTTTTGATTATGTTGGTTTGTTTTCAGCAGCTATTATGCCCAACGAAAGCGTAAAATCAAATGTTTATGATAATTTTGATGAAACCTTAAAAGTACAAATGGACAATGGTTATAAATTGTACTGGATTGGGACTGGTAAAACTGATTTCTTGTATCAGAACATAACGGACTATCGCGCAAAACTGGATAATATGGGTATGAAATACACGTACGTGGAAACTGAAGGCGGTCATGTTTGGACCAACTGGAGGGTTTACCTCAGCGAGTTTGTTCCATTACTTTTTAAATAGAATAACTCTGAAATAATTGTGCTGCCGGGAAACACTTCCCGGTAGCATATTTAGATAAAAATTAAAAAATTCACTTCATGAAAACGTATTCAATTTTATGCTTCTTATTATTGGGCTGGCAATTGGCATTCCCGCAGGTATATACCAACGATGAGCTTACAATTACTCAACTTGAAAACGATATGTGGGTGATTGAAACCGTGGATAATACCACAATGTACATTATTGAAGGAGATACAAAATCCATGCTGATTGATACCGGTACCGATTGCAAAAATCTGAATGAATTGGTTAAAAAGATCACACAAAAACCAATTTATGTTGTGATAACCCATATCCATGTCGATCATGCAGGAAACATTAATGATTTTGAAGAGATCTACTTTCATAAAGATGATGAGGTCTTGTTGGACCGCTTGAATGCTCCTTACCCAGGAAAAGCAAAATATGTAAAAGATGGAGAACTATTTGATCTTGGAGGGAAGATGATTGAGGTAAAACACATGCCCGGCCACACACCAGGCTCCATTGTATTACTCGACAGGGAAAGCGGAAATTGTTACAGTGGGGATGCTTTTGGCTCGGGCCAGGTATGGTGTCAGCTTTGGCCATTTTCTTCGATGAAAACCTACGCCAAATCCTGCAAGGAAATGCTAAAGCAGATGGACGGTGGAATCAGCAAAATTTATTGTGGCCATTATCCTTACGTTAAAAAGGCATACGGTCGCAGTTACATTGAAGATATGCTTGCACTGGCCGAAATGATTGATAAGGGAACCCAACCCAAGCCGGAACCTCACCCAATTAAAATTCCGGGAATTGGTGCCGAAAATCCAATGATGTCAACCTATAATTCGGCAACCATCGTTTATGATCCTGACCATATAAAAACAGGAAGCAATTAATCCAATTAACTATAGGCGATGAGAAAGATATTCATTTTTATGGCAATTGTAATTGCAATATATTCAATGAGTTATGCTCAGGAGAAAAGCGTAACGCGTTTGCCCGTTTTCGATATACATGTACATGCAATGAAGGTGAATCCGGCATGGTCGTCATCCATGTGTCCATGGTTTTTAACCACCATGCCCGGAGGCGATCCCAATGAAGCTCCGGATATGTTTATGAACCTTGGTTGTGTGGATCCGCTTCAACCGGCAAAAAGTGACGAGGACATGCAAAATGAAGTAATCCGCCGGATAAAAGACTTTAATATGACCATGGTGGCCTTTGGCGATCCCGGGATTCTGCACAAGTGGGTGGATGCCGCTCCTCCCGGACGTATCATTCCGGGCATCGGTATCAGTAGTGCCGCTGAAATGACTGTAGAAGCCTTTCGCGATTCGTTAAGCAGCGGATTTTACAAAGTTATGGCAGAGGTGGCTCCTCAATACCAGGGGCTTTCTCCAGGCGACCCTTCGCTCGAACCCTATTTTGCAGTAGCGGAAGAACTCAATATTCCTGTTGGGATTCATATGGGAACAGGGGGTAACGGAATGGCCAACATTACCCAGCCAAAATACAGGGCTTCGCTGGGCGATCCCTTTCTTTTGGAAGACCTGCTTGCCCGTCATCCGAAGATGAAAGTTTGGGTAATGCATGCCGGTTACCCGATGTTGGAACACATGATTGCGCTTATGGGGGCTAATGCTTATGTTTATGTCGATATTTCGGGTATGATATGGAGTTATCCGCTCGACGATGTACATTATTACATCAAACGAATGATTCAGGCAGGGTTTGGAAAGCGCATCATGTATGGAACCGATTTTATGATGTGGCCGCGGTTGTTCGAAACCTCAATGGGCGTGATTGAACATGCTCAATACCTGTCGGAAGACCAAAAAAGAGACATTCTCTTTAACAATGCAGTCCGCTTCCTGCGTCTGGATAAAAACCAGTTCGAATGGCCTGAATAAATTATATAAGATGACCTGCTTTTTAAGGGATAGTTAGTCAAGAGTTTTCAACCAAAAAATATGAAAAATATGAAGAAGAGATTTTTTTTAGTTATTGCATGTCTGGCAATGATGCTGGGTGTAAGTGCACAGGAATTAACCAACTTTATGAACCGAACACCAATCATTTCTCCTGAAATCGGCGAAAATCATGTAACCTTCCGGTTTTTCGCTCCTCAGGCCGATTCGGTTAAAATTACCGGTGGTTTTACACCAACGGTAAAAGTGGAAACAAACTGGGGTGAAATGGATATCCCCTCCAATCTCGATCTTACAAAAGACGAAAAGGGACTGTGGTCGATCAAATTGCCTCTTCCCGAGCCTGAGTTATATTCCTATAGTTTTATTGTGGATGGTATCAGTTTAAACGACCCGAACAATGTTTTCATGCAACGCGACGGTACACGCTATTTAAGTGTTTTGTTGATTCCAGGAGAAACAACGGAGAACTATTTTGAAGCCACAAAACGCGGTGATTTGCACCAGGTCTGGTATGATTCCCCAACTCTGGGAATGGAACGACGTATGTTTGTTTATACACCTGCCGGCTACAATGAAAGCACTGACAAATATCCTGTCTTATACTTGCTTCACGGTGCTGGTGGAGACGAAGATGCATGGAGCACCATGGGACGTACCCGTCAGATTTTGGATAATTTGATTGAAAAAGGATTGGCAAAACCGATGATATGCGTAATGCCCAATGGTAACCCAAATCAGGTTGCCGCACGTACTCTGATGATTGAGGAAAAACCCATGGATCGTGACGCCTGGATGAATAATTCATATCCCAAAAGTATTGTTCAGGACATTGTTCCCTATATTGAAAAAACATACCGTGTTGATGCAAGACCCGAAGCTCGTGCAATTGCAGGTCTTTCAATGGGGGGAGGCCATACTATCACCACTTCATTGATGTATCCGGGATTCTTCGATTACATTTGCCCGTTAAGTATGGGTATCACCAATAGAGACGGTGACGAACAAGTGATGAAAAACTATGAAACTCAGTTTAAGGCATTAAAGGAAGCAGGATACAAACTCTACTTTTTGGCTTGTGGTGATACTGATTTTCTTTTTGATTCGGCAAAAACACTCGATAAAATGTTAACCGACAATGGCCTGGAACACACATTCCATGTGACACCTGGTGGACATACCTGGTCGAACTGGCGTATTTACCTGAATACATTTGCACCTTTGCTGTTCAAATAAACCAAACACCGTAATATGAAAATGAGACCATCTATATATCACATAGTAAGTCTGTTTCTCGTCCTTCTGCTTTGTTCGAACGGGTTGCAGGCACAATCATGGGTTCGGAATCCCACGCCTGATGATACTTTGCAATCGACGCGTATTTTGGCCAATGGCGATGTGATTTTAAGTATTTATGCGCCCAAGGCTGAAGAAGTTTCGGCCAGTGGCGACATCATTCCCTGGGGGGAAAGATTAGAGATCAATAAAGCTGAAAACGGAGTTTGGACCATTCGGATTCCGGGTGTAAAGCCAGGTGCTTATCGTTATTCGTTTGTAGTCGATGGAGTGAGTGTTGGCGACCCAAAAAGCATGACGGTTCGCGAAAATCAGGCACTGCTCGATGTTCCAGGCAATGGCTCTGAATTCTGGGAATTGAAGGATGTTCCGCATGGCGATGTCAGGATTGTTTATTACCCATCAAAAGCAACAGGAACAACCAGGAGGATGCACGTGTACACACCACCTGGATACGACAAAGGAACAGATAAATTACCTGTTCTTTATCTATTACATGGCGGAGGCGATAACGACCGTTCCTGGCCAACTGTTGGCAAGGCAAACTTTATTCTCGACAACCTGCTTGCTGAAGGTAAAATTAAACCCATGCTGGTTGTAATGCCCGATGCATCAATTGATGTGCCTACTTTTGGCAAAGACCTGATTGAAAGCATCATTCCTTACGTTGAAAACACATACCGGGTGAAAGCCAACGCTGAGAACCGTGCACTTTCGGGTTTATCAATGGGAGGTTTGCATACGCTGAATACGGGCCTGGCTCATTGCGAAAAGTTTGCCTACATTCTTCCTCTCAGTACAGGGTGGTTCAGCAACAACGAGGAAATGTGGAATGAAGGGAAACGCTTGCTTAAAGAAAACGCCGAACGGTGTAATAAAAACACCAAACTGTTATGGATAGCAATGGGCGGAGAAGAAGACATCGCGTTTCAGAACTGTCAAAACATGATGAAGCTATTTGATGAGTATGGATTAAAATACCAATACTCTGAAAGGCCGGGCGGCCACACCTGGTACACCTGGCGCGATAATTTGTATGACCTGAGCCAGATGATATTTAAGTAATCCCGATAAAAACCGGTGAAAGGCATCCATGAAAGATTCCTGTCAGTCAATGGGATCCGGACAGTCGGGTTCGGATTGGTTATTAATTTGAATTTTCAACTCCCTGGAGTAGAACAAAGTAATCCATTCATCATACTGTATTGAAATAAAACTATAACGAATTAAAATTAGAATAGAATGAATTTGAAAAGACTTTCCATGTTGGGGATATTTGCTGTCGGAATACTGATTGCATCGGTAGCTAATGCCCAGAAAACAGCGATGCCCCAGGAGGTGTTGACAAAACACGATCATGAAATCAATGAGATAATCAAGGGTATGAGCCTTGAAGAAAAAGTTGAAATGCTTCACAGTAAAACCATCATGTCATCTGAAGGAATTCCACGGCTTGGGATTCCGGAAATAAAATATGCTGATGGTCCTTTTGGAATAAGGGAAGAAATCGGTAACATGTTCATGCCTAAGGGATGGAAACTTGATTCGGCAACGTATTTCCCAACCGGATCAGCATTGGCGGCTACCTGGTCCCCTGAGCTTGCCTACAAATATGGTACAGGAATGGCGCGCGAAGCCATTCGCAGGGGGAAAGATATGGTTTTGGGACCTGCAATGAATATTCAACGTATTCCTGTAGGGGGACGTACATATGAATATTTCAGTGAAGACCCGCTGCTTGCCGGTGCATTGGCGGTTGGTTACGTTAAAGGTGTGCAGGATCAGGGTAGAGCTGTATGCTTAAAGCATTATGCAGTAAACAGCCAGGAAAACGACCGGGGAACGGTAAATGCGATAGTGGATGATCGTACGCTGCGTGAGATATACCTGAAACCGTTTAAGGCTGCAGTTGTTGAAGGTGGAGCCTGGGGGGTAATGACAGCCTACAATAAGGTCAATGGATTTTGGTGTAGTGAAAATTCATATCTGAACAATGATATATTGCGTGGCGAATGGGGATTTAACGGGATGACCGTCTCAGATTGGGGAGGGACTCATAGTACCATGGGAGCTGCATTGGGGGGTCTCAATGTGCAAATGACCGGTGACAATTATCTGGGGCCGCCACTCATTGACTCGGTAAGGATCGGTAAAGTTCCGGAATCAGTTGTCGATGATAAAGTTCGAGAGATATTGAGAGTTCGTTTTACAGTAAAAGCAATTCCTGAAGATGAGGCAAATATTGTAATGGCATCTCAACCGGAAGAGCAACGCATTGCATACGAAGTGGCTTGCAAATCAGTTGTATTATTGAAGAATGAGAACAATATTCTTCCCATCGATCTGAAAAAGGTAAAAAACATTGCAGTGATTGGTCAGAATGCTGTTTTGTCCACAGCAGCAGGGGGTATGGGAGCTGGTGTAAAAACGCTTTATGAAATTACACTTTTAAAAGGGTTACAGAATAGAATAGGGGACGCTGCCACTATCAATTACGCGCCGGGTTATAAAAACTATGTCAGGACGTGGGGCCCTCCTGTGCCAGATCCAAACAATGCTCAATCAATAGACGAATCTGCCGATCCCAAATTTATTGCTGAAGCAGTGAAACTGGCAAGAGAAGCAGATATTGTCCTTTTTTTCGCCGGAACGAACAAATCTATCGAAACAGAAGGTAGTGACAGGGCAAGCATGGATTTGCCAGTAGGTCAGAATGAAATTGCCAAAGCCCTGGCTAAAGTCAATCCAAACCTGATTACCATAATTATTTCGGGTGGCCCCTGTGATTTAAGAGAAGTAAACGAACTTTCAAAAGCCATGGTACAGGGCTGGTGGAATGGTTTGGAAGGGGGTAATGCTCTTGCAGATATTCTACTTGGCAATATTGCACCATCAGGAAAGCTGCCATTTACTTTCCCTTTGAAACTGGAAGATTCACCGGCCATTGCACTGGGAACGTATCCACAGAAAAAAGAAGTGGTGAAGGAAAATGATGTATTTGTATCACAATACAGACAGAATGACGTGAAGCCAGATTCTGTTGATAAGGAAAAAGTTGATTATAGTGCATTCTTCCGTCGTCCGGTTAACGGTCCGGATGCACCATATTCTGAAGGTTTATTTGTAGGCTATCGTTGGTTTGATTCAAAAGACCTTCAGGTACTTTATCCGTTTGGATACGGCCTCTCTTATGTCGATTTTAATTATTCAAAACTGAAAACCAACAAAAAATCGTACAAAGCTGACGATGTGATTGAGGTTAGTTTTAATATTCAGAATACCGGATCGATGCAGGCTGATGAAGTTCCACAAGTGTATGTACACCGGATAAATCCATCTGTTGAGTGGCCCTACAAAGAACTGAAAGCATTCTCAAGGGTGTCTTTGAATCCTGGTGAGACACAAAACGTTTCACTGAAAATCCCTGTAGAAGATTTAAGTTACTGGAATGAAGAAACCAATACCTGGGATTACGATCCCTGTAACCTTGAAATCCTGGTTGGAACTTCTTCTAAAGACATACAACTTAAAGAAACCGTAAGTCTTAAATAAAATGAGGCCTACCAACCTCGTCTATATCTAACGATTACAGAACCGCTGTGGTAGATAAGGTACTGAAGAAGGAGGAATAGGCGAGGAAGGTAGTGTTTCGTTTATATGTTCAAATTCAAAAGATGGTATGTTTAAAGCACAGTTTGAAGGCTGCTGGTCTTCAAATGCTCCAAATCGATTCATTTTTATCTGACCCATTTTAGTTGACTTTGAATCCACTTCGTTCAAGCATTGCATCTATGGAAGGTTCGCTTCCCCTGAAACGTTTATAAAGTACCATAGGATGTTCTGATGCCCCTTTCTCAAGGATATTTTTACGAAAAGAAGTGGCCGTTGCTTTATCGAAAATACCATTCTCCCTAAACAGTACAAAAGCATCGGCATCCAACACTTTCGCCCAGTGATAGCTGTAATACCCGGCAGCATATCCCCCGGCGAATATGTGACTAAAACTGGTACTCATACATCCTTCTTCAATTATGGGCAGAAAAATATATTCTTTTGTTGTTTCTACTTCAAATGCTTTTATGCCCTGGGGTGGAAATTCTTTTAATAAATGCCATTCCATATCCAGTTTATCCCGGCTAATCCAGTTAAATTGATGTATTCCTGAAAAGTAATTTTTGCCAGCAATAATCTTGTCCACCAGTTCATCCGGAATTTTCTCACCGCTTTCATAGTGTTTTGCCCACTGGTTTAACCACTCTTTTTCCATGGCCCAGTTCTCCATGATTTGCGATGGCAATTCAATAAAGTCCCAATATACGGAGTAGGCTCCAAGAAAAACGTTCTCCACATTTGAGAAAAGCTTGTGCAAAGCATGTCCGAATTCATGTAAAAAAGTATTCATCTCACCAAAGGTTAAAAGTGCAGGTTTATTGTCGGTAGGTTTTGTAAAGTTTGTAACAATCGATGTGTGTGGCCTGATGTTTTCCCCGTTTAATATCTTCTGAAGTTTATAGCTGCAATTCCAGGCTCCGGCATTTTTGCCTTCGCGGGGAAAAAAGTCGAGATACAGGATGCCCAGAAAACTTTTGTCTTCGTCGAAAACTTCATAAACTTCCACATCTTCATGGTAAACCTGAATTTCTTCATTCTTTTGAAATGAAATTCCGTAAAGTGTGGTTGCCAAATCGAAAACACCTTGTTTTACATTGTTTAGTTCAAAATAAGGTCTTGTTTCTTCCTCATTGTAACCGAATCTTTCTTCTTTCAGTTTTGTTGCATAATATGAATAATCCCATTGCTGCGGTTCGTCATTTAAACCTTCGCTGGCCATATAATCTTTTATTTCCTGAATTTCTTTTTCGGCAAAAGGTTTTACTGCAGTGGTCAGTTCCTGTATAAGTTTGTTCACTGTCTCGGGTTTGGAAGCCATTCGATTTTTTAATGCATAATGTGCATACGTTTCATAGCCCAGCAAATGAGAGGTTTCAATTCGCATCTCAATGATTTTTTTGATGAGTTTTTTATTGTCCAAATCATCGTTATGGTTCCCTTTGGATACAGCAGCCCGGTGTATTTTTTCACGAATATCCCTGTTCTGTGCATACTTTAATACCGGACTGATGCTTGGTTGGTGCAGCGTAAAAATCCATCCATTTTTTCCTTTCTTTTTGGCAGTTTCTGCTGCGGCCTCAACAGCCAGTTGCGGAATACCCGCCAGTTCATCAGTGTTCGTAATATGCAGCTCGTAAGCATTATTCTCGGCCAAAATATTTTTGGAAAATTTACTGGAAAGGGTGGAGCCTTTTACAGTTAAGATCGCATATTGTAATTTTTTGAAGAAACCAAGGTCACTAAAGTCTTCAAAATAGTTGGTGTAAATTACTTCAACAGCCGCCTTTTGACTTTTGTTAGCCAGGTTTGCCCGGTTGTCGTACAGAACCTTTATACGTTTGATTAGTTTTTTGTTAAAAACCATTTTCGCCAACCCAACCGTCAGCTTAGTTTGTATTTTTTGCGTAGCCTTTTGAATTTCCTTATTACTATTTGCGCTGTTCAAATTATTTACACACATAATAACCATTAATACTTTGTCTGCCTCAACCAAGAAAGGGGAAATTGTATTTTCAAAAGTTGGCGCCTCTTTCAGTTTCGAAATCCGTCTCGATTCTTGTAACAAATTTTCGATACAAATTTCAGCAGCCGGCAGCATGTGTTCCAGTTTAATTTCGTCAAACGGCAGCGTTTGGTAAGGTGTGCTAACCTCGTTTAACAGCGGATTGTTTTTTACTGATTCAGTATCGTACCTGGTACAAGACTGACTAACGATTAACATCAGAAAAAGAATTTGATAAACAGTTTTCATTTGATATTTGGTTTTATTAGTAATTGGACTTCATAATATTAACTATTTACAAGCTGAATACGGTTGATTATAATTAAAGTTACAGATGTCGGTAGTCGGGTAGCATATAATAATGTGAATTACTAAAAAATGAAAGGTTGTAACTACCACAATATTTCAAAAATTTGCTGAACAGAAGTTCAAGTATAGTTGAAATTATTCAGTCAAAATTACATCCCTTCTTTCGCCAATCTGCTGACGCCACATAGCATAATATAATCCTTTTTGTTTCAGTAGATTATTGTGTGAGCCTGTTTCAATAATTTACCTTTTTTCAGTACATAAATAACGTCGGCATGCATCATGGTTGACAAACGGTGTGCGATTAAAATGGTAATCCGCTCGTTGCTGCCTGAAAATTTTCGTATGGTATTGGTGATTTCATCTTCGGTTATTGAATCCAGTGCCGATGTTGCTTCATCGAAAATCAATAAACGGGGTTTCCGTAAAATTGCTCTTGCAATGGAAATCCGTTGCTTTTCGCCACCCGATAGTTTCATGCCACCTTCACCCAAAATGGTGTTCATTCCTTTGGGCGAGTTGTTTATCAGATGTACGCAGGAAGCCATTTGTAACGCCTCAAATACCTCCTCATCCGATGCATCAGACTTCACAAACAACAGGTTTTCTTTGATGGTGCCGGCAAACAGTTGGGTGTCCTGGGTAACAAATCCGATTTGTCTGCGCAACTGATTGTACCTGATTTGAGACGACGGATATTTGTTAAAATTAATGGTGCCAGCAACCGGTCTGTACAAACCAACCAGCAGTTTCACCAGGGTTGACTTGCCTGAACCTGACGGCCCGACAAAAGCAATGGTTTCTCCTGTGCGCACATCGAACGAAATTCCGTCGATGGCATTAGTTGCTGTAGTTTTATGGCGAAAAACAACATCTTTAAAATGAATTTGGCTCAACGGACCAGTTTCGATGTAGTTTTCGGGTCGTTTTTCAATGGGTTTGTGCATCAATTGGTCGAAACTTGTTACAGACGCTTTAACTTCGCGGTAACTCAGAATGATATTTCCCAGATTTTGTAAAGGGCCAAATATCGATGTGGATATAAATTGTATGGCAATCAGTTCGCCCGTTGTTAAAACGTTCCTGAAAATAAGCCAGAGCAGAATAAACAGAATAGATTGCTTTAATATGCTCAGCATAGTGCCCTGCAGAAAAGACAATGTGCGTACTTTTTTGACCTTTTCCATTTCGAGGTCGAATATTTTCTGTGTTTGTCCTCTCAGTCTTTTTATTTCAGGAAAGGTAAGGCCTACGCTTTTTACCAGTTCGATATTTCTTAACGATTCTGTAATTATACCCGACATTTTATTGGTTTCACGATTGATTGACCTTTGGGAGGTTTTTTTTTGCTGAGCATTCCGGTAAGCGACCCGAGCACTAAAATACCTGCCACAAAAACCGGAATCAGCATCCAGTTCTTGGTAATGGAATACCAGATTTAAAAGCCTATTCCTATAAACGATGAAAACAAAATATTGATAAACGAATTAATAAATATTTGTGTGTTGCTCCGAACTTTTTGCAATACCGACAACGTTTCTCCACTGCGTTGTTCCTCGAACTCCTGGAACGATAACCGCAGGGTTTGTTTTAATCCGTCGTTGAATATTTGCATGCCAAATTTCTGAACTACAAGCCGTGTAACATAGTCCTGAAATGCCTGGGCGACACGCGCCAGCAGGGCTATGGAAACAGCAACTCCAAGCCAGAATAAAACGCCTCTCACCAATTCCTGTTCGGTGTGGTTGCCGGGTTGAGTAGCATAATCATAAATAATTTTACCAAATATCAGCGGGTCAATCAGGCTTAACAATTGGGCAATTGTGGCCAGAATAAGCGCAACAAAAATCAGCCATTTTTGCGGTTTTAAATACTTTCACAAAATTTTCATGCAGATTCTGTTCGCAAAAAGTGAACCAATGTGCATAAGGTATGGTGAATCAAAACGCAACAACATTGTTTAATGTTCATTATTTGAAAAGAGAGAACTTTGGAACAAATAAAGAGGCCCGAATGAGGCTGCGAATTCAAACGAATGTTATTGGAATAGTCAATTGATCAACAACATTATGTCTTGCGGTCTGATATAACTCCCGTAATTCCCGGGGAATCAGGTAAATGTTACAACCTAACTGACAGTTTAAGACATACACTTTGTTTTAAAACAAAAAACAAACCGCTAAAAATCAACGAGTTATTTGATTAAGAAGCTCCCCAGGTAGGACTTGCAGCCCACAAATACAGGTTTTTATAAGTTAATTTAACTTACAGTAAATTAGTAATTTAATGTAAAAACATGATGTTAAACAGAACTAAATTTGTTTAATTTCATTCTTTATCTTCTCTTTAAAAAGCTCTTTGATTATCTTTGAGGAAAAATATTTGCCATGCCTAAAAACGTAATACCAAAGGTAACTTTTTATATTGACAGGAACAACCGCAATAAAAAAGGACATGCACCAATCAAAGCAAACATTACTATTGATGGGAAAAAGCAGACCAAAATATTGAGCCATGTTTTACCCAGCGACTGGAACCAGAACCAACAAAGAGTTAAACCGGCACGACCGGGAAAAGATAACAGCCACGAAGAAATAAATAAAAGCCTGGATAAGCTCCAAAACGATTTTAAGACCTTTTCCCTGAAATGTAAAAACAACCGGATAAATATTACTCCGGATATGGCTAAAATGTTTCTGGCCGGTGAAAACGTACATTCAGGAAATGAAAAGCCGTTTTGGGATGCCTATTAAGAATATTTGGCCGTTAAAAACCTTGCACCTAAAACCCTGCAAAACTATACTTTGTATTACACCAAATTACAGGAATTCGAGAATGAAAAAAAGTATTTCATTGATTACAGCACCATAAACCCGATCTTCTTTGACTTGTATAGAAATTACATTCTGAAAGAAAAGGGTTTGGGATGGAATACGTTTGCAACGGCCATTAAAAAGCTCAAATTCTTTATGAACTGGAGCCTGAAAAAAGATTACCACGACCAGGTGGGATATATGAAATTTTCAGCCACCGAAAAGGAACCCACCATTATTTTTTTAACGATGGACGAACTTTCTACATTGTACCACAAAGATTTTGAAAGCAAACGACTGAACCAGGTAAGGGATAAATTTTGTTTTGGATGCCTCACCGGGTTAGCATTTGCCGACCTCGACACGTTAACGCACGAACATATTAACAACGGCACATTAACAAAATTCAGGGTAAAAACAGGAAACCTTATTGATGTGGAACTATCGGACCCGGCCCTGAAAATTATTAGCCGGTACCAGGACAAATATAAAGCCCTGCCAAAAATAAGCCACCAGCGATTTAACGACTACATAAAGGAAATTTGCCAGATAGCCGAAATTAACACACCCACCATTTACAAAGATTTTTCAAAAGGGATTGTTTCCGAAAAAATTGCACCTAAGCACGAACTGGTAGGATCGCACACAGCCCGGAAAACATTTATTACCAACTTTTACCACAATACCAAAGATATAAACCTCACAAAGAAAAATGCAGGCATTACCCAGGATAAAACATTGCGCCGGTACATGGGTATAGATAAGGAAATGGAAAGGAAAGCCATGAAAAAGGCATTTGGAAAATTGTAATTTACATGAAATTATTATACCGTTTTTTCAAATCACTTTCATTCTGGCCGGTTTTTTCCGACCAGTTCTCCAGTGGAACCACAATAAAGAGCTGTTAGGTACTGAATTTTTACACCCTCAACTGTGGTCTGCTCAGACCATAGTTTACCACCTGGTAACACCGCCAACCATTGTGTAAATACACAACAGTTGAATGATAATTCAATCAACTGCATTAAAAGGTTTTTGTATCACAAAAACACATCTTGCATTCCTCTCTTTAAGCACAAACGAAGCTGGCCAACTGTTAGTTGAATAACAAAAGATTGGCCGGGGAATTTTATTTGAAAATGCAACCGTTTTTTAGTTACATTTTATATCTTTGCCACATGGGTACAGTAGATAAACTGATTAAACGGTTCAGAAATAAACCAAAAGATTTTACATTCAGCGAACTAAAAAGGATGTTGAATCATTTCGGTTATGTTCAGGCAGAGGGAAGCGGTTCCAGGGTAGTTTTTGCAAATGAAACAATTGGCCACAAAATGAAACTGCACAAACCACACCCCGAAAAGATACTGAAACGATACCAAATCGATTACATTGAAGTTGAACTTAAAACAAAAGGATTGCTATGAACAACATTCTCACATATAAAGGCTTTATTGGTTCGGTGAATTACAGTGCCGTTGACCATGTGTTTTTCGGAAAAATTGAAGGCATTAACGACCTGGTAACTTTTGAGGGTACCACTGTTGGCGAACTGGAGAAAGCTTTTCGCGAAATGGTAACCCTGCATATTGAGGATTGCCAACGTGAAGGAAAACCAGTTGAAAAATCATACAAAGGGAGTTTTAACATCCGGATCAGCCAGGAACTGCATAAAAAAGCAGCACAAACAGCCACGGCAAAAGGAATAACATTGAACCAACTGGTAAAACGCGCATTAAAACGCGAACTGGAAAACTCCTGAACCGGCCGTTTTCTCATCCAACTGTATGCTGAATAGCATATAGTTCAGCGGCCAACTATCCCAAAATACCGGGATGGTTCAACCGGCCAACCATTGGCTGCACAGCCAACAGTTGAATAATACTATTTTAGCAAATTGGCCTTTTTATATGTTAAAATTGTATTATTTTTGAATTGTTAAATACATACCATGAATACAACGTTAACAGAAAAGGATTACGAACAGATAGGGCACGCCACAGTTATGTCCGCTGTTAAGTCGCTCCAAAAGCAAAAGCCAGATTTGCAGAGAAAAGCAGCCACAAGAAATAACGCCGCGGTTAACTGGCACCTTATAAACAACCTGCCTCACAACCTGGAAGCCGATGAAGCCACCGGAACCGACCCGGGAGCCAACACCCCAGCCTGGCACATCATAGAAAATCTGGATCACAATATTGAAGTTGACCAAAAATAATGGTTTAAATTTTTGCGGAATCTGTATGATTTGGGGACAATTTCAAAAGTGTTTATTTAGACTGAATAAAAATAAGATAAAAACCTTTGGTTAATCTGTGCAGAACGGGGACATTTTCACAAACACCAGGTTAATCCCTTCCAATTCGCTCAAAAAAATCTTTGCGCAAGTTGTATGTTTAAGGGACAATTAGCAGTTTTCAATCTTTATCTTCTTTTGGTTTATCTGCAGGCCGAACCTTACCAATATATTTACCGGTAACTTTATCCCAATCTTCTTCATTTATTAAACCTACACCCATAAAATAAGATGTTGATATTGTCGTAATTAGGTTAATCATCGTTTGCTGAATTTCAGATATCTGCCAATCTTTGAGACCAATGGTGTTACGCATTTCCTTCAAATAATAAGTATTCGTATCATGAATTTCTTCCAAAAAATGTAATAAATCTTTTCTGATTCTTACTTTTTCATTTTTAAACATTTCAATAAGCATATCCTTATCAGCAATCTGCTTTTCCAATGCCTGTATCTTTTCTTGCAACTCCTCTTTTTCTTTTTCAAACTCAATTATATTGGAGCCTGTTCCTTTTATTTCGAATAATTCATTGAATGATTTTTCCAATTTATTTGCAATACCTACAGCAGATTTTAAAGGTATATTCTCCGAACCATTTTTTTCAAAAGAAATATATGCACTTCTCGACATACCAGCAGCATCTGCCATATCAACTTGTGATATATTTTTTTGGAGCCGAAGCCTTTTTATTTCCTCATGTGGAATCTTCATGCTACAAATGTAGTGAAAACACACATTAATTGTATTCATTTAATTAACAACTGTATGTTGAAAACAAATTTTGCGCAAAATTTGTATATATTGTTTTTATATAATACATTTGTATGTAAATTATAAACATATAATATTAAAATTTGTAGTTATGAAAGACATTGAAATTCCAAAACAAGAAACAAAGGTGAAACGGTTATTTGTACCAGTAACACCTTCTGAACATGAAATAGTAATGAAATACTGCCGTGAAAAGGAGGTGAAAACGACCGATCTTATTCGCTTTGCGTTGAAACAAACCTATGAACTTCTTTAAACTGATTACCAATGGAAAAGAAAGCAATTATTCTCATCGAAGGGCCGCCGGAAGACATCGCCAAAGGGTTAAAAATTTATTTCGATGAATACTACCCTAAAGGGCCCGGGAACCCGGAACCGGATTTTAAAAACGAAAAAATGACCGTTGGCCAGGGCGCCCACTTCATCGATGTTTCGTATCCTACACTTTGCAACTGGATAAACGACGGCAAGGTGCCGATTCACGGCAAAGGTCGTACCCGGTTTTTGCTCAAATCCGAACTCATTGAAGCCTACAAAAATTTAAACAATAACAATCAATAACTTAATAATTAACAACTTAAAATTTAAAAAAATGAAAAAATTAAAAAAAGAATTGGCAGAATTCACACCCGAACGTTTTAATGACCATTATCGAAACTTAATCGACATCGCAATCCCATCTTCCAGGGAATACGAGATGTTGCATGTTCTTAACTTCATTTCAGATTGCCAGACCGCAATTGATAATGTTAAAGAAGCCCTGCAGAAACTGCCTGATGAACCCCTGGCAAAACGGCCCGATGAAACCCATTGCCCTATGTGTGTGGAAAAGGAAAGAACCATTCAACTCAGCGCAAACCGAATTCAGCATCTTGAAAACACGCTGAAAATACAGGATAGTAACCTGCAAACACTTCGGGATTTTAGAGACGAAGCCCTGAAAGAACTTAATTTAATCAAAGGGAATCAATTGAAAGTGTGCAAATAAGAGTATTAACCATAAAAATTTTAGCAAAATGAAAAGTGAAAAGCAATTAAGAGACCAACTCCGTAAAGCCGGTTACACCCTAAAAAAAAGCCGGATAAAAAACACAAATGCAAATAACCAGGGAGGCTACATGATTGTCAATACCTGACACAACTCCATTGAAGCCGGGAGCAACTATGAACTGAGCCTGGAAGATGTTGAGAAGTTTTTGAATGAATAACTAAAGGGCATCTCTAAAAACCAATTGTTAATATAAACACTTGATTGTTAATATTTTA
>CAZLGT010000054.1:0-41706 GCA_964559175.1 uncultured Mariniphaga sp. | reverse complement strand
TTTCCCATTAACAAAGGTCGTTTAATCGGTCATGGTCAGCGAAGCAAACCCGATAAGGCAGATTATATTCTGCAATACAAAAACCGAAACCTTGCAGTAATTGAAGCCAAAGCAAGAGATAAATATTACACAGAAGGCGTTGGACAAGCCAAAAGCTATGCAGAGCGTTTACAGGTTCGGTTTACCTACAGCACCAATGGTTTGCAAATTTATGGTGTGGATATGCAAACAGGAACTGAAGGTGATTTAAACAGTTACCCCACACCCGATGAATTATGGGAGCTTACCTATCCCAAATCGAATGACCCGAAGGCTGAGCTTGCCGAAGCCTGGCGGGAAAAATTATTGGCTGTTCCGTTTGAAGACCGGAGCGGAACATGGCAACCACGTTACTACCAGGAAAACGCCATTACCAAAGTTTTGGAAGCTATTTCAGAAAATGAACCACGCCTTTTATTAACGCTTGCCACAGGAACAGGAAAAACAGCCATTGCTTTTCAAATTGCATGGAAACTGTTTCAGGCAAAATGGTCGGTTCGGCAGGCTCAACGCCCGCCATCCGAAGCAGAACGAAGCCCGCGAATTTTATTCTTAGCCGACCGCAATATTCTGGCCGACCAGGCTTTTAATGCATTTTCAGCTTTTGAAGAAGATGCTTTGGTGCGTATCAATCCTGCCGACATTAAAAAGAAAGGCCGGGTGCCCAGAAACGGAAGTGTGTTTTTTACCATCTTCCAAACCTTTATGAGCGGTCCGAACGACACGCCCTACTTCGGGGAGTATCCCGAAGACTTTTTTGATTTCATTATTATTGACGAGTGCCACCGTGGCGGAGCAAATGACGAAAGCAGTTGGCGAGCTATTATGGAGTATTTCAGCCCTGCCGTTCAGTTAGGGTTAACCGCAACACCCAAACGAACCATTAACGCAGATACGTACGACTATTTTGGTGAGCCTGTTTATGTGTATTCACTGAAAGAGGGCATCAATGACGGATTTTTAACACCTTTTAAAGTCAAACAAATTGACACCACCATTGACGAATATATATTTACTGATGACGATACTGTTTTAGAAGGCGAAATAGAAGAAGGCAAGCGTTATACTGAAGCGGAAATAAACCGCATCATTGAAATCAAAGAGCGTGAAGATTACCGGGTGAAAATTTTTATGAGTCTGATTAATCAGAGTGAAAAAACCCTGGTTTTCTGTGCTACACAATTACATGCATTGGCCATTCGGGATTTAATCAACCAGTACCATAATAGTTCGGGCACTGGGCGGAGCCGAAGTGCGAACTATTGCCACCGGGTAACAGCAGATGACGGAAAATTAGGCGAACAGCATTTACGGGATTTTCAGGACAATGAAAAAAACATTCCAGCCGTTCTGACGACTTCCCAAAAATTGAGCACAGGCGTTGATGCTCCTGAAGTGAGAAATATCGTTTTACTGCGCCCTGTCAATTCAATGATTGAGTTTAAGCAAATCATCGGTCGTGGTACTCGTTTATTTGACGGCAAAGATTATTTCACAATATTCGACTTTGTAAAAGCACATCATCATTTTAGCGATTCTGAGTGGGATGGAGAACCATTAGAACCTGAACCACCCGTAACGAGGCCGCAACCCCAACCTTGTGATGTTTGCGGAAAATGGCCTTGCATTTGTGTAGAGGAACCACCGCCGGAACCATGTCCGGTTTGTGGTTACACGTATTGCCGTTGCGGCAATCCGCCAAGACGAATGACCAAAGTAAAATTGGCAGACGGCAAAGTGCGTCAGTTTCAACACATGGTAAGCACTTCATTTTGGAGTCCGGACGGTAAACCCATTTCAGCAGAAGAATTTTTACGTTCGCTTTTTGGCACACTTCCCGAATTATTTAAAAATGAAGATGAGCTAAGAACCATTTGGAGCAAACCCGACACAAGAAAGAAATTGTTGGAAGAGTTGACCGAAAAAGGATTTGCCAAACAGCAATTGCAGGAATTTCAGAGAATACTAAACGCTGAAAACAGCGATTTGTATGATGTTTTGGCATATATTGCTTTTCAATCAAGCATTGTGGAACGACAAGAAAGAGCCGAAAGAGCAAAAATTCATTTCAACGATTACGACCCAAAACAGCAGGAATTTTTAAATTTCGTTTTGAGCCAGTATGTAAAACAAGGTGTTGACGAACTGGACGACACCAAATTGGGTGACTTATTGATTTTGAAATACAATGCAATCGGAGACGCTAAAAAGGAACTTGGCGACATTCCAACGATTAGAGAAACATTCATTGGATTTCAAACCTACTTGTACGATAAAAGAGCAGCAATTTGACAGAACGAACCGACATAAAAGCCAACGTTTTACAGAAAACCTGGATTTTTTACGAGCATGTTGATCGGGCAACGAGCTTTAGATTTGGGCTCTTACAAAAGACTCATCTGGTACATTAAATACGTTTGCAAACAAATGAACTTATGAAAGCGTTGATTTTTAGTTGTGATATAAAATGGTCTTTTAAAAAAAAATAGAATTGTCGGATAAATGAATTTTTTGAAGCTGCTAACTGTAATGAAATAATCCATGAAAAACAGACCATCAAATAAATCACTCCACGAAATGACCTCCGAAGAGCTTGGGCAGTTGTTTCCGTTGGAATTGATGACAACCGGATTGAATGAATAGAGGAAAATAACCTGAAATAAGTAATTTATGCGTAAAATAGAAAAACATAACGACACAGGTGGTTTGCAGAAGTTCCCCAACTTTGTCATCTTTAAAACTGCCGATGGGAAAGTGAACATCGATGTGTTTTTTAAGGATGAAACCCTGTGGCTCACGCAAAAGGCGATTTCGGTTCTTTTTGAAAAGGACAGAACGGTAATTGGCAGACATTTAAAAAATATTTTTGAATCCGGTGAAATGGACGAAAAAGTGGTATGTGCAAATTTTGCACTAACCACTCAACACGGCGCCATGGAAGGAAAAACGCAGGAGAAAGAGGTGAAATTTTACAACCTCCGCGCCATTGTTGCAGTGGGTTACCGGGTAAATTCGCACCGCGCCATCGAGTTCAGGAAATGGGCAACCGGCATTTTGCACGAGTACATCATAAAAGGCTTTGCCATGGACGACGAACGCCTGAAACAAATCAAGCACTTTGGGCAGGACTATTTCGATGAGATGATTGAGCGGGTTCGCGAAATTCACCTGAGCGAACGTCGCCTGTACCAAAAGATAACCGATATTTACGCCCTTTCAGCCGATTACGACAGCCGGGCTGACATTACCAAACAGTTTTTTGCCACCGTACAAAACAAGTTGCATTGGGCCATTACCGGAAAAACGGCTGCCGAAATAATTTACACCGAAGCCGATGCCGAAAAAATAAACATGGGTTTGAAAACCTGGAAACAGGCTCCCGATGGTAAAATATTAAAAGGCGATGTTTCCATTGCCAAAAATTACCTTAATGAAGAACACCTGAAAGCTTTGGAGCGCATTGTAAGTGCGTATCTCGATTTGGCCGAAACACGGGCAATAAACCGTCAGGTGATGAACATGAAAGACTGGGAGTTTTTTCTGGTGAAATTTCTTGAATTATCCGATTATCCAATTCTTCGCGATTCAGGTAAAATTTCGATGCTTGAAGCAAAATTGAAAGCCGAAAGCGAGTACGAAAAGTTCCGGGTTGTTCAGGACAGATTGTTTGAATCGGATTTTGATAGGTTTTTAAAACAGCTTAAAGAAAAAACCAAAAATCAAAAGTGAATAAATTTATGCCTGTGCTCAGGCATAAAATTGTAAATTTGAAACATAAATGAATAATATGACATACTTTGATGAAATAAGGGAAATAACCAAAAACATTCCCAATTCCATTGTTGATTTCAGCATACCGAGGGATAGAACATCTCCGCCTACGCAAGCATCGTCAATCTTTATAACAAACAAGGAACAGGGTGACTGGGCGGAAGATTTAATTTTCAGGGCCATAAATGAAACATCAAAGAACTATGTCGCGGTGAGGTATGGAAAATCAGATGATTTGATTGCAGGGGAGAAAGGTTTCGATGATTTTTACAATGAATTCCAGAACGAATTGGATACAATTGGGAAAAGACCTGATTTGTTGATATTTAAAAAAAACGATTTTGATGAGACACTTGGCAAAGACATCAGCAAAATAAAGCATTCCAAAATCACCGATTACGTAAAAAACGCCATTGCAGGTTTGGAAATCAGGTCAAGTGCTTTTCTAATTGATAAATATGAAAGTGAAATGCAGAATCGTACAAAATTTCATCTGGAATCTGCGTTATCCACCAGGAACAAAATCATAAATGATTTTTCGGACTTATTGAAGCACCCCAAAAAGTTTGTTTATTTGGAATTGCTAAAAAGCATAAATAGTCAAACAATTCATGCAATCAATTTTCGCAGGCCAGCTTGGAATTCAACTGAAAGATTGCAGGAACTAACCTCACTTTTTAAAGCATTGAAGGAACATATCAGCACAATTCAAAAAAGAGATTATTTAAGTATCACTCCAAAAGTTGAGGACATCAAAGTTGTTTATAAATGGGTGGAAACTTTTAATGTTCCTCACTTCTATTTTCAGGTATTCTTCGATAAATCATTTGGCATTTCTTTTAAAGATATTCTGGTCTTACTTACTGAATCAGAAAAAGAAGGAGAATATTACGAGATTGGTAAGGATATTAAGAACCAGAATAAAACAACTATAAAAATTAATACAAGAAACACAAACCAGGTTGCCTTTAAAATTGATGAACCTGAGCACAATAGCGTAAGACGTGAAATGGGTAGAGGGCGACTACTTTTCTATGTAACATTTAAAGGCGGTGCAGCATATCTCGATATTGACAATTTGAGAAATTTACTCGGAATTGAAGAAAACGAATTCTAATGGAAATTTTAGAGAAAATTATTACTGGTAACTCCATTGAGAAAAAGTACTGCCAAACAATACCTTTGGAGCATAGAAAAAGGTATGCTCAGTTTTTTACTCCATCTCAAATAGCGTCAATAATGGCTGATTGGTTATTAGGCCACCAGAATCTAAAAACCATTTTAGAACCGGCTTTTGGGCTTGGTATTTTTTCAAGAGCAATATTGAATAAGAAAGCTGACCTCACCGTAAAGGGATTTGAAGTTGATGAAACGATATATACCAATGCCAAATTGATTTTTAATGACCTTCGGCAGGTTGAAATAAATTTGGAGGATTATATGTTTAACGATTGGAGCAGCAAATATGACGGAATTATTTGTAATCCACCGTATTTCAAATTTCATGATTATAACAATAAAAAATTACTTGTTGAAATTGAAAAGCGACTAAAATTAAAACTAAACGGATTTACCAATCTATATACGCTTTTTTTGCTCAAATCCATTTCTCAATTAAACCCGGACGGAAGACTTGCATACATAATACCATCGGAGTTTCTAAATTCTGATTATGGGAAATTAGTAAAATCAGCATTGATAAATAGTAAAATTTTAAGACATATTATTGTATTCAATTTTAAAGAAAATGTTTTTGATGACGCTTTAACAACATCTTGCATACTTTTATGTTCCAACGACAAAAATTTTCAGAAAGTTAAGTTTTCAACCATTAGCAAACTTGATGAATTAGAGGCGATTCAACAATATATTTCAACTTATCCTGCACAACCAACCGACAGCTTAACTTACACTTTCAATGAGCTTGACCCTGAAATAAAGTGGCGTAAATATTATCAATTACAAAACGGAGTTCGGTTTAAGAATTTAATCCCGTTCTCTCGTTTTGCTAAGGTTACTCGTGGTATTGCTACAGGATCGAATGAATATTTCACTTTTTCGAAGTCGAAGGCTCTTGAATTTGGCATACCAGAAAAGTACTTACTTCCGTGTATCTGCAAAGCCGTTGATATTAAGAACAACTTTTTTACAAAAGAAAAATTTAACGAGCTGGTAAGTGCAGACAGACAAGCCTATTTGTTTAACGGAGTTGGAGCCAAAGACAAAAATGTGTTGAAGTATATTGAATTAGGTGAAAAAACAGGCATAGATAAAAAATATTTGACCGCTTCCAGAAATCCCTGGTATTCTTTGGAAAATCGGCCACCTGCACCAATTTGGGTTTCAGTTTTTAATCGAAGTGGTCTGAAATTTATAAGGAATGTTGCAAACATATCTAACCTGACTACATTTCATTGTGTTTACCCAGTTCAAACAAACTTATTTGACAATATTGATATCGATGTGTTGTTCGCTTATTTACTGACTGATGTTGCAAGAGAGATATTTGAAGATAACAGAAGAGAATACGGTAACGGTTTGCAAAAATTTGAGCCAAACGACCTCAATAAAGCAATGATGCTTGACTTAACTCTTTTAGATAATGACGCTGAAAAAGAGATATTGACTTTTTATAAGAAGTACAGGGAGAGTGTTATACACCAGATTCCTGATCTAACTTTACTGGAAAGTATCAACCAAATTTTTATAAATAAATATTATTTGTGACAGGCAACAGTTCATGTTGGCAAATCAAACCTCAAATTCGATTAGTAAAACTTTCGGGAACAATCAACCAAACAGAAATTTGTTCTGACACAACAAAAAACCATCCATGAAAAACAGACCATCAAATAAATCACTCCACGAACCGTCCGCCGAAGAGCTTGGGCAGTTGTTTCCGGTGGTATTGCTGGCAACCCGGCTGAATGAATAGAGGAAAATAACCTGAAAAAAGTAATATATGAGTAAAATGGAAAAACAAATTGAAACAGGTGGTTTGCAGAAGTTCCCCAACTTTGTCATCTTTAAAACTGCCGATGGAAAAGTTAACATCGATGTATTTTTTAAGGATGAAACCCTGTGGCTTACCCAAAAACTCATTGCCGAGCTTTTTGAAAAAGGCAGGAGCACCATAACCGAGCATTTGAAACAGATATTTTCCGATGGCGAACTGGACGAAAATGTGGTGTGTCGGAATTTCCGACTAACCACTCAACACGGCGCTATAGAAGGAAAAACGCAGGAGAAAGAGGTAAATTTCTTGAATTATCCGATTATCCCATCCTTCGCGAATCAGGTAAAATTTCGATGCTTGAAGCAAAATTGAAAGCCGAAAGCGAGTACGAAAAGTTCCGGGTTGTTCAGGATAAATTATTTGAATCGGATTTTGACCGGTTTTTAAAACAGCTTAAAGAAAACCCCAAAGAATAAATTATGCCAGCTGATAAGGAAACAATATTTCAGTTTTGAATCCCCCTTCGATTCCCCCTTTGGCAGACATCATCCTTTTTTCAAAGCTAAATTTTCGCCAAGGGGGACGCGTTCTGATGAACTTCGGTTGTTTGATGAATAATCTTAGTCAGCTTTTGCTCAGCGAAAATGCCCGCCCGGCTTTGAAAGCTTCAATGTTCATTTCTACAATTTTATTGCCTTTGGCTTTGAAAATGGTTTCAATGCCTTTGATGATGATTTCCTCGTGAATGGCGATGAACGGCGAGGCAGCGCCCAGCATCACCATGTTGGAGGCTTTGGGATTGCCGGTTTCTTTGGCAATCTGGTCGGCATCGATGCGGATGATGTTGATTTTTTTGCTGAGTTCTTCAAAGGTGTTTTCCAGCTTCGGATAGTTGGGAATGTTTACAAACTCTGCGGTGTTGGTCACAAGGCTTCCTTTTGGCGAAAGGTAGGGCAGGTAGCGCAACGATTCCATGGGTTCCACCGACAGGATGAGGTCGGCATGGCCTGTTGGAATCAGGTCGGACCAGATGGGGTGGTCGGCAATGCGCAGGTGCGAAACCACGGCGCCCCCGCGCTGGCTCATGCCGTGCGTTTCGGCTTGTTTCAGGTAGTAATTTTCATTGAGGGCAGCAGCGCCCAGAGAGGCGGCAATGGAAAGAATTCCCTGTCCGCCTACGCCTGCCAGTATAATGTCTGTCTTCATAGTTTAATTTTTAGTTTTTTCTCGCAAAGTCGCTAAGACGCAAAGAATTTTAGGATAAACAATATTTCTATTTGAGCCATAATGACTTCGTTTTCAATATTTTATTTTGAATTGGTGTTATTCTTTTGTGGTGCTTTTAGCTTTGTTCAACTTTTTCATTTTTGCTATGCGTTGCACACATTCCCTGCGGCCGATAATCACCGAAACGCCGTTGTATGCCATCTCTTCACGAATGATTTTTACAATTTCCCCGTGGTTCTTTTTCAGCGGCACAAACAGCCGGATGTGCTCCGGGCCAACGCCCACGCCTTCGCAGATTTTTTCAATCCGCCCTTTGGCCGACGAATCCTGTCCGCCGGTCATGGCCACGGTTTCGTTATCCACAATCAGGATGTTGACGTTCGATTTTTCAATCACACAGTCGAGCAGGCCGGTAATTCCGGAGTGGGTGAACGTGGAGTCGCCAATCACGGCAAATACGGGCGAAAGTCCGGCATCGGCAGCGCCTTTGGCCATGGTGATGGAGGCGCCCATATCCACGCAGGTGTTGATGGTGTTGTAAGGCGGCAATGCTCCCAGGGTGTAGCAACCGATGTCGGAGAAAACGCGTCCGTTGCCCACATCGGCAAGTACTTCGTTCAGCGCTTCGTAGGTGTCCTGGTGGCCGCATCCCGCACAAAGCGACGGTGGCCGGCCCACCAGTGTGTCGGGCATTTTAAGTGGTTTTTCCAGCTCTCTGCCCAGGGCTTTAGCCAGATGGTCGGGATTGAGTTCACCCATGCGTGGAAGCGCTCCGTTCAATCTTCCTGATACTTTGGTTCCTTTCCCGAAAAAGTCGGTGACCAGTTCTTCCACCAGTGGATAACCTTCTTCAACAACCAGCAGTTCATCGCACTCTTTTTCCAGTTTCAGCAACCATTTTTCGGGAACAGGGTACTGTGTAATTTTTACCACCGGGTAGGGGCAGTTGCCTTCGGGGTAGTTTTCCATCAGGTAATTGTATGCAATTCCGCAGCACACAATGCCCAGACTTTTTTCTTTTCCTTCGGTATAGGAATTGAAAGTTGACTCTTCCGACAATTCGGTGAGCCAGCCCTGTTTGTCGAGCAGGTTCTGGTAATATTTTCGTCCGTAAGCCGGAAGCAGCATAAACTGCATCAGGTTTTCGGGCAGTTTGAGTTTATTTTCACTTTGAACCGGTTTTTGCACCACACCCGAACGTGAGTGTGCCAGCCGGGTTGGGATGCGCATCATCACCGGCAGTCCGGTTTTTTCGGAGAATGCAAACGCTTCATAGGTCATGTCGTATGCCTCCTGCTGGTTGGAAGGCTCGAACACGGGAATCATGGCGAACTTGCCGTAAAAGCGGGAGTCCTGCTCGTTTTGCGACGAGTGCTGCGACGGGTCGTCAGCCACGGTAACCACCAGTCCGCCGTTAATGCCGGTTATGGCCATGTTCATAAACACATCGGCAGCCACGTTCAGACCCACATGTTTCATGCAGGCCATGGTGCGTTTGCCGGCATACGACATGCCCAGCGCGGCTTCCAGCGCCGTTTTTTCGTTGGCCGACCAATCGCGGTGGATGTTCCTTTCACGTGCCAGCCTGTTATTTTGAATGTATTCCGTTATTTCGGTTGACGGGGTGCCAGGGTAAGCGTAAACGCCTGAAATTCCGGCATCTATGGCTGCCTGCCCAATGGCTTCAACCCCCATTAAAAGATTTCGTTGCATACTTTTTTGGTTTGTTTCAGCCGGCAAAATAGGGTTTTTATTGCACGCAAAAAACAATAAATCTCAGGTTATCTAAAATTCAGGAATAAACAGTTAAAACCAACTTCCGGCTTCCCCCGAAATTGCGGAATTCACAAAAATAGATGCCCTGCCAGGTGCCCAGGTTCAGGCGGTGGTTGGTGACGGGAATGGTCATTTCAGCGCCAATTATCGACGACTTCAGGTGGGCAGGCATATCATCACTTCCCTCGTAGGTATGTATATATACCGGATCGTCTTCCGGGATCATTTTGTTGATGAACGATTCAAAATCGGTGCGCACCGACGGGTCGGCATTTTCGTTGATGGTAATTCCTGCTGACGTGTGTTTCACCAGAATGTGCAGCAAGCCTTTCTCCGGAAGCGACGGCAATTGTTTTTCAATCAGCGAAGTGATTAAATGGTAACCTCGTTTGAACTGGGGTAATGTTATTTCAAGTTGTTCTATCATTTTATCCTCCAAATCGTTTTCCCCACCACTTTTGCAACCGCTCCAGAATTTTCAGTTCCGACTGGTTTTTCCCTGGTTTGTAAAACCGTTCTTTTTTAATTTCCTGCGGAAGAAAATCCTGTTCGGCAAAATTGCCTTCGTAGGAGTGGGCGTATTTATAATCTTTTCCGTAACCGATTTCTTTCATGAGCTTGGTGGGCGCGTTGCGCAGGTGTAACGGAACCGGCAGGTTTCCGGTTTTTCGTACCAATGCCAAAGCCTCGTCGATGGCCATGTATGCCGAATTGCTTTTGGGCGAGGTGGCCAGGTAAATGGTACATTCCGAAAGCACAATCCGCGCCTCGGGGTAGCCAATCTGATGCACGGCATCGAACGTGCTTTGGGCCAGCAGCAGGGCATTGGGATTGGCCAGTCCAATGTCTTCGGTAGCCAGAATCAGCAAGCGACGGGCGATGAATTTCACCTCTTCGCCGCCTTCAATCATGCGGGCCAGCCAGTACACCGCCGCATCGGGGTCGCTGCCACGTACACTTTTTATAAATGCCGAAATGATGTCGTAGTGCATTTCGCCCTGCTTGTCGTACATGGCCAGGTTACGTTGCAGACAGGCCGTTACCTTGTCGTCGGTAATTTCTACATTGTCTCCTTGCTCAGAAAACACCACCAGTTCCAGTACATTCAGGAGTTTTCGTGCATCGCCACCCGAGAATCGGAGCAAGGCGGTATCTTCTTTCAGAGTGATGCTCTTTTTCTTCAGCTCGGTGTCTTTTTTTACAGCCATGTCAACTAGCTTCAGTAACCCGTCTTTGCTGAGCGATTCCAGAATATACACCTGGCAGCGGGAGAGGAGCGGGGAGATGACCTCAAAGGAAGGATTTTCGGTAGTTGCACCGATGAGGGTGATGGTTCCGTCTTCCACAGCCCCCAGCAACGAATCCTGCTGCGACTTGCTGAACCGGTGGATTTCGTCGATAAAAAGTATGGGATTGGGTTTATTGAAAAATTGCTGCTTTTTGGCTTTTTCAATTACCTCGCGCACATCTTTTACGCCTGAATTTACGGCGCTGAGGGTGTGGAAAGGTCGTTCGAGCGTGTTGGCAATAATTTTGGCGAGGGTGGTTTTCCCCACGCCCGGCGGTCCCCACAGAATGAGCGAGGAGAGGTTGCCCGATTCAATCATTTTGCGCAGCACGGCATTTTTCCCCACCAGGTGCTCCTGCCCGATGTAGTCGTCGAGTTTCCGGGGCCGCAGTCGTTCGGCCAGTGGTTGGTTTGCCGCCATTTTCCTTTCTTTTTTAACTGTTCTTAATCGAGTTTTTTATTGCAGGTTCAAAGGTAGGATTATTTTTTGTTCGGTGTTTGGGTGGGTTGCTTGTCCAAAACACCGGGCCTCCCGTAGAAATCCTTTCAGGGAAAATCACGATGAAAAAAGAATTATTTTGCACCAGACTCAAACCAGAATATCTAAATTGGAAAACAGTGTATTTTGCACCGGCGCTTTAGCCCGGTGACTGCTGATTAGAGATAGAAACAGGCTTCAGCCATTAATTTCTTTGTTTTACCGGACAACAGTGGCGTGAAGGGAGCCGTTCTTTCCGAAGAGAACGGTTCCTTTTTTCGTAAAACATCCGGACCGCGTTTTGAGTTCCGGTTCAATATTTAAAACTCCCGCTATTGGAATACATAAATTTTAATCTTACTTTTAAGGCACTAAAAACCAAATCATTGATTAAACCGTTCCACACATCGCGAAAAAAAGAGTACCACAGGGAAGAACCCGGCGCTTTGGCCGGGGTATTTGTTTGCCGGCCTTTTAGCCCGGTAAAGAAGCTTTTGGGGCGGGAGATTTCGATTGCCACGTAAATATACACGCATATTTAGTAAAATAACCGCTATGAACAATTTTACCAGCCTGGTTTCAACCTTTCAATAACTGCATAAACAATTACAGCAATCAGCTGTAAATGCGGTAAATCAATTGTTAACCATTCGGAACTGGCTGTTTGGATATTACATTGTTGAATTTGAGCAAAACGGCCACGACCGGGCGGAATATGGCTCCGCTTCAAGACACAACAAAAAAGAATATTTCATCGTTCTGGTTTTTTATCACCGCATTTAAATTTTTTTCTTTCAACGTTCATTTGGCACATTGGCAAGCCGATCAGCTCAATCCACAAACCCAAGCTTGCCAAAGAGCCAATTTTTCACCCTCCGCACGACAATAGATTCAAAAAAAAGATTGTAAATTTGACAAAGTTGCCTACGATTTAATGCATGAGGAAAACTCAAATGAAATCCTTAAAGTGGCTGAGGAGAAAATAAAGTATTTAAAAAGCTTGAAGAAAGATGGATAAAGATGAATTAATGAAATTGTGGTATGCTTTCTCCGATATCCCCATTGACGAGGTAGAGTGCATTAATGAGGATTTTTATATATGGACTAAAGTTACAGACCGATTTGAAATCTGGCATTGGTTTGATGAGTTAATGCCAAATGGGATATATGAAATGTTGTACAGCCGGATTCCTGAAACAAACTATCCATAAATGGCACTGCCTGTAAATATTGATGAATTATTGCATGGCAACACGATTGAATGGGATCGTATTGAACTCAAAAAAGGCTGGAACCCGGAAAAGATTCTCCACTCAATCTGTGCTTTTGCCAATGATTTCAATAATCTCGATGGAGGTTATATCATTGTAGGTGTGGAAGAACAAAACGGAATAGCTAAACTGCCGCCACTGGGACTTGGCCCGGATCAATTGGATGCGATTCAAAAAAAACTGATTGAGTTGTCATTTAAAATTGTGCCATACTACGTCCCGGTTTCAAATCCTTATTTGATTGAAAATAAACACATACTTGTTTTATGGGCTCCTGCCGGCGATATGCGGCCTTATAAAGTCCCCGTGAGTTTAAGTGAAAAATCAACGGAAAAGGCCTGGTACATTAGAAGAGGGTCAAAAACCGTTAAGGTAAAAGAAGGCTCAGAAGATGAACGAAGGTTAATTGAACTTACCAACAGAATTCCTTTTGACGACAGGATCAATCATGAAGCCGGTATTGCAGACCTTGACCTAAAGCTCATACAGGCATACCTGCGGCAGGTTAAAAGTGCTTTGTATGAGGAAAGTTCAAAAATATCCTTTAAGGATTTATGCACCCAGATGAAAATCGTAAAAGGTCCCGCAGAGAACATCAAGCCGACAAATTCAGGCTTGTTATTATTCAATGAAAATCCTGATACATTTTTTGAAGGAGCCCGGATTGATGTGGTAATTCATAAAGGTACTGTAGGGAAAAATTACACAGAGAAAGTATTTAAAGGTCCGGTTCATTACCAAATAAGGGATGTTTTGGACTTTTTCAAAAGCAATATTATTGAAGAGGTCGTTTCCAAAAGTGAAAAAAAAGCTGAGGCTGTCCGCTTTTTCAACTATCCCGTACAGGCGATTGAAGAGGCGATTGTTAATGCGCTTTACCACAAAAGCTATGAGCGCCCCAATCCTGTGGAAATTCAGATACAAAACGATAAAATTGAAATATTGAGTTTCCCCGGGCCAATGCCACCTGTGGACAAACAAATGCTGCAAAAAAAGAAAAGGATTATTACCCGGGAATATCGCAACCGTAAGTTGGGTGACTACTTCAAGGAATTGAAACTAACTGAAGGAAGGGGAACAGGACTACCCATCATATATGACAGTATGGAAGAAAATGGTTCGCCTGCACCTGTTTTTGAAACCGATGATGACAGGAGTTTTTTCTTATGCACGCTACCTGTTCATCCGTTGGCAAATGTAAACTTAGGTCAAAGGGACGAACGAAGCAAGAACGAAGATAAAACCCTTAAATTCAATAAATTAAGTGAGATTAACCCTTATCTTAGTCTCTCTGTCTCCGACCTTGGAGACAGAGACATTGAAGCTATCAGAAACAGTTTTAAACCAAAAACTATCCAGGTGCTTCAAATCTGTGTTGAACCCAAATCAAGAGATGAAATATTTGAAGCAATTGGCTTATACAATAACACGAAAAACTACCAAAATCATATCAAATCTTTAATAGATGCAGGGTGGATCAAACTTACTCTGCCGGATAAACTCACCAGCAGAAATCAACAATATTACACAACCGATTTGGGTAAACAACTTTTGAAAACAATCTCCTTAGCACATAATTCAGGGATGGAAAGAACCTCCCTGGCCTCATCCAATATTGCTTCGGCAGGATACGACAGGGAAAGAATGATGATGGAAATAGAGTTCCACGATGGAAAAGTATATCAATATTTTGATGTACCGGAAAAGGTGTATCTTGAGCTGATCGATGCACCTTCGCATGGAGCTTATTTTATGCATGAGGTGAAAGATAAGTATAGTTTTGAAAAAAGTAAGTAAATAGAGATATGAAAAGACAATCAGTAGATTCATCCAATTTGGCCTCAGTAGGCTATGACGAAGAAAATGAAACTCTTGAAATAGAATTCAATCATGGCGGAGTTTATCAGTATTTTGATGTTCCAAAAGAGGAGTATGAAGCCTTAATGAATGCCAGTTCTTTGGGTAGCTACTTTTTCCACAATATTCGTGATGGGTATGAATATTCAAAAATTTAAAAGATTATATAGTATGGAAAGATATAGAAATTCAGGGGGCGACTCGGGTGTTTCCGCATATGAATTAGGCTCCGACTACATCCGAGTTAAATTTGGCGGGAATTCTCGAATTTACACCTACAGTTACAGGAAAGCAGGCAGGAGTCATGTTGAACAAATGAAAGGCCTTGCCCAAGGCGGTTCTGGTCTCAATAGCTATATCAACAAGCATGTAAAGTTTCTATACGACTAACATAATCAATCATTTTAATCATTAAAATTCACAGCAATGGAAAGACAATCAGTAAGCTCATCAAATTTAGCCTCTGTAGGCTATGACCCACAATCCCAAACTTTAGAAATCGAGTTTAACCATGGGGGTATCTATCAGTATTATAATGTGCCAAATTCAGTACATGCTGGATTAATGAATGCCAGTTCACATGGTCAATACTTTGATAGAAATATAAAGAAAGCTGGATACAGATATGCGAAGGTTGGATAATGAAGATTAGTAAAGTTGAAATATTCAATTGGCGGTCAATTGTCCACCAGAGCATTGATTTTAATGACTTGATGATTTTTATTGGTCAAAACAATCATGGAAAATCAAATGCCTTAAGTGCCCTTCTTTTCTTTTTTGGAGAAATTGGATTGCAAGATTTGGACTTCAATAATACATCAGAAGAACTTTGGGTTGAAATTGAATTTAGCGATCTAAATGATGAAGAAATATCCACTTTTCAAAAATATGTTACTTCATCCAGTACATTAAGGGTTCGTAAAATTGCGTTAAAAGGAGAAGGCTTTTCCTATCATGGCTATTTACAGGAACCGAACGAAGATTGGCTTAGAGAAGAAAATATTTCAAATTATACTACTCGTGAAGCTGCACAGGAACTCCCATTATACGAGTATTTACCTGACTCTGGAAGAATTACAAAAGACATATTTCGTCAAGCCCAATCTGAATATAAACAAAATCATCGGGAATCTATATCCTTTGAATACAAGTTAGAATCAAGTAACTTCTTAGGAGCGAAAAATGTAGCAAAAGGAATATTTGGTGATTTATTTTTCATTCCTTCAATTAAAAGGGCATCAGATGAACTTTCTGCAAAAGGGAATTCGGTCTTTGGTCAACTTTATGCTAGGGTAATCAATAAAATGTCTGAGTCAGACCCTAAGTTTATTGAAGCAAAACAGAAAATTACCGAGCTTTCTAAAATTCTTAATAAAAACACAGATGATGGCGAACCAAATCGGGATAGGCCAAATGACTTGACTTCACTTGAAACTCTTCTTGATGAAGAATTAAAATCTTGGGAAGCTAAAATAGATATACAAATAACACCACCAAACGTTGAGGAAATATTTAAGATTGGTGCAAGTGTATGGGTTGATGATGGCATAAAAACTGATATTGAAAGAAAAGGACATGGTTTACAGCGAGCGTTAATTTTTGCTCTTCTTCGTGCCTGGTCAAAAATATTGAAAGAAGACAGGGAGCGAGCTCAAGAGAGTGAACATGAAGAAGAGGTAGGCGGCTCAAAAACCCGAAACAGAAAAGCCTCAAAAGCAACTTATTTCATTTTTGAAGAACCAGAATTGTTCTTACACCCCCAGGCACAAAGAGAATTATTCTCTTCCCTTGTAGCATTGTCGAAAGATAAAAACCAAATTGTATTATGTACCCATTCAAGTTCTTTTTTAGGACTTGAGCATTATAAATCCATTTGCATTGTGAAAAAAGACTCTGTTTTGGAAGGCACTAAGATTCTACAATGCACCTCTGATCTTTTTTCAGAATTAGAAGAAAAGAAACAATTTAACCTGAGCTACTGGATAAATCCCGATAGAAGCGAATTATTTTTTGCTAAAAAAGTAATTCTTTTAGAAGGCCCTACAGATAAGTCGGTTATTCCTCTCTTAGCTCAAAAGCTCGGTGTTTTCAAATTTGATTATACTTTAATCGATTCTGGAGGAAAAACATTAATCCCTCAATACATAACACTTCTCAATGAATTTAACATGAAATACGTTGCGGTATATGATAGAGATCATCAAGCAGGTAAGAACCAAATAAAAATTGATACTGCTGATCGAGATTCAAAATCAATTGAGGATGTAATAAATCCAGAAATTGGTCAAACTGTGATTCTTGAAAATGATATTGAAGAAGAAATCGGGTTGACAGGAAATGGGGGTAGAAATAAACCCTACGTTGCAATTAATCATGTCGATGATGATAGTTTTCAAATATCAGACACCCTGAAATCAAAAATTGAGAAAATATTCGAATAAATGGGTACGATAAAAATAAACCAAAAACTCAAGCGGATAGAAATCTCCGGATTTGAACTGGACAACGAGATTGTATTTAACTATTTCGACAAACTTCCTGCTTCTGAACGAGATGAAAAATTAATTCGTGCCATTTATATCGGTGTGTTGGCATTGATGGAAGATCGCATATCCGCTTTTCTTTCCAAAACGAGCAATGAGCTCGGAACAGAACTGGAAAGCCTGAAAATGATCTTTGAAATGAAGAAGGAGCTTTTCTACAAGTCCACTATCAAAGGGGTTCTTGCGGAAGATGAAATAGCCGCATTCCTCAATCAATACTTCTCCGAAAAGAAATTAAAAGACAGGGCTGTTCTTACCGGCAATACTGCAGGGAATTTACCCAGGAACAAAACGGGTGATATAATTTGCGAGTTGAATGGAAATCCGGATTTAAAGATTGCCATAGAATGCAAATTTGACAAAAGCATACGTCTCGGAGATATTGAAAGCAAAGAAATTTTCACCCGGAAAACAGATACTGTTTGGAGTCAATTGATAGAAGCCCAAGCCAACCGGGATTCCAAAATAAGCCTGATCGTCTTTGACATTTCATTGGTGGACAATTCAATCCTGAAAAAGTTTGAAAATGTGGGATATATACCCGGTATTGGTCTGGTAGCCATTATTAACTCTCAAAAAGGAGACTATTCCAACCTTGCCATTGCCTACATGCTGGCAAGAGACATTGCTTTGAATGCAAGAGAAGTAGAACTTGATAAAGACTTACTGGCAATTCTTGTTAACCGGATTATCAAAGACATTAATGAAGTGCTTTCCATCAAAAGGCTTGTAGAAAGCAACATTGAAAACAACAAATCCATTTTAAAACAGCTTGAAAAGTCCATTCTTTTAATGGAATTCAACCAGGAGTATTTAAAGAAATTCCTAAATGATGGCACGTTGACCAGGAAAGATTTGCTTGACTTTTATACAGGCGAAGACATTAAAGATAAATTTAGATTGCTTGAAAAAGATATTAACGACATATAGCATAACAGCCACAAATAGAAGTTAAATCTGTCCCTGCAAGGTTGCCCCCCTTGCCCTGCGCCTTCAATACCCGTCCTGCAGCACTTTGGGCATTTCCTGCGGACTTTTTTGTGGTGCTTCAGGACGCCCCAACAGGATGCAGGACGTTAGTATTAAGCCACATCATCCTGATTGCTGCTTTGTTTTCGGTGTCCTTTTCTCCAGTACCTGGCCATTTTTGTTTACCCCCGCTTCATCGCCTCCTTTCTCATCTCCGCCGGCATTTTTTCTATGGCGTAGCGTAGGGCGGTTCGGGGCATTTCGTTTTTTCTGCTTATTACATAGTTGAAAATTTCCTGTTGGTGCGCCTGGCTTGCCGCTTTCAGCATCCAGCCGTAGCCTTTTTGCACCAGGTCATCGGTGTCGGTGAGCAGGGCATCGGCAATTTCCATGATGTCGTTCAGAAATTTCCCTTTCCGGGCCGGGATGATAAGGGAGACGGCCGCTCCCCGGCGTACCCAACGGTTTTCGGAACGGGCCCAGGTTTTCAGCTTTGAAACGGATTCCGGGTACATTTCAACAAATTCGCCGATGGTATGGTTGCACAGGGTGTCGCACGAAGCCCAGTTGCTTACGTAACGGTTCAGCCAGTTTTCAAATACCTCAAAATCGGCCGGTTCGTAGCTTTTATGCAGATAATACGACCAGTTGCAGGCAACAAACGACTCTTCCATGTAACCCGATTTCCACAGCGCTTCGCAGAGGGCAAAAATTTCTGCTTTACCCAAATGCTTGATGTCTTTAAAATGCGCTTTTGCCATTTTGTGCACCAGTGCCGTTTTGACGCCGTACGAACGGACTTCTTCCTTAAAAAACCGCTTGCCCGACTGCCGGGTTTTTTCATCGGCGGCGGCTTGCAGTTCATCCCTGAGACCGGTTAATCGTTCATTTTTTGTCATGGTTTTAATTTTTTTTGCAGGATTGCGGGTTACAATCCGGTTTATTTTTTAAAGCCCTTATAAAATATGCATCATCCTGAAAATTCAGTTTCCAGGCTATTTATCAATTAATTCCCTTTTTGTTTGATGTCCTTTTTATGGTAGTCTTTAACGATTTTTCCAAAAACCTTTTCCCTTTTACGCCGCTCTGCAACTGTAGATTCAAAATGGGCTTTTTCCCTTTCCATTTTCAGGTAGTTTTCCCAGGCGTTTCTGTCTATTTCCCCCTTTTCAACGGCTTCAGTAACGGAGCAGCCGATTTCGCCGGTGTGGGTGCAATCTTTAAACCTGCAATTCAGGGAAAGGCTGACAATCCTGTCGAAGGTGGTTTCCAGTCCGCCGGTAGTGTCGGCAATGCCCACTTCCCGCATACCCGGATTGTCGATGAGTATTCCGCCGTCATGGAGAACAATCAATTCCCGATGGCTGGTAACGTGCCTTCCTTTATTCGTGCTTTGGCTGATGGCGTCGGTTTTCATCACAGTACTTCCTGAGAGATTATTCAGCAACGTGGATTTTCCAACGCCCGAAGAGCCGAGCATACAATACGTTTTGCCCTTTTCAATCATGCTTTTCAGCGTTTCGTAGCCTGTCCGGGTTTCGTTGCTCACTGTCGCCACCGGGACATCTTTTATCCTCGCTTTCAGGCTGTCCGTTAATTCGGCCACCCGCTGTTCATTTACCAGGTCGGTTTTTGTAAGTACAATCACCGGGCTGACTTTCGACGAATAGCAAATGGTCAGGTACCTTTCCAGCCGGTTGATATTAAAGTCCCTGTCAACAGCCTGAACCAGCAACGCATAATCGATGTTTGCGGCAATTAGCTGTACCTCCCCGGATTGTCCGGCAGCCTGCCTTTTAATCATTGAAAACCGGGGGAATATTTTATGAATGATGGCCGGCCCGGAGTCATAAACCACCAGCGCCACCCAGTCGCCCACAACCGGAAAATCTTCCCGGCTTGCTGCGGTAAAGCGCATATTCCCGGTTATCTCCGCCTCAAATTCACCCTGTTCGGTTTTTACAATATACCTTTCCTTATGCTCCAAAACAACCCGTCCAATTACAAAATCGTTTAGTTCAAGTTCGTTAACTGCATTTTTTATCCGTTCATTAAAACCAAGATCTTCTGTTGTCATCTTATTGATTTTTAGCTACTCAAAAATAGTTTAGTTATGACTTATATCTATTTTAGGTTTTCCTTTTTTCTTAGGCGGAAAATGTTTGTCAAACTCATCAAGGTCGGCTTCTACAAATTCAAAAGCATTATCTTCAAAAAAAGCCCCTTTTACTTTTGCTAACCTGTTTTCGCCCAATTCCAGAACCATAAACGGGTCGAAATTCTGTCCCTCTTTTGTTGTAATGCCAAATTGTTGAGCATTCACGAAACCAAATCGGCTGTAATAATGCGGGTTACCAAATAAAATCATTCCACTAAATCCCATTTTCTTTGCTTTTGTAATGGAATCATTTAATAGTTTCGCGCCAATCCCTTTCCTCTGAAGCTTTGGTGAAACAGCAAACGGGCCAACACATAGCACTTCAAATTCATTGCCCCTGGCATCGGTCACCTTTGCTTTAGTTGAAATAATATGACCAATAATTTCACCTTTGTTAATGGCAATAAGGTCTAATCCTTCAACATAACTTTTGCTTTCCCGTAATCTGTGAAGGATAAAGTGTTCTGAACATCCGGGATTATAAAGGTTCCAGAATGTTTCCCTGGTAAGGTTTTCGGTTGATTTAAAATCAGCTTTAGTGGTAATTCTAATTTCTATGTTCATTTGTTTTTCTCCTGTACTTCTGATAATTCAATAAATCAGGTATTCATTTGTGTTTTTTTATAACCAAATATTACTCGTTTCAGAATATAATTTATTATAAATGGTTAAACCTGTTTTATCATAATTACAGTTTCAATGTTTGCCGGATTTTTACCTGCTCCTTTTAAAAATTTGAACCCATTCTTTTCGTAAATACTCCTGGCAGCTTTCCCTTCATCCATATTTTCAGCAAAGGTCCGGACAAAAATATTGCCATTACTTTGCATCAAATCAATTGCCTTTTTTATCAATCTGTCACCATAATTATTCCCACGAAATTGTTGACCTACAGCCAGCCACAATATCTCGTTTCGTTCTCTGTCAATTGCAATGATTCCAGCCAACACCCCATCACTATTCTCCATGCCATAAGCATTTTTATTTTCTATACACTGTTTAATTCCGTTTTTAAAATCTTCGGAATCTGTCATTGGACCAAATAAATGCTCTACCTCTTTTGCAAGTTTTAGCCATGCTGCAATATCATAATGTGTTAATAATCTTATCATATTTGTTTCAATTACTGTTGAATCGTCTATGCCGTTATTGTGAATAATATGTTTACCAAAGTTATATTTGTAACAATAGAAACAGTTTCCAGCTTTATCGGTATGCTTTTAAAAAATTGAATGTTAGCGTTTCCAATTTTTTAATTTCTCAAATATTTACCTGTGACCGACTGCCTGCAATTTATTATATCTTCCGGTAATCCCTGAAATATCAGTCCTCCGCCCTTTTTGCCGCCTTCAGGTCCCAAGTCGATTATCCAGTCAGCAAATTTAATAATATCGAGGTTGTGTTCGATAATAATCACTGTATTATCGTTTTTCACCAATGCTTTTACGATGTTGTAAAAATTAGCAATATCCGACATGTGAAGTCCTGTTGTTGGCTCATCCATAATATAAATATGGCCTTCCTTTTTTAATTCGGTGGCAATTTTAAGGCGTTGCGTTTCGCCACCTGATAAAGTGCTTAGCGACTGACCCAATTTTAAGTACCCCAATCCAACTTCCTGTAAAAGACGTAAGTGTTTTTTGATTTTTTGTGATGTAAAAAATTCGGATGCCTGAGTAACTGTCATATCCAGTACTTCGGCAATATCTTTGCCTTGAAATTTCAATTCCAGCACTTCGAAATGATACCGTTTTCCTTCACACTCATCGCAAATGGTTTTTACCGAATCCAAAAAATGAAGTTCAAAAGTTAATACCCCCTGGCCATTGCATTTTGGGCAGGCTCCTTTTGAGTTGAAGCTGAACAATGAAGCTTCGGAATGGGTGGCAGAAGCAAATTCTTTTCGAATGATATCAAAAACACCAATAAAGGTTGCTGCATTAGCCCTGGATGATTTCCCGATTGGCGATTGGTCAATCACAATGGCTTCGGGATGTTGTTTGGCAAAACACTGGTGAATAAGGCTGCTTTTACCGCTTCCCGCAACTCCGGTAACGCAGGTTAATACGCCCTTTGGAATTTTTACGGATACATTTTTCAGGTTGTTCGCTGTGGCGTTTTTGATTTCAAAAAACGAAGTTGCGGGTTTTCTCCTGAATGTTGGTTTATCTTTTTTCTGAAGATACTCACCTGTGAGGCTTTCCGAATGTATTAATCCTTCGGGTTCTCCGTTAAACACGATATTTCCGCCATATTTACCTGCCTTTGGCCCCATATCCACAATCCACTCTGCGGCCCGGATAACATCGGGGTCGTGTTCTACCACAAAAACCGAATTGCCTTTTTCTTTTAACCGGAACAAAATATTCATCAGGTTTTCCGTATCACGGGGGTGTAATCCGATAGTAGGTTCGTCAAGAACATACAACATATCAACCAGGTTACAGTCCATTTGCCTGCTCATTTTTACCCGTTGCGATTCACCCCCCGAAAGTGTGCCTACAGCCCGTTCGAGCGACAAATAACCCACACCGATTTCAATGAGTTGTTGAAGCAGAAATTGTGCTTTTCGCAAAACAGGTTTGGAAATTTCATCGTTAATGTTCAGTAAAAAGGGATATACATCCACCAGTTCCAAACGGCAAACATCGGAAATCGTCAGTCCGTTAATTTTAACACTTCTTGCCCGTTCATTTAATCGTGTGCCGCCGCATAGTTCACAGGGTTGATAGTCAAAATATTTGGTGTATGCGTTTTTGTTTTCTTCGGCTGTTTCATCGTCAGCCCTGGTGGTCACCGCTTTTTCAAGTTTACGGGCAATTCCTTCAAAATTTCTGTTATAAGTCAGTTTTTCTTTTGCCCCTTTTATTGCAAATGGTTCGGAGTATAAAAACAGGTTCAATTCGTCTTCTGAAAATTTTTTCAATGGTTTATCTACATCCACAACGTTTAAACTTATCAACTCTTTCCAAAGGAAACCTCCGGTTTTGTAGTGCGGATGTGTGACTGCCCCTTCCCGGATAGATTTTTCCCTGTCAAGGAACAAATCGAGGTCAATTTTTATCTGTTTTCCCAATCCGTTACAATGCGGGCACATACCCTCAGGATGATTAAAAGAAAAATAAAATGAAGGGCCAATAAACGGTTTACCAATGCGTGAAAAAAGCAAACGCAGATAGGTGTTTATTTCAGTGGCCGTTCCCACTGTGCTCCGCAGGTTTTTTCCCATTCGTTTTTGGTCGATAACAATGGCGGTTGACAAGTTGAGAATATCATCCACATCGGGCCGTGATAGTTTGGGCATCCGGGTACGGGCAAAAGTAGAAAAGGTTTCTACCAATTGGCGTTGTGCCTCGGTGTAAATGGTATCAAAAAGCAAAGATGATTTTCCCGAACCCGAAACACCTGTGAATACGACTAACTTATGTTTTGGAATCTCAATATCGATGTTTTTGAGGTTATTTGTATGTGCGTTCTTAACAATAATTTTGTCTCTGTTCATATTTTTAAACCTTAATTTTATTGGCACTTAACAATGCAAAAGTAACTGAAACAACTGAAGTTATTGAAAATATCAACAATCCGATATAGAAAAAACCTGCGGATGAAGTACCTGCCAGTAAATACCTGTTTCCTTCAAGTATGTATGTCACGGGGTTGCCCCACGAAACGGTCAGCAACCAACCGGCAGTTATCAACTCCCTCGGTAAAAATGTGGTGCTTAAAAAGAGTAATGGAAAAACGGCATTTGTTACAATTGCTGCACTTTGATGCTGTCCGGTGCGTAACATAATACCGGCAGAAAAACCGCATAAAGTAAGCGACCATAAAAATGACAGCAGCAAAATTCCGAGCACAGAAACTAAACCAAATTGAAAACTTACGCCAAATATTGCCCCGATACCAATTAAAAACAGGGTAAAAACCATGGAAGAAATGGTGTCGGCAAGCATAGGCGCAACCACTAAAATCCACCGGGGAGCAGGACTTAAATAAAGCCTTTTGAAATAACCCGATTGCATATCGGCATTGAGTGTTTGACCTGCTCCTGCCGAAGAGCCCATTGCCAGTGAAATAATGGTTATGGGAAAAACAAACGAGAGGTAGCCTCCCGGGCCAAACGCTTCCATTGAACCGATTCCGCCAATTCCTGCATTATAAACCAGCAGGAAAAACAGACTCATGCCGAATCCCATTACGGGCGCTGAAGGATTTTTTAATAACTTGATTATACCTCTTTCGATGAGTAAAATATTTGTTGTATTCATCCAATTTGCTTTTTTTGTTAACTGAAAGTTCCTGGTTCGATAATGTTTTAATGTATTGCAGATAGCTGTCATCGAGCGACAACCCGCCATTGGGATTGACCATTTTCTTAAAATCAACGATGGTTCCCGAGTACTGAATTTCACCGGCAACAATAAGCGCCATTTCTGTGGCATGTTTATCTGCTTCATCGAGGTATTGTGTAGTAAGGAAAACGGTAACCGCCTCTTTTCTGTTCAGCAGTGCAATGACTTCCCAAAAGTTTGCCCGTGCTACCGGGTCCATGCCCACCGTGGGCTCGTCGAGAAACAAAATGCGGGGTCGGTGAACAAGGGCCAGGGCACAATGAAGCCTGCGTTTATTTCCACCCGATAAAACACTTGCTTTTTTGTTCCTCTCTTTTTCGAGTTCAAACAGTTGAATGAATTCATTTGCACGTTTGGTTGCTTCCGGTTTTGTTAGTCCAAATAACCTGCCCTGAAAAACGAGTAAATTCTCCACTTTTTCTGTCGGGTCAATTTCATTGTCCTGTGATGCAACGCCAATAATGTTCTGAATTTTTGACTGATTCACCTCAGGATTGATGCCGGCGATACTAAAATCGCCTGAATCCTTGTTAATCAGCGTGGTCATTATTTTTACCAGGGTCGATTTTCCGGCGCCGTTTGGACCGAGCAGCGTAAAAAACTGCCCCTTCTGTATTTCGAGGCTTACCCCTTTCAGGGCTTCTGTGCCATTGGGGTATTTTTTAAAAAGTTCGTGAACCTGAATTTCTGCTGTCATATTAAAATCCTTTAAAATTTGCAGCAAAAATACGTTCAGGACACAGGGGCAAAATTGTAAAAAACAGACAAAATGAGCCTGTGCATAAAATAACGGGGCGTGGTAAAAGTGATTTGATGAATAAAAAATTTTTGATACTAAAGGGACGCAGAAATTAATTGAGATTTTTTCATTCAAAGAAGATTCTCAGACTTTAAAATTTCCAATATTTCTGCTTTTGAGATTGAGTCTTGTTCACTTTTGTCGTAAAGGGTAATCAGGGTTATATCTTTTTCATTTTCATTTACCAGGATTTCAAATGAAATTATTCTGAACCCTCCGCTTTTGCCTTTATTTTTTGATTTTACCGATAAGCGATACTTATAAATTGAACCACCCATATAAATTGATTTGGTTTCGGGCAGGTTTTCTAAAAATTGTTTTAAATCATCGCTTAATGAATGATATTTTTTGAGGAGTTTTTTGTATTTCCGATCAAAAAATGGTGTGTAATAGACTTGTATTTTCATTAGAACAGTCCGCTAATAGGTTTACGTTTCCCCTGCTTCATTTCTTTTAACGATGTTCTCACCTCATTGTAAGTTTCTGATTTTTCAATCTTGATAAAAGAGCCATCCTTGGCCATTTCTGTGATTAAGCCAAAAAGGTATTTCCCTTTGTCATTGGCTGTATCTATTTTAATCGTAATTGTTTCCATATCTTTTTATTTTGAAACAAAGTTACAAAATTTGAAGAACATTTTTTCGGCCATTAACAGGTCGTTCGGTAGTATTTCAAATGTTTACACAAAATTCCTATTGTTCCTGAATATTTCGTATTTTTTTATTTGACGTTCTGAAAACTAACTGGATTCTCCATTAATATTAAAATCAGGGTATTTTGTATAAAACTCTTTAGGTGTGTAACCTGTGTACGATTTGAAATCATGAATAAAGTGCGATTGGTCAAAATATCCGTTATTATAAGCACGTTCAGTCAGACTGACGTTTTTATTCACACTCAAATCATGTAATATTTCCTGAAAACGCATCAGTTTGATAACCTGTTTGGTCGTTTTACCAAGGTATTTTGAAAACTTTCGTTCCAGTGTTTTCGGTGTAGTAAAAAGGCAGCCCGACAAATATTTGGCGTTTGTTTGTCCCTTGCAGTTTTTAACCAGTTCAACACCTTTTTGGATTAACAAGCTATCGTAAGAGGGAATTGGAGTATATCGGCTGAGCAGGAATTGTTCGATAACAGCCACTCTTTGTTTTATCGTGTTTTTTTCATACAGCAATTCTTCCATTTGCCTTATTTCGGCGTTGAACAGGTCAGTCATATCCACACTTTGGTTTTCAATTTCTGAAAGGGGGAAATTGAAAAAATGGCAAGCGCCGGTCGGATGGAAGCTAATAAATACAACCTCTGTTTCACCGTATGTTGAAACATCAGAATAATAATCGCTTAATCCACTTATAATTGACCTGGGCTGCTTTTTTACCGTTTTATTCGAATGAAATACAACAAAGGGATTTTTATAGTGAAACATTAATTGAATATTTTCAGTAGGAATAACCCTTTCCATAACATCCGCATCATGAATATCTGATTCCATAAAGCAGTAATGCTTGATGTAGTTTTTCAGGAATCCGGAAGGTTGTACTATCTGAAATTTCATGTTATTTTTTGTTGCAAAAATAACTACTTCTATCAAAATACGTGTCGGCTTTGTTGTGTTGCTCGCAGTTAATTCCTGAGACCGGTTATTATTTCATCTTTTGTCATGACTTTGATTTTTTAATTTTTTCCGGGCTTTCTCAACTCCTTCTCAGAAGAACGAATGTCGCGTATGCGTTCCGGTAGCTCCTCAAAATAGCCTGCCCCTTTTTTCAGCAGGTCGTCGTTCATTGTGAAACCTTTAATATGAAACTCATGCAGGCGCACAGTGGCCCAAATCCGAAACTGGATGCCCCGCAACGATTTTACCCGGTAACCGACGGAGATGATCACATCAAGGTTGTAAAAGTTGGTTCCATTTTATTTAATTGATTATTTGAAAAATTAAAAATATTGATTCCAACGCGTAAAATCAACTTTTTTACCGGTAATTTTCAAGGAGTTTTTTAACAAAGGAAACCGGGTTTCTGTTACAAAAGGTCAAAATTCAGAAACAATTATTTTTTCCTGAAACAATTCAGTATCACGTATAATGTTCAACAAATAAATTCCTGAAGTGAGTTCGCGGGTCGAAATCCGGATGGAGTTTCGTTCAGATACATCCAACGTTTTTACAACACTTCCTTTTGTATCAACCAAACTGATTGAAGTTTTTCCGGTCGCCGGTAAACCCTCGATAAACAGCATGTTTTTTACCGGATTGGGGAAAACTTTTACATGTTCCAATGCTTTAACAGCAACTGAAGTCGGAACGGCTGTCACTTCAACGGGAGCGGAAATATTTGCACATCCGTTTTCAGGATTGGTAACCTGAACCGTATAAACACCTTCTTCCGTAATATCCAGTTCAAACTGATTCCCTCCGGCAACAGGTTCATCGTTTTTTCGCCATTCATACTCCAGAGCCGGATGATATAACGCCTCAACTCTGATGCTGCTATCGGGTTCCAAAACAAAAGTGCTGTCACCTGCCAAAATTTTTGCAACCGGTTTACAGTCGCCTGTTTCAGTCACTTTATAAATTTCACCGGCGTTTTTTTTGGCAAAATAGAGTTCTCCGTACCGGTCTTCGCCAAAAGTGGAAATTCCACTGTCATTAAAATCTATAAGCTGTTCTCCTTCAAATCCTTCTGAAGTTTGGGTAACGGTGTAAAAATTTCCGGTACAGTAATCGGCGAAAATATACACGCCAAACATTTCGTTTAAAAGCGCTCCCCTGTAAACATACCCGCCGGTAACGGAACCACTGCAACCCGAGCCTTCGTGGTTGTATTCAAAAACCGGGAATATATAATTCTCCGTTTCCGGGCAATCTGACTGGTTGTAAGGCTGGTTCCCTTCATAACACCGCCATCCGTAGTTCTCACCACCTGAACTTCCGGCTGACTGAAAGTTAATCTCTTCCCGGCTGTTTTGACCAACATCTGCAATCCAGAAATCGCCGGTTAACCTGTCGAAACTGTTGCGCCAGGGATTTCTTACTCCCCACGCCCAGATTTCATCGCGGGTTGTTTCATCATTCACAAAAGGATTGTCAGGTGGAATTCCGTAAACTGTCCCATTTTCCACATTTACATCGATTCGTAGAATTTTTCCCGGAAACGAATTGCGGGTTTGGGCGTAATTCTGAGGATCGCCGCCACTTCCGCCATCTCCAAGTGCAATGTACAAATAGCCGTCGGGCCCGAAAAGCAGTTGCCCGCCATTATGATTTGAGTAAGGCTGCTCCACTGTTAACAACTGAATTTCACTTTCCCGGTTGGCCAGGTCCGGATTATTTTCATCTGCTGAAAAACGCGACACAACCGTATTCCCATCCGAAACACGGGTGTAGTTCACAAAAAAATAGCCGTTTTCGTGGTATTCCGGATGAAAGGCCAGACCCAGCAACCCGGTTTCTGAACCCGACTGGCTGACAACTCCCGAAAGATCAAGAAACGGAGTGCCGGAAACCATTCCTTCCAAATCAAGAATCCGGATTAATCCACGCTGTTGTACTACAAAAAGCCGATCGTCGCCGGCGTTTACAATGTCCAGCGGATTATCCAGGCCGGTGGCAAATGGCCGGAAATCCAACTGTACCTGTGCGCTGAGAGGAACATATAACAAGAAAAAAATGATGCTTTGTAAATATTTTGCTTTCATAATAATCGGGTTTACATTCAACATACCAACCGTATGAAAACAATACAAATGGCAGGTTCATTTGTTTAAGCGGTACAATGCTAAAAGGTTTTGTGTGTTTTACAAAACTAACTTAGCGCATAGAGACAATTGTTTTTTTTAACTTTTTTAGACACCTAAAATCAAAACGATTACAAGGCATTAGCTCTGATTAAAAAAAATTTGAGATTTGATTATTATACCAATAATTGGTATATTTGAAAAAAAATTAAAACAGATGAATAAGAATACATCAATATCACTCGGAAACTATTTTGATACATTTGTTCAAGAGAGTATTTCTAAAGGACGATATAAAAATGTTAGTGAAGTAATTCGTGCTGGATTACGGCTTTTAGAAGAAGAAGAAAGCAAGATGGCTGCATTAAAGAATGTGATTCAAGAAGGAATTGACAGTGGAATTGCGTATGATTTTGAGCCGAAAAAACACCTTGAATCATTAAAAGCAAAAAAACGAATAAATGGCTAACTTTTATTTTACGAACAAAGCTGTTAATGATTTAACTCAAATATGGGATTACACTTTTGAAAAATGGTCAGAAAAACAAGCAGACAAATATTACAATGATTTATTAAATGCTTGTAAGAGGATAGCAGTAAACTCTGATTTGGGCAGAAAATACATTAAGGTAATCCCAGATCTGCTTGGACTGCGTATAAACCGACACATTATTTTTTACAGGAGAATAGATTCTGATTTTGTTGAAATTACAAGAATTTTACACGAAAAAATGGATTTAAAAAAACGAATATTAGAATAAATGCGAACAAGTAGTCCCGCTTTGGCGGGAACCAAGCGATGTGTTCCTTCGGTTTATCCGCACGGGTAAATATTTGGTTTTCCCCCGAACCTTATTCATATTCACTGCCTGCCAGGATTTTTATTATCTCATTTTGTAAAGACAGAGTTCCCTTCCAGTTAGCTGGTTGACCATGCCTTGTGACCAACGGTTTCTGGTACGAAAGGTTTAAAATCAAAGAACAATTATTTTTTCCTAAAACAGTTTGGTATTCACATAAAATTCCCTTTCGCTATTTGAAAACATAAATTTTATACATATTTTTAAGGCGCTAAAAACCAAAACGTTGATTGTGCCGTACCACATAACGTGAAATAAATGGTTTCACAGGTATGAGTAATAAATATACAAAAACATTGTGCTGCTGGCAATGAAGAACACTGCAAAATATTAACACAAACTGATAAATATGGATTTTTCAGAAATTACTAATGGGATTTTACAAGGATTGGAAAACTGGGAATCAAAACTGAATAAGTTGTCTGATGAAACGATTATGAGCAAACGTAATAAATTGCATCTGGATGAAATTCAAGATTTAATTGGTAAATAAATCTCAATATGTTCAAAAGGGAATTGGCACGTTATTGCGCGGATTATGGAAAAAATATCCTAAAAGGATTAATATCAATATTGGGACTGATTGGATTTACTTCATTAGTTGCTCAGCCTGATAATGTAATTGCAATTGACAATGACATTGAATTGATTCATCTTCAAGATTCAATCTTTGTTCATGTGACCTGGCATCAATCGGAAAATTTTGGTCGATTCCCTTCAAACGGATTGATTGTAATAAAAAGCGGACAGGCTCTGATGATTGATACACCAATGGATAATAATAAAACCGAGAGACTAACTAAATATTTAAAGGATTCTATGTCAGTGGATTTGACTAAATTGATAATTGGACACTTTCACGACGATTGCATGGGAGGATTGGAATATTTACAAAGTATCGGGATTGAATCGATTGCAAATTCAATGACTATTGCTAAATGCAAAGAGATTGGATTACCTGTTCCAATGAAACCTTTCACGGAATCGCTGACTTTTGATTTTAACGGAGAACTAATTGATTGCCGGTACTTTGGAGCGGGACACTCGTTTGACAATATTACGGTTTGGATTCCGGGTAAAAAGATTCTTTTTGGCGGTTGCTTGATTAAGTCGATAAATTCAAGAGAACTTGGAAATTTATCAGATGCAGTTGTGGCGGATTGGGATTTGACAATTAAAAAACTAATGAAAAAATATACTGATATAAAAACGGTGATTCCTGGTCACGGAAATTTTGGTGGGGCTGAATTATTGACACATACGATTGAACTGGTTGAAGCAGAGAAAAATAAATAGAAATCACGAACGCACAATGCCGTGTAACTTACAGAAACAGAATAATGCCGTTTTCTGATAACCAATATAACCAATAATCTGAGTATTTTGCTATACCTTCCGATAAATTGGAACAAGAAGGTCTGCTTTAGCGGGAACCCGGCGATGAGTACTTTTCTGAATCTTATTAATGTATCACTGCCTGCCAGTTTCTTTATTTTTCTGAATTTACAGAGGCCGAATTCCCCGCCAGCCATCCGGTTGACCAGGCAATTTGTAAATTATAACCGCCGGTTTCGGCATCGAGATCAATGATTTCGCCGGCAAAATACAAACCTTTCACCAGTCGCGACTCCATGGTTTTAGGCGCTATTTCTTTGGTGGGAATTCCGCCCGCCGTTATGATGGCCTCTTTAAAAGACCGATGTTTTGTAACCTCGAACCGTAAATTTTTCATCATGTACCTGATTTGTTTCCGCTCGTTCGATGAGACCTGGTGGCACTCTTTTTCGGGGTCAAGTTTCAGTTCTTCAATAAAAACCGGTATCATGGATGCCGGAAGCCAGTTGCGGAAAATATTGACCAACTGTTTTTTGCCGTGTTCATTCAAATCGCGGAGCAGCCGGTTGTCCAGTTTTTGCTCGTCGAGGGCCGGTTTTAAATCGACCGTTATTTCAACCTTGTCGTTATTTTGCAAAGCAGCCACTGCAATGCGACTTAACGTGAGAATGATGGGGCCCGACAAACCAAAGTGCGTAAACAGCATTTCGCCAAAAGCTTCGCCCGTTTTTTTCCCATTCACCCATACCACGGCTTTCACATTTTTGAGGTTGAGCCCCTGTAATTTTTGCGCCAAATTGCCTTTGGTTTCCAGTGGCACCAGCGCCGGGATTGGTTTTTCAACCGTGTGTCCTGCACTTTTGGCCAGCTCGTACCCGTCGCCGGTGGAACCTGTTGCCGGGTAGGATTTTCCGCCTGTTGCCAGTATTACTTTTGGCGTTTTGAAAATAATGCCGTTCGATTGAACTCCCTTCACCATTTCGTTTTCGGTTAACAGCTTTTCAACCCGCTGGCCACAACGGATTTCAACGTTCAGTTCATTTACCCATTTCAGCAAAGCACGCAGCACATCCAGCGATTTATTACTTTCCGGGAAATAGCGTCCGCCGCGTTCGAGGGTGGATTCCACGCCGTATTTTTGAAGCAGACTGATAATGTCTTTCGCGTAAAACTGCGAAAAGGCATTGCGCAGAAACCGGCCATCGGGAAACACATGTTTGATAAATTCAGCGGGTGAGGCGTCGTTTGTAATGTTGCAGCGGCCTTTCCCGGTAATTAAAAGTTTCCGGCCTTCGGAGCGCATTTTTTCCAGAATCAGCACCCTTGCGCCCTGTTCGGCTGCACGCCCTGCCGCCAGTAATCCTGCAGCCCCGGCGCCAACAACTATAACATCAGATTCATTCATTCGGGCAAAGATAAGTTTTATGCATGTAAACATATTCCCCTATCTTTGCCGAAAATTTTATGCATGATCCGTTTTTTCGAAAATTACAGTTTAAAATCACATAATACTATTGGCGTAGAAGCCGAAGCCCGGTATTTTTTTGAATTTACAGAACCCGATGATTTGGAAACGTTTGTTCAGTCGAATGAATTCCGGAAGAACCTGCCACTGTTTATTCTCGGTGGAGGCAGTAATGTGCTTTTTCAGAAAAATTTCGAGGGTTTGGTTTTGCACCCCAATATCCCCGGAATTATCAAAATAAAGGAGGACCGGCAATGTGTTTGGTTTGAAGCTGGCGCTGGCGAGGTTTGGGACGATTTTGTAAAATTCTGTGTGGATTTTGGAGTAGGCGGAATAGAAAATCTTTCGCTCGTTCCGGGCTCGGTGGGCGCGGCGCCGGTGCAAAACATCGGGGCTTACGGGCAGGAGGCGGGGAATGTAATTGAACGGGTAAAAGGGTTTGACCTGCAGCAGAAATCTTTTCTGGAATTTCCGGCTGCTGCCTGCGAATTTGGTTACCGCGACAGTTTATTCAAACGAAATTTAAAAAACCGGTTCATCATTACTTCTGTGGTTTTCAAACTTGAAAAATTTCCGGAATTTAATTTAGAGTATGGCCAGGTAGAGGAGAAGGTGAAAGAATTGGGTGAAGTAAATCTTCAAAATATACGCCTTGCGGTAACAGACATCCGGTCATCCAAATTACCCGAAGTTGAAGAATTGGGTAACGCCGGTAGTTTTTTTAAGAATCCGGTGGTGAGCATCGGGGTTGCCGAAAATATAAGGGAGCAGTTTCCGGATGTACCGGTTTACCCGTTAAACAAAAATGAAGTGAAACTGGCTGCAGGATGGCTCATTGAACAAGCCGGCTGGAAAGGTCGTCGCAAAGGCAATGTGGGCGTGCACGAAAAACAGGCGTTGGTGCTGGTAAATTACGGAAATGCCACTGGTAATGAAATTTTTGATTTTTCTGAAAAAATAAGACAGTCTGTGCATCATTGTTTTGGGATTTGGCTGGAACGGGAAGTAAACCTGGTTTAGCAGAAATTGTAATTTTAGTGGCCGAATTCATAAATTTTGCCCGTCTTTTGTATTTTGTTGACAAATTAGTACCGTTTTATTTGTCCGTTTTCTATTTTTCCGTACTTTTAATGCTAAACCGTAAAATATTTTAATCATGGATGGAAAAACAAAAGCTATTGTCGCTCACATTACCTTTATTGGGTGGATTGTTGCATTGGTATTAAACAGCAGTGAAAAAGATGAATTTGCCAGTTACTACATCCGTCAGTTGCTCGGTCTTTACCTTCTTGGACTGGTATTAACATTTATTCCATTCGTTGGGTGGATACTCAACATTGTGGTTTTTGTGTTCTGGATTTTGAGCCTGATTGGTTCCATCCAGGGAGAAAAGAAAGAAACCCCTGTAGTTGGAAAGTATTTTCAGGATTGGTTTAAAGGATTGTAGAATTTTTTACCCACAAAAGAAAAAGACAGGTTTTCGGCCTGTCTTTTTTGTTATATACCCTTCGCAATTATTCCCCGTTTCGTCGCCGGTCTCTGAACTTTTTGATCATGTGCATTCTGAACTCGTTTTCAGCTTTGTAGAGTTTGAGCACTTTTCCCGGAGGTAAAATATCCAGGAATTTTTCGTTGTAATCGGCCGCCATATCGGCCTCTTTTTTCAGGCTGCCAGCAAACTCGCGGGTGAGTTGTTTTATTTGATTGTCCGTCATGGATTCCCCGGCTTTCTGAACTTTTTCCTCCAGTTCTTTTCGTGTTTTCTGGGTTTCCCAACGTTCTTTTTCAAGCTGGTTGTAAACCGGCCAGAATTTTTGTGCCTCGGCAGGGGTAAGTTCCAGATAGGTGGTTAAAAAAGCCACTTTTTCCGCCCGGAATTTTTCCCATCGGTCCTCATGTTCTTTATCGCCAGGCTGCGCAAAAGCCGCAGTAGCAAAAGCAAACAAAACGGATAAAAACAATATTCTTTTCATGTTATTTAATTTTCAGTTTGTAAATACAGTTCATAATCGGAAATATTGGCGCTGAGGTAACCCATCAGCTCATCGTCGAGAAAACCGGCTTCTTCGGTTTCGTTTACAGAAACAGGTTCTGAAAGTACGACAAAAAACAGAGTTTCATCCAGTCGTTCGAGAATGGAGAGGAAAGTATCATCTTCATTGGTCGATTCAATGTATGTTTCTGACTCGGCAAGGTATTGAGGCAGAAACGATTTCAGCGGCCAGTACACCAGCATAAAAATGAGGGCAAAGCTTGCAGCCAGCCCCAGCACTGGTTTCAGGTATCTGATAACGGTGTTTTTGGGTTGTGGAAGAGTCTTTTTTTCTGCCTCCAGTTTGACTGCCAGGCGGGCAGAAAAATCATCGAAATAATTATTGGGAACCCCGAAAGGATTCTCCTTTTTTATTTTCGACAACCTGGGTGCTATTTTTCTTAATTTGTTCATTTCTTCCAAAATTTACATGTTTGACTTTTAATAACCGGAAAAGTTTAATCTCAGTTTGTTAGTCGGTATTTTTAATGAATTCTTCAATTTTTTTTACGGCATGGTGGTAGCTTGCTTTCAGCGCACCAACCGATGTGTCGAGTACGTGAGACATTTCTTCATATTTCATGTCGTCAAAATATTTCATATTAAAAACAATGCGTTGTTTCTCGGGAAGCCTTAAAACGGCCTGCTGAAGTTTCATTTGCAACTGGTCTCCTTCAAAATAGGGATCGGAAGTGAGGTTTTCCATTAAATAATCACTAACGTCGTTAAACGGAAGCAGATTTCTTCGTTTTTTAGAATTTAAAAAGGTGATGGTTTCGTTGGTGGCAATTCGGTAAAGCCAGGTGTAAAGTTTCGATTCTTCGCGGAAACTGCCGATGCTTTTCCATACTTTCACAAAAGTATTCTGAAGTATATCATCTGTATCGTCGTGGTTTAACACCATTTTCCGAATATGCCAGTACAACCGCTCCTGGTAGGTTTTTACCAGGCGATTAAAAGCAAGGTCTCTGGTGTTCTCCTGCCTGAGTTCAGCAATAAGCTGTCGGTCGTCTGTTTCCATTTTGCGACGTTTAACAAGTAAGACCGGGTGTTTGGCTAAAGGTTTAACAGGTTAAATTCTGAAATTCAGTCCTTCTTCCACCAGTTGGTTGTAGGTTTCCGGATCGAATGAGTACAGTTTGGCTGCACGATGTGCCACGTTTTTTTGTTTTTCGTTGGTGTCAATCAGGAGCCCCATATTTTGAATTTTTTTTCTGAAATTTCGGGTATCCAGTTTTTTGTTTAAAATAACTTCGTAAAGCGTTTGAAGTTGCGAAAGGGTAAATTTTTCGGGTAACAGATGAAAACCTACCGGATGATACTGCGCCTCATGACGCAGTTTTTTAAGCGCTTTTTCAATGATTTCCCTGGTGTCGAAAATAACGTTTGGAAGGTTGTCAATATCGAACCATTTAACCGATTTGGCGATTGGCGAAAGTTCCATGTTGTGGTAGTCGGGGTTAATTAAAGCATAATAGGCTACAGTAAGCACGCGGAAGTGAGGAACTCTTTTGAGCGAACCGAAGGTTTCCACCTGTTTCAGGTACACCTTGTCGAGCCCGGTGGCAATGTGTAACACCTTTTTTGCATAACCGTTCAAATCTTCCTCCGAGGGCAGGTGGGTCCCGATTAATCCCCAGTAATCGTCCGATTTTAGGGCAGGATTGTTTTCAAACAGAACTTTTATTTGTTCATACTCTTCCCGGGTGGTCAGGAAATTTTCAAGCAGTTCGGGTTCTGCCTGCCAGAGTAAAACGTTCAGTTTGTCGTTATTGAATCCAAAGATTACACAATCGACAGAAATATTTTTTAAAATCATATTATGTTATAAGTTTAAGCAAATGTACAAATTGAATTTTTATTTTGTGGTTTAAACAGAAAGAAAAATCCGGAATATGATCTAAATTTTCGTTTTGTATGATTTCGTTGAAAAAAGGGAATTAAAAATCAATAAACAATTACCTTTGCACGGCAAAATTTTAAACGAAAAAAATGGCATTGAAATGCGGAATTGTGGGTTTACCCAATGTAGGAAAATCGACGTTATTCAATTGTTTGTCGAGTGCAAAAGCCCAGTCGGCCAACTTTCCTTTTTGTACCATTGAACCCAATATGGGAGTAATTACAGTTCCCGATGAACGGCTGATAAAACTGGCTGCCATATCGAAACCCAAAAGGGTAGTTCCTACCACGGTTGAAATACTCGACATTGCAGGGCTTGTGAAGGGTGCCAGCAAAGGAGAAGGACTGGGCAACCAGTTTTTGGGAAACATCAGGGAAACCGATGCCATTATTCATGTGCTGCGGTGTTTCGATAACGACAATATTACCCATGTGGATGGTACCATTAATCCGGTGCGCGACAAAGAAGTTATTGATGCCGAATTGCAGCTGAAAGACCTGGAAACCATCGAGGGCCGTATAGAAAAGCTGGAAAAACAGGCCATGCATGGCACCGACCCCAAAACAAAAAAAATGTACGAGCTGGCACTTCGGTATAAGGAAGTTCTCGAAAAGGGTCAGTCGGCCCGTACCCTTAAACTATACGAAGAAGAAGCGCGGCTGGCCAAAGATTTTTTTCTGCTCACAAACAAACCGGTTTTGTATGCCTGCAACGTGGACGAAGCCTCGGCCAAAGCAGGCAACAAATATGTAGTAGCGGTGAGGGAGGCCATTAAGAATGAAAATGCTGAATTACTGGTAATTGCCGCAGCAACCGAAGCCGATATTGCCGAACTGGAGGAATACGAAGAAAAACAGTTGTTCCTGGAAGAACTCGGCCTGGATGAACCGGGAGTTAATAAACTCATCCACTCTGCCTATAAGCTTTTAACCTTGCAGACTTTTTTCACTACCGGGCCCGACGAGAGCCGGGCATGGACATTTGTAAAAGGAACCAAAGCACCCAGGGCCGCCGGAAATATTCATTCCGATTTTGAGAAGGGGTTCATCAGAGCAGAAGTAATAAAATTCGACGATTTTATGCGGCTCGGTTCGGAACATGCATGCCGCGATGCAGGGAAAATTGCCATCGAAGGGAAAGAATATGTGGTTCAGGACGGTGATATCATGCATTTCAGGTTTAATGTGTAGCCCGAATTTCCGGTATAAAAAATTTTATTGCAAAAAAGGTTGACAAAATGAATTGCCAACCTTCCGTACAAATTTGTATTTCAGTTTTTTAGCGCTGCTGAGGTGCGTCGGTCATATCTTTTATAATTCCGTTCTTATCCACTTTAATGTGAACATCCTTCGCAATTTCGAGGATAATATGGGTTTCTTTTACTTCCACAATGCGGCCGTAAATGCCACCCGTGGTTACTACTTTATCGCCTTTGGCAAGGCTTTCGCGAAATTTGCGAACCTCTTTCTGGCGTTTCATCTGCGGGCGAATCATGAAAAAGTAGAAAACGACCACAATCAGGAGCAACGGCAGGAAACTCATCAGCGGGTTGGCGTCCTGGCCTTCGGGTTGCATCATCAATAAATAATTTATCATTTTTTCAGCATTTTAATGTTAATGTTCAATACTATCTCTGGCAGGCAAAAATAACCATTTGTTTTGGTTTTATTGCCCGATTTTGCAATGATTTCTTAAGCCTCCCCAATGAGTCCACGTCCGGCTTTGGTAATTTTACCCGATTTTTTCAGGTCTTTCAGCGTTTTATCGAGAATTCCGTTAATAAAGTTGCGGCTTTTTTCGGTGCTGTAAAATTTCGAAAGCTCAATGTATTCGTTCAGTGTAACTTTGGTAGGAATCGACGGAAACCAGATAAACTCGGTGATGGCCAGTTGCATAATCAAAATATCCATAAAAGCAATGCGGTCGAGGTCCCAGTTGCGCGAGTGCTCTTTAATCAGGTCACGTAATTCATCGTGATTGATAATGGCTTTTCGCAGCAAATCCTTGGCAAAATCGCGATCGTCCTGGTCTTTAAACATAGGCATCAACCGTTGGTCGGAACCTGTGTGCGGATTAAATTTTTTCAGCGTTTTTGTAATCATCGATACTACAAATTCCATATCGTCGTTCCAGTAGATGCTTTGTTCCTCGAGCACGTCATACAAGTCTTCGGTAACCAGAATAATTTGGGTGAAAACTTTTTCAATGAATTTTCGGTCGCCTAAAAACGAGCGGTTATCGTCGGTCATATACGCCTGGTAAAACTCCGACTCAACGAGGAAGTTATAGAGGTCTTTAATCAACTCCGGATTGTTGGCCCAGCTCAGTTTTAACTGCTGAATGTAGGTTTGCAATTGCCTGTTTTCCCTAAGCTGTTGAATAACCTGGTTGCTGATGAACTTTGTGTTGGGATTAAGGTCTTCGTGTGTTGGCTGGTGTTTGTTTCTTTTTATTTCGATTCGTTGTTCGGCATAATCGGCCAATTCAATAACAAGGGTAAGCAGGTAGTGGTATAAATCGTACGATTTTCGGATACAAAAAAACAGCTCTTTCTCTGCATTATCGAGTGTTTTGTCGGTTGAAGTATAATAGGCATACAACACTTGCAGTACCTTGGTGCGAATAATTCTTCTGCTAATCATGCTTTAATGAACTTCTTATTTTGTGTTGCAAAAATAACACTTTTTCAGAAACATATCCGGTTTCTGCCCGATTTTGGAAAATCGGTAAGTGAAAGTTAATTTTGCATAAAGGTCTTTTCAGCTTTCCGTGTTTTCGAGGCATTCAAATACCTGCGACAGCGATTCCTTGTTTTCCGACAAAACAATAAGTTTATCAAACTCCTGAATAATGGTTGAACCGTTTGGCGTGATGTACTGGTCGCCGCGCATAATGAACGATATAAGAGTATTTTTTGGCATACCCAGTTGCACAATTTGTTTGCCTGAAACAGGACTGTTTTTGGGAATTACAATCTCCGTCAGCAGTGATTTCATTCCATCGGTGAATTCCAGGTCTTTTTTCGTCACTTTTTTCATCTCTTCGGGAAGCGAAAGATTCAGCCAGCCGGCAACTTTGGTGAGCGTGGTGCCCTGAATGATAACAGATGTAAGAGCCACAAAAAACACGATGTCGAATATCATGTTGGCCTGTTCTGCACCTGCCAGAAGCGGATATGTGGCAAAAACAATGGGAACAGCACCGCGTAACCCTACCCATGAAAATAATATTTTATTGCGTTTGGGTTCCTTAAACGGGAGCAGGCTTATGAAAACGCTCAGTGGCCTGGCCACAAGTATTAGAAACATCGAAATAATAAGTCCAATGCCAACCACAGGAATAATGTGGCTTGGATAAACCAGCAGCCCCAAAGTAAGGAAAAGCACAATTTGCATGAGCCAGGCAAAACTGTCGAACGATTTTAAAATTTTCTTTTTATGAATAAGCTCCTGATTGCCTAAATAAACAGCGCTCAGGTAAACGGCCAGAAAACCGTTTCCTCCAACAAAATTGGTAAAAGAAAAGATGAAAAACATGATGGCAATTACCAGCACAATATACAGTCCTTCGTAATCGAGTTTTATTTTATTGATAATCCATTCTCCGATTTTTCCAAACAGAAGTCCAAGCAATCCGCCAAGAGCCAGTTGAAGAAAAAACATCCAAAGAATTCCGGCAAGTCCTGCATTTTGGTTTACCACCAATCCGGTGAACAGGATGGTGAGAATATAGGCCATGGGATCGTTGCTGCCGCTCTCAAGCTCAAGAGTTGGACGAATATTGCCTTTGAGGGCAACGCTTTTTGCCCTGAGTATGGAAAAAACAGCAGCCGAATCGGTAGAAGAAACAATTGAACCCAGTAAAAGTCCTTCGTATATTGTAAAATCTGTTATGGCCCAGACAAAAATGCCCACACTGCCCGCCGTGAGCAAAACGCCAATGGTTGAAAGCGAAATACCCCGCCAGAGCACAGGCTTCACCGATTGCCAGTCGGTATCGAGCCCACCGGAAAAAAGAATGAAATTTAATGCTACAATTCCAATAAACTGGGCTGTTTTGGGGTTGTCGAAATAAATGCCGCCAATTCCTTCCGAGCCGGCAAGCATGCCAATGGTAATGAATAAAATGAGAACTGGAACCCCGAATTTATTGGAAGTTTTTCCTGCAAAAAGTGAGATAAAAAGTAAAATGGAGCCAATCAGTAATATATTTTCTGTTGTTAATGCCATTGGTTATTGTTGTTATAGTGCCCAAAAATAACTATTCGGCGCGGTTTTTCCACGCCTGAGTTTTAAAAAACAGGAATGTTCGTTTTTTTTTCATTGTAACTGCAGGAGTAACGCAGGAAGGTTAATGTTGTTCTTTTTTGCTTTCTGCAAGGCTGTTACATAATTATTCGGAAAGGTATTCTCTAAACATTAATTCTGAATTACGGCATACGGCAACTTTTAAAAATCACCGGTATGACTTGTGTTTCCGGGTTTGTAATTGGTGTAAAAGGGATTTCCTTTGTTTTGTTTTTGATTTGCCGGTTCATTTTCCGAAGATATCCCTTTTTTGTCATTTGCTACATTTTGTTTCTGTTCCTCTTCTTCAATATCAGCTATTTCTTCCTCTTCTTCTTCTTCCCAGTCAAATTTATCGCGACGAATAATGTAGTTTCGGTAATAAAAAGCCAGTACCACACCCGAAACCGCGCCCCACAAGTGGCCTTCCCACGAAATTTTCGGGTCGATGGGGAAAATGCCCCAGATTAACCCACCGTAAAGAAAAACCACAACCACCGAAAATGTAAGCAACCGAACGTCGTTACGAATTACACCGCTCACAAAATGAAAGGAAGCCATGGCGTAAACCACCCCACTGGCGCCGATATGCCAGGCTTCGCG
>CAZLGT010000053.1:239-42280 GCA_964559175.1 uncultured Mariniphaga sp. | reverse complement strand
CCGGAAGAAATTACCGCCCCACACTTTCAGAATTTCCTCTTCGGTGTAGCCGCGTTTCAGCATTTCGCGGGTGATATTGGGCATCTGACTCACATCTTCGCAGTCGGCCAGTCCGCCGCCGCCGTCAAAATCGCTGCCGATGCCCACATAATCTATTCCCACCAGGTTTTTCACATGGTCGATATGGTCCACCAAATCGGCAACTGTTGGCAATTCTTTGGGATATTTTTCCTGTGTTTGGCGCCACAATTCACGAAATGCTGCTTTCTTTTCATCACTCATCGATTCAAACGAGGAATTGTATATTTTTCGAAGTTCTGTCATTTTTTTATACCGAACCGTTGTCGTGTCCGGGTCTTTTACATAGTCGTCGAGCAGGCAAATCTGAATAACACCGTCGTTTCGGGCCAGTGCCTTCAGCATGTCGTCGGTGAGGTTTCGCGGGTGACGGGCAATGGCGCGCACGCTGGAGTGAGAGGCGATTACCGGCGCTTTGCTTAACTTCATTACGTCGTAAAAAGCCTCGTCGGAAATGTGCGATACGTCAATCATCATTCCCAGGCGGTTCATTTCATGCACTACTTTTTCCCCAAACCCACTAAGCCCGTTATGTTCCGGACCGTTGGCATCGGTGGATGCATCGCAGATTTCGTTGTTTCGGGAATGGCTAAGCGTGATGTACCTCACACCACGTTCATAAAATTCGCTTATCCGGTTCAGATCGGTTCCCAGCGGAAATCCGTTTTCCATACCTATGTAGATGGCTCTTTTTCCCAGGTTTTCCATGCGCTCTGCATCGGCAGGTGTTGTGGCTATTTCGGCTAACCCGGGGTACCTAACGCAGGCAGCGTATGTAGAATCAATCATCTGGTGTGCCATCCGGTAGGCTGCTTCGGTATTTTCGGCAGTGCGTTCGCGCTGTCCGGTAAAGGCTGCAAAAAAAATGGCATCCAGTCCGCCTTCTTTCATACGTACAAAATCTACCCGGCTGCGGGGAGGCTCATTTCGTTGCCCCACATCGAACCCTTCGCGTACCATGAACATAGGTGTATCCACATGTGTATCTACTGTTAATGCTTTTTGGTGAATTTCGGTTACACGTTTCTCCATGGGTTCTTTATCATTAAAAGAAAAGGAAAACAAGATTCCGGAGAGAAAAAACAAACTGGCCTTAATAAACATTTGTTGTATATTTTTTTATGAACAGTGCAATAATAGCAAAAAGGTTGGTTTTTGAATGTCTTACAAACTTGTTTCTGCACGTAAATGCATATTTTTAACCTCATGTTTTTGTTTCTTTTCACATACAAATTTCCCCGCTGGATGATTATGCCGGTGCTGGCTGTATTTACCTTTCTGTTGATCGAGCTGCTGGCCCTGAATCCTGACCTGGTTGAAAAATACTACTCTTTTGGCATCTATCCCGTCATTGCCACCGTTCTTTCCCATTTCAGTTCCCTGTTTCCCTTTTCGCTTGTCGATTTGTTTTACATGATGCTGATGGTTTTGCCCATACTTCTCGTTTTGCTGGCAGTTTTAAGAAAAATTTCAGCAAAAACGGCCGGAAAAGCAGCTTTAAACGTGTTCGCGAAAGGTTACATCGCATTCTATTTTTTATGGGGGTTTAATTACTTCCGTCCCGGGTTAAACCAGCGGCTCGGTATGGACGAACAGGTTACCGATGAGGCTATATTTTTAGAAGTTTTTGAAAATCTCATCGACCAGACCAATGTATCTTTCACCGATTTTGAAAATATGGACAGGGATGAAATCGACAATCTGGTCGAAACCTCATACAAACAATGGGCAGCCAAGTTGAAAATTCCGTTTCCGGCAGGAAAACGAAGGCCAAAGCCCATAACATTCAGCCGTTTTTTTGCCCGCGCCGGTATTTCGGGTTACTACGGGCCATTTTTCAGCGAGGTGCACATTAACCGACACAATCTGCCGGTAGAGTATCCCTTTGTGCTGGCTCATGAAAAGGCCCACCAGCTGGGAATTACCAGCGAGGCCGAAGCCAATTTTTATGCCTGGCTGGTTTGTTCCCAAAGCAACTCCAAACATTTACGATATTCGGCTAATCTGGCTGTTCTCAGGTATTTTTTGAACCACGGAAGCCGGCTTACAGAATTTTCGGAAATAGTAGCCAAACTCGATGAATCGGTTGTGGCCGACCTTCAGAAAATAAGGAAACACTGGCTGGAGCTGCGGGTAGAAAAAATCGACCAGGCGGCCGGTAAAGTAAACGATGCCTACCTGAAAAGCAATAAAATTGAACAGGGTATTCAGGATTACAGAGGAGTTGTAAAATTTGTGATGGATTTTTCTGCCGATTCTCTTTTTTTGGAATAATGAACAAAGTTCATTGATGCGAATTTATCCCCACCCCGGTAAAATTGAAATTGTTAAAACAAAACTTCGGGCAGCTTCGTACAAGAAAATAATCCGTATTTTTTAACCTTAAAAATTTTAAAATTATGCCAGACAGTGTTTATAAAATTATTGAAGTAGTGGGAAGCAGTCCCGAGTCGTGGGAAAAAGCTGCACAAAATGCCATTGCACGTGTTTCTGAATCGTTGGACGATTTGCGCATTGCCGAAGTTTGCCAAATGGATATGCACCTTCACGAAGGCAAAATTCAGTATTACCGGGTTAAACTGAAAGTATCTTTCAAGTATCACGAAAAAGATTAGGCCCGGGTTATCCGCATTGAAAAGGTGTTCGCACAAGAGCACCTTTTTATTTGGGAAACAGTATGCAGGCTGCTTTCAAAACAGAATTCATTATATTTATGCAGAATATTAAATTCCGGAAATCATGAAAAGAAGAAAATTTATCAGGAACAGTGCTCTGGGGACACTTGCACTCACCATTCCCGCCATCCGAAGTTTTGGGAATAATTTTTCACCAAACTATGAAATTCCCAAACGGGTTTTGGGGAAAACCGGTGAAAAACTTTCCATCATCGGGTTTGGAGGAATTATGCTGAACGATAATCCGCAGGACTTTGCTAACGAACTGGTTGCCAAATCTTACGAGTTGGGCGTAAATTACTACGACATTGCTCCGTCTTATGGCAATGCCGAAGAGCGGCTTGGTCCCGCGCTGAAACCCTACCGCAACAATTGTTTTTTGGCCTGCAAAACCGGTCGGCGCGATGCCGAAGGCGCCCGGCAGGAACTGGAAAATTCGCTGAGATTGATGCAAACCGACCATTTCGATTTGTATCAGTTGCATGCACTCACATCGGTTGAAGATGTTGAAAAGGTGTTTGCTCCGGGAGGCGCCATGGAAGTTTTTGTTAAAGCAAAGGAAGAAGGGAAAGTGAAACACCTGGGGTTTTCAGCCCACTCGGTGGATGCCGCCATGCTGGCCATGAAAAATTATGCCTTCGACTCCATTCTGTTCCCACTCAATTTTGCCTGCTGGAATGCCGGAAACTTTGGGCCGCAGGTGTATGCCGAGGCCGAAAGGCAGGAGATGGGTATTCTGGCACTTAAAGCCATGGCGCTGACACGGTTGAAAGACGGCGAACAAAAGTTGTATAAAAATGTATGGTACCGGCCCATTATGGATGAGGACATCATGAAAATGGCATTAAAATACACTTTGTCGAAAAATGTGACGGCTGCTGTTCCTCCGGGGAAAAATACGCTGTTTTTAAAAGCGTTGGAATTTATGAACGATTTTGGAGATATTACTGGCGAAGAAACTGCAAAACTGACGGAACTTTCGCAGGTTACCGAGCCTATTTTTATGCACACGTAAAAAATTACCGCAGCTCAAAGGTGGTTGTTCCAATGTTATGCCCGTCGGCAAAAAGATCGACTGTATATGCACCGGGCATAAGCTCCGGCTCGTTGGTGTTGTCCCAGAAAATAGCCACCGGAAGGTCGTGTCCTTCGTAAACCACTTCGCGCATGGCGGAATATTGAATGCGTAAATCCTCGAACTGAAACAGGTTGTCAGCCGATTTGCTCATCAAAAGCTGGTCGGGCCGCATAATTCGGGCATATATATTTTTTGTTCCACGCCGGGCAGTAACATTTTCACTGATGATGAAATAAATGCGGATTCGTTCGGCCCTGTTGGCAAACCGGGTTTCCCGATCACGCCTGTTGAGTGCTTCCACAGTCATTTCGCGCACCTGAAGCACGGCTGCCCGCTGCAGGTTTTGTTCCAGGCGTTGTTTTTCTTCGCTCAGCTGCTGCTTCTCGGTTTCCACCCGCCTGAATTGTTCTTTCACTTCCAGATTTTCGGCCAGAAGTTCCTGGTTTCTGCGGTTCAGCGAGTCGATTTGTACCACAAAATCGCGCATAATTTCGCGCAGAGTGGTTACCTGTTTCTGGTAGGAATTGATTCTTTCGAGACTCACTTTTTTTGTTTGCTCAATTTCCAGCAGCAGATCTTTTACTTTCGACTGTGCCAAAACCAGCTGATCATTGATGGTGTCATTTTCCGTTTCCAGTGAATCATACCTCTCAACAAGCGTATTCAATTCGTTTTGAATAGCATCCTTCTCAGTATTCAATTCCCTGACAATTTCCTGGTGTTCACGGTTTTGCATGAAATACAAAACCCCAAGTGCCACAAGAATAACCGAAAGTACTGCAACAATGATGTTGTTCCTCAGGTCTTTTGCCTTTATCTTTTTTTGTAATTCCTGTTCATTCATTTCCATTGTTTTTCTATGTAAGAACGCTGTAAAATTAATAATCTTTTGACTGCCGCAAATAAAAAAGGTCACCGGTAATCCGGCAACCCTTAAAATCTTTGTTCAGCCAAATTTACCACAGGCTTCCAATACGAACTCCAAAGTAAATGGTTCGTGGTGAATTCGGTCCGTAAATGTAGGCCGGGTCGCGATCTATTCCAGAGTCAAAATCAGACTGATAAGAGTTGAGAATATTTTTCACCCCGGCGTACCATTCCATTTTTAGCTGGCTGGTCAATTTCAGGGTGTATGAAGCTTTCAGGCCGGTATCGAAAAAAGCCTGGGATTTGCGCAGCTCTCCGGCTTCCGGCTCGGCAAGGGTTGGACCGAAGTAGGGAACCAGCATTTTACCGGTATATATACCTGTTGTCGACAGGTTAAAACGCGGCGATGGCTGAAAATTCATACTCAAGAAACCATAACTTTTGGGTGACCGGAAAAACCGGGTTTCATCAAACTCCTGTGGTTCTTTGTATGCACTTTTCTGCAGGGTAAAACCCGATTGAAACTGCCAGCGATTGGAAGGTGAAGCGTTGAACTCCAGGTTAATGCCCCGAACGCTTGCCCCCTCTTCGGCATTTGTTCGGGTATATACCACAACACCATCTTCGTCTGGTTCTCCGTATTCATTGGCAAACGGATTTTTCAAAGAAGTATAAAAACCTTCGGCCAAAACCTGATATTGCCATTTCCCCTGGTCGAAAGTATAGTTTAACGAGGCAGACATGCTGTTTGATGATTCCTGTTTCAGGTGGGGATCGTTCCGGTGCAATACCTGTCTCGATCCCGAGGTTTCAATATGCAAATCTTCATCGAAAATCTGAGGAGCCCTGAACCCTTTGGCGAAACCGGCCCTTACCTGCCAGTTGCTTCCAAGGTTATACAGCAGGCTTACCCTTGGACTGAGCACATTACCCGAAACTGTTTTGGTTTCACCGTTTTGGTCGGTCACTGCATAATGATCATAACGAACACCGGCAGTCAGCACCCATTCATCGAGGCTCCATTCGGATTGCAGGAAGGCTGCCTGATTGAAAAGCTGCTGGTCGGCCACCAATGTGTTACCATAATGAATTCCCTCTTCTTTGTCGTAATACCCCAGTTTTTCATCCTGGAGCCAGCTCCCGCCGGTTTCCAACCCGGTTGTAATGGCAGCGGGGGCAAAAAGCAGGTAGTTCGTATGCATCAGGTACTGAATGCCGGCAGCATAGGTAAAGTCGGTTGTGGCGCCATAAGCCGACAAGTCCTGATTGGCGCCGTAGTAGGAGCCTCTGCCAACCTGCTGGGCAGAAAAATAGGCAGAAAACTTGTCTGCTTCACGCATAAGTAAATCGAAAGTGACTGCTCCCGAATGAATGGCATGATCGACACTTTCGGCAATATCGGCTTCGTGAAGAGGCAACTCAAATTTGTTTCCTCCCCGGCGAAATTCATTAATGTGAAAATAGTCCATGGTTAGTTTTCCGCGTGTGGCAACGCGCTGGTAGAAACGGGCGCCGAGAGTATTGTTGTCGATTGATGCCAATTCGGAAAAGCCGTCGCTGTTGGCATCAAATGGGTTTCTGTTCCGGTAAAACCCGAAAATGGTTAGCCCGGTGCGGTAATCCTCTGATACAAAAGAGCCATTCAGATTCAGACTAAAATCGCCGGCAGGACTGTGTTCTTCTGCCTGCCCCACCGAGCCATAATTGCCTGAAACGGAAAAGGTATTGGCTATCGGGTCTTTGGTAATCAGGTTTACCGTTCCGGCAATGGCATTGCTGCCATACATAGCCGAACCCCCTCCGCGGATAACTTCTACGCGCTCAATCATATTGGCCGGAATCAGTTCCAGTCCGTAAACACCTGCCAGTCCGCTGAAAACCGGACGTGAATTTATAAGAATCTGGGTGTAGGGGCCTTCCAGCCCATTCATCCTTACCTGTGTAAAACCACAGTTCTGGCAGTTGTTCTCCATGCGAAGCCCCGGCGAAAAGTTTAAACCTTCGCTTAGGGTAACGCTTTGGGTACGCTGAAAAAGTTTCGGATTAATGCTGTTTACAATGGTTGGGGTACGTTTCCTGCTTTTGGCATTCCGGTCGGCAGAAATAACAATCTGTTCAATTCCAATGTTGTCGGGCTCAAGCTCAGCCAGAAGGGTTACGCTGCTGTTGGATTCCAGAATCACCTCCCGGGAATAAGGTTTATAGCCCACTGCGCTAATCACCACCGTTTGTTTTCCTGTAGGCAGATGGGCCATTTTAAAATGCCCGGTGGCATCGGCTGCAGTTCCAATGGTTGTGCCTTTTATTATTATGGTTGCAAACGGTATATGTTCACCTTCCGATTTCACATCGCCAAAAAGCATGGCATCGGTTTTCTCTCGTTTTACAGGTTCATTGGAAAAACCCAAAAATGAATTTGAAACAATAATTACGAATAAACTGAATACTGATAAAAATCTCATATTTAAAAAAATGCGGTTGATGGTTCTCCTCCATCATTTTAACTGGTTAATTGAAACACTTAATCAGGCGCAAAAATAGACAGTGCCATTTTTCTGCGAAATCCCTAATAATTGGGATTTTTTAAGCTCAAAGCAGAAAAATGGTTGTGCCTGTTAAGCAAATAAATTGAAAAATGAGGGAGGACCGCGATTGTAGTTTTGATGCAGTAAAAATAACTGCCGACCTTTTTCATCCGCAAGAAAAAATTTTGATTGTGGTATATCTGCCTGAAAAGTGAACTGAATTTCAGGAGATGGGGAAAAATAATCGAAATGAACCAGGTGGTAAAAGCAAATTTCCGAATCGGAATGGTCGTGTGCACTTAAAGGGTCATGTTTGGGATGATTTACCGGGTGGGAATGTGTAATCACAATGCCATTGGCGCTGATATGCGTATGTCTGTTTTGCAGCGAGTTTTGCGCTATAAAAAAATAGAGCGGCACAAACAAAACAAACAATAGTTTACTATTTTCCCTGATAAATACCACCTTTTCAATTTTTCAGCGTAAAAATAGTATATTAATTTTCAGTAAAACTAATTTTGTTCATGCTTTAAAATATTTTTAATGATGGCAAAACGTAAACCTGTTTTCAAAATGATTAGCTACGGGGAATATGAAAAATGGGACAGGGAAAGCCCTGATATTCCTCGTATTTTAGATTTTACTACACGCATTGAAGCTGAAATTGGAACTGAATTCGGATACGTTTTGCAAATTGCGGGCGGGAAAGGAGAAATGGTAACGTTTAAAATTGATCATCCGCCATTTAACGATGAGACCGGAAGAATCACCCCACCATTCGAAGGGGAGCAGTTTATCCGCACCAACGATTTCCTGTTTTACCTTGGCGATTGCGTGTGGGAACCACTGGAAGACAAACTTGGCACCTGGGAACTTACCACATACCATAAAGGCAGAGTAGTAGCCCATAAGGTTTTTGAGTTGGTTGAAAAATAGCTAAGCCACTTTTTTTACCTCAGACGAAAGGGCTTCGAAAGCCTCGTCGGCAGTAGCTAAAACATCGGCTGCCAAATCGTTGTAGTATTTTTTTACCAGTTTTGGGTCGTCTTTTCCATCAGGATGGTTGGTTCTGATTCTGAATTCACGATGCTTCTCAACCACTTCGCCGGCAATTTTCATCACCGCTTTCGAGTCCACTTTCGGATTGTATTCCAAAATATAAAAGCAATCGTTTAATACCAGAGACATCAGCATGTCGATGTCTTTTTTTAAATCCCTTATACTTGCCATATTCTTTCCGGTTTTGTTATCTTTTCAACCGGCAAGGTAGCAAAATTTCCGAAGTTAATATCCGACAAAAATCATTTTTAATAATTGGTGATTCCGGGCAAAATCCCTTATCTTTTCAGGATAAAATCAATTGATGAAGTTTATTGCCGATTTCCATATTCACTCCCATTTTTCGAGGGCAACCAGTAAAACGCTTACGCCCGGGTACCTCGATTACCATGCCGGACTGAAAGGAATAAAAATTGTCGGAACCGGTGATTTTACACATCCCGGCTGGCTGGCTGAACTGAAAGAAAAAACGGAACCCGACGGCAACGGGTTATTCAAACTGAAAAAAGAATACCGCCTTGATTCACCGTTTGGCGATAACGAAACCCGGTTTTTGCTCACGGCAGAAATCAGTAATATCTACAAGCGCGGAGGTAAAGTTCGAAAAGTGCACAATGTGGTGCTGGCTCCAGGTTTTGAAGAGGCCGAAAAAATGAACCAAAAACTGATAAATTTGGGTGGCAACCTCACCTCCGACGGAAGGCCAATCCTCGGACTCGACTCCCGCGACCTGCTCGAGATTGTGCTCGATTGCAGCGAAAAGAACTTTTTTATACCTGCACATATCTGGACGCCCTGGTTTTCTATGCTCGGCTCCAAATCGGGATTTGATTCTTTGGAAGAGTGTTTTGCAGACTTGTCGCCCCACATTCATACCATTGAAACCGGCCTCTCCACCGATCCGTCCATGAACTGGCTCTGCTCGTTTCTCGACAACGTAACCCTGGTTTCCAACTCCGATGCCCACTCGCCCGATAAACTGGGACGAAATGCCAATGTTTTCAATACCGAACAGAGTTATCATTCCATTACCGAAGCATTGCGAACCGGAAACCCGGAAAAATATCTGGGAACCATCGACATGTTTCCGCAGGAAGGAAAGTACCATTACGACGGCCATCGCAAATGCAGTGTTTGCTGGGATCCGGCAGAAACACTACGCAACAATTATTTATGCCCCGTTTGCGGAAAACCGGTAATTGTTGGCGTGATGAACCGCGTAATTCATTTATCGGACCGGGAAAATATTGAAAGTCGCCCCAACAAACTGCCATTCCGTTCCATTATTCCACTGAAGGAAATGCTGGCCGAAATGGAAGGTGTTGGTGTAAATTCAAAAAAGGTAGAAGCCGTTTATCTGCAAACCCTTCAAAAGCTGGGGAGAGAACTGGAAATTTTACTTGAAATTCCGTTGGAAATAATCGAATCGAAAACGTCATCTACCCTGGCCGAGGCGATCAGAAGAATGCGAAACCGCGAAATATACATTCAGGAAGGATACGATGGAGAATATGGCGTAATCAGCGTTTTTCAACCCGGCGAGGTGAAAAACTTCGAAGCCACAGGTTCTCTTTTCCACATTGAAAAACCGGCGCCACCCGAAAAAAGAGCGCTGATTCATTTCGATTTGAAAGGCATTCAAAAAATTCTACATCAAAAAGAGCAGATTGAAAACCTGGCTGCTGAAAAAGTGGAAGAATACAAAATAATAGCTGCTGAAAAGTCGGTTTTCAACGATTTGAATCCTGAACAATTTGCTGCTGTTCAAAATACCAAAGGCCCCTCGCTGATTATTGCCGGTCCGGGTACGGGTAAAACCAAAACCCTCACCAGTAAAATGGCCTGGCTGGTTGGAAACCACATGGCAAAACCGGAAGAAATTCTGGCCATTACATTTACCAATAAAGCCGCCGAAGAGCTCAGGGAACGACTGGAAAATTTGTTGAAAAACAAATCGAAAGCCGGAGAAGTTAGTTTGGCTACTTTCCATGCATTCGGTCTTTCCATTCTGAAAGAACACCATGCCGAATTTAACCGAAGTGAAGATTTTATTTTGGCAGATGAGGGATTGAAACTGGAAATCATCAAATCTTTTTCTGAACTGAGAGCCGGGGAGGCCAAAAAGTTGAGCTCCGAAATTTCGGAAATAAAAAACGGGGCAAAACCGGAAACCGATTTTTTCGTGAAATATGAAAAGGAACTGCAAAAAACCGATGCTTTTGATTTGGATGATTTGATTGCGAAACCGTTGCAGCTTTTCAGGAAAAATCAGGAAGTGAAAGTCACCTGTCAAAATCGGTTCCGGTTTATTTTTGTAGATGAATATCAGGACACCAATGATGCCCAGTACGAGTTGTTGAGGTTACTTGCACCGGACAGCACTTCCAACCTTTGTGTGGTTGGCGATGCAAATCAGTCAATCTATGGATTTCGTGGTGCAAATGCAGGTTACATCAAACGGTTTCAGGAAGATTATCCCGGCGCAAAAGTTTTCAGGTTAACGCAATCATACCGGTGTTCACAAACCATACTTTCTGCTTCGGCCAATGTATTGGAAGAACCTTCCGGATTTTTGGAAGGCCTTTCTGAAGGCGTTCAGGTTTTGGTTTCGGAGCAACCCACAGGTGCCGCCGAAGCCGAATTTATTGCGCGGCAGATTGTGGAACTGGTGGGTGGTGTCAGCTTCTTTTCCATCGACAGTTCGGTAACCTGCGGCGAAAAAAGCGAAGGCATCTCCAGCCTCTCCGATTTGGCGGTGTTGTGCCGCACCCGCAATCAGTTTAGTGCCATTGCCAAAGCGTTAAACGATCATCACATTCCTTACCAGGAAGTGGGAACAGCTCCGTTTTTTCGCGAAGAACCGTTTCTTACGTTCACCGGCTTGCTTCAGGCTTTTTCATTGCAAAACTTCCACCACGCACAACCGCTTTTCAAACTCAAAAAACAATTGGTTTCTGCTGCGCAGTTTGAATGGGCCCAAAAGAAAATGAAGGAAGAAAAAACGGTTGATTTTCTCCTTTGGGTTAAAAGTCAATTCTTTGATAATCAAAAATTTAAAAGTGATGATTGGATTCGTTTTCTCGCATTGGCAGGAGAAATGAAGAATCTGAATGAATTTTCTGAGTTTCTGGTTCTGGGCTCGGGAACCGACACACACCGGCAAATGGAAGCAGTTTCGGTAATGACGCTCCATGCATCGAAAGGCCTTGAATTTGAATGTGTTTTTATTCCCGGTTGCGAAAAGGGATTACTGCCTTATAACCTGTACAAAACCGAAGTGGATGAGGAAGAAGAAAAGCGCTTGCTTTATGTGGGAATGACCCGTGCCAAAAAGCTTTTGTATCTAACGCATGCCCGGAGCCGAATTATTCGCGGACGAAAATTTAATATGCCCAAAAGCCCGTTTGTCAGCACAATTCAGCAGGAACTGATACAGCAAATAAAAAATAAACCGAACAAAAAGCCGTATGAAAAGGATAATCAGCTAAGTTTGTTTTGAAGATTAGATTTTAAGACTTTTGACCCAGGTATCAAAACAAAAAAAATTATTAATGCTACTGGCAATTGACATAGGAAACACAAACATCGTTTTTGGAGTGAACGATAACGGGATATGGCTGAATCACTGGCGTATTCAAACCGATCATAAAAAAACAGCCGACGAATACGAAGTTATTTTTCGTTCATTGCTTTCGGCCGGGAAAATTTGCCTTACCGATGTAACCAACATCATTTTAAGCAGTGTGGTGCCTACCCTGGTGCGTCCGTTTACAGAGATGCTGCAGGGATTGTTCGACGGTACAAAAGTTACAGTTGTTGGCCCCGATATTTATCCACGGCTGCCCATAAAAATTTTAAATCCTTACCAAATTGGCGCCGACCTGGTAGCCAATGCGGTTGCGGCCTATTATAAATTTGGGAAATTAACTACCGTAATTGATTTTGGAACAGCCCTCACGTTTACCACCATTGGGAAAAGCGGTGAAATAAAAGGTGTGGCCATTGCCCCCGGGCTGCAGACTGCTGTGGCTGCACTGGCAGGTGGTACAGCCCAGTTACCCCACGTACACCTTACCCCGCCTCCTTCAGTCCTGGGTGAAAATACGGTTCATGCCATTCAATCAGGTATTGTTTACGGGTTCACCGGACTGGTTGATTCCATGATTGAACGTACGCAGGATGAACTGGGTGAAAAACTTACCGTGGTAGCTACCGGCGGGTTAAGTTCGGTAATCGCCCCGCTCACCAAAAACATTAAAAACGTGGAATTACTTTTAACCCTTGATGGATTGGTTGAAATTTGCAGGATTGTTTGCGATTAAATCCTGAATTAAATAGTTCCCGACTCTTTTTGAATTTTTTCCCGGATGGACTCTGCCACAAAATTGTTCAGCGATACATTTTCTTCCATTGCCAACAAAGCTGCTTTATAATGTAACTGTGGGGAGATTCTTACATTGAAATTCCCCTTAAAGGCTTTTTCAGGGGTTGAGCCATTTAGCTTACATGTTTCCAAATAATCGTCAATCGCTTCCTGGAAATCTTTTTCCAACTCTTTGCCTGTTTTGCCTTCGTAAGATATTAAGCTTTGGATTCCGAGAACTTTGCCAAAAAACAAATCATCGTCCCTGCTGTATTCAATGCTTCCGGTATATCCTTTATAATTCAATTGTTTCATAAATCCAAAATCTCTTTTATCTGTTTCAATTGGTATTTTTTCATAATTCCCGAAGGATGTGGTTTATGCATAATAATTATCTTTCCTTCAGCATTAATAAATTTGATTCTTGATCCTGACGTTTTCCCTTTTTTCATTTCATAAAACCCAAAGTAGTTTAGCATAGTAACCACTTCATCATAACGAAAATCAGATGGCATGCTTAAAAAACGGGATATTAGCTTTTCCTTTTTTGTCACAACACAAATGTAACTATATTTAGTTACAAAAACAAGTGTTTGGATTTGATATTTGTTAGTTAGATTCTAAAATTTCCAGCAGTTCATCCAGTTTTGGAGTAAGAATAATTTCCGTACGGCGGTTCATTTGCCGGGCTTCCGGGGTTTTTTCGGGAACCAGCGGAACATATTCGCTGCGACCGGCTGCAATGATGCGTTCCGGATCGAGTTGCGGATTCTGGGTGAGAATTTTGGTCACAGCAGTAGCGCGCATCACACTCAGGTCCCAGTTGTCTTTCACATCGCCTGCGCCACGCATGGGCACATCATCGGTATGGCCTTCCACCATAATGTTAATGTCGGGGTTTTCGGCCAGCAACTTGCTCAAATCGCGCAAAGCCCTCTGTCCGTTGGGATCCACATCCCACCGTCCGGTTTTGAAAAGCAGTTTTTCGTCCATCGAAACGTAAACTTTTCCGTTTTTTTCATGAACGGTTAATCCGTCGTCGGTAAAACCAACCAAAGCACGCATCACTTTGTCCCTCAAATCTTTTACCGCCTGTTCTTTTTGAGCCAGAACATCCTGCAGTTCGATGAGCCGGGCGTTCCTGTCTTCCAGTTCTTTTTCGGCTTCACGCAGCCGGTCTTCACGCAGGGTTAAATCGCGCCGGGTGTTTTGCAGCTCTTCCATCAGAATTTCAATTTCCGAGGTACTGCCTGTTTTCAGAATATCGAGTTGGCGGTTCAGATTTTGCATGTCAATTTCCAGTCCGGCATATTTTTGTTTTTGAGCATTCAAATCGTAAAGCGCTTTTTCAAGCTGAGCATTCAAATCTTTATTTCTGTCCCGCAGATTTTTGTTAGCGCTTTCAAACTCCCGGTTGGCGGTTTCAAGCCGCATATTCGATTGTTTCAGCAATTCGGCTTCCTGCCTGGTACTTTGCAGTTCATCCTGAACGTCAGTAAATTTCTTCATTGAAACACATGAAGAAAACATCAGGGTTACTAAAAAAAAGCTAAGGATATGTATAGTTCTCATTTTTTTAAATTTTAATTCCGGCTAAATTTACTTTTTTTGCAGCTTAGGAACAAATCTGATGCCATGTGCAATAATTTTGAACAAAACTGAGTATCCGATTTGTTGTATCTTTGAAAATATTTTCACACGAAATGGTTACAATTAAGGAAAAATTGCTTGAAAAAATAAATAGCCCTGCCGATTTAAAGAAATTGTCAATTGAAAATCTTCCTGAAGTTTGCGAAGAACTCAGAGAGTTTATAATTGATGCCGTTTCTGCAAATCCGGGGCATTTTGGCGCAAGCCTTGGCGTGGTGGAACTTACGGTTGCGCTTCATTACATTTACAATACACCATACGATTTGCTGGTTTGGGATGTGGGGCATCAGGCTTACGGGCATAAAATTCTCACAGGGCGACGCGATGTTTTTCATTCCAATCGAAAATTTAAAGGAATAAGTGGGTTTCCCAAGCGGGAAGAGAGTGAATACGACACTTTTGGCGTTGGGCATTCATCTACATCTGTTTCTGCCGCATTGGGGATGGCTGTTGCGTCAGGATTAAAAAATGAAACAAACCGGAAAATAGTTGCTGTTATCGGCGATGGCGCCATGACCGGGGGAATGGCTTTTGAGGCACTGAACAATGTGGGGGCCAGCAAATCAGATCTCCTGGTGATTTTGAACGACAACAACATGGCCATTGACCCAAACTCAGGAGTAATTGGTCAGTATTTATTAAATATTTCAAAATCACACACATACAACAGAGTAAAAAAGGAAGTTTGGGAAGGTTTGGGAAAACTCGACGGTTTTGGAAAAAGAACCCGGAAGTTTATTCAGAAAAATCAACACGCCCTTAAAAACATGTTGTTGAAAGAAAACAACCTGTTTGAGGCTTTCGATTTCAGGTATTTCGGTCCTATCGACGGGCACGACGTGGTTTACCTTACCGAGGTTTTAAATGATTTAAAAGATATTCCAGGCCCCAAATTGCTGCATGTGGTTACCAAAAAGGGGAAAGGCTTTTTGCAAGCCGAGGAGAATCAGACCAAGTACCATGCCCCGGGATTATTTGATAAAATCACGGGTGAAATTTTGTCCTGCGGTTGTGCCGTGGAACAGGCTGCCAAGTTTCAGAATGTGTTTGGCGAAACCCTTGTTGAACTGGCCGAAATGAACGAAAAAATTGTGGGCATTACTCCCGCCATGCCATCAGGATGTTCTATGAATCTGATGATTGAAAAAATGCCGGATAGGGCATTCGATGTAGGGATTGCCGAACAACATGCAGTAACTTTTTCGGCCGGACTGGCAACCCAGGGAATGGTTCCGTTTTGCAATATTTACTCCACATTTATGCAACGGGCATACGACCAGGTGATTCACGATGTTGCCATTCAGAGCCTGCCTGTTATTTTTTGTCTCGACAGGGGAGGATTGGTTGGAGAAGATGGGCCAACTCACCACGGAGTATTTGACATCGCTTACATGCGAACCGTTCCCAACATGATTGTTGCAGCGCCTATGGACGAATTGGATTTGCGGAACATGATGTACACAGCCCAGATGGGTGAACTGAAACAACCCTTTTCCATCCGTTATCCGCGTGGCTGCGGAAACACAGCCGATTGGAAAAAGCCGTTTCAGAAAATTGAAGTCGGTAAAGGCCGCAAGTTGAGCCAGGGAAGCGACATAGCCATTCTTTCTATTGGGAAAACAGGGCTTTTTGTGCAGGAAGCAGTAAGAAAACTTGCCCAGGAGAACATATCGGCAGCGCACTACGACTTTCGTTTTGTTAAACCAATAGATGAGCAAATGCTGGCCGGCATCTTTTCGGATTTTTCCAAAATAATTACGGTTGAAGATGGGGCTATCAAAGGAGGATTTGGAAGTGCCGTGCTGGAATTTATGGCCGAAAACGGATTTTCGGCCCGCGTGAAAATTTTGGGCGTTCCCGATAAATTCATTGAACACGGTTCGTTGGAAGACCTGTATAACATTTGCGGCATCGATACCAACGGGATTATTTCTGCATCGAAAGAAATGGTTGATGCTTAAGGAAATATTTGTACATTTCTCCCGTTTTGGTTGAAATGATTTAAAAAACTTGCCTTGGATATTTACCTGAAAAGAAAACGCGGTAAAATTTTACTGCTGGTTGTAGCAGTAATTATTGGGTTAGCGTCGCTGCTCTACACCAATTGGCTAACCGAAAAAATGGCCAACGAAGAACGCAAAAAAGTCGAGCTTTGGGCCGAAGCAACCAAACGTATGGCCGATACCGGCATTCAAAGTTCCAGCCAGGCAAATGTTGAACAATTAAATACGGCATATCTTTCACTAATTCAGTCGATTCTGGAGCAAAACACTACCATACCTGTGGTAATTATTGAACCCGGAGGTCAATTTAATTACGATGCCAATATCAGCTTTCATGAAGAAAGAAGGGAGCAGGTGCTCTCCAAAGAACTGGAGAAAATGAAAACGCATGCCGATCCCATTCGCATCGATCTTTCGGAGGAAGAAGGCGATTACCTTCTATTGTATTACAGGGAATCGAATATTTTGCGAAACCTCCGCTACTACCCTTTTATCCAGCTTTTTGTAATTATGGTTTTCATCATTGCCGCCTATTCGGCATTCAGTGCAACCCAGCGGGCCGAACAAAACCAGGTTTGGGTGGGCATGTCGAAAGAAACCGCCCATCAGCTGGGCACTCCCATCTCCTCGCTCATGGCCTGGATTGAAATTTTGAAATTACAGAACGTTGATCCGGCCATTGTTGAAGAGTTTGAGAAGGACACCCAGCGGCTGGAAAAAATTACGGAACGGTTTTCCAAAATCGGTTCAAAACCCGAACTTGTTCCTTCAAACCTCACAGAATTATTGAGTTCCACTGTAAGCTACCTGAAAACCCGGTCGTCGGGGAAAGTGAAATTCGAAAAAATATTTTCTGAAGAAACCCCGTTGTTTGTGCCGCTCAACGCAGCTCTTTTCTCGTGGGTTGTTGAAAACCTGTGTAGAAATGCCATCGATGCCATGGACAACCATGGAAACATTACCGTTGAAGTGCATGAAAAAGAATCGACCGTAATTATTGATGTAACCGACACAGGAAAAGGAGTTCCCAAGTCGCAGTTTAAAACCATTTTTCAACCCGGTTTTTCAACAAAAAAGCGGGGGTGGGGGCTTGGCCTTTCACTGGCGAAACGAATTGTAGAAAACTACCATCAGGGAAAAATTTTTATAAAATGGTCTGAAATAGGAAAAGGCACTACTTTCAGGATAATTTTGAACAAGTAAACCCCGCATGGTTAACCCTTGCAAATAATTTCTAACTTTGGAATCAAATTTTAAATGAAACAATGCCACTGCTTAATTCTGTCATAAACTGGATTAATTTTAAGCGGAACTACCAGATACAGTTATACCGCGAGCACCCGAACGATATTCAGATGGAAACCCTGCTGAATCTTTTGCGCAGGGCGAAAGACACTATCTGGGGAAAAAAATACAGCTACAAAGCCATTTCTTCGGTTGAAGCCTTCCAGAAAACGTTGCCACTGCAAACCTATGATGACATTAAACCTTGGATTGACCGGCTGAGGGAGGGAGAAAACGATGTTTTATGGCCGGGCGAAGTAAAGTGGTTTGCCAAATCGTCGGGAACTACCAGCGACAAAAGTAAATTCATTCCGGTTACCAAAGAGGCACTGGAAGATTGTCACCTGAGAGGTCCGAAAGATGTTTTTGCGCTGTACATCAAAAATTATCCCGAAACCGGTGTGCTCTGGGGAAAAACTCTTACTATCGGCGGAAGCCATCAGATAAACAACTTCAGCAACAATTCCTACTATGGCGATTTATCTGCGATTCTGATTGAAAACGTTCCGTTTTGGACTAATTTAATGCGTATTCCACCTGCCGAAATTGCCCTCATCGAAGACTTTGAAGAAAAAATAGAACAGGTTATAGAAACATCGCTCGACCAGAATGTGACCTCACTGGCCGGTGTCCCTTCATGGTATCTCGTTTTGCTGAAACGAATTCTCGAAAAAACAGGGGCAAACAACATTTTAGAGGTATGGCCCAACCTGGAGGTTTTTATTCACGGAGGCATCAACTTTGAGCCTTACCGGGAGCAGTATAAACGAATTATTCCCTCGGAGAAGATGCATTACATGGAAACCTATAATGCTTCCGAAGGATTTTTTGCCATACAGGACGATCCCTCACGGAGCGATATGCTGCTCATGCTCGATTATGGTGTGTTTTACGAATTTATTCCCATGAGTGAATTTGGCAGCGAAAATCCCAAAGTATTAACGCTTCAGGATGTGGAGCTTAATGAGAATTACGCACTGGTTATTTCAACCAACGCGGGTTTGTGGCGGTACATGATTGGCGACACCATTCAGTTTACCTGCCGGAATCCTTTCAGATTAAAAATTACCGGACGCACGAAACATTTTATCAATGCATTTGGTGAAGAGGTGATTATTGATAATGCTGAAAATGCACTGCAATCGGCTTGTTCGCAAACCGGTGCCATTGTGAACGAATATACTGCCGGACCGGTATTTATGGGCGACAACCAAAAAGGGGCTCACCAGTGGATCATCGAATTCGAGAAAGAACCTGCCGATACCGGACAATTTGCCGAACTGCTCGACAAGGGACTCCAGGAAGTGAATTCAGACTACGAGGCCAAACGGTACAAGAACCTCACGCTTGAAAGGTTGCATTTAACCAGTGCCCCCAAAGGAACTTTTTATAGATGGATGAAAAACAGGGGAAAAGTTGGCGGACAAAACAAAATTCCGCGCCTCTCGAACAACAGAAAATACCTTGAAGAACTGCTGGAACTGATCCAGGAATAAATAAATTTTTTATTTTCGACAAAAACAAAACAATATGCATATAGCGGTAGCGGGAAATATTGGAGCCGGAAAAACTACTCTGGCAGAGATGCTGGCCAAACACTATAACTGGACAGCACACTACGAAGATGTTGATCTGAACCCATATTTGAACGACTTTTACAACGATATGCAGCGATGGTCGTTTAACCTGCAGATTTATTTTTTAAATTCGAGGTTTAACCAAATTATCGATATCCGGAAATCGGGCAAGACAGTTATACAAGACCGAACCATTTACGAGGATGCCGAAATTTTTGCACCAAACCTGCACAGTATGGGGCTTATGAGTACCCGCGATTTTAAGAATTATAAGTCTCTTTTCGATTTGATGGTAAGCCTGATTCAACCGCCCGACCTGCTTATTTACCTGCGGGCTTCCATTCCTACCCTGGTAAACCAAATTCAAAAACGGGGACGCGAATACGAAAATTCCATTCGCCTCGATTATCTGAAGCAACTTAACGAGCGGTATGAAAAATGGGTTACGGGCTATAAAATGGGTAAACTGCTCGTAATAAACGTCGATAACCTCGACTTTACTACCAATCCGGAAGATTTGAGTTCGATTATAGATAAAATCGATGCCCAGATTCATGGTCTTTTTTAGTCGTCCATTTCGTTGATGGTTTTAAAAATGGAGGGCCATCGGTCTTCAGGAATTTTCGCACCCATCACTTCCACTACCTTGCCTGAAACCAGGGCCGCAATGCGGCCACATTTTTGCAGGCTAAAATTGTTGATGAGGCCATAAAGAAATCCGGCCGCATAGTTGTCGCCGGCGCCGGTTGTGTCAATGGCCAGCGCCGAAATGATTCCCACCTTTGCTTTTTCGTTTCCGCGCTGAATAAGAGAACCTTTTTTTCCGGTTTTAACAACGGCAATTTCGCAAACTGCTGCAATTTCCTCCAAAGCCTCTTCCGGTTTTTTGCCTGTGAATGAAAAAGCTTCCTCTTCGTTGGCAAAAACAATATCTACTTTTTCTTTAATAAGCCTTTTCAAAAATGCAAGGTTTTGCTCTACAATGTTAAAGCTCGACAAATCGATGGCAATTTTCAGTTTTGCCTGTCGGGCTAAATTCACTGCCGTTTCAATTAACCGGTGATCCTGCACAAGGTATCCTTCCACATAAAGCACTCCAAATCCTTCAAACATTTCAGGTTTCAGCTCTTCGGGTTTCAGTTCGGCCGCTGCACCCAAATAAGTAGCCATGGTCCGTTCCGAATCGGGGCTAACCATTGCCATCACCCGGCCGGTATCTTTTTCACTTTGCAGCAAAAATGTTTTAATGTTCTTCTTCTCAAATTCCTGGCGGAAAATATTTCCCAGCTCATCGTTCCCGGTTTTTCCCAGGTATCCGCATGTTGTTCCAAGAGCTGCCAGTGCATGTATGGTATTGGCAGCCGATCCGCCGGTTGTTATTTCGCGGTTGTTATACCGTGTGGCATTATAGATATTCCGCGACAATTCTGCATCCACAAGTGTCATACTTCCGCGCGGCAATCCAAATTTGGCCAGTACGGTGTCATTCTCCAATACATTCATTACGTCAACCAATGCATTGCCAATGCCTAAAACTGACGTTTTTATTTCCTTCATAATCATATCGTTTTGCCGGAATGGAAAATATCAGTAAACTTTCCCTTTCGCTTTGTTCCGGATTAATTTATTTTCACAACAAAGTAACAAACTTTTTTTGTCACACAAAGTTATGCCATAGTTCAGGTTTTTTAATGCCAGCGACTGCATCTTAAAGGTGCAGGTGCACAATATCGGAAACAGACAAGAGCGGCTTGTTTGAGAAAATATCTGTATTTATTACCTTTAAATAACTGTTTTGTATTATTTTTAACCTTCAAAAGAATTTTGCAGTAGCAATTGTATTAATAAAAGAAAATAAGAATTATGAAAACTTCGAAAAACAGAAGGGATTTCCTGAAAATTTCGGCAGCAGGAGCCCTTGGAATGATGGCAATGGGCCCGTATGCATGCTCGCCGGGCGCTACAACCGACAGAAAAAGTTTTGGCGTTGGTTTGCAGCTTTATACCATTCGCGATGCCATGAGCGCCGATGTGAAAGGTTCGCTTCAAAAGGTTTCGGATTTAGGATATAAAAACCTGGAGCTTGCCGATTATTCCAATGGGAAATTTTACGGTTATACGGCATCTGAGTTCAAAAAAATGGTGAGCGACATGGGTATGGAAGTGCTCAGTAGTCATACAGCCGTTGAAGCAGAGGGAGTTACGCTGGAAAATGCAAAAAAAATGGCTGACGACCATGCCGAACTTGGGGTGAAATTCTGTGTACATCCCTGGGTTGAAGAAGAAGACCGGAATGTGGAAACCTACAGGAGAATGGTTGCCGACTGGAACGAGGTGGGACGTATCATGAAGGGCGTAGGCATTCAGTTTGGTTACCACAACCACAACTTTGAGTTTGACAATCTCGATGGCATTGTTCCGTTCTACGATATTTTTATGCCCGAGTTGGACCCGGATTTGGTGACCATGGAGATCGATATTTTCTGGGCATCGAAAGCCGGACAGGACCTGGTGGAAATGTTTAACAGATATCCCGGACGGTTCCAGTTGTTCCACATGAAAGACATGTTTACAAACGAAGCTCCGTTCTTCGATGTTACGAAGGACGACATTGCCCCGGTAGGTGCAGGAGTTATCGATTTCAAAAGAATTCTTGCAGCCAAGGAAGTTGCCGGAATGAAATATTTGTTTGTGGAAGATGATAACCAGGGCAACGGAAAACCGTTTGAAGCACTGGAAACAAGTATTCACAACCTTACTACAGATATTCTGGTATAGCCGTCTGTTTTAAATGGATAAAGGAACCGGCTGCATGGTAAGGCCGGTTTTCTAAAGGAAGGGTTAAGGCAAAAAGTTTTAGCCCTTCTTTTTTTTGTTTTTACATCAGTCTGACTGTTAGGGGTTTAGTGAATTTTTACAAGTCTGGTATGGCTTTTGCTTTATTCATTGCAAGGAGTCAAACAATTAAAACTCAAAGTCATGAAAAATTTTATTATCATATCAATCATCGCACTGTTGACAGCAGGATGGAACCTCACCAGTGCACAGGAGTTCCCGGAAGAATACCTGGGACTGCCCGGAGATAACCTCAATTTGTATGCAGTAATGAAACTGTTTCAGGAATCAGAAACCCTTGAAGATTTTGAAAGAAGCCTGAATGATGAAAATTCCATGATAAATAATCTTGACCTGAACGGAGACAATCTGGTCGATTATATAATGGTTTTTGATTACGCTGAAGGCGATTTTCACACCGTTGTACTGCGTGTTGCACTCGATGAGCATGAAACCCAGGATGTTGCTGTTTTTACCGTGCAGCGCCTCGGCGACGGAACGGTTCAAATACAACTGATTGGCGATGAACTGCTTTACGGTAAGAATTACATTGTAGAACCCTATTATGCAGAGAATGCAGAAACGCCAAATCCCGGCTATGTGGGTAATACCCGCAATCCAAATAAAGTTACCGTTGTTCACACAACCACCTATCAGGTAGCAGAATGGCCCATTGTAAGGTTCATTTACCTTCCTACTTACGTGGCCTGGAGGTCATCGTGGTACTGGGGTTACCGACCGGTTTACTGGAATCCGTGGAGGCCTTTTTACTGGCACACTTATTACGGTTACCACTATAACTGGCATAACCACTACTATGCTCATTATCGTCACTGGAATCATTATCGTTATCCTCGATACAAAAACCATTACTATACCAATATCAGAAATTATTCTCCCAGGATAACTGTAAACATTAACAAGGGAGTATATAGAACAACTTATTCTCGTCCCGATTTACGGAAACAAGGAGAAGTACTTTATGCCAGGAACAATTCAGGAAGAAATTCCACCACTTACAGAAGTTCTGAAAACGGCAGAACAAGGTCAGCCAGCACTACCACTGTGAGGAGTGCACGTACCAACGTTCAGAGCAACAATGCCGGAACACGGTCGGCCGTAAGGTATTCTGCTGCAACAAGAAACAGCGCTGAAAGAAAATCGGCTACTGTTAATAGCAGCCGGAACAGTACAAATTCAACCGTAAGGCAAAACTCTGGTGAAACCCGGAATTCTGCGGTGAATACTTCCAGAGGAACAACCACTACCCGGTCTGCCAGAACCAATTCGGGTTCAGCAGTAAGCCAGGGAACAACAGGTAGTGCAGTCAGATCTGCTTCAGAGAGCAATAACCGAAATGTAAAAAGCTCAACCGTGAGGAGTAATTCGGGTACTGTACGCAGTTCCTCTTCCAGTACTCCGCAGCGTTCAGCCGTTTCGAGCCCGGCAAGATCAAGTGCACCGAAAAAGTCGGCCACCGTTTCAACCGGCAGAAGTACATCAGGCCCATCGGTAAGCAGAAGCACCAGCTCAAAGAGAAGTTCGGCGCCGTCGGTTTCGAGGCAGTCGGCACCTAAAACGAAATCGGCTCCGGCTGTAAGTAAGTCCAGAAGTACTTCACGTCAGTCAACACCTTCAGTGAGCAGAAGTAGTTCTTCCGGCAGCAGCCGTGCCGCTGCGCCGAAAAGCAGCAATACCAGAAGTTCTTCCACAAGAAGTTCAGGCCGCAGGTAAATGGTTGTTGTGATTATTTATACAAAATAAGAATATACATTCAAGCCAGCCTTCTCATTTCGGGAAGGCTGGTTTTTTTGATGCAAATTTTTCAGAAATCCTTTTTTTACGGATTGATTATCAATCAGAAAAATATCTTTCAGCAAACTTTATAAACCACGGCCAGTTGGGGCCGGTGGTATGTCCGCCTTCATGCTGCCGGAACGCCACATCCCCATCAACCAGCGTTTCCTGCGGTGGAAAGAGCATGGTGCGCATGCTTCTTTTTCCCAGCAATTCGTAAACCGGACCGGCCATGGCGCCACCCAGAAACATGCCTTTTGCATCCACCCATTGGCCTTCGACTGCCGCAGAGCCAGAACTGATAAAAACCGGCCGGGGTGCGCATAAAGCTACCAAGTGGTGCGCATCCACCGGCAAATCCTCTTGTGATAATGGCCCGGCATATTTTATGAAATTACCTGCAAACCAGTGATATTCGGCTGAGCTAGCCAGGTTTTCAACCTGTTCGCCAAACACACGGTGCAGCAATTTGGCGCCACCGGCTCCCGACGAACCGATAAATCCAATGGCAATGCGTGGTTCGTAAGCCATCGCAACTAACGCCGCTTTGCCGTATCGGGAAAGGCCTTCGATTCCAATGCGTTTTGCGTCAACATCATCGTCGGTTTCAAAATAGTCGATGGCTCTGCCGGCTCCCCAGGCCCAGGCGCGCAATGCTCCCCAATCATCTGGTTTTCGGGGTTCTCCTTTGTTTACCAGGCCGATGATTCCCTGCCGTAAGCCGGCACCGTTATCAGCCTGAACACTTACCGGTGCAATTACAGCATATCCCCAGCCTTTTTGCAGCAATTGCTGCTTCCAAGTGAGTTCATCCTTGTTTTGCGGACCAAATCCTGCTGGCCAGTTAAATCCAAATTCCAAAATGACCGGAACCGGTTTGTCGGATTCAGTCGGAGTTCCCAATGTCAAATCAATTTCAACTGTTATTTCAGGATAAGAGGAATTATCCACAATGCCTTTCAGTTGCTTTATTTTTACGGGAAAGTCGCCGTCAATGGTGTCTTTTTCGCTAACAATCTCCCAGGTAACACCGGGAATATTTTCGGGAAACCGTCCGTAAATCTCGCGGTCGAAGTGTTCTGTAATTTCCATCCGATGCTTTTTCCAGTCCTCCGGAGAAGTCACTTTTGAGCCATCGTCAAACTCCAGCGGATTAGGCAAAAAGTAGGGCAGAACTTTGGCCTCGTCAGATATTGCTGCGTTTGGCGCTTCAGGATTTCCCGACGGACCCGGTCGCAGTTCGGAAATGCCCAGTTGCTGCATCATTTGCCGGTGGTCGGCATGGCTAAGCCGGTTTATGCTGTCGCGGTAATGTTGCGAAAACTGTGCAGAGGCGAGGGAAGAAATGAATACTCCCATAAAAATGAAAAATCCTGGTTTTATCATCATGTATATAGTTAAAGTTTCTGTTCGTTTTTTTGTGCAAGTTAAATTTTTTCATTCACTTATATTGGATTTGTGTATCTTCAGTTTTTAATTTTCAGAAAATAAGGATTACGAGATTTTTAATGATTTTAATAAAAAGTCTTGAAGAAATTTCTTCACAACAGTATTTTTTACTTTTTTTATAGTGTTTTGAAACGGTTGATTTATACTGTTTTCAAATAATTATTTTAATTCACTTCGGGTATGAAAAAATTGCTTTTCCCTGTGATCGTTTTTTTAGTTTGTGACGGTAATACAACAGGCCAAAACTATTCCAACACTTTTCCACCTGCCGATGTGGTTTTGATGGAAGGTCCGTTCAAACATGCCCGCGACCTGAATATTCAGCATTTGCTGGCATACGATGTTGACCGGTTACTGGCGCCTTTCCGAAAAGAAGCTGGCCTGGAACCCAAAGCCGAAAGTTACGAAAACTGGATTGGCCTCGACGGGCATATTGGAGGGCACTATTTGTCGGCCATGGCCATGAATTATGCAGCAACGGGAAATCCGGAATGTAAAAAGCGAATGGATTACATGTTGGCTGAATTACAGGCCTGCCAGGAAGCCAATGCAAGAAACAACCCGGAATGGGGAGTTGGTTATGTGGGAGGAGTTCCTGGAAGTGCAGAAATCTGGTCTGCTTTTCAAAAAGGCAATCTTGGTGCTTTTCACCGGTCGTGGGTGCCGTGGTACAACCTGCATAAAATGTTTGCCGGATTACGCGATGCCTGGTGGTATGGAAATAGCAAAGAGGCAAAAAGTATGTTCCTGATGTTTTGCAACTGGGGCATTGAAGTCACCTCGGGTTTTTCGGATGACGAAATGGAAGCCATGCTGGGAACAGAATATGGTGGGATGAACGAAGTTTTTGCCGATGCTTATGAAATAACAGGCGATGAAAAATATGTAACGGCAGCCAAACGGTTTTCGCATAAGTTTTTGCTGAAGCCCATGGCCGAAGGCCACGACAATCTGGATAACCTGCATGCCAACACGCAGGTTCCAAAAGCTGTAGGATTTCAGCGAATTGCTGAATTAAGTGGCGATAAACAATATGAAAAAGCCGGACAGTTTTTCTGGGAAACGGTGACCCAAAACCGGAGCCTGGCGTTTGGCGGCAACAGCCGGCGCGAACATTTTCCGGCGGCATCGGCATGCAGCGATTATGTGGTGGATGTGGAAGGACCGGAATCGTGCAATACCAACAATATGCTTAAACTGACCGAAGGTTTGTTTCGGGTCAGTCCGCAGGCCAGGTATGCCGACTATTACGAGCGGGCGCTTTTTAACCACATCTTGTCAACCCAGCATCCTGAACACGGCGGGTATGTTTATTTTACGCCGGCGCGACCACAGCACTACCGGGTTTATTCCGCGCCCAATCAGGGAATGTGGTGCTGTGTGGGCACGGGAATGGAAAACCACGGAAAATACAATGAATTTATTTATACCCATGAAGTGAATTCACTGTTTTTGAACCTGTTTATTGCATCGGAACTGAACTGGAAGGAAAAGGGAATTCGACTAAAACAGGAAACCGGTTTTCCGTTTGAAGAGAAAACAAGGCTGACAATAACCGAAGGTTCCGGGCAGTTTGAACTGAATGTGCGTTACCCGGGTTGGGTGGCTGATGGAGCGTTTCAGGTAAAAATAATTGGCGAAGAGTGGCCGGTTTCTGCCTCTCCTTCATCGTATGCAGGCATCGACCGTTTATGGCAGAAAGGCGATGTGGTGGAAATCGAATTTCCGATGCAACACAGAATGGAACAACTGCCCAATGTGCCCAATTACTATGCATTTATGTATGGTCCTGTTTTGCTTGCAGCCAATGCCGGCACCCACGATTTGGCCGGGCTGGTTGCCGGCGACAGCCGCTGGGGACATATTGCTCACGGAGAGCGACTTCCGGTTGACGAAGCACCTGTGATTGTGGCCGACGATATTTCTGAAATTACAAATTACCTGGAACCGGTTCAGAACAGTGCATTGACCTTGAAACTTTCGGGGTTAAAAATGGTGAATGCTGAGGAAATCGTGCTGGAACCTTTCTTCCGGATTCATGATGCCAGATACAGCATATACTGGATGGTTCTGTCCAATTCGGGCTACCAGGCACATCTCGATTCCATTGCCCGGACTGAAAAAGAGATGCTGGACCTGCAGAAAAGAACCATCGATTTTGTGGCGCCCGGAGAACAACAACCCGAAGCTGACCATGCTATGGAAGCTGAAAATTCAGGTTCGGGAAATAACTGGGATGAGTTTTACAGAGAAGCCCGCAACGGAGGTTTTTTCAGTTACCGGCTGGCTACCGGCAGAGAAAAAAATCTGGAACTGAAGGTTCGCTACTGGGGGTTTGAATGGGGCAGCCGAAAGTTTGACATTTACATCGATAATGAGAAGCTGATAACCGAAGACAATACCGGCCGGTGGAACCAATCGGCTTTTCAGGATGTGGTTTATGAAATTCCGGATTCGATGGTTGAAGGAAAAGATTTTATCCGGGTGAAGTTTCAGGCACACGAAGGCAGCACTGCCGGCGGTGTGTATTACATCCGGCTGCTTCGGAAATAGAGAGTTTCAGGGGAGAAAAAGTATTTTTCAACACAAAATCAAAAAAAGATGCTGTTCCATTTCGCCATAACAGTAATTTTTACTTTTTTTATGGAATGTTCTAAATCAATAGTTTTTAACCTGATATGAAAAAATTAATTTCCTTAATCTTTCCCCTTCTTTTTGGCCTTGCCGGTTATTCGCAGGAAGTTGCAAATCCGGCACCACAGGGTTACGATGTTGTTCGTACTGATATTACGCACGGGAATATCGATACAATAACCTATTTTTCAGAAACCGTTGGCACTAACCGTAAGGCTGTTATTTACACACCGCCCGGATTTTCAAACGAAAAAAATTACCCGGTGCTTTATCTTTTACACGGCATTGGCGGAGATGAATTTGAATGGTTAAACGGTGGCCGCCCTCAGGTTATTTTCGATAATCTTTACGCCGAAAACAAAATGGAACCTATGATTGTGGTGATGCCCAACGGCAGAGCGATGCAAGACGACCGGGCCACCGGAAATGTTTTTGCTCCTGAGAAACAGGAAGCGTTTGCCAACTTTGAAAAGGATTTGCTGAACGATGTGATTCCTTTCATCGAGAAAAACTATCCGGCGATGAAAGACCGGGAACACCGGGCCATTGCGGGCTTGTCGATGGGCGGTGGACAATCGCTCAATTTCGGGTTGGTAAATCTGAATAAATTTGCCTGGGTTGGTGGATTTTCCTCGGCACCCAATACCAAACCACCACAGGAACTGATACCAAATCCTGAAAAAGCAAAAGCACAACTGAAATTACTTTGGCTGTCGTGCGGCGACAAAGATGGACTCATAAATTTCAGTAAACGCACAAGCGATTATTTGGAGGAAAACGGTGTTCCGCATATTTATGAAATTTACGATGGAAACCACGATTTCGAAGTTTGGAAAGCCAGCTTGTACAGATTTTCACAACTGGTATTTAAGTCTGATGAGCCATAGGTTTCAGACGGGAAAAAATAGCACTAAGTAGTTTACAGTAATTCGGATAAAAACAGAATAATAACACTATAAAATTTACAATATGAAACTTAAAATCAATTTGTTATCATTATTAGCTCTGGTTTTTTTGGTTGGAGTCGGTAACGCCAAAAATTCAGTGAAAGAAAATCAACCCGTAAACACTCCTGTTTTCACCCAATTCGTTTACCAGGGAAACGACCAGGTTTACAAAGATTATCCTCTGGAAGATGATGAATTTTACAGCCCTATCTTGCAGGGCTGCTATCCCGACCCGGCTATAGTTCGTAAAGGCGACGACTATTTTATGGTGCACTCATCTTTCGCTATGTTCCCTGGCGTGCCTATTTTTCATTCAAAAGATTTGGTAAACTGGACACAAATCGGCCATGTACTGGACCGGAAATCGCAACTGAAAGTGCATGACACCGGGATTGCCGCAGGGATATTTGCCCCGGCTATCAAATATAATCCGCATAACGACATGTTTTACATGATTACAACGCAGTTTGCCGGAAATATCGGGAATATGGTGGTAAAGACCAAAGACCCGTTTGAAGGCTGGAGCGACCCGTACAAACTCAATTTCAACGGAATCGATCCTTCGCTTTTTTTCGATGACGACGGCAAAGCTTATGTGGTGCACAACGATGCTCCCGATGAAGGGAAAGAATTGTATGAAGGCCACCGGGTAATAAAAATTTGGGATTATGATTTGGAAAACGACCAGGTAATTGCTGGAACCGACAAAATAATTGTGGATGGCGGGGTTGACATCACCCAAAAGCCTATTTGGATTGAAATGCCGCATATTTACAAAAAATACGGACGTTACTATTTGATGTGTGCCGAAGGAGGGACTGGCGGCTGGCACAGCGAGGTGATATTTGTAAGCGATAATCCACGTGGCCCATATACACCGGCTGAAAATAATCCCATCCTGTCGCAGAGGTATCTGAACCCCAACCGGGCCAACAAAGTGGAATGGGCCGGTCATGCTGATTTGGTGGAAGGCCCCGACGGTAAAATGTACGGTGTTTTTCTGGCGATTCGGCCTAACGAAAAGAACCGTGTAAACACAGGTCGCGAAACCTTCATCCTGCCGGTTGACTGGAGCGGCGAATTTCCGGTGTTTGTAAACGGCCTGATCCCAATGGAACCCAAACTGAAAATGCCCGAAGGAGTTGTGAACAAGACCGGTCAGGATGGATTCTTTCCCAACGGGAACTTTACGTTTACCGAGGATTTTTCGTCGGAAAAACTGGATTACCGCTGGATTGGAATGAGAGGACCGCGTGAAGATTTTATTAAAGTATCTTCGGGCGGACTGCAAATTAATGCGTTCGATGCAAACATAAAAGCAGTTTCGCCCGTCTCCGCGCTTTTTCAACGACAAATGCACAAAACGTTCTCAGCTACAACAACGCTGGAATTCACGCCTGATTCGGAAAAAGATTTGGCCGGGTTGGTTTGCTACCAGAGCGAACGGTTCAATTACGTTTTCGGAATAACAAAAAAAGGCAACGACTATTATTTGTTACTTGAACGAACCGAAAGAGGGAGATCGAAAATCATTGCAAGCTCCAAAATTGATGCAACGCAACCCATTCAGCTTCAGATAAAAGCCGATGGCGACGACTACCGGTTCAATTATGCGGTTGATGATGGCGATTTTCAGAATCTGGGCGGCACCGTTTCGGGCGATATCCTTTCTACCAACGTGGCCGGAGGATTTACCGGGAATTTAATCGGATTGTATGCCACTTCAGCTAACGATGCCCAACCTGAATAGTTATGAAAACGTTTGTTGTAATTCTTTGTGGTTTGCTTATCCTTGTTTCTGAAAATTCAGCATTGGCACAAAACCGGGCTGAAAATCCAATCATTCATGCCGATGTGCCCGACATGTCGATGATTCGGGTGGGGGACACGTATTATATGAGCAGCACAACCATGCACATGAGTCCGGGAGTTCCTATTATGAAATCGAACGACCTGGTGAACTGGGAAATTGTGAGTTACTGTTACGATACGCTGGACGATGTGGACGCACTGAACCTCGAAAACGGTAAAAATGCGTATGGAAGCGGTTCATGGGCAAGTTGCATTCGTTACCACAACGATACTTACTACGTGAGCACCTTTGCGGGAACCACCAACAAAACGTACATCTATTCTACCAAAGACATTGAAAACGGACCGTGGGAAAAGATTTCATTTAGTCCGAGCTACCACGACCACACCATTTTTTTCGATGATGACGGGAAAATTTACATGATTTGGGGTGTTGGCCGGCTGATGATGATGGAACTGAAGGAAGACCTTTCGGGCGTGAAAGAAGGAACTGAGCGGGTTTTGATTGAAAACGCCAGCGAACCGGCGGGCGACAACATTATGCTGCCTGCCGAAGGATCGCAGCTTTTTAAGGTAAACGGCAAATACTACCTGTTCAACATCACCTGGCCGCGAGGTGGTATGCGCACCGTAATCATTCACCATGCCGATAATATTGCCGGTCCGTGGGAGAGCCGGCTGGCTTTGCAGGACCGGGGCATTGCGCAGGGCGGATTAATCGATACGCCTGATGGCGACTGGTATGCCTACCTGTTCCGCGATTACGGCTCCGTTGGCCGTATTCCCTACCTCGTACCGGTTACCTGGGAAGACGGCTGGCCGGTATTGGGAACCGACGGAAAAGTGCCCGATGAACTGAACCTCCCGGCCAGTAAAGGTTTGATTCCGGGAATTGTGGCTTCGGATGATTTCAGGCGAAAAAGGGGAGAGCCCGACCTGCCGCTGGTGTGGCAATGGAACCACAATCCCGAAAACGAATTTTGGTCGGTTAACCGCCGGAAAGGTTTCTTGCGTTTGAAAACCGGACGCGTTGACGAGCATTTTCTTCAGGCTAAAAATACACTCACACAACGAACCATCGGCCCTGAATGTTCCGGCTCAACTTTAATCGATGTTTCGAAGATGGAAGAGGGCGATTTTGCCGGGCTGGCATTGTTGCAAAAAAAATATGGCCTGGTTGGCGTAAAGTTTGAAAACGGGGCCAAAAAAATTGTGATGATTAGCGCTCAAAACGATGAGCCTGTTGAGATTGAAAGTTTGCCTCTTGACCAGAAAAAGGTTTACCTAAAAGCGGAAGGTGATTTCAGAAACCGAAAAGATGAGGCGTATTTTTACTTCAGCCACGACGGAGAATCGTGGACAAAAATCGGCTCACAACTGAAAATGGAATACACGCTTCCGCATTTTATGGGCTACCGTTTCGGGCTGTTCAATTTTGCAACTCAAACAGCCGGCGGGTATGTGGATTTCGATTATTTCAGGATAAACGATATCATATCGGGGATCAATTAATTTTTTTTTGATAGAACGCATACCAAAAACCCTGATGACAATTACTATCTGGGTTTTTTACTTCGGGAAAAGACTCAGGCAAGAAATTCAGCTCCTTTCTTAAATACTTTGTTAAATGCGGATTTAAGCTCACCGCGGTCGATCCTGTTATTTTCCGGGAAGGGCGATTCATGCGAATATTCAAACGGAAAATCCATCACCTCAAAACATTCGTCGGCCCGCTGTTTTCCCATGCAGGCTTCCACTCCACTAAAAGGCATTACTTTATCTTTTAAAAGAGAAATTCCCGCAATCCTGCTTTTCTGACTTTCAAAAAATGTTTCCCTCTCATTTCGGTTAACATCAGGCTTTATCATCGATTTAAAGGACTGAAACAAGATATCATTCGTATTATCTTTAGATATCTGTCGGTTTTGTCTCTTTCCGATCCAATTTTCACAATAAAATTTCAACAACAGGTTGTATGCCTGTTTATCCATGATATATTTCGATTCTCCATACATATTACCAAAAATTGCACCACCACAAAAAATGAAAAGGCGCGATGCAGAAAACAGTTTTCCCGGATTAGCCATCAAAAGTATTTCGGCCAGAAAAGAACCAATCGAATAGCCAAAAAAATCCATAGTTGTTCCTTTCCTGAAAAGCGGGTGCTTTCCAATTGTGATTTGTGAGGCCAACTGAAAAATGTCCTCAATTGTCTGTTTTCCCGAATTATAGAAACGAAGAGGCTCTTCCGTCAATCGCTCACTTATTGCCGCGTTGGCAAAACTTAATGAGCTGAAATCACCTTCTGCCCTTTTACGTTTTTCAATTAACCGGGTCATTTTTCTCGGATCGCTCCATTCAGAGGGCCTTCGGTTAATATGAAATGCAATAGGAAAAAGAATCACCGGTTTGCGTGTTGAGGCAGCCAGGTGTTCGGCCCAGGAAATATATTTGTCCCAACTCTGCTCATTTAAACCATGAAGCAACATAATACACGAATTGAGAATATTGTTAACCGGAACAATTACAGAATATGGAAAATACCGGTTTTCTGATATAGTAGAATCGTAAGACAGAAATCCATTTTCCCGGGTTACATCAGTGGTTGAAAATTCAGAGTGAAACGAAAAATTCAATGTTTTCAATGCGGGCTTCCTTGTAAAATTTTTCATCAGCAACCGCTTTGGAAATTTATTTTGAACCAGAGGATGTTGTTTTGTTTGCATAGCTTTTCTTTTTGAGCGAACAAAAACAGATTGTTCTGTTACAAATAAAAGCCGGCAAAATTCCATGTGCAAAATAATGGGTCTTACGCCTCTGAAAGGGGAGAAAGTCTATTCTACAGGGGCAAAATGTATTTATTTGGGGTGAAATCCGATGAAAGAATAATTAAAATGATTGCATAAAGTTGACGAATCGGCTAACTTTACAGGACCATAAAACATTTTTTGCGAATTGCAGGCCAATAACTATTTTTCAAGAATAAATGAATCAAAAAATTTCGGAATACCTGTATGAAAAGGGGAATATCACAAAGCTGATAATTTACACTGCATTGTTTGCCCTTGTTTTTATCAATATTTATCAGCCCTTCGATTCGCGCAACTGGTTTCCCATATCAGAAGAAATGTTCCTGGTTTTTTCAAGCCTGGTTATTCTCACTGGTGTTTTGGTAGTACTGATAAGCCGGGTTATCATGTACCACTACGCCCGGCGCAACGGGCTCTTTTTCTGGCAATATGCATTGTGGATACTAGCTGAAATTTTTGCCATGGCCATGTTCTACACACTTTTTCAAAGCATTATCCTTGATGACAAGCGACTTTTCAGCGATATGCTGCGGCAATCCATCATTAATACTTCACTTGTATTGTTGCTCCCTTATTCCATTTTATGGCTTTACTTTGCCCTGAAAGACCGGAATAAAAGGCTGGCCACACTGAGCAACAAAGAGATGGAAGAAGGGCATTCCGGAAAACAAATGTTTAATTTCAGAGATGAAAAGAAGGATCTCAGGTTCTCTGTGGTAAGCGAGCAGGTGCTTTGGATTGAAGCGGCCGACAATTATGTAAAAATACATTATCAGAACAAAGGAAAACCTGCCACCTTTATGGTGAGGAACACGCTGAAAAAAATTGAAGATGATTTTTTCAGTACGACCCTTGTGCGCTGCAATCGCTCGGTCATTGTAAATTTCGACCGGGTAAAAATTCTCAGGAAAGAGCAGGGAGGTTTTTTTCTGAGCCTCGACTCCGAAGCAGCTCCCGACATTCTTGTATCAAAAACTTACGCCGACAAAGTTCTGATGCGATTTTCAGAACAGTACTCCGGTTAATGGGCAGTACCACCATTGCTGCCCATTTTCTGCACCGCCACGAGCAAGCAAAACGTTATTTTTCGTTGCCGTCAAAATACGTTGTGGTGTTAAAGGCATTCTGAATACATGGGCACCACAGGCATCGAAAACGGCATTGGCAATGGCGTCGTTTCCCTCTTTCCAGTGCAACGCTTTTAGCGGACTGGTCCTGGTAGTTGTTAAATCACATAAGATAAACCGGAATAAAAATCATAACCTCAAAATCAGAGGCGATAGAAAAATGCGGCAGTAAAAATTTAAACCGAATAGTGACCTTGCAAATAATGTTATTGCGGTAAGAAAAAAGATGTCAAGAATTGTTAACCCACATGGATGTATTTCTCAACCAGCGTTTTTATTTCGTCGGTTTTACCAAATATTTTTTCGCTTAACTCTTTGTCGTTGAATGATTTGAGCTTTTTGATATGGTTGTCAATCAATCCTTTTGGGAAAATGCGACCGGTTTCGAAAATTTCCCGGTTTCTTTCCAGCGCTTCGGCAGACTCATGGCACGACAAAGGCAGTTGTTTCAGGTGGGCAAGTTTTGCTTTGTTCTGCGGGCTGAAAATATTTCCGTCAACATAAAGTTTTTCTGCGGTTTGCAGCGCGTTTTCATCTTTTATTCCGTTCAGCGAAGTCACTACCAGTGCGGCCAGGGTTAAATAAATATCTGCCGAGCCATCGGGTACCCTGAACTCGAATGTTTGTTTTGAGGCGCCATTTAAAACTTCATCCGTTTCCTGAGGATTAGCATCTGAAATCATGTTTCCGGCAGCTGTCCAGCCCAAAGGAACACGCACCACCACCGACCGGTTCCGGTCGCCCCAGCAGATATTTGTAGGTGCTTCCTGATGCGGCACCAACCTGAGGTAAGAAGTGGGAATGGTGTTTCCGAAGGCAGTAATGGCATCGGCAGCGTTCAGTATGCCTGCAATCATTTTACGCGAAACCTCGCTTATTTTTCCATTTACCGAGGTTTGATTTACTCCATCTTTTTCAATTAGGATATGAAAATGCAGGCCATTTCCGGCTTTGCCCACAGTTATTTTTGGCGCAAAACTTATATCTACTCCGTGTTTATAGCCGAGCATACGCAATATCCATTTGGCTAAAATGACTTGTTCGGCAGCCCTTTCAACCTGTGTGGGTAAAAATTCAATTTCGTGTTGTTCGTAGTAGTTGCTGTCATCCGAAAAACATCCTACTTCGGCATGTCCGTATTTTATGCTGCAACCTGCTTTTGCCAGCAAGTGCAGTGCTTCGGTGCGAATAAATTCGTATTTGGAAAAGGGTTCGCATTCGTGGTAACCTTTTTGGTCGGTGGTGGGATAGGCGTCTTCTTTGGGGGCAATCACATAATATTCAAGCTCTCCGAGCGATTTGAAAGTAAGTCCTGTTTCCTTTGAGAACCATTTATTGGCTTTGCGTAAAATGTAACCCGGGTCGCTCTCCAGCGGCCTTCCTTCGTTGTTGTAAAACGAGCAGAAAATTTCAAGGGTTGGGATTTCGGCAAAAGGATTTAAAAAGGCCGTGCGATACCGTGGAATGACATACAAATCGCTGCTGCCTGCTTCAACAAACGAAAACAGGCTGCTGCCGTCCACCCGTTCGCCGTGTGTTAAAATGGTTTTCAGGTACTCTTCCGATGTAATAAAAAAGTTGAGTGTTTTCAATCGTCCGTCTTCTGCAACATACCTGAAATTAACCACCTGAATGCCATATTCTTTGGAGAAATTTGTCAAATCGGTACTGGTGAAATTTTCAGGAGATTTTTTCAGGAACTGTACCAGTTCGTTTGGGTTCATACTTATTTCAGTGCTGTTCATTAAAATGATATTTTGGTTTTTCTACGGGGTGAAAATATCATTTTTCAGGGTCAACTTTTATGGTATCTGTCAGTATCCTGAATTTATTCAAAATCTTTTGGCACTCCGCAAATCATTTTAAATGGTTTGTTTCCGGTGTTGCGGTACTGGTGCTTTTCATCCGGTTCAACAAGGGCAAAATCGCCGGCTTGCAGTGGTGTTTCTTCCCCTTTTTCGTTCACCAGCGTTCCTTCACCTTCAATCACATAATTCATGTGTTCGTAAGGGTGGTGGTGAAAAGGAGTGTGTCCGCCCGGTTCAACTGTAAAAACCCGGTAGGCATAAACCGGGGCACCGTCTTCACTTCCCAGCGGCAACTGTTTCCAGGCTCCGGCAGCGCCTTCCATGTTTACTTTTTTCTTTTCAATGTTTTCCAGCGAAATAACTTTCATCGTTCAATTTTTTGGTTAACTCAAAGGTATTAAAAAAGGGTTAATTTGAAGTTTTTTTCAAATCAGCTTTCAGAGTAACAGTCTGTTTCCTCTGGTTGTTAAAGCCCCTCCGGGCCGGTTTGTGAACATTTGATGTGTTTTTTTTGTCGTATTGATCGAATTGATACCTGATTTGCGGGTAATCCGGAATTCTTTATTTTTGTGCAATGATATTAAAACGGAATTTTAAATGGTTTGGAAGAGGGGTAAAAAGTTAATATTCATTTTGTTAAGCCTGATTCTTGTTGTCTGGTTAAATCACAATCAGATGACGAACTGGCACTTCCATGTTATGAATAATGGCGCAATGGTGGTACATGCTCATCCTTATGAAAGCAACACCATTCCGGGAACTCCCTTTCAGGAGCATGATCACAACAACTTTGAATTTTTGTTTCTGACTCTGGTTTTCAATGCTGTTCCGTTACTTCTCGCCTTTTTGGTTGTCGGATTACTCTTCAGTTTTAAATCCGGTTTTTTTCTCCTTATTCCTTTTGCCGGAGACTTACTTCGTGGTTTCTACCGAACACTTTTGCTTCGCGGACCTCCATCCTTTGCTTTCAGGTAATTTCCGGGAATGAGCTTGCCAGGTTGCATTTATAATTCAGATACAACCAAATAAGATTTTGTTCATAAGAAGGAAAGGCAAAAGTTGACTTACAATATTTCCCGGGGTTTTTGATGAGATAAAACCTTTCTTTCTTTTTTCCTTTTATGAGCATTATTCCTGAGTTTTAAAGTTCCAGAAATTATTCGCAAAAAAGAATAAACCGATCATTCATTTTTTTCAAAATAATTATGCAAAAAATATATTTTTCAATACTTTTTCATTTGATCATGGCGGCTGGTTTTTTAACGGCAACGGCGAATCCCAAAGATGAGCGGCCGGAAACCGATGCCAATATTTTCGGACATATTATTGATGCCGCCACCGGTGAGCATCTGCCATTTGTGAACCTGCTCATTAAGGGTACCCGTATCGGAACTTTTACCGATGCCAGCGGACATTACCTGTTGACTAATCTCCCGGTTGGCAACCACATTTTAATGGTGCAGAGTTTGGGTTACGCGCCTGAAGAAATTGAAATCGAAGCCATTGTCAAAACCACACAGGAGGTGAATATCAGCCTTCAGCCCAACAGTATTAATCTTACTGAAATTGTGCTGACAGCTTCGCCAACGGCAAGTGGTTTCCGGTATCAGCCCGATAACGTATTTATGGGCGAAGAGATTCAGCGAAGGGCTGAACCGTCATTTGGTGAAATGCTCAACGGCCAGCCGGGTGTGGCCATGCGCAGTTTTGGTTCGGCTCCGGCCCGTCCAGTCATCCGGGGGATGGATGGCGACCGGATTCTGGTACTTGAAAACGGCGAACGGATGGGCGACATTTCAGAAACCTCTGCCGATCACTCCATTTCACTCGACCCTTTGGCGGCAAGCCGCGTAGAGGTAATCCGGGGCCCTGCCAGTTTACTGTATGGTTCCAGCGCACTGGGAGGGGTTATCAACCTGATGACTACCGACATTCCCGACCAATGGGACAAGGGCGTTTCCGGGGTGGTTTCGGCACAGACCGCTTCCATGAACAGTATGGGGGCTGGTTTTGGACGGCTGACTTATGGCGGTGAGAAAAATGCTTTCACTGGTCGCATGGCTATGCGCCAGGCGGGTGATATTACAACACCTGAAGGGAAAATTCCCGGTACCTCCATGCGAAATTACGATGGCTCCCTTGGCTGGGGGATGAACCACGACAGGGTTAACGGAGGATTGAGTTTTTCCATCTCCGACCAGGCGTTTGAAATTCCCGAATCGATTGATGTTCCTGAAGAAAGTGTTGAAATCCGTGCCAACCGGATGGCATTTCAGGGACGTTTTGGGCGCAAACTGTATGGCGAATTATTTGATCAGGCACAGGTAAGATTCAATGCTACCCGGTTTTTTCAGCAGGAGGTGGAGATAGACCATCTTCCGGGCGGTATTTCCGGGGAAGAGATTGAACTGGAATACAAGCAGAACGCCCTCAGCTCAACATTGACTCTGCAACACAAGCCTGTCGGCATACTTGCCAGAGGTGCTTTGGGATTTAGCTTCAACGGTCAGAAGCTCGATATATTTGGAGATGAGGCATATACCCCCGGAGAGCAGCGTTTTACACTCGGAGCCTTCACCTTCCAGGAAGTTCCGCTTTCTTATTCCATGCGCCTGCAATTCGGGGTGAGGCTTGATTTTCAAAACTCCCGGGCTTTAAAAAACGAGGTATTCCCCGATGTTGATTTGCAGCGTAACTCTTTCAATTATTCAGGTTCTATCGGACTTAACATCAGGCCAATGGAAGGAATGGAAATAGGAGGCCAGCTGGCTCGGTCGCACCGGAATCCCCTGGTGGAGGAGTTATTTGCCGATGGTACCCACCTGGGGGCAGGAGTTTATGAAGTGGGCAATCCAAATCTCAAAGATGAAATTGGCCACGGCGCAGACCTGTTTGTGAACTACAAAAAAAACAATTTTGAGGTTGAAGTAACCGGGTTTGTCAACGAATTTTCCAACTACATTATTTTTCAGCCTACGGGACAGGTTCACGAGCCTTCGAATTATCATGTTTTTGCTTATACTGAGGGGGAGTCCGTGCTGTTTGGCAGCGAGATAAGCCTGGGGTGGGAGATGGCAAAAGGCCTGAGGTTCCAGTCTGGTACGGACTGGGTACGCGGTATTCGGAAAATAGGAGGCGCTCCCAACGAAAACCTGCCGTTTATACCACCATTCCGTTTAAACAACGAAATAGAGTATGATTTTACCCGCGGATGGATTGGAGTCAATTTTATGGCAGTCAGCCGTCAGGGGAGAGTGGCTCCCGAGGAGGAGGTAACCGAGGGGTATTCGCTTTTGAATCTGCATGGTGGAGTCAGAATAAACGGCATGGGACGCCATGTCATTCTTCTGAAAGTACAAAATGTACTCGACACCAAATACCGCGATCACTTGTCGAGAATTGAAGACCGTAATTTTGTGATGCCGGGACGCAATTTCAACCTGGCCTATCGTTGGTTTTTTTGAGATGCCTGGTGCCTGAGAAAATTGGAATGACACATGAATCTCAAGAAAAATGATTGTTGCAATCCTTGTGGCTATGCTGTTTGGCGGTTGTCAAAATAAAGAAAAACAGGAAGAAAAAATCATCACAATTTTATAAATTGCAGACATTCACGCATATATAGATCCACACACTGAGCTTTTTGTTGAAAACGACAACATTATCTTCAGGGAAACAGGTGGTCTGGCGCATATTAAAACACTCACCGACAGTATCAGGGGCCTGAACCCGGACGGGACCATTCTGGTTGATGGTGGCGACCTTTTCCAGGGAAGCGGTGAAAGTGTTCGTTCCCGGGGAAAGATTTTTCCGCCCATTGTGCGGGCAATGAATTACGATTTGCTGATTCCCGGCAACTGGGAAGTGGTGTATGGCAAACAGACTATGCTTGAACTAATGAATTACTATAACACGAAGGTAATTGCAGCTTATCTGAAAGGCAAAGGCACTGTCCACCCCACACTCGACGGGCGAGCTGTAGCAACCGACATAGGCCCCATGGCCTTTTCGCAAATGAAAGAAGGCGGGTTTCAGTTCAGGTAATGGTACATTCCGGGTGGGGCAAAAATTTTACATATTTCCTTTTATAAATTACAGAATTCACACATCAGATAATCGTTGTACCGTTCACTTTATCTGAGTGTTTATATACAAAAAATGCCTGAAATTCATTGATTTCAAGCATTTTCGTAAATTTGAGTTGTGAAAACATTGTTCATTTAGCGAATTTCAGTTAATTTGAACAAAAAATTAGTCAAACTTATATTTTAGGGTTTTTATTGCATATATTTGAGTTTATTAGCACGATTGTGGTAATAAAACGGGCAGGACAAATTTTTGACACGAACGACAGCAATTCAAATTATACGAGCTCCACCTTAGAAGGGGTGAAAATTAAAATTTTAATAAGATGAAAAAGTATTTATCGCTGATTCTGATTGTTTTTTGTCTTGGCTTGAATACATTAACTGCCCAAACAACGTATAATATAGACACAAAACAAATTGAGCACCAGATAGACATTAATGTTTACGGCCAGTTTCTGGAGCACATTTATAACTCAACAAACGGAGGATTATGGGGAGACTTGGTGTGGAACCGCAGTTTTGAAAGAATAGTCGGTTCGGGAGGTGAATGGAACATTGAGGGCGATGCGATTGTCCAAAGTTCATTAAACGAAAACATTCGGTTGCTTTTTGGAGAAACCACCTGGCAGAATTATGAAATTACCCTGCAAGCCCAAAAGCTGGGAGGAGATGAAGGCTTTCTTTTATTGTTCAGAGCCGATGGAGATAATTTCTACTGGCTGAATATTGGCGGTTGGGGAAACAGTCAGCATGCCATTGAAAAAGGAGCTGCCGGTGAGGGACGCTGGGGAGTTTTTAACGGACTTACCAGCTCCGGTAGCATTGCAACAGCCGTTTGGTACTACATAAAAATTCGCTGCGAAGGAAATCGTTTCCAAATATGGTTTGACGGGGACCTGCTTTTTGATTTCACCGATAATGACGCACACCTTAGCGGTCAGGCTGGAATAGGAACCTGGATTACCAGAGCAACTTTCCGAAACATTGTAGTCACCGATATTTCAAGCGGCGATACCCTTTATAACCAGTTGCCGGAAGTGGGCGAGCTGACAGAAGTTGAGTTCGCCAACTGGGAAAAATCAAACAATGCCCGGCTTTACAGAAAAGGTGATGCTTTTAACAGTGATTTCTGCGCACAACTGGTGAACCCGGAAAGTAACACAGCCTATATTCAGCAACAAAATATAAATATCATTCCGCAAAAATATTACGGCTCGTTTTGGGCAAAAGCAGAACCGGGAAAAGTATTGGCAATTAAACTTTTTGGCGGAGGAGCTGTTTTGGGACAGGATGAATTCACTGTTTCGGGCGCCGACTGGGAAGAATTCACTTTTGAGTTTGATCCGCAGGCAACAACAACTGAGGGTATTTTAAGAATTTCCACACCCGATTCCGGCCAGATATTTATAGACCAGGTAAGCTTGATGGGCCAAAATTCAATTGACAGCAACGGTTTCAGGCCGGATTTGCTTCAGGCGGTTAAAGATTTGCAGCCACCCATTATCAGATGGCCGGGAGGCTGTTTTGTTTCGGCTTATTTCTGGAAAGATGGCATTGGACCGCAAGAGGACCGCA
>CAZLGT010000053.1:0-229 GCA_964559175.1 uncultured Mariniphaga sp. | reverse complement strand
TGAACTCATACGGTACTGATGAATTCATACAAATGTGCAGGATGGTTGGTGCCGAACCGTTAATAGTGGTAAACACCGGGGTACTTGACAGAACCTGCGGAGCCGTAATTACCAAAAAACTTGAGCCTGCGCAGTATTTGCAGGACGCGTTGGACTGGATGGAGTATTGCAATGGTGATATCACAACAACCTGGGGCGCAATAAGGGCTGCCAACGGGCACCCCGAACC
>CAZLGT010000052.1:0-43218 GCA_964559175.1 uncultured Mariniphaga sp. | reverse complement strand
GGCGACTGCGTGGCATGAAACCCCGAAATGGCGCCACAGGCAATGGTAATAAACAGCATGGGGAAAATCGGAAAATCACCGGCCTGGTTGTGAAAGTTTTTGAAATTATCCACAGAAAGTTCAGGAATGTGGTACCCCTGTGCAAATAATGCAATTATGAGGCTCACGGCCATAAAAACCAGGGCAAAACCAAAAATGGGATAAACTCTTCCAATCACTTTGTTGATGGGCAGCAGGGTGGAAAGAATATAATACCCGAAAACCACCCACACCCAGAAAGTCATGGTGGCATAATCGGGTGTTAATCCGGCGAGAATTTTTGCCGGCCCTAAAATAAACACAGCGCCTACAATCACCATCAGAAAAACGGTAAATCCCCGCATGATTTGTTTGGTGGTGAGCCCCAGGTAAATGCCCACAATTTCGGTAATGCTGAGTCCGTTGTGTTTAATGGAAAGCATTCCGGAGAAGTAGTCGTGTACAGCGCCGGCAAACACCGAGCCCAGGATAATCCAAAGGTAAGCCACCGGTCCCCACATGGCTCCGGCCACGGCACCAAAAATGGGCCCCAGGCCGGCAATGTTCAGAAACTGTATGAGAAAAATGCGCCACCAGGGCATGGGCAGGTAATCCACACCGTCGGTCATGGTAATTGCCGGAGTTGGACGGTTTCCATCGGCGCCAAATACCCGTTCGATGTATTTGGAATAAACGAAATACCCAATGAGTAAAACAATTATGGAAAGGATAAGTGTTATCATAAATTATAAAATTTCAGTTCATTTCACCGTAAAAAAACTGTTACGTGAATTATTGAGCTATTGATTGATTCTTCTCATTCAGCGCTCTTTTGGTCAGGTTTCGTACGTAACTGTTTTCATTTTCGGAAAGTTCATTTAAAATATGTACAATTTGTTCGTTTTCTTTTAAATGTTCGGGAGTTACGAGTCTCAATATTAAGTTATAAGACTCAACTCCTAAAATATTATCACTAAATAGATTCAAAAGGTTCAAAACAACCTGACTATCAACATTTCTTAAATTGATAAATTTCCATATGATTTGATTTTTTTGATACATGTCCAAACCATTCATAACTTGTATAAGATTCTGTTGTATTGTAGTATCTTTCAGAAATTCTGGTCGAAAATAATCGAGTGCCTGATTTGTTAGAATGGAATTTTCCGACTTAATAAATTCTATAATTTTCAAATAAAAGTCAGCATGATATTCCGGATGTTTTTCAACTTCATTAATGCCCCAGGAAATATATTCCGTTTTTTTACTTTCGAACATTTTTTCAAGGAATTCTTTGTTGAGATGATTTTCCAAAATCCTAAAAATTTCGGATTGAACCGGACCGTAAACCGTATGCCACAGGGTATGACACGTATAAACGGCATCTTTAACTACTGCTTCGGCTAACGTGGGTTGTGTAGCTGCAGTATATCCATCCACCTCATAAGGGTCTATAGTGTCGGGCATGATTATCAGTTCTTCCTGCTTCAATGCCTTTAAAATGGAAGATGTATCTCTTAGAATTTCATTCAATTTTTTGTAATCATCAGTTTCAAATTCTGTATGGTCTGATTTGGTAAGTGATTCTAATTCCGGAATTTGCATTCCTAAGTAATTTCCCACACCATCCCAAAACAGCCATAATCGAATCATTTTGCATTCTCCTGAAATGCAAACATCTTTAAAAATGTGACGGCCAAACCAGATGGGAAGTCCATTCTCGTCCTGTAATTCAAACAACTCAGGCCCTGATAAAGAATCTTGTTGATCAATATATTTGTGAGTTACCAAATTTCCTTTCATCGACCAAAAGTCGGTTAATTCATTTTTATGAGTTACTATTGCAGGATTAAATGAAAAAAAAATTAAAATCCAGAATAAAAAAAATATAAATTTCATTCGTTTGATATACATTGGACCAAGTACAGTTATAAAATATCATCCTTATAATAACCAAAGTTCCATTTTACCTCTTTTGCATTAATACTATTCATAACTGCTATTGAGGCAGCAGTGCCTGCGACTTCTCCGGTTCTCATGCACCAGGGTATTAACCTCCGGCCATAAAACCATTCATAAGAACTTGACAAACACTCTCCTGCAAGAATTAAATTATTAATTTCTTTGGGCAACAAGGCTCTGAAGGGAATGTCAGTATTATAACTGCGTCTCTCTTTTCTTGGTGTTTTCTTCCAGATCATTTCTCCTTTTTCATTAGGACGTTGTTTCATATCTTCATTCCATCCTAAAGGATCTCCTTGTCTTTTTTGTAAAACTGCATCATCAAACTTACTTTCATTAATAATATCTTCATATGAAAGAACATATTCTCCCTGAGGATGGCGACCTTCCCGAATTGCCATATAAGGGGCCATTCCAGATAAGTAGGCATTTTCAAAACCAGGTACATATTTTTTTAAAAATTTAACTTCAGCAATATTTATTTTTCTCATTTCGATTTCTCCCCTGCTGGCGTCAAAGCCATTTTCTGCTAAGTTTAAAGCCAAGTCATTTGGTGGATAACCCCAAACTAACATCTCACCATTTCCCCTTATTGCACACATGTTAAGTTGAGGACAGCCCCTGTAACCTCCCCATCCTCCGCCAATTTCAAATTGATAAGGTAAATAAAAGTCATCGGAAATATCACCTGATACTCTTGCCTTGGAAATCACATCCCACAAAGCAGGATCTTCTTTTTGATAGTTGTAAAGTTTTTCATAATCTACACCACTTATTTTATACATTAATGAAGGTGGCACAGGTTGGCCTTTCTTATTTCCTGGACTAATAAAAGGGGAACCTGATTGGGCAACAACATCAGCCACCCCAGTTGAATCGATAAAAATTTTTCCTTTTATTGCCTGCAACCCTGAATTATTATGCACAATTATTGCTTCTATCTTATTTTCTCCAGATACATCTTTTTCGAGAATTGAATCAATATACGATGTACGATATAATAATTTTACTTTTGCTTTTTCCAGCATTTCATTCATTACATATGCCCCGTCATCAGGGTAAAAGCTATATCTTCCCGATTGATGTACTAACACATTGTTTTCCATCCAGGGATAGGCTTTCCATGCATCAAATAGCCATCCCTCTTTTTGCAGTCCTTCAACCCATTCTGCATGCAGGGGAAATGAAGAACCTTGACCAGTGACACACATGTAACCACTTGTGGCGGCGCCACCAGGACCACCAAATCGTTCTATAAGTACAGTGCTCATTCCTATTCGTGCAGCCTTCATAGCTGCACCAAACCCTGCAGGTCCAGCACCAACTACCACAACATCGGCATCATAGATTACTGGTATTTTTTTTTCGGGGAAATTTATTGTTTTATCTTCATCAATTGGCAAAACCCGGGATATTTGCTTAAAATCATTACTTTTTAATGACTGGCTAAACAAACCTATACCACAAAGAGCTGATGCATTAATAAAATTTCTGCGGTCCATTTCTTATAGTTTTAAGTTCATAAAATTATTTAAATTTCCCACCTGAATTTAGCTAAATCATTATTGACCCACCTTTCGACAATTCACTTCTTACATCTTTAAAATTTACATCCTGGACGGATTTATTCTGTTGTAAAGCAAGAAAACTGGTTACACCTGCTGCTTCACCCAACTGATTCATATTAACCATAACTCTGATTCCAGAGAAAGCTATTAAACTTGCATCGAGCATTCTCCCTGCAATCATCAGATTTTCATATTTTCCCGGAATAATTGACCTTAGAGGAACCTGATAAAAGGTCGGATCAACTTCAGTTTTTTCTCTCCAACGTTTTTTTACACTTGGCTGGAAATCAGAACGTGAATAGATTTCAGTCCCATCTAAATAGTAAAAAGTAAGCCCAGGTTTTTCCTGATGATGCACATCTAATCTATAGCTTCCGTTTGCAATAGCATCATCAAATCTTTTTCCATAAAGTGCATCTTCGTCGGAAACCTGATATAAACATTTCACGTGTCTTGTTTCCCTAATTCCAATTTGTGAAGGAAGCCCAACTAAACTTAGTTTTTTATCAGGACTGTATTTACGCATCATATCCATAATTGCTCTAACTTGTCTTCTTCCTTCAATTTCAGCCCTTGTCAGTTCATCTGCATTTGCACAATTCGTATTAAAAACCCTTGTTCCGGCAATCATATCTATTTTCGCGGGAGGTAGCTCAGCACCCCAAACAAAACCTTCAGGAATGCCAAATTCTTTATGATGTTTTCTGAATATAGAAGTGAATTCTTTACTGTCCCAACCTTCGTAATGTGCACATGTAGTTGGAGGCTGTAGTAACTTGGCGGTGTAGGTTTCAAGACCCAAACGTTCACACAAATCACCATCACCGGTAGCATCAATAAAGAAACTTGCCTTAATTATTCCACGACCTGATTTGTTATCTATTATTACTCCTTCAAGCTTATTATCATCGCCTATATAAGGCTCTGAAAAAAGTGTGTGCAAATAGGGTGTGATGTTTGATTCCAAGACCAATTCGTCCAATTCAATTTTTAATTCCTGAGAATTAAATGTGAATCCCCTGCTTGAATTATTTTCAGCCTTAACAACAGCATCCCGCAAGGTTAACCGCTCCATGACTTCAACAGTTAATCCTGCAATAATTTGTTGGTTAAATTCTGTATTCAATAAAGAATGCCAGATATTGACAAAAGCATTTGTTGCAACTCCACCAAAAGCATTTTGTTTTTCAACGATAGCAACTTTTGCACCTAATCGTGAAGCCCTGACAGCAGCAAAAACTCCAGTACAGCTCCCACCAAGAACACAAATATCCACCTCGTCAATCACTGGCAATTTTCTCTTTTCTTTTGAAGTAAATGAAAACATTGGTACTGAACCAATTCCCACACTTCCTGTGACCAAGTTATTTATAAATCCCCGCCTTGATAGATTTTTCATTATCTTTTTATTTACGAATTCGATTTTAAACAGTGAATCTTTTAGATAATTATTGAACCACCTTTTTCTAATTCTTTTCTAACATCTTTAAAATTAACGTCTTTTATTTTTTTATTTTGATTTAAAGCCAAATAAGCAGTTACACCTGCCGCTTCACCCAACTGATTCATATTAACCATAACCCTTATTCCTGAAAATGAAACAGGACTCGCATCAAGCATTCTTCCAGCTGTAATTACGTTATTCGATTGCTCTGGAATTAATGATCTTAACGGAACCTGATAAAAAGTTGGATTAGTCTCTGTTTCCTCCCTCCACCTACCAACAACAGCTTGGTATCCAGGCCTTGAATATCTTTCTGTTCCATCCAGGTACCTGAAAGTTATTCCTGGCTTGTCTTGATGATGCAAATCCAAAACATAACTTCCATTTGCAATTGCATCCTCAAACCTTTCACCATACATAGCCTCTTTATCACTTACCTGATAAAGACATTTCACATGTCGGGTTTCCCTTATTCCGATATAAGAAGGCAAACCAGTTAGTCCTACTTCAAAATTTTTCCCATACTTCCTTATCATATCCAAAAATGCCCTTATCTGACGTCGACCTTCAATCTCTGCTTTTGTCAGATCATCAGCAAATGCACAATTTACGTTATAAACTCTTGTCCCAGATAACATATAGCTATTTGTTCCAGGTAATTGTGCGCCCCAGACAAAACCTTCAGGTATATTAAATTCTTTCCCATGTTCCTTTAATAATGAATTAAATTGTCCGGAATCCCAACCTTCAAAATAAGCGGTAGTTGATGGTGGTTGGATATAATCATGAATATATGTTTTCATTCCCATACGTTCACATAAATCACCATCTCCTGTTGCATCAACAAAATATTTAGCCTTTATGATACCTCTTCCAGATTTATTATCAATAATTACACCTTCAAGTTTTCCATTTGAATCATTATATGGTTCCGAAAACAGTGTATGTAAATATGGAGTTATGCCAGATTCTATTATTAATTCATCCAAATCAATTTTTAGTTCCTGGGTATTTAAGGTAAAGTGACTTCTTTTATCCTCTTGTCCATAACTAACTGCATCTCGTTGAGCCAGCCGTTCAATAACTTCATAGGTTAATCCGGCAATTATTTGTTTATTCTTCTCAGTATTATACAAAGAATGCCAAATATTTACAAGACCATTCGTAGCAACACCGCCAAAAGCATTTTGTTTTTCAACAATTGCCACAGATGCTCCCAATCGGGCAGCTCTTACAGCGGCAAATACACCTGTGCAGCTACCTCCAAGAATACAGATATCAAATTCACCAATAACAGGAATTTGTTTTTTCCCCTTTGAGCTCTTGTTCCCTTTTGAAGAAAAAGATAAAATTGAGAGTGAGCCTATGCCAATAGTGCCATTTACAAGGTTATTAATAAATCGTCTTCTGGATGCTGTTTTCATGATTTTAGTCTTTTATTTTCCATAATTTTTCAACCGGATACTTTAAATATTCTTCAGGATGTGTTTCCCATCTACCAGTTTCTTTTCCTCCTGAGCCAAAAGCATTGGAACGCCATAATCCTTTGGTATAGAAGCCTGTTCCATTCCACTCTAACTCTTGTCCATAAGCCTTTAACATAGAGATTAACTCTTCTCGGTTTATATCCTGTACTGTACTTCCTGAGTGTATCGCCAATGCCGCCGCAATACCTGCAGACTCACCCATCACCATGTAAGTTCCTTCCATACGAATAGATGAGTAAGCAACATGGCTAGCTGACATCATCATCGGTACCAATAAGTTTTGAATCTCGTCTTTCTTTGGTATTATGGCACCATACGGAATTTGATAGGGGCCGGGGGATATTAGCTCAAAAACGTCTCCTTCCTGTACAAGTATATCGTCAATTACAGCTAATCGTGGCGGATAAATATCCACTTTATAATAGCCCATTCCTATTGGTGTAGGTACATCGGTTTGCAATTGAATATCCTGTTGGGTCATTACATATTCACCAATCATTCGCCTGCCTCCTCGCATGTATAAAAAAGGCCAGCCGCTGGTTTCTTCGCGATAACCAGACAACAACCGTACATCTTGACCCGAAAAATCCGTTAGTGTCTTTACGTGATCAACAAAACCCTGCCAAATTCTTGATCGTGTTTCCCAGTTTCCATCCGGATAATCGGTCTGCATCCCTGGTATAGCACCAGTCATTAATTCATTACGGTTGAAGTTAGAATGCGGCCAGGTGGTAGTAAAACCAGCTTCCTCATATCTTCTGAGCAGTTCATATACATCTTTATCTTTCTTTTCTGGGAGACCAATAGGAATTCCAGGGTATTGTTCCGTGGGATTGACCTCCCATGCCATTTTAAAGTTCCAACTCATAAAAAAACGGCTAGAATCTCCTTCTTCACCAATGGGATCAGGAAAAATTGGAGAAAGCAACCCGCTATTTGGATCACCTTTTACTTTGTAAGGGTCAACACCAGGGAATTTACGACTGACTATCACACCCGCCAAAGATTCACCATAATCTTCTCGTGATTCCCTGCTGACTCTATAAGAAACACCTGAATATGCCATCAGATCGCCTTCATAACTGGCATCAATAAACATTTTGGCCTTCACATTAGTTAGATTATCAGATGCCCGTTGTGGGGCAGGAACTCCATTTTCATCAGCAGGCGCATATTCAAAAATGGCATCTGTAATAATATCATTTATAACATTGACCGATGCCAGCCTATGATTGGTAATCACCGTGATTAGATCAGCATACTCATCTAAGTACTCCTGTAACATTGCAACATTATCCTCCCCCGCACCTTGATAATGACGCAAGGTAGGAGCATGGACACCAACATGAAGAGCAACATCTTTATCATAAAAATCTCGGGTTAACCCACCCAGATGCTGTGGATCGGGCACATCTTGCTGCATCCTGAATCCTGAGGCAAGCAAACCCCCAATTGTGTGTGTTGGTTCAATAATTATTACAGAATTTCCTTCTCTGGCTGCTGCTGTAGCTGCTAATACTCCTGAAGCGCTTGCTGCATAAACACAAACATCAGCCTCAATACTTTTTTTTATTATACCACCATTATATTCTTTTTCTGATTTGGATGCATGATTTGGAATACATGCTATAAAAAAGAATGGTAGAAAAAAAACAATAAACAGATTTCTCATATTGATATTCATTATAAAATATTTCATTCTTAAAAACTCAATTCCAATAGAGACGTTGACCAATCTCTTTTAATTTTTCTACATAACGTTTAATATTAATATCCTGAACCGATACGTTTTCTTCCAATGCATGAATAGCAGCAATTCCAGCGGATTCTCCAACTATCATAAATGTTGGCTCCATTCTGGCAGAAGCGTAACCTAAGTGAGAAGATGAAAATAAAACAGGAACTAATAAATTGGTGCATTCATATTTTTGAGGAACAATTGCCCGATAAGGTATGGGATAAGGTACATTAGTGGGACCAATTGCACCTCCTACAAACATATTTCCTTCAATTGCTACAAATAATGAATCATTTCGCTCAAACCATATTCGTCTTGAAGGATATGTATCTATTCCATATTGTGCCAAACCAATTGGGTCATCAATTTGTGTTCGGTTATAAACGTCGTGTTCAGTTATTGTATAGAGCCCCAACAAACGGCGACTCACACGGATATATAACTGATGAGGCCATCCATTCGTTTCAGCGTGATGATATATGTCGAGTCCTAAACTTGCCGTTTTATCACGAAAATCTTTTGGAACTCTTTTATCGGTGGATAAAAAATGATGTAATCCACGGAAATAGTTTTGATAGGTTTTCCAAATTCGGGCTTTTGTTCCATAATCACCTCCGGCATATAAGTGATTGATTCCTAAAGGAGCCATTGTTATCAACGATCGTCTTTGATAATTATATTCTCCTGCATTTAACCAACCAGGGAAAATCCAACTTAGTCTCTGCAACAACTCATTATTATCTTTAGAGGTATTTTTAATGTATTCAACATAGCGTCCAACCAATTCAAAATCATTGGCAGAATAATTATCTGGTGGTGCAATTGGTACACGCCTTTCAGGATCAGAAGTAACATAAAACCTGAAATTATAAGCCTGAGTGTAATGATCACCTGCACCCTGTTGTTTTCCATGATCATTCTCGACCAAAGGCAATAATCCACTTTGAGGATCGTCTGAAAGAATAAATGGACTAATTGGAGTAATATTATCCAAAGGCCTTACACCAGCCAATTCTTCATTAAACTCTAAAACTGATTCCCGGCCAATCTGATTCGAAACACCAGACCTGGCCATGAGCTCGCCATCATAACTTGCATCAATAAAAATTTTTGATTTTATTCTTAGATTATCATGAACCTTTGCTTCGCCTACCGGACTACCAAACTCATCGAAAGGTGCTAAATCAAAAATAACTTCTTTAATTTTTTGCTTTTCCTTGGCAGTGTGATTAACTCTGTGATCATAAATTACCTCAACATCATATTCATTCAATAGGTTTAAAAAATCTTCCCTAACATACCTGGGACTAATTGATTCTCTGCTTAGTTGACGAACTTTTTCAAGGGAAATTTCTCCTTCATTTGTTCTAACCCCTAATTTTAACATTAGTTCACGAGTAGTTCCTCCAATTGCGTCATAATTTGGCATATCCTGAACAGGTTTTAATCCTGCCCCTAATATTCCTCCTACCCATCTGCTTTGCTCGACAATTATTGCGTCATAACCAGCCTTTTTTACTGTTATAGCTGCCATTATACCTGATGGAGTGGCTCCATATATTAAAACATCTGTTTGGCGAGAGCTTTGATTAGGATTAATATTTTGATCACAACCAAAAATGGTAACAACCAATAAAAACATTGCTATTATGGTTTTTGCTATTTTCATTTCCAAAGTATTTTAATTGATTTTTTTTGATATTCTTCAGGGTGGGTTTCCCATCTGCCTCGATGCACTTTATCATCGCTTGGATTACTAAATATATTATAACGCCATTTTCTGTACCCTTTGCCATCCCATTCCAGTATTTGACCATAATCAATCATTGATTTCATCAATTTAGAACGGTTGATATCCTGTACTGCACAGTTTTCTTTTATAGCCTGAGATGCAGCTATTCCTGCCGATTCCCCCATAACCATATAGGTGGCTTCCATTCGGATAGACGAATACGCGATATGACTTGCTGACATGCACAATGGAACTAAGAGGTTTTCACAATCCTCTTTTTTAGGGATAAGTGCACCATAAGGAATTTGGTAAGGTCCGGGGGATACATTAACCCACAAGTTTCCTTCATGAGCCAGTGTTCCGTCATCCAAAACAACAAGCCGGTTAGGATAGACATCAACTTGATAATACCCCAAACCGATAGGAGTTGGAGGTTCAGTTTGTAACTGAAGGTCATGCTGTGTCATAATATATTCCCCAACCATGCGACGGCCACCTCTAATGTAAAGAAAAGGCCATCCGTTGGTATCCTCGTTAATTCCAGATAACAACCTGACTTCTTTGTCTGTAAAATCAGTCGTTGCCCTGTTATGATCAATCATCTCTCTCCAGACTTTTGACCTTGCAGGCCAATCACCATCAGGATAATCAAGGTGTCCACCAGGTAAAGCCCCGGTCATTAATTCACTTCTGTTATAGTTTTCATATGGCCAGGTTATTTTATAACCGGCATCAACATACCTCTGAAATAATTCATACAAGTCTTCATTTTTCTTTTCAGGTTGAGTTACCAGTATCCCAGGATATTCTTCTGTTGGATCTGTTTCCCATGCCAGCTTAAAGGAATATCCCATAAAAAATCTGCTACCCGCGCCAATTTCGCCTAAAGGATCAGGTGTAATACAATCGAGCAAACCACTTTGGGGATTTCCTTTTTCTTTGTATGGATCAACACCGGGAAATCGGGTTCCAACAACTGTACCGGCAAGCGACTCATTATATTCATTAAGTGATTCTTTACCAACCCTGTATGGCACATTTGAAAAAGCCATTAAGTCTCCTTCATAACTGGCATCAATAAAAATTTTCGACTTAACTGAAATTAATTTATCCGTTAGGCGATACGGAACTGGCACACCATCCTTTCCGGGGGGGGCATATTCAAAAATGGCTTCTTTAATAATTTTATCAAAAACTTCAACTTCAGCCAATCTGTGATTTAAAATGACTTGTATTAAATCATTATACTGACTTATCATCTTATTTAATGAAGCTATATTATGTATTCCAGCTCCCTGTTTATGTCTTAATTTTGGATAATTAATATCGCTTTGATAAAATTCTCCTGTTAGACCACCAAGGTGATCTGCGTAAGGAACATCTTGTTGCATTCGAAAACCTGAACCAAGTAAACCACCAATTTTTGATGCAGGTTCAATTATAATTACTGATAGGCCTTCACGGGCAGCTGCTGTTGCAGCAGCAATACCCGGCCCGCTTGCTCCATAAACACAAATATCTGAACTGAGTTGTTTTGATATTGTTACATTCGCATTATTTTCGGCTATGCTTGATAATCCAATTATTATTGGGATTAAAAGCAAAGTGCTTTTCAATTTGGATATAAACATGTGAATAATTATTAAACTCATTTTGAAATCGTTACGTAATTTCTATTCTCAAAAAAATTTTGAATAGATAAAAAATGTCAACCTCTTGTTTATGAGTTGAAGTTGTAAAAGAAAGAAGGGATATTTAAAGGAAATAAAATTATCCCTTCTTAGTTACCTATTTAAAATAAAATCTAAATTTTAATATCCCGGATTTTGAGTAAGATTAGAATTAATATCTATTTCACGTTGAGGAATTGGCCATAAATAATCTACATTTTCCCGAAAAAATAATTCCTTTACAAAATAATAACCCTCATCATCCACTTCAAATTTGGTATAGTTTTCCGGATCAGTAGTTAATTTCATACCATACATTTTAGCTCTTAAAACGATATGAGCTATTCGCCATCTGAATAAATCAAATAAGCGGAAACCCTCATAAGCTAGTTCCACGCCTCTCTCTCGTCTTAAAATTACAGTTAATTTCTGCGGATCAGTTTCTGTTACAGGAGGCATACCAACAGATTCTCTTCCCCGGACTTTATTTATTGTTTGGTCCAATAAACCTTGATTAATGCTATGCCCTGCCTCAATTTTTGATTCAAGATAACTTAAAAGAATTTCTGCAAATCTAATCATCTTGAAATCAGCTCCATAATTTGTAACATCACCGGAAAAGTCTTCATCTGCATACTTTTTCAACGCATATCCGCTCCAATCTCGCCGAAGTAATTGGCTTGGATATTTAGTTGGTGAAGAATCTGGATGAGCTACAAAAACAGAGCCTTTCCAAACGGTAAATTCAGGTATAAAAATAGTTTCATAAAGCCGTGGGTCTCTGTTTAAATAAGGTTCATCAGGATTATACAAAGGAGATTCTTTTATTGGTAATCCGTCGATGCATTCGTACGTGTAGATAAAATTCTGATAAGGATTGTAGTGTCCCCATCCACCAAATTGAAAAGGCAAACTCCATCTCTGGGCCACAGGATATTCGTCACGCATATGTTTAATGCTTAATATTATTTCACTACTTCCATCACCCTTTTCTTCAAAAATTGCTTTATAATCCGGATGAAGTTCATATTGGTTCATGTTAATTATCCTTTCGTAAGTAGTGACCGCCTCAGTCCACATTTTTTCTGACATTTGCAATCTTCCCAAAATTGCCAATGCGGCAGCACTTGTTATTCTACCATGCTCTGATGCAGGTCTTGTGACAGGCAAAATATTTGCAATTTCAGAAAGTTCATTTAAAACAAAACTTACTACTTCTGCCTTTGTATTACGCGAAACATTATTTGCTTCGCTAATTGTTTGAGGTTCTGTAACCAAAGGAACACCTCCCCATAATTGAGACATCCAGAAATAGTAAAAAGCACGAATGAACCTTACCTCTCCTTTTATTTGCTCCTTTTTAGATTCGTTCATATTGACTTTTTCAATATTTGCTAAAAAAAGATTACATCTCGCTATCTGCCTGTAACTCGTTTGCCAGTAGGTTTGTATTATACCATATGATGAAGTTAAACTTCCATTGTTGATTTGCGTAATTTGCATATCTTTTTCATAGCCGTAATCTGTGGTCAAGTCTAACCTAACATGGGAGTTTGTACTGTAAAAATTAAATGTACTTTGACCATCTCCTCCGAAATCATAAACAGCTGTCAAGGCACGAATTGCATCACTTTCAGTTTGCCAAAATGAATCTTCAGATAATTGGTCAGGAGGATATTTTTCCAGTAAACTCTCACAACTTATCAACATGAAGAATGTTAATAGAATTAGTAAACTATTCTTCATTTTTTTAAAATTATAATATGCTTTCATATTCAAATACTTTAATTTTTTTTTTAAAATGTTGCATTTATTCCAAAAAGAAATGTTACTGTTGGTGGATAATTTGAACCACTTTCAGCATCCCATCCTGGATAAAAAGAATCAAATGTTAACAAGTTTACCGCACTGCCATAAATTCGAACAGGAAAATTGGGTAAACTATAACCAAGTTGAAGATTACTTAATTTTATAAACGATGCACTACGAATCCAAAAATCTGATGTCCAGAAATCAACATTCCCTGCATTAAGTACTTTAGCTTTGGGATATATGGCATTTGGATCTGGATTTTCAGGTGTCCATCTGTTTTCATATATCCATCTTTGTACATTACTTCCCAAATATAATGCTCGTCCATGATAGCCCGACAAAATCCGGTCATGTCCACCAAGACCTCTCCACGTCATAGAAAAATCAAAGTTTTTATATCTGGCATTGAAATTTGCACCAAAGGAAAATCGCGGAAATGTACTGCCCAAAACCTCTCTATCGAACTCTGGATCAACTACTCCATCGGGAACTCCATCCGGACCACTTATATCCCGGAAACGATATTCTCCCGGCGTGGCATTATAAGGTTGGTCCGGATAATTATTAATATCAGCCTGATCTATAAAGAGTCCATCAACTCTATAGCCATAGATTGCCTGCAAAGGTTGACCAATAAACAAGCCTGCACCAATATCTTGTTCAACATTTGCAATTTCCAAAACTTTATTATTAACGACAGAGAAATTTACTCCAATATTATACGAAAAGTCATTGATATAATTCAAATGTCGTAAATTAAAGTCCCAACCTTTATTATTTACAATTCCAGCATTTGTTTCAGCGGAAGGTAATCCAAGAATATAAGAAGATGTAACATTATATAAAATTCCCGTTGTCTTTTTTGTGAAATATTCTGCTTCCAACTGAATTTTACTCTCAAACAAATCAACATCTACTCCAATATTGGAAACTCTTGTTGTTTCCCATGTTATTTCTTTATTGGCTACAACTGTTGCAGCAGCTCCAGGGTAAATTGTAGGAGAAACCCCAAAAGGATACTTAAAACCTAATCCGAAAGTCTGTTGATAAGGATAAGTACCAACTTGCTGATTTCCCAGTTCTCCAATAGATCCACGAAGTTTTAAAAATTTAATCCATGTTAATCCATCGTTATTTTGAAAAAAGTTTTCTCTGGATATTATCCAACCAGCGGATGCAGAAGGGAAAACACCATACCTGTTTTCTTTTGGAAATCGTGAAGATCCATCATACCGAATGTTGCCTTCAAATAAATATTTTTCAGCAATTTGGTAATTTATCCTACCAAACAATGATTGCAAAGCCCATTCGCTGGATGAGCCATTACTTCTCATGCCTGCTGTACCACCAGCATTTATTTCATGCAATGTATTACTTGGAAATCTTTCACGATACCCTTGCATAAATTGATATTTGTAATCTTCTAAAGAATAGCCTCCTAATAAATTTAATTTGTGTATTCCAAAAGTCAAGTCATAATTTAAATATCCTTGCAAGGTTAATAATGAATTATTCGAATCGGTAATTGTAAGTTTTTGTGGACCTGAAGTGAAGAATGGATCTACAATTAATTCTGATTCAAATAACCTGTTTTCGGAAGTATTATACCTGTAACCAAATACACCATTGAACGTTAATGATTTTAGCAACTTGTATTCTAATCCAAAATTTGTTGTTAGATGATTACCTCTCAACCTTAAAAATGATTCACTATCCATCCATCCAGCAGTTGTAAAACCTGCAAGATTCCCATAAGAACCATCAGATTTAATTGCAGGAATTATATTGGGAATTTTAATTCCGTATGTAATTATCTCATTCAAATTATTTTGTCCATCACCACCAGGAGAAGCTGGTTCATTCCTTGTGTCTTTTTCACCTGAGATATTTGCTGTGAAATTTAATTTTTCACTCAGGCGACTATTTAAATTTAATCGAAAATTATACCTGTCATAATTCGTTTTTTCGACTAATCCATCCTGGTAGAGGTATCCAAAAGAAAATCTGTATTGATGCTCTGATGTTCCACCAATCATACTTATGTTATGATTTGTTTGAAAGCCACTTCCACTACTCAATAGGTCTAAATAGTGATTTGAGTTTCCAAAGTCAGGATCTTCACCCGACTTATATTTCTGTATTGCTTCTTCACTATGAGGTGGTGTTCTACCTTCATTTCGTGCTGCTTCATTTTCGAATTCTGCATATTGCCATGATGGAACTATATCTACTAATGTTGAAGCTTTTTGAAAACCAACGTTGCTGTCAAAATTAATTTCTAAACGCCCGGCTTGTCCTTTTTTTGTTTCAACCAGAATTACGCCATTAGCTGCCCTAGCTCCATATATTGCAGCAGATGCAGCATCTTTTAACACTGAAATACTTTCGATATCTGTTGGATTGACATCATCTATACTTCCTTCCAACCCATCAATTATTACCAACGGAGAATTCCCCGCAGAACTGAAAGTGCCTAACCCTCGAATCCTTATGCTTGTGGCATCTCTACCCGGTTGACCACTTCCCTGCTGAATGGAAACTCCTCCCACTAAACCAGCTAACAATTGCGATGTCTGGGTAACATTTCTTCTTTCAAGAACTTCACTTCTAACACTGGAAACAGAACCAGTAAGATTTGTTTTTATTTGTTTTCCAAAACCTACAGCCACAACTTCTTCAATACCAATAGTCTCTTCCTCCATCACCACCGTAAAAGTTGTCCTTCCTTCGATGGGTAGTTCCTGGGTCCGCATTCCTACAAAGGAAAACTGTAAGATTTCGGCATCGTTGGGAATGGCTAAGGAAAAATTACCATCCGAATTGGTTACGGTGCCGGTAGTAGTTCCTTTTACTACAACAGTTACTCCAGGCAACGGAAGACCGCGTTGATCAGTGACCACACCTGTAACGGTTCGTTGCTGCTGGGACGGTTGCTCCGGAATTCTTAATCTCTCCGCTTTGTGAATCACAATCTGCCGGTCATACACATCCCAACCCACATTCTGGCCTTTGAATCCGGCATCGAGAACCTGCTGAATGGTGGCATTCTCCAGTTCTACGGTTACCTTTTTCTTCAGGTCCAGATCTTCGTTTTTGTAGAGGAACACAAATTCGCTGTTGTCCTCCACGTACTTCATCAGTTCAGTTACGGTCCCGTTCTTTAGTTTAATGTTCAGACGGGTGTTTTGCGAATAGCTGCTGGCGCTCGCCGTAAGGAGGAAGCCAACCATAAGAAATAATGTTAATCGCATAATTCGCCCCCATTTTTTTTTGGTTTCCCTGTCGGGGAAACCGGTTAAACAAATAATTTTCATAATTTTGTAACGTTTAGAATGAATACTAATAATATTTGGTATTTATTTAGTTAAACCCGGCGGGTGTGCCACCACCTTCCGGGTTTTTTGATTCTATTTAATTACATAGAGTTTTTCGTTAATTTCTAAAATTTGTAATCCGGTTAAACGTTCCAGGTACTGGAATACTTCACTGCGTTCCTGTGCCACATCCAGTTTCCCTGAAACCTGGATACCGCCCTTGAACGGGTCGTCGAACTGAAACTGAATGTTGTAAAACCGTTCCAGTTTTTTGGTAATGCGGTTAAAGTCGGTATTGCTGAAGTGAAACAACCCCCGGGTCCACAGGGTATATTCTTCCACATCCACGTATTGTGTGCGTGTTTCCTGCGTTTTTTTATTAAAGTAAGCCAGTTCACCCGGTTTCAGTAAAACGCCTTTTTCCCGTTTGCCGGCGGAAGTGCTTTTTATTTCCACGCTGCCCTCGGCCAGTACCGTCAGCACGGCAAAGTCTTCCGGATAGGCTGTTACATTAAACCGGGTACCCAGTACTTCCAGCAGCATATCGGCCGTTTTAACCACAAAGGGTTGTTTATTATTTTCCTGCACATCGAAAAACGCTTCTCCCGACAGAAACACCTCGCGGGTTTTGTCCACAAACCGGGAGGGATAGAATAAACGGCTGCCGGCATTAAGCCATACCCGGGTGCCGTCGGCCATTGTAATGTCGGTACGGCTGCCGTAGGGAATAACCACCGTGTTCATTTCGGGTACGGCACTGCCCGCATCGCCTTTAATGCTTTGTTCGTTATTGAGCAGAATATTGCCGTCGGCGGAATATTCCAGCCGCGATTCGCCCGGGTTGAGGGCAATTTGTTCACGGTCGCCCAGAATAAGCAGAGGCTCCTGCACCTGGGCAGGCAGCGTCGCATTTTCAATTACAAACTGCGGCTGCTGCCTGCTTTCCATGTACAGGTAAACTAAACTACCACCTATAAACAAAAAGATAAATGAAATGGCGGCATAACGCATGGCTGTTCGCATAAAACGGGTACGACTGCGTTTACGGTCGGTGCGTTCCAACATGCGCACAATACGTTTGGCCAAAGCCCTTTTCTCTGTTTCAGTAAGCTTTTTTTCCTCGTATTTGAGATGTATTTCAATCTGTGTTTTTAATTCAATGATTTTTTCAGCGTGTTCCGGATTGTTTTCCAGGTAATGGTTCCAGTAGGCATTAATTTCAGGGGACGGGTGAAATATCCATTTGAAAAACAGCGGGTTTTCAATTATGCGGTCGTAAATGTTCATACGGTTTACTCTGTTTTAATTTTACCGGTTTTTTCCGGTTTCTGCACATAAGAGGAAGAAGGGACGGAAAAGGGGACAAAAATACTGTATGTTGTAGAGCATGTTTTTTTTGAGGATGGTTTGAGATGGTTTGAGGTTGTTCGATAATGGTTCGAAATGGTTTGAAATGGTTTGAAGTGGTTTGAGATGGTTCGACAGTAGTTTGATTTCGTTCGAGATGGTTTGATGTTGTTCGAGGTTGTTTGAAATCGTTCACAAAAAACAACGTCAAACTCTCAAACCTTCAAACAACGTCAAACCCTCAAACCTTCAAACAACGTCAAACCCTCAAACCTTCAAACTCTCGAACTCTCAAACTCTTCAAATTTTCTACTTGTATTTATTTCCTTTCAATTCGCTTTTTTTCAAATAGGTAATGAAATTTTTGATTTTTACACCTTCCTCTGACAGTTTTTTGTAAATTTTTTTGAATTCAACTTCAGAAATGTATTGCCTGTCGAATGCCCGTATTAATTGCGACCGACACTCTCCACATGAACCTTTGGAAATGAAAAGAAACTGACCGAATTCTTTATTGCCTTCCCGCTCGAATCCTTCGGCTATATTATCCATTATTGAACCCGAGGAATCATTTATTTGCCTTACCAAACCAAAATCCTTGCGAAATTCCGGATAGTTTATTATCTGGTAAATATCTTTACATATCTCTCTTGCAAGTTTCCAAATTTCCAAATCTTCGAAGTTATTTATAGTTGCCATAATTTATAATTTTAGTCACAATTTCAATCGAATAGAAAAGTATATATTGGTTCGACAATAGTTTGATTTCGTTCGATATGGTTCGAAAGTAATTCGATATGGTTTGAAATGATTCGACAGTAGTTCGATTTCGTTCGAAATGGTTTGATGTTGTTCGAGGTTGTTTGAAATCGTTCACAAAAAACAACTTCAAACCCTCAAACCTTCAAACAACGTCGAACTCTCAAACTCTCAAACTCTCGAACTCTCATACCTTCAAACTCTCAAACCTTCAAACTCTCAAACCTTCAAACTCCTTAAACTTTCAAACTCTTCAAACTCTTCAAACTTTCAAACTCCTCGAACCATATCAAACAACGTTAAACTCTTATTGCTTAAAACAAACCAAAAACAAATTCAGAAAATCCTCTCCCAGTTTTCCTCGGAGAAGCTTTAAAATGCGTTGCACCTGTTTTTTTACGGTATCGGATTTGCAGTTGATTAACTCCCCAATTTCGGTGTAGGTTAAACCGCTGTTGAACTTCAGAAATAGCAGTTCCCGTTTTTTGGAGTCGAGGTTCTGCAATTCATTCTTGAGCAATCCTGTGTGTTCTTCCAAATCATCCAACTCAGCTTCCTCGATCGGAAATTTAAGGTCGAACTGTGCCACAAAATCATCGTAATGAGAAAAACGGAATTTTTCGCTAAGCTTTTTTACAATATTGTGCCTCAAAGATTTATACAGATAAAACTCCAGTGATTCGGGCTTTTTCAGCCTGCTGCTGTACTTGTAAATATCGAGAAAAACATCCTGAATGGCATCTTCTACCAGTGCATGATGGGGGGTTATTTTCATTCCATAGACAAACAATGCATCCACATACTCGTTGTAAATGGTTTCAAAAGCCCGGCGGTCGCCCGCTCTGAACTTATCCCAGATTACCTTCCAATATTCATTCTCGTCTGCTCGATACACTTTTACCGGTTTGTTAGATTATGTAGATGAATGGCGAAGGTAAGAAATAAAAGAGAATTACGAGTCGGAAAAGAGCGATTCAACAAACTCGCGCCGCCGGAAAATCTGCAGGTGTTCCATTTTTTCGCCAATCCCGATGTACTTCACCGGAATTTTAAACTGGTCGGAAATACCGATAACTACTCCCCCTTTGGCGGTTCCGTCGAGTTTGGTGAGGGCCAGCGCCGTAACTTCCGTAGCTTTGGTGAATTGTTTGGCCTGCTCGAAGGCATTTTGCCCTGTGGAGCCGTCGAGAATAAGCAGCACCTCGTGGGGCGCTCCCGGCACAATGCGCGACATCACCTTTTTGATTTTCGACAGCTCGTTCATCAGGTTTACCTTGTTGTGCAGGCGTCCGGCCGTATCGATGATTACCACATCGGCATGGTTGGTTTTGGCCGAGGAAAGGGCATCGTAGGCCACCGAAGCCGGGTCGGAACCCATTTTTTGTTTTACAATGGGAACGTCCACACGTTTAGCCCATATTTCGAGCTGCTCGATGGCTGCCGCCCGGAAGGTATCGGCAGCGCCCAGATAAACCTTTTTGCCGGCCTCTTTAAACTGATAGGCCAGCTTGCCAATGGTGGTGGTTTTGCCAACACCGTTCACGCCAACCACCATAATTACATAAGGCTTTTCTCCTTCGGGAAGTTCAAAATCAGATACATCCTCTGTGTTGTTTTCCTCGAGCAGAGATGAAATTTCGTCTTTGAGAATAGTGTTTAACTCTTCTGTCCCCATGTATTTATCGCGGGCCACACGGGCTTCAATGCGTTCAATAATTTTCAACGTGGTTTCAACCCCAACGTCCGAAGTAATCAACACCTCTTCCAGGTTGTCGAGTACCTCATCGTCAACCTTCGATTTTCCGGCAACGGCACGCCCCAGCTTTTTGAAAACACTTTCTTTGGTTTTCGACAGACCTTTGTCGAGATTCTCCTTTTTACTTCTCGTAAAACTTCCGAATATTCCCATTGAGTTACATTTTTTGTGGCCGGTAAAAATAGTAATATTTTACCTCATAAAAATTTCACAGTTCACAAGTAAGCCATTTTGAAAAAATTGCAGCTCATTTTCATGTGTTTTTGCCATCTTTACATTTCAGAAATAAATCAAAAAAAGACAGATCATGATCCGCTTAGTATTATTTATGTTCCTTTCAATTTTCATTTTCAATCAGACTGGTTTTTCACAAGAAGCCGCGCGTGCTGTATTTTTTGCCAACCGGGGAGGCGACCGGCAGTGGCTCACTTACCAGGACAATCACCGCGCTTTATACCGGATAATTACGGATGAAGCATTCAAATTACTCGATGAGCGGGCAGAAAAAGTTTCAAAATATCAATCTGCCGAAGAGTGGAAATCCCATCAAATTAGTGTCAAAACAGCCTTGTATAGTTCATTATCGAAATTTGAAAAAACACCGCTGAACGCCAGCACTACCGGAATTTTGGAACGGGAAACATTTACAGTTGAAAAAGTATTATTCGAATCGCATCCCGGATTCTATGTTACTGCCGGGCTGTTTCTGCCCAAAAAGCGGCAAAATCCCGCACCGGCTGTAATTTATGCCTGCGGCCACACCGAGTTGGGTTTCCGCAGCGAAACCTATCAGCATGTGATTCTGAACCTGGTTGAAAAGGGTTTCATCGTTCTGGCATTCGATCCGTTGGGGCAAGGCGAACGGTTGCAATATCCCGATGCCGAAACCGGAAAATCGAAGGTGGGCGGTTCCACCAAAGAACACTCCTTTGCAGGGATTCAAACGTTGCTAACCGGCACTTCTCTAACTGATTATTTTATCTGGGATGGCATTCGCGTGCTCGATTACCTGGAAACCCGCCCCGAAGTGGACATGAACCGCATTGGAATGACCGGCCGTTCGGGTGGAGGAACGCAAACTGCCCAGATTGCCGCCTGCGACGAGCGCATTTACGCTGCTGCTCCCGAATGTTACATTACCAGTTTTAAACGGTTGCTGCAATCCATTGGCCCGCAGGATGCCGAACAAAATCCGTACAACGCAATTTCCAAAGGTTTCGACCATGCCGATTATCTGCACATCAGGGCGCCAAAACCTGCTCTGATGATTACCACTACACACGATTTTTTCAGCATCCAGGGAGCGCGCGAAACCTTTGCTGAAGTGCAAAAATCGTATGCCGCCTTTGGGAAGCCTGAGAACGTTCAACTGGTAGAAGACCTGGGCGTTCACGAATCGACCAGAAACAACCGCGAAGCATTGTACGCCTTTTTTCAGAAACACCTTGAACTGCCCGGCGACCCAACAGACAGGGAAACAACACCTTTTTCAGTGGAAGAACTCCGGGTAACCCCAACCGGGCAGGTGGGCACTTCGTTTGAATGCGAAACGGTTTTCAGCCTAAACCGGAAATATTTTCCGGGGAAAAAGGTTCCTGAAAACGACTTGCCCCAAAAAGTTGCCCAAACTGCCGGAATTGATTTTCAGAGAAAACTGACCGCAGCAGTTTACACCGGGAAATTCAGTGCAAACGGATTTACGGTGGAAAAATACTTCCTTGAAAGCAGTTGGAACGATTATGCCATGCCGGTTTACGTAATGAAATCAGAAAGCGGAAATTCAGGAAATCCGATCATGTGGTTTCACCCCGAAGGAAAGGCAAAAATTTTGGAAGAGCCGCTTTTAACTGAAATTCTGGCCGCCGGACATATGGTTGTTTCTGCTGATTTGCCCGGAACCGGAGAACTGCACGACCCGAAATTTACCGGCGACGGTGTTATCCAGGGAGTCCCGTTCAATTATACATTCGGTGCAAACCTGGCCGGGAAAAGCATTCCGGGTATTCAGGCCGAAGCCATTGATTTGCTTTTGCAGTTTACCGAAAAGAAATTTCCGGGAAAACCTGTGGAAGCGGTTGTTGAGGGAAATGCAACGCCGGCTGTTTTGCATTATGCGTTACTGAAAAACCCGTTCAGCAAAATTACATTTCGCGATTTCCCCGGGCCGTTAAAGGAACTGGTAAAAGATAAATACTATGATCCAGCCCGGGCTTTTAATGCCGTGCCAGGTAGTTTAAACTGGTACGATTTGCCTGATTTAAACGAATACTTAAACACTTCCGGTACTGAAATAATTATCGAATAAGTCAAAAAAAAATTATGAGTTTAAAAATGAAACCAGAACATAAAAAATATATCCGTTTGGTTACCGGATTAATTCTGTTGATCCTGGGCTCCTTGTTTATGTTTATTCCCTTTATTCCGCTGGGTTATATTTTTCTGGTTGCCAGTTTGTTTTTACTGGCATCTTATATTCCGCCATTAAACAGAGTAATTGAAAAACTCCGTACAAAAGATGAAAAAGACAGGCTTGGTAAAGTGGAGAAAAAAATAGTTGAAGGCGAAAAATTCATTGATGAAAAACTTGTAGATAAGGAGGATGTGGGAGGTAGCATATAGATACTTTTTAAAAAATGCACATACAGATTACCCCAGAATATCAAAAACGCAATTCCCTTTCTTTTAACGAATTGTAGCCCAGCTCGTACAACTCCTGTGCATGGCTTAAACTGAGGATGTCGTATGTATCGATTCCTTCTGGCTCTATGTAAACTGAAGAATATTTCCTGACCTCGTTCATGTTGGCATTTACACTCATATAAAATGTGCGGGTGGCAATCTGAATGAGGTTGTTGAATTTCTCACGGGGATTCAGTGGACTGATATTCACTGCCACTATGTTTTCGCAGTCGTTTTTAATGGGTTCAACCGGAATATTGTCCACCAGGCCGCCATCCACATACTTTTGGCCATCCAGTTTAACCGGCGAAAACAACACCGGAATAGAGGAGGATGCCAGAATGGTTTTGTCCAGCGGACCGCTGTTTTTGTATTCCACTTTTCCGGTATTCAGGTTCGAAACCGAAATAAAAAACGGCATGGGCAAATCCTCTATGTTTTTGTATGGAATTTCTTTTTGAATGACCTCCTGCAGGCCGTTCAGTTTCAGCATACCATCTACCGGAATGTGCAGATTGGTGTATCTAAAAAACCAGCCCTGATTGAAAATTTTCAGAATTTCTTCGGGCGTTTTTCCGCCGGCAATAAAAGCGCCTACAATGGCGCCCACACTGGTTCCCGAAATAACATCAGGCCGTATTCCTTTTTCATAGAGGGCGGCAATTACTCCGAGGTGAGCAAATCCGCGGGTTCCTCCGCCGCTTAATACCAAACCGGTTTTATATTTTTTCATTAAAAGTTATTCTTCTGAAAAAAGTTATGATGCGTTCTTAATTTTTCGAAGTTCAATCAGCTCCTTGTTCATTTCGTATTGTTTTTGCAAACGAACCCAAAATTCGGCAGGAATGTGTAAAACCTTTTCCAGCGAAAGGGCAAACGGGATAGTTATACTACGTTCACCCTTAAGAAAAAGGCTGATAAAGGATTTATTAAAACCCGATGCTTTTACAAGGTCAACCTGTTTCACATCCCTTGCTTCCATTTCATCTTTTACAATTTCTGCAGGATGAAAAATATCTCCGGGCACCATGTCATTCGCATATAAATTTTTCATTTCCCGTAATGTTTTGAAATTTCAGTAATTAAAATAATCTCACATATTATTTGTTCCTCTTTTTCCTCCTCCAAAATAAAAATCAATCTGTACTGTTTATTAAGTCTAATAGAATAATACCCTTCTCTATCTCCCTTTAATTCTTCAAGATTCAAACTTTTAAATAAGGCAAGTTCATTTAGTAAATCAATACTTATTAAAATCTGTACCTTTTTCTTGAATTGTTTAATTATATCCTTTTGAAAAGGCAATTTCCCCCTAATTTCAGCTAAAGGTGTTAAATAAAAATATTCTAATTCGCCAGATTTAAATTTTATTTTCACGTTGTAAAAATACAAAAAGTTTACAAAACTGAAAACTTTCACTTACGAAATAAAGGTTTGGAAAGCTAAAATTAAAACCAATACTGCACCCCTTTTCTGGCGTTAAGGATAATGCAAAAAATAATCATATCTGAAACAAATTAGAATTATATTTGCATAAAAGGCAAAATTTAGAAATGCCAGGTTTATTTTAGAACTTGTTCAGAACCCATAAAAACCAAAAAAATGAAAAATATTCTTTCCTTTCCAATTCTGTTTTTATTCAGCCTCCTTTTGGGTTGCCAATCAAACAAAGAGCCGGTAACACCTGATTCCGGATTTGGAAAATATGTGCAGGCCTACACCAGTGGAACGGTCTCAACAGAGGCGGTTATTTCTGTTTACCTGGCACAACCTGTAACAAAAACAAATGCTACCACTGAAAACCTGTTCCGGTTTTCGCCTGAAATAAAAGGAGAGGCAATTTTAGTTGGCGATCGAATTGCTGAATTCAGACCTTCGGAGCCATTTAAACAGGGAACTACTTACAAAACAGATTTTCAACTGGGAAACCTGATGGATGTCGAAACCGGTTACGAAAAGATGTTTTTTCAGTTTTCCACCATCGAACAGTCGTTTTCGGTTTCGTTCGACGGGTTAAAAAATTACGAGGCGGGTCCTTTCGATAAAATGCAGTTTTCAGGGTACCTGTCAACAGCAGATGCAGCATTGCCTGCCAACATCGAAAAAATTCTAAAGGCCGGATACGAAGGTGAAAATGTAACTATTCGCTGGAATCATGAACCGGCAAACCGGAAGCATTTTTTTTCGATTGACAGTCTGCAACGATTCCCTGATAAGCCGGGGGAGCTGGTGATAGAATGGAACGGAAAACCGTTAAATGCGACCAAAAAAGGAGAAGAAACCATCAAAGTAACCGCGTTGAATGTATTTGAAATACTGGAAGCCAATATAGTTCGGGAGCCTGAACAACACCTGGAAATCCGCTTTTCAGACCCGTTGTTGAAATCGCAGGATTTAACCGGTTTGGTGGCATTAAGCGACGGCACAAATTTGCGGTTAACCGTTGAAGGAAATGTAATTAAAGGCTGGCCGGCCAAAACCTTGTCGGGCGAATTGGACGTAACGGTTTCCGAGGGAATTAAAAATGTAAATTATTTCTCGCTAAATAAAACGCAAACCTTCCGGGTACAGTTTAGCAGTATGATGCCTGCCATGCGACTCATCGGAAAAGGTGTGATAGTACCACAGGACGGAACACTTGAGATGCCGTTTGAAGCCGTGGCGCTGAATGCCGTTGAAATTCGGGTAGTTCAGATATTTAAAGACAATGTGCTTGCATTTTTTCAGAACAATCGTTTTGACAGTGATTCGGAACTGAACAAAGCGGGCCGGCTGGTATATTCAGGAGTGGTGGAACTCACACCCAAAGAGCCCGGCGGACTTCAAAATTGGAATACCTACAAAATCAATCTGGCCGATTTCTTTTCCATCGAACAAGGCGCTATTTACAATGTACAATTTCGCTTTCACAAGGCAAACTCAATGTACGATTGCGGGCAAAACAGTAACCGGGATGAGCAGAATACAGAGGCACCCAATCACAATAAAGAGGAACCGTATCAGACAGAATGGGATCATCCGGGGTGGTACTCCGATTACTATTATCCGCCGGATTACAACTGGCAGGAACGCGACAATCCGTGCGATGTTTCATACTATAATTCAAACCGCTTTGTTTCGAGGAATATTTTTGCATCGGAGCTGGGAATCATTGTAAAAGAAGGGCGAAATCATGAACTGACTTTTGCCGTTACCAACCTTTTAACCACCCAACCCGAGCAAAATGTGGAACTACGTTTATTCAACTTCCAAAATCAATTGATGCAAACGCTGACAACCGACAGCAAAGGATTTGCCACTGCAACCCTCAGTAAAAAACCGTTTTTACTGGTAGCACAAAAAGGGAAACAGTTCGGCTACCTGCGCCTCGATGATGGGAGTGCGCTTTCCACCAGTAATTTTAATGTTTCGGGCCAGGAAATTACCGACGGGCTGAAAGGTTTTATTTATGGCGAACGCAGTGTTTGGCGCCCCGGCGATACCCTTTTTCTGAATGCAATCATTGAAAAAGAGAAAGCCGGTCTTCCCAAAAATTACCCGGTGGTTTTTCAACTTATAAATCCTTCGGGCCGGGTGGTCGAAAAACGGGTGCTTGCAGAAAGTGAAAATGGTTTTTTCCCGCTGACTGTGCAAACCGCCGCTGACGCTCCTACCGGAAACTGGGAGGCCAGGGTTGATGTGGGAAATGCCACATTTTCAAAACGCATAAAAATTGAAACAGTAAAGCCCAACCGGCTGAAAATAGATTTGGATTTACCTGAAACACCACTTACTTCTGAAACAAAAAGTATTCAGATGGAAGCGACATGGCTGCACGGTTCACCGGCGCGTTCGCTAAAGTCAAAAGTCGATGTTCTTTTTGTAAAGGATAATACAGAATTCAATGGCTACGAACAATATTCGTTTACCGATCCGGCATCGTCGTTTTCGCCCACCGAGCAAACCATTTTTGAAGACCATTTGGATGAAAACGGAAAAACGAAGGTTCCGGTCGATTTTCAGTCACTGGAGAATGCACCGGGAATGGTCAAAGCATGGTTTACTTCTCGGGTATTCGAGCAGGGCGGTGATTTCAGCATACATGTTGAACAGGCCAGATTTGCACCTTTCTCTACGTTTGTGGGTGTAAAAATGCCGGCTTCGGAAGATAACTGGTATAAAACCGACACCGATTATTTCCCCGAAGTTGTGCTGGTGGATGCTGAAGGGAATCCGGTTTCCGGCGATAAACTGCAGGCGAAATTGTATAAAATCGACTGGCGATGGTGGTGGGAATCGGGTTCTGAAAACCTGGCCCGTTATGTTTCCGGGAATTATTACCGTCCGGTTGACAACTGGAACATTGAAAAAGCTGAAGAAAGAAACAAACTGAAACTGAATGTGAAATACAATAACTGGCAGGATAACGGAAGATATCTGCTTTGGGTAAAAGATGTTACCAGCGGGCATGCTGCCGGTGTAACTTTTTATATGTCGCAATGGGGAAGCTGGCGTTCGGAAGGGATGGCCGATGGCGCCACTTTGCTAACCCTGCGTACCGACAAAGAGAAATACAATGTGGGTGAAAAGATTGAAGTAACTATTCCTTCTTCAAAAGCCGGAAAAGCATTGATAAGTATAGAAAACGGAACCAGGGCAACCGACATATTCTGGGTGGAAACACAGGAAAAACAGACCCGTTTCACCATCGATGTAAAACCGGAAATGGCGCCTAATTTTTACATTCATGTAAGTTTGATTCAGCCCTACGGACAAACCGAAAACGATGCTCCGCTAAGATTATATGGCGTAACGCCTGTTTTGGTGGAAAATCCGGAAACGATATTAACGCCGGTCATTCAAACGCCTGATGAAATTGAGCCTGAAACAAAATATACCGTTCTGGTTTCGGAAGCAAATCAAAAGGAAATGACTTACACCCTGGCAGTAGTTGACGAAGGGTTACTGGGACTGACCAATTTCAAAACACCTGATCCTCATTCAACATTTTATGCCCGCGAGGCGCTGGGGGTAAAAACCTGGGATTTATACGATTATGTAGCCGGAGCTTATGGCGCCCGGCTTGAAAAAGCGTTTGCTGTGGGGGGCGACGGCGAAATGCCTGTTACGGCAAAAGAAGAAGCAAATCGTTTTAAACCGGTGGTGCAGGTTGCAGGACCATTCACCATAAAAGCGGGAGAAACAGGCAAACACCAGTTTACCATGCCCAACTATGTGGGAGCGGTTAGAGTGATGGTGGTAGCCGGAAATAAAGGGTCCTACGGGAATGCTGAAAAAACAGTTCCTGTAAGAAAAGGGTTGATGCTGCTGGCTACCCTGCCGCGTGTGTTGGCGCCCGAAGAAGAAGTGAGCCTGCCGGTAAATGTTTTTGCGATGAAAGAAAATGTGAAAAATGTTTCAGTTCGGGTGAAGACCAATTCACTGCTCGGTATTTTGGGTGAAGATGAGAAAGAGGTCCGGTTTGAAAGAACAGGAGACAGCATGGTTTATTTCAGGCTGAAAGTGAAATCGGAAACCGGCGTGGGAAAAATAGTAGTGGAAGCAAAAAGTGGCAATGAAAAAGCCTCTTACGAAGTTGAACTGCAAATCAGAAATCCCAATTCACCGGTTACCACAGAACAATCGAAAATGGTGGAAGGCAATCAGCAATGGAATACTACTTTGCAGGTTCCGGGGAATGCGGCTACAGGAAAAGCATGGGTTGAAATTTCCGGTTTCCCGCCACTCAACCTGACAAAATACCTCGATTACCTGATGGGCTATCCGCACGGTTGTATCGAACAGGTAACATCGGCAGCGTTTCCACAGTTATTTTTGAATGATTTGATTGAACTTAATGCTAATCAAAAGCAGGATATTGAAAATCATATTCGTAGCGCATTGCAAAAAATACCGGCTTTCCAGATTTCCAACGGAGGTTTGGGATACTGGCCGGGAGCTTCGTCGGCAGATGATTGGGCTACCAGTTACGCCGGGCATTTTATGCTGAAAGCTGAAAACGCAGGTTACTCCCTTCCGTTGGGCGTAAAAAACAAATGGCTGAGTTTTCAGCAAACAGCCGCAAGAAACTGGAATCCTTCAGGCAGTTTCCGAAACGGAGTTTACTACCGCAACTACGATTTTATTCAGGCATACCGGTTGTACACGCTGGCACTTGCAGGATCACCCGATTTGGGCGCTATGAACCGGTTGCGCGAAAAAGGCGAAAAATCAGCCGAAGTAACCTGGCGACTGGCCGCCGCTTATGTTCTGGCTGGCCAACCAGAGGCAGGCCGGCAACTGGTAAATAATTTAACCACCACAATGGACGATTACCAGGAGATGGGCGGAACTTTTGGCTCGGCTCTGCGTGATAAAGCCATGATTCTGGAAACACTGGTTTTGCTGAACGAGCAGGAAAAGGCATTCCAGTTACTGCAAACCATTTCCGGCGAAATGAATCAACGCGACTGGCTAAGTACACAAACGGCTGCCTGGTGTTTGTCGTCGGCAGCATTTTACGCCCGGGAATATGCGTCGGGCGATGCTGAAATTCGGTTTGAAATGACAGTAAACGGTGAAAAAACGGAGCTTCGATCAAAAAATCCGATACTTACCCTTCCTGTAAAATTGAATGAAGATGGAATTGTTAAGGTTGAATATAAAAACCAGGGTGAAACTGCCGGTTATGTGAGAGTGCTGGGCCGTGGAATTCCGGTGGGTGTGGATTTATCGTCAGCTTCACAAAATTTGCTGATGCAGGTGAAATACCTTGATACTGCAGGAAACGAAATAAATCCGAAAAATCTGAATCAGGGGGTTGATTTCCGAATGCTCGTTATTGTAAAAAATCCCGGTACATCGAAAGATTATAAAGAAATGGTACTAAATACGGTTTTTCCTTCCGGATGGGAAATAATGAACAAAAGATTAACCGATATTCCGCAGGATCAGAATTCAACTTTCGAATACCAGGATATTCGTGACGATCGTGTGTACACCTATTTTGATTTGGAAATGAACCAGCAAAAAACATTTGTATTTTATTTGAATGCCTCTTACGCAGGTCAGTTCTATCAACCGCCCGTAAGTTGCGAAGCCATGTACGATGTTAGTGTTCGTGCTCAAAAACCCGGAAGGTGGGTAGAGATAAGTTCTGAGTAGGTTTTTCTTATTGCCGTTTGGCTTTGGCAAACACCGGCAAACTGCTAAAAGAATATGGGATTGAGTCCTTTAAAAATCACATCAGGAAACAAAATCCTCCTTATTGGAGGACTGCTATTGCTTGTCTTTTTTTTGGGATTCTGTTTTTGCGTACCCCGACAGCTTTTTGACGACCCGTTTTCTACAGTAGTTGAAAGCAGCGACGGAAGATTGCTTGGCGCCCGCATTGCAGCCGATGAGCAGTGGCGTTTCCCGGCAACCGATTCTGTACCGGATAAATATGAAAAGTGCCTGTTACTTTTTGAAGACCGCTTTTTCTACTACCATCCGGGGATAAATCCGGTGGCATTGGCCCGTGCTCTGGTTCAAAATATAAAAGCTGGAAAAATTGTAAGAGGTGGCAGCACCATCACCATGCAGGTGTGCCGTATGGCAAGGAAAAACCGGAAGCGTACCCTAACGAATAAAATAATTGAAATGATTTGGGCGCTAAATCTGGAACTCAGGTTTTCAAAAAAAGAAATTCTGAACTTGTATGCCTCGCATGCACCGTTTGGCGGAAATGTGGTGGGAACAGATGCTGCCGCCTGGCGTTGGTTTGCCCGGCCACCCACGCAATTGTCGTGGGCCGAGTCGGCTACATTGGCAGTGTTGCCCAATGCGCCGTCGTTGATTTATCCCGGCAATCTCGATGAGCGATTAAAACAGAAACGCGATTTCGTTCTGGGAAAGCTGTTGAACACAGGTACCATCGACAGTCTAACTTACCGGCTTTCGCTGGCCGAACCGCTGCCCGAAAAAGTAAATCCGCTACCCATGAGTGCTTACCATTTGGTGGAAAAAGCAGCACAGGAAAAAAAAGGGCAACGCATTCATTCAACCATCGATATTGATTTGCAGAATGCCGTGGTGGAACGCATGAACAGGCACCGCAAGGTACTTGCAGCTAATCATATTTATAATATAGCCGTTGTGATTTCGGAGGTGGCTACTCGTGAGGTTAAAGTGTATGCAGGAAATGTGTTCGATGGAAAAGACACAGAACATGGAAACAGTGTAGATGTTATTCAGGCGCCCAGAAGTACGGGGAGTATCTTAAAACCTTTTCTGTATTGCAAAATGCTCGACGACCGACAACTTACCCCGCAGATGTTGATTCCGGATATTCCCACCCGTTTTGGTGGATTTACCCCTACGAACTTTGACCAGGAGTTTAACGGAGCGGTACCGGCCAATGAAGCACTGGCACGATCTCTAAATATTCCGGCGGTGTGGATGTTACAAAACTACGGAGTTCCGCCTTTTTATTCTTTTCTGAAAAAAGCAGGAATGGAAACACTGAATCACCCACCCGATTATTACGGACTTTCACTGATTCTTGGCGGCGCAGAGGTTACGCTTTGGGATTTGGCAGGAATGTACACGTCGATGGTTTCGGTTTTACGAAATTACGATGAACACGATGGTTTTTACGAAGCTCAACCATTTAAACCGCTTTCCTGGGTTCAGCATAAAAATGTTTTTGAAAAAAAAAATGTACAGGCTGTTCAGCCCGTTGTTCGGGCTTCGGCCATTTATGAAACCCTGCAGGCGCTTCTCCGTGTTCGCCGGCCTGAATCGGAAGCCGGCTGGCAGGCGTTTGCTTCGGCACGTAACATTGCATGGAAAACAGGCACCAGCTTTGGATTTCGCGATGCCTGGGCTGTTGGGATGACCCGTGACTATGTGGTTTCGGTGTGGGTGGGCAATGCCGATGGAGAAGGCCGGCCGGGATTGACAGGAGTTTCCGCTGCCGCTCCATTGTTGTTCGATATTTTTGATTTGTTACCTGCATCCGGATGGTTTCATCAACCGGTTGATGAAATGGAGGAACTGGAGTTGTGTGCCAAAAGCGGTTACCGGCCGGGAGTTAATTGCGATTCCATAAAAAAAGTTTGGTTACCTGCTGGTTCAGCCATTGGTTTATGTCCGTTTCATCATAGAATTCATTTGAACGAACAGGGGACCCACCGGGTTAATGCAACATGTTACCCGGTGGCTAATATGACGCATAAAAACTGGTTTGTTCTTCCGCCGGCCATGGAATATTATTACAAACCGCGAAATCCGGTGTATGCCACGATGCCGCCTTTGTTGCCGGGTTGTGCAGACGAAATGGAAAACATGGAATTTATTTACCCTCGTGAATGGAACAATCTGTTTCTTCCTACCGATCTGGACGGCACTCCGGGGCAACTGATTTTTGAATTGGTCCACCGGCAGCGGAGAGCCAAAGTTTTTTGGCAAATCGATAATCAATACCTTGGAGAAACTACCGGAATACATCAAATGGCTGTTCGTCCCGAACCCGGGTGGCATACATTAAACGTAACCGACCAGCAGGGAAACAGGTTAGTAAGGCAGTTGTTTGTGGCTGGCAAAACGATTGATAGTAATTAACTTTTTCAAAAACAGATTCTGTACAGAAATAACAACGAAGCCTTTTATCCTGTTTTACAGACGATACTAAAAATCGAACCAGGTTTTTATGAGCTCCGACCTGTTTATATCGTTTTTGTGCCAGAAAATGTTTTTGCGGTTGTCGTAAATGTAATCTTTCTGATACTCCTGAATATTTTCCACAATGTCTTTCAGCGCAGTAATCATAAGGTCCACTTCGGCGTCGGTCATGGTGGGATGCAGCGACCACCTAACCCAGCCGGGTTTTTCCGACAGGTCGCCGTGGCTGATTTTTTCGGTAATTTCCTGCGATTGTTCGTAGGTTACTTCCAGCAAAAAATGGCCGTATGTTCCGGCACAGGCGCATCCTCCGCGGGTTTGAATACCAAACTTGTCATTTAAAATTTGCACTACCAGATTGTAATGAATTCCATCAATATAAAACGAAATAACGCCCAACCGGTCGCGCACATTGTCGGCCAAAATTTTCAGCCCGGGCACTTCGTCCAATCCTTTGAAAGCCCGTTCCAAAAGTTCCTCTTCGCGTTTTCTGATATTTTCAACTCCCATCTGGTCTTTTAACTGAAAAGCCAGCGCTGCCTTTATCGATTGCAAAAATCCGGGAGTTCCTCCATCTTCACGCGCCTCTATGTCGTCCACATATTTGTACTTTCCCCAGGGGTTGGTCCAGTCAACCGTGCCACCGCCGGGGTTATCGGGCACCTGGTTTTTGTACATCGAGACATCAAAAACCAGAACGCCTGATGAACCGGGACCGCCCAGAAATTTGTGGGGTGAAAACATGATGGCATCAATTTTTTCCAGCGGATCTTCCGGGTGCATATCAATCTCATCATAAGGTGCCGATGCGGCAAAATCGATAAAACAAACACCGCCGTATTCGTGCATTAAACGAGCCAGTTTTTTGTATGGAGTTCGTACGCCGGTTACATTGGAACAGGCTGTAAACGAACCAATTTTAAAAGGCCTGTCCTTGTATTTTTCCAAAGCTTTACGCAGGTTTTCAGGTTCCACCAGCCCACCGTCTCCTGGCTCCACAACAACTACCTCGGCACTGGTCTCGTACCATGAGGTTTGGTTGGAATGATGTTCCATGTGGGTAAGAAAAACCACCGGATGCTCGCGCTCCTTCAGACATTTGGAATAGGTTAGTTTTCCACAGTATTTCAATCCCAGAATTCGTTGAAACTTATTGATAACCGCTGTCATTCCGAATCCTGCCGTGATAATGACATCATTCGGTCCGGCATTTACATGCTTTTTAATGATTTCGTGAGAACGGTGGTAGGCATGGGTCATCAGCAATCCGGTTTCACTGGTTTCAGTATGTGTATTGCCCACAAACGGACCAAACTCGTTTGTGATTTTTTCTTCTATTGGCCGGTACAAACGGCCGCTGGCAATCCAGTCGCCGTAAACCATTTTTTGCATTCCCCAGGCCGATTCAAACTCCTGGTCGATACCCACAATGTTCTTTCTGAAACTGCTGAAATAGTTTTCCAAATTGCTCATACGCGAAATCTTCGGGATAATTTGTCTGCAAAATAAGCTTCTTTTAAGTGAATACAACCTAAAATTCATCAGGTTTTTAAATCTCTTTTATGTGTTTTGTGATTGAAATTATTCATCAGGTGACCGAAAGTCACCAGATGAATACCAAAACTTGTGACAAATCGTCAGAATTGCTGCGTGGCACAGGGTTTGACTTTAGGGAGCAAAACATATAAAAAGTATCATTTAAAACAGAAAAATATGCAAACAGGAAAAATTGGCGTAACCAGTGAAAATCTGTTCCCCATCATTAAAAAATTTCTTTATTCCGACCACGATATTTTCCTCAGGGAAATTGTATCGAACGCGGTGGATGCCACACAAAAGCTGAAAACGCTGGCATCGAAAGGGGAATACAAAGGTGATGTAACCGAACTGAAAGTAAAGGTAAAACTCGACAAAGGAGCTAAAACCTTAACAGTTTCTGACAACGGAATCGGGATGACGGCTGAAGAGATTGAAAAGTACATCAACCAGATTGCCTTTTCGGGCGCCAACGAGTTTCTCGAAAAATATAAAAAGGATGCAAACGCCATTATCGGGCATTTTGGGTTGGGATTTTACAGCTCGTTTATGGTATCCGAAAAAGTGGAAATCATTACCAAATCTTACCAGGAAGGAGCCAAAGCTGTAAAATGGAGCTGCGACGGCACACCCGAATACAGCATTGAAGATGCTGAACGTGGCGAAGTAGGAACCGACATTGTAATGCACATCAACAGTGACTCCGAGGAGTTTTTGGAAGAACACAAAATTTCCGAAATTCTTGAAAAGTATTGCAAGTTTCTGCCAGTACCCGTTCTTTTTGGAAAGAAAAAAGAGTGGAAAGACGGCAAACAGGTGGATACCGGCGAAGACAACCAGATAAACGACACAGAACCGACCTGGACAAAAATGCCGGCCGATTTGAAAGATGAAGACTACCAGAATTTTTACCGTCGCCTCTACCCCATGGCCGACGAGCCGTTGTTTAATATTCACCTGAATGTGGATTATCCGTTTAACCTCACCGGAATTCTTTATTTTCCGAAAATCAAAAACAATTTTGAGGTTCAGAAAAACAAAATTCAACTTTACAGCAATCAGGTATTTGTTACCGATTCGGTGGAAGGAATTGTACCCGAATTTCTGACCTTGCTGCACGGGGTACTTGATTCGCCGGATATTCCGTTGAACGTTTCCCGTTCGTACCTGCAAAGCGATTCGAACGTAAAAAAAATAAGCAGCCATATTTCAAAAAAAGTGGCCGACCGTTTGGCCGAAATTTTTAAGGAAAAACGGGATGAGTTCGAGAAAAAATGGGACGACCTGAAAATTTTTATCGAGTACGGCATGTTGACCGATGATAAGTTTTACGACCGTGCCATGAAGTTTTTCCTGTTCAAAAATACAGAAGACAAATATTTCACTTTTGAAGAATACGAAAAACTGATTAAGGACAACCAGACCGACAAGGACAAAAAACTGGTTTACCTTTATACCACCAACAAGGAAGAACAATACACTTTTGTGGAAGAGGCACGTGGCAAGGGCTACGACGTTTTGATTCTCGACGATGTTCTGGCGCCGCACATTATCAGCCGGTTCGAACAAAAAGATTCCGACAAACAGTTTGTGCGTGTGGATGCCGATGTGGTGGAAAACCTCATCAAAAAAGATGATTCATCAAAAGAAGAGCTTACCTGGGAACAGAAGCAGGAACTATCACCGGTATTTCAGGCCGTTTGCCCCGAAACCAACAGCCATAACTTTTTGGTCGATTTCCAGGATTTGGGCGAAAACGGCAGCCCGATGGTGATTACCCGCAGCGAATTTATGCGACGCATGAAAGACATGAGCGCTGCCCAGGGGGGTATGAATTTTTACGGTGACATGCCCGAAAGCCTGAATCTGGTTGTAAATACCGCACATCCGCTGGTGAAAAAAGTGGTTGAAGCCAAAGACAAAAAGTTAGGCAAATCGCTGGAAAAACTGGCTACTGATATTGAAGCCAAAAAAGCTGAAATCAGTGAGCTGGAAAAAGCAAAAGAAGGCAAAAAAGAGGAAGAAGTTCCGCAGGCCGACAAAGAAAAACTGGACAGCCTGAACAGCGAACTGGCCAAACTGGAAGAAAGCAAACGGGAAAAACTAACCGGTTTTGGCAAAAACAACAAACTGGCCAAACAGTTGGTTGACCTTGCACTTTTAGCCAACAACATGCTGAAAGGCGCCGATTTGGACAAATTTGTAAAACGCAGTGTGGAGTTGATAAAATAAAGGATGTCTATTCGAAATCAAGTTTCAATCTTTGTTTCAATAGCTCCAGTTTCGGATTTTTTTTCAACATTTCCATGTATTTTTCCGAATCGGAATAGATAACTTTTTCCCTTTCGGTTTCGGAAATGCGGGTTACCAGTTGAATTTTTGAATTTTTCAACTCTTTGCGGAGCCAGGAAACCAGTTCAGGTTTGATGGAATTGATGAGGTCATCCTGTACCGAGTTATCAATATCGAGCACGAGCTGGTATTCCTGCTCCATCTGAGGTATTTTTGAAAGGGTTGATTGCAAATTAGGCCTGTCGCTGAGTTTTGCCACAAATTCATCCCACTTTATTTTGAGAGCTTCGGGGGTGAAGTCTTTGACTTCTCCAATCCGTGTGTAAATTTGGTGCTGTTCTTTGGCCGAAAGTTTTTCTTCGCTGAATTTCCCGGCCAGGGCATCTTTAATCGATGGGCCTTTGGCTTCGCTCGAACGTTTTCTTACCGTTTTCTTTACCGGAATTGGTTTCTGTGGGGAGGGGTGTCTGGAATCCGTTTTTTGGGGTTCGGTTGCGGTTGTTTCAGAAAAAATGGGTTGCAATATATCCTCAGGTTCCTCGTCGTCAGCTATTTTTTTTTTAAGGTTAGCTGGGCTATCCGCACAAGGGCCAGTTCAACCAGCAGCCGTTTGTTTTGACTGATTTTGTACTGCATGTCACATTCATTACTGATTTCAAGCGCTTTCAGTAAAAAATCGCTGTTGCAAACCGAAGCCTGTACTTTGTAGCGTTCCTTAATTTCGCCGCCCACTTCGAGCAACTGCACGGTAACCGGGTCTTTGCACACCAGCAGGTTGCGCAGGTGGCTGCTCAGTCCGGTAATAAAATGGTGCCCGTCGAATCCGTGATTCAGAATATCGTCAAAAATCATCAGCACATCGGGGACTTCATTTTTCAGAAAATGCTCAACCAGTCTGAAATAGTAGTCGTAATCGAGCACATTCAAATTCGATATTACATCCTGGTAGGTAATTTCTTTTCCGGAAAAACTGACGATCTGGTCGAAAATGGAGAGCGCGTCGCGCATGGCGCCATCGGCTTTTTGGGCAATGATGTTCAGCGCCTCTTTTTCAATGTTTACACCTTCATTTTTGGCCACATATTCCAGATGACCCGCAATATCTGAAATGCCAATCCGGTTAAAATCGAATATCTGGCAACGCGACAAAATGGTAGGTATAATTTTATGTTTTTCGGTAGTAGCCAGAATAAAAATGGCGTGCTTGGGCGGCTCTTCCAGCGTTTTCAGAAATGCGTTAAATGCCTGTGAAGAAAGCATGTGAACCTCGTCGATGATATACACGCTGTATTTGCCCACCTGCGGCGGAATTCGAACCTGGTCGATAAGTACACGGATATCGTCAACCGAATTGTTGGAGGCCGCATCCAGTTCGTGAATATTAAATGAACGGCTGGTATTGAATGCCTTACAGGATTCACACGCGTTGCAGGCTTCCACTTCCGGTGAAAGGTTGGAGCAGTTTATGGTTTTGGCAAAAATGCGCGCACAGGTGGTTTTGCCCACACCGCGCGGACCACAAAACAGGTAAGCATGTGCCAGCTGATTGTTTTTAATGGCATTTTTTAACGTGGTTGTAATGGACGATTGCGCTACCACCGTATCGAATGAATCGGGCCTGTATTTTCGTGCTGAAACAATAAAATTTTCCATATTTTTTCTGCGGTCTTTCTCCGTGAGCCAAAGATAAACATTTCTATTTTTTTTCCGGCAAAACTTATCAACATCGGTTGGTTTTCTGATGCAGCAAAAAAAGTTTTCCTTTTTTTCGTAATTTTACAAAAAATTCCGGTATGCTTATTAAATGTTTGTTTCCGCTTCTTTTTCTTCTGGTAGTGACGCCTGCAATGAGCCAGTACAAAACGCTGCACGACTTTAGTGCCCGCACCATTACAGGAGAAATTCTTGATTTTTCAACATTGAAAGGGAAAAAAGTTTTAATTGTAAATACCGCAACCGAATGTTCGCTTACACCCCAATTCAAAAAAATGCAGGAATTGTATGATGAATACGGAGCCTGCAATTTTGAAATCATTGCCTTCCCCTCCAACGATTTTGGCAGCCAGGAACCCGGCACCAAAGAACAAATTCTGGAATTTTGCACCCAGAAATACGATGTTGGTTTTTTATTGATGGAAAAAATATCCATTAAAGGCGACGATATGCACCCGGTTTACAAATGGCTGACCAGCAGCGAAGAAAACGGAACGCTCGATGCCAAAGTTATCTGGAATTTTCAAAAATTTCTGATAGATGAAGAAGGCCAGGTGATTGAATCGCTTTCGCCCATTACGGGCCCGCAAAACCGGCGGATAATTGAATGGCTGGAGGAATAAGGGTTTTATCGGTAAATATTTTTTCGGTGGCCTATCCGAATTATCCTGACGGTAAGAATGTTATCAAAAACATCATAGATAATTCTATATTTTCCCTGCCGGATACGATAACCAGGCCTGTTTTTCAATTTTTCACATCCACGCGGACGAGGATTTTCGCCAAGTCTGATTATTTTGGATTTAACAGCCTCATAATCTTTCAGGGGCAGTGATTCCAGTTGCTTGATAGCTCCACGCAAAATTTTAATTTCATAAATCATAGCGTTTCGCTTCAATCTCCTTGAACACTTGTTCTGCCGGGAGGCCTTCTTCGCTGGCTGAAATCGCTTCGTCATAAGCTTTTATATCTTCCAGCTCTTCCAATTTATTCAAAATTTCATTGTAATCCCTTATGGGCAAAATAACGCTAACTTTTCTGCCATTTGTATCTGTAATATACTGTGTTTTCATTGCTTCCAATTTATTTATCATTCAAGACAAAATTAAAAAAAATATCAAAATTACTTCAACACTTTCCTGTACGTCTGCAAAGCCCGTTCCCTCGCCATTTTGTGATTTACAACCGGCTTTGGGTAGGCTGAAGTTTCCATCTCCGGTACCCACCGTTTCACATACTCTCCTTCAGGATCAAACTTTTTCTGCTGGCTTTCGGGATTAAAAATGCGGAAATAGGGCGCTGCATCGCAACCGGTGCCGGCAGCCCACTGCCAGTTGCCGTTGTTGGAGGCCAGTTCATAATCGAGCAGCTTTTCGGCAAAATATGCTTCGCCCCACCGCCAGTCGATGAGCAGGTGTTTGGTTAAAAAACCGGCCGTTACCATACGCACCCGGTTATGCATAAATCCGGTTTCGTTGAGTTCGCGCATGCCGGCGTCCACCATGGGATAACCGGTTTCTCCGTTGCACCAGCGCCCGAACTCTTTTTCACTGTTTCGCCACTGGATAAAATCGTATTTTGGTTTGAAAGCCTTGTCAACCACCTGTGGAAAATGCCACAAAATGGTACTGAAAAAGTTTCTCCAAATCAGTTCATTCAGAAAAGTTTCCGACCAATCCATTGCTTTTAGGGTTAGCTCACGAATACTCACAGTTCCAAACCGCAAATGAACGCCAAGCCGCGTTGTTCCTTTAATGGCCGGGAGATCGCGGGTTTCGGCATAATTTCGGATGATCTCTTCTGAAATTTCAAATGGTGAAATTTCGATAGAACTTTTTTCAAATCCCAATTTTTTTAGCTGAGGAAAAGAAAACGGCTTTGTTTTTATAAAGTTCTCTTGTATTTTTTCGGACGGAAAATACTGAATTTCAGTTTCGTTAAAAACCTGTTTCCACTTTTTGCTGTAGGGTGTAAAAACGGTGTAAGGTGTGCCGTCGTCTTTTAACACTTCCTTTTCCTCGAAAATTACCTGGTCTTTATACAGATTAAATGCTATGTCTTTCTTTTCCAATAACTCTCCTACTTCATTATCGCGTTCTTTTGCATAAGGTTCGTAATCTTTGTTGGCAAATACAGATTGAATTTGATATTGATCGGTTAGATCCCGAAATGCACCGGATGGTTTTGTGTAAAAAATTTTCAGCGAGCTGCCAAATTTTTCCAGTTCGGTTTTGATTTTCTGAATTTCAGCAAAAATAAACGAAACGCGGACGTCGGTTTTTGAACTCAGCTTATCCAGAATTTCCGTATCGAAAATAAAAACCGGTAACACGGAATTACCCGATCTCAGTGCCTGATAAAGTGCATGGTTATCGTGCAAGCGCAAGTCGCGACGAAACCAGAATACATGTATTTTTTCTTTCATGAGGTTTTTCTAATCATCTGGAAGCACTTGCAGCGACTGCAGCAGAAGATACTGCCACAGAAACGGCAACAGCCTGTGCAGCTGCAACAGCGGCACTTACTGCTTCCGAAACATGGTTCTCTTCCATCATTTGTTTCAGTTTTTTGCCGGCAATTTTCCGTTTATCTTTATCCGGAACAACTCTTTTCAGCAATCCGCATGGTTTGATAAGGGTTAACAGCATAATTTCCTCCTCGTTACCGGTTCCCTGAAGAATCTGATTTTCGACATCGGACTGTAGCTTAATAACAGCCTGTTTATTCAAAAGAAACGACCTTTTCCACCGGAAAAACAAAAACCGTTTTTCTTCCAAACGAATCATTCGCTTTTGCACCAGGCCCGATTCAATTTTGCGGCGAATGTGTTTAAACGAAAAATTAAATTTATGAATCCACCGGCTAACCTTGTAAGGTTTCTTCGCTTCTTTCATCTTGTCAAGCATAAACCTGTGCAGCGAATTTTTACTGTTCAAACCAAGAATCTTCACCCGCTTGTCTTCAACGGCAATGTTTTTCTCCAGAACCAGTTCAAGAATCAAAGCGCCGATGGAAGCATAATTAAACGCGGTACCGGCAGAAAATAAAATCCCTCCTTTTTGCGGATGGACAGAAAGCAAATACAGTTTTTCGGAAAGCGACGTTGATTTTTCCATTTTTATAAACGTATGATTTTTTCTTTCTTTACATGTACATAAATACCGGTTGAAGTTACAAAGAATCCGGTGAATATTAAAAATTTACGAAAAGTATGAAACGGGCATGTAAAATATTTACTCTCAATACGATCATTAAAACTCATGCGAGTTCAATATAATACCATTAAAAACAAACAATTTTTATTAAATGAAAAAAGGATTTGCAAGCGATAACAACTCGGGGGTGCACCCGGCCATCCTGAAGGCGATGAGCGAAGCCAATCACGGACATGTGAAAGGATACGGCGACGACCCGTTTACCCAAAAAGCCATCGGTGCTTTTAAAGAAAAATTCGGGCAGGAAACCGAGGTATTTTTTGTGTTTAACGGAACCGGGGCTAATGTTTTGGGACTTTCCACAGTTACCCGAAGTTTCCATTCCATCATTTGTGCCGAAACCGCCCACATTGAAGAAGATGAGTGCGGTGCGCCTGAAAAATTTACCGGGTGCAAACTGCTTCCGGTGGAGCCGGTAAACGGGAAACTCACACCGGAAAGGATTCAGCACCACCTGAAAGGATTTGATTTTGAGCACCATTCGCAGCCGCGGGTGATTTCCATCTCGCAGGTAACCGAAATGGGAACCGTTTATCAGCCGGAAGAGATTCGGGCACTTGCCGGTTTGGCCCACCGGAACAACATGCTGCTGCACATGGACGGCGCCCGGATTGCCAATGCCGCCGTTTCGCTGAACCTGGAATTCAAAACATTCACCAAAGACTGCGGCGTGGATGTGCTTTCGTTTGGCGGCACCAAAAACGGTATGATGATGGGCGAAACGGTGCTGTTTTTCAATCCGGAGTTGACCAATTATACCAAATACCTGCGCAAACAAAGCATGCAGCTTTATTCTAAAATGCGGTTTGTGGGCGCACAGTTTCTGTCTTATTTCGAAAACGATTTGTGGAAAGAAACGGCCACCCATGCCAATAAAATGGCCAAGCTGCTGGAAGCTGAAGCCTCTAAAATTCCGGAAATAAAAATCACCCAGCCGGTGGAAGCCAACGGGGTTTTTGCCGAAGTACCGCCGGAAATAATTAAACCTTTGCAGCAAAAGTTTTTCTTTTATATGTGGAACGAAAAACGATCGGAAGTGCGTTGGATGACCTCGTTTGACACAACGGAAGAAGAAATTTCCGAGTTTATAGAGTTGATAAAAAAACTAATTGAAAAAAGTTCCAATTAATCATTTATGCGTTTATTCACTTACTATCCAAGCAATCCGCGTAAGTTGGACCCGGAAATGGAAAAACGAATATTTTTCCACAGTCTGGTACTTCCAACAGCGTTTGTGCTTCTGTTTTGGATGGTAGAAATCATTGAGGTGAGCACCTCGCTGAGTTTCGTAAAACTTGGCGTTTACCCGCTGCACTGGAAAGGGTTACCCGGTATTTTGTTTTCGCCGTTTATTCACTCCAGTTTTAACCACCTGATTTCCAACTCCATTCCCTTTTTCATACTGATGGTTATGCTCATCTATTATTACCGGCGCATTTCGTACCAGATATTTTTTCTGCTTTACTTTTTATCGGGGCTGCTGGTTTGGTTTGCCGGACGCGAAGCCTGGCATATTGGCGCCAGCGGAGTGGTT
>CAZLGT010000051.1:0-43358 GCA_964559175.1 uncultured Mariniphaga sp. | reverse complement strand
AACAGGCAACTGCGATTACTGACAACACAACCAACATTACGACAAATGCAACTGCCATTTCAGATGAAGAAGCAAGAGCTTTGGCAGCCGAAGGAGCAAACGCCGCTGCAATCACAGACGAAATTGCACGTGCCACGGCTGCCGAAGAAGCAAATGCAGACAATATTACGGCACTCGAAGCAGGGCAAATCACGCAGGATGCAGCCATTGCCTTGAACACTGCAAAAACCGGAATTACCACGGAACAGGCAACTGCAATCACAGACAATACAACCGACATTGCAACATTGCAATCAGAGCAATCAACTCAAAATGCAGCAATCGCAGCCAACACAGCCAAAGTTGGCGTTACTTCTGGCACGGCAGCAGGACAAATGCAATACTGGAATGGCACTGCATGGGTACTGGTAGCTCCTACACCTAATGAAGGTGCTACCCTGCAAATGATTGGTGGAGTGCCCACATGGACAGGTGGAACAACACCACCAGCAGTTGGTGATAGTTACCAGGGTGGTGTCATTTTTTACATTCTGCAATCCGGCGATCCGGGTTATGTGAATGGAGAAACCCATGGCCTTATTGCGGCAACCAGCGACCAAGGCTTGGAGATTCCTTGGTGGAACGGAAGTTATGTAGTAACAGGAGCAACAGCAACAGCATTGGGGACAGGAAGTGAAAATACCACATTAATTATTAGTGCCCAAGGCAATACAGGTACCTATGCTGCCAAAGCGTGCGCCGATTATTCAGTTACTGTTGATGGTGTTACTTACGATGACTGGTATTTGCCAAGCAATAACGAATTAAATGAATTACACTCGGCAAGGGATGTTATACCCGCTTTTAAACCATATAATTACCTTTATTGGAGTTCTACGGAATATGATTCAAATAATGCATGGGTGTGGTATACAAACACTATTATTTGGGGCATTGATAAGAAATGGTCATACGCTGTGCGTGCTATTCGGTCTTTTTAATTTAATAATACGTCCTTTGGCAGGAGAAAATATTTTAGTAGAAAGTTTGTAAAGCTTACAAACTTTCTACTTTTCTAACACCGTTCGCACCGAATTCTATTTTTTAATACTGAGGGACTTATTACCTAAATAGACAGAGGTGGTATTTGGTGCAAGTTGGTGCCCTCAATGCCCGCATGAACTTTCGTAATTTTCAGGTTTATACGAAAAATGGAAAACACACGGCCTGGAAGTCGTTTTTGTTTCGCTGGATGAAGACAAACAAAATCTCACAAATTTCACAAGTATTTACCCTTTATCAGCATCTGCGATTATCAAAAATGGGAAAGTCCTGTGGCGAAAAGTTATTATGTATTTGCCACGCCAATCATGTATTTGTTGGATGAGAAGCAGAAAATTTTGCTTCGCCCCAACTCTGCTCAACATTTAGATTCATGGGTTGATTGGTATTTGGTTCAAGGGAATGAGTAAAATGCTCCCCCGTACTTATCCGTGTAAGGTTTCCCCTACAAAAATATCAGGGTTCCCCTACAAGCATTTCATCTTTGCCCTACAAGCAATTTGCTGAAATAGAAGCATGTTTGTATAGAAATAAAATGACCACAAGTGAAAATAATTATTGCTGATGATTCGGATTTTATGCTTGAAAGGTTGCAGGAAATGCTAACCCAGGTGGACAAGGCGGAAGTAATTGGCGTTTACCATAACGGCACCGAAGCTCTTGAAGCCCTAAAGCAGTTAAACCCCGATCTGGCCATTCTGGATAATAAAATGCCCGGTCTTAAAGGCGTGGATGTCATCCGGGAAATCCGGAAAGAGAACCGTACGATGAAATTCATGTTGCTCACTTTTTATTCCGATTCCTATTACAGAAAGCAGGCCATGAAAGTCGGGGCTGATTATTTTTTTTCGAAATGTGATGATTTTGAGAAGATACCGGAAGTAATAGCCGGACTGATTAACAATGACAATTATTTTTTACATCAGAAACAAATATAAAATGAAAAACAAAAGGCAATTCATATTCAAAATTAAAAACATAAAAAACCTTTTTATCATGAGAAAAAACATTCACCTTACGTATTTTACGGGTATATTTTTTTTGGTAATTTTTGCATTCTCATCATGCGAAAAGACTAATGACCCGATTCAGGGAGAAGACCCATTTAACAACAACACTTCCGAAAGAAATTTGATCGTTGTTATCAGCGACATGCATCTCGGCGCAGACCTTGATTATGCCGAATGCAAGGATAACCTCCCATCCCTTGAAAAATTGCTTAAACAAATAAAAGCATCTGCAAATGTTAGTGAACTCGTTATTGCCGGCGACCTGCTGGATGAATGGTTTGTGCCTGCTCCAATAAATACTTATCAGGGAAAGGATCAAACGGATTTTGTAAAACGCATAGCGGCAACCAACAAAGGCGTGTTCGATGTTTTTAACAGCATCATTCAGGAAGGGAAAATAGTAGTTACCTACGTGCCCGGCAACCACGATTTGACGATTTCCGAAGAAAATGTTGAGCTGATACTACCTGGAATCAAGCAGGTACGCGACGATGTTTTAGGCTTGGGTACTTACTCGCCGGTTGGCTATCCCCAAATAGCGATTGAGCACGGTCACCGCTACAATTTCTTCTGTGCGCCCGACCCGTTTTCAAATCAGGATATTGCGCCGGGAACAATAATGCCTCCGGGCTACTTTTTTACCAGAATAGCAGCCCTTTATGTTTCGCAAGGATTTCCACCGGCTGGGGATACTGTTCCTGTCGTTACGCAAAATACTTCCGGCGATGAAAGTCAAAACTTACTGTTTGAATATTGGAAATTGTGGGATTGGACGTTAAACACTTTCACAATTGAAAACAAATTTGATGAGAAAATTATTGTGACAAATGTCGATGGACTTACAGGTTCATTTTCTGTAAACGACGTACTGCCTTACCAAACAACTCCGGGAGGATTTATAGATGTAAACCTTTATAATGGGATTCAGGACAGCTGGTTACAGCGACAAGCTCACAATCATGTGCCGGTTAATATTCCTGCCGAACAAGCTATCGCCGGTTCAGCCACTGCAAGCGAGTTGGATAGTCAGGCAAAAACCCAGTATTTTTTAAATTTCACTGCCAGCTGTTTAAATCCCAAACCAACAACGTCAGGCAAAAACCCAGTATTTTTTAAATCCGGCGTCAGATGCAAGAATAGTCGTTTTTGGGCATTCACACATTCCAATAATGGAAGCATCCGATAACCATCTGGGGCAAAAATCAATTTATGCCAACTCAGGGACATGGATAGATCATAATAGTTTGGATTCTACATCCATGAATTTTGTAGTTATCACACCACAGAGCAATGATGCATCTTCTCAAACCTATGTAAAACTATACCATTTCAAAAATGAAGTTGCGACTTTAATGGCTGAAGATTCATTAGAACTGTAATCACTAAATACGATTTGAAAATAATGCATAAGTCAAAAACAATATTATATGGATACAAAAAGCACAAATTTTAAGCTCATAGCATGGCTCATTTTACCCCTGTTCTTAATTAGCAGCTGCAATAAAGAGGATAATCCTGAAAATCTTAAAGAATCTTTAGCTGACTATATTTCGCAAAATAGCCCCTTAATTACTGCCCATCGTGGGTTCGCAGAAGTGGCGCCTGAAAATACAATGAGCGCTTTCGAAGCTGCTTTCAAAGCTGGTGCGGATGCTTCTGAATTCGATGTTCATATGACTATAGATGGAACACTGGTTGTTTTTCATGACGATACCATTGGTCGCACAACAAATGGTACAGGTGTGCTTAAAGAACTAACCTATGAGTATTTATCAACGTTGGATGCCGGAAGTTGGAAAGATCCCAAATTTGCAGGTGAAAAAATCCCAACCTTACACCAAACCTTAACTTATTTCCAGGAAAATAATATGGTGGCAGTACTTGAGATAAAAGTTGCAGATATTGTGGATGAAGTTTTAGAAATGCTCTCTGAAACTAAAATGGATAAAAGAACAGTAATTATAAGTTTTGAAGAATCTGCCATTTCTAAAATATTAAGCGAAAATCCTGATATACCGGCTCTTTTGCTCCTCGCTGATGTAGCATATAATACAGGTTCAACACAAAATAAAGTAAATAACATTTCACAAAAAGCTGACGAAATTGGGACTAAGTATGTAGGCCCGTTTTCTTTTCAGTTGGAGAAATTAGACCCCACATTAATGTCTGAGGCAATCTTTAACTTGACAAATAATATTGACCCGGGAGAGCTTCCATTAGCTCTGGATGCTGAGACTGTAGCAGATTTGCATGAAAAAGGATACCTCATTGATGCATGGACAGTGGATTCTGAAGAAAATATCAGGGATTTGGTAACATTTAAAGTTGATTTTCTGACCACAAATTATCTTGAACGTGCTATCAGGATTAAAAAGGAAATACAAAACAAATAAGGATGTTATGAGAACAATTACCCTACTTACTCAACTTCGTAAATTTAGAAACGATACAAAACTAACTCCTCAAAAGGTGCAGGAGTTGTCCCGCCAAAGGTTTACCGCTTTACTGGAAAAAACGTATCATGCGTCAGCGTTTTATCGTGATCTCTATAGTTCTCATGGTATAAAACCCAAACACCTGAAAGACGTTACACCTATAGATCTTCCTATTGTTTCAAGGACAATGGTGTTGGATAACTTTGACGTTTTGCTTACCGACCCATCCATTACCCGTAAATCGGTCGATGAATTCCTCCTCAATGACACCAATCCGCATAATAGATTCAGAGGTAATACGGTAATACATACATCCGGAACTACTGGTGTTCCCGGAGTTTTTTTATACTCAAAAGAGGAGTGGAATTTTATTACTGCCCTTGTAGTTGCCCGAATTTCGCAGCCTGTATTTCGACCATTCAATAAGCTTCGACTTGCTTTTCTTGGAAAAACAGGAGGGCATTATGCAGGAGTAACACTCACCAGTGATGCGCCAAAACTTCTGTACAATACCAAGCTCTTTAACCCCGAGGATATTCAAAACTTGATTTCTGGTTTAAATGAGTTTCAGCCTGATATCATTTCAGGATATGCAGGCACAATATATCAGTTGGCACTGGCAAAATTGGATGGTAGCTTAAAAATAGAACCAGGACGTTTGCAATCCTCAGGAGAAGTGCTTACAGAGAACATGAGACAAACAATTGAAGATGCGTTCAATCAGGATGTAATTGATTTGTATGCCTGTTGTGAATCCATTGCATTGGGTATTCAAAAAAGCGGCAAATATCCTTTTTTTCTTTTTAATGACTGGCATTACTTCGAAGTTGTTGATGAAAACGACAATTTAGTTCCGGAAGGTACACAAGGATCCTTGTTGGTCACGCCTCTTTACAGGACGTTGCAACCATTGATACGCTATCGTTTGTCAGATACCATGGCGCTTAAAACAACCGATCAGTCATTCATTACTATAGATAGATTTTCAGGAAGAACTGGTGATACGCTCACGTATTTAGGTCCGCAAGGAATTAAAATTAACATTCATCCATATGATATGTTAGCATTTTATGTTCCAGGATTACGACAATTCCAGTTTGAGCAGACCTCTCCCAATACTTTACTACTCCGAATTGCTGTTAATGATGGTTACAGCGACACCAAAAAGTTAGCAGAAAAGAAGCTACAGGAAATTCTTGCAAAAGCAAACATTGAAAAATTTGTCTCGGGAAAAGTAGAGTTAGTTGATTCTATTGGCCTGAATCCCAAAACAGGGAAATTCAAACTCATTATACCTTATAACAGATAAAAAATGAATAACCAAATGATGAATTCCATAAACAAACTGTGCAAAAATTTTACATTCGCTTTTCTGGTCGTTCTTTCAAGCAATGTCTTTAGTTCTTGCGCTAATACGAAGAACAATGAAGCGGGAGAAAGTCTGGGTATTGTTTCCATCCCCAATTTGCGGGACATGGGTGGTTATAAAACGGAAAATGGCGCTACGGTTGCCAGCGGATTGGTATATCGTTCAAATCAACTAAACAACATTAGCGAAAGTGATATGCTTTTGCTTGCAGAGCTTAATCTAAAGAATGCCTTTGACCTGCGTACTGCCGCAGAGCGAAGTGAAAACCTGGATGAGCTGCCTGTTGGTGTCAGCAATGTTTGGCTGGATGTGCTGGCTGACGTTCCGGCTTCCGGACCGGCAAATCTGACAGCGCTCTTATCGAATCCACAACAAGCCAATACCGAACTGGGTAACGGCAAAGTTGAAGAGTTATTTAAGGAAGCTTACCGACATTGTATATCCTTGCCAAGTGCACAATCATCATACAGGGAATTATTTCTGGCGCTTGGAGATGAAAACCAGTTGCCGGCACTCTTTCATTGCACTACGGGCAAGGACCGAACCGGATGGGCGGCAGCCGCCCTGCTGACCCTGGTTGGCGTGCCAATGGAAGTAGTTAAAGAGGACTACCTTCGCAGCAATGACTACATTCTACCGATGTACGATACTACCATCCAACAATTTGTTGCGGCAGGCGGAGAGCCTTCCATTCCCACAGCCATCTTTGGTGTGAAAGAAGTGTACCTCGATGCAGCATTTGACGAAATGAATACTAAATATGGCAGTATCGAAAATTATTTTTCCGAAGGCTTAGGCATAACGGTTGAGCAACAGACTGCCTTGCGGAATTTATACCTTAGGGACTGAAGAACGACAGGAGTGTAGGCTGAAAATCCTTTAAAGAATAAGCTTTTTTTAAATCCGATTGATTATGAAACTGAAAAAAGCAAACCAAATGCTATGTTAGCAGTCATTTTGCTGGCAGCAATTTCATTTTTCGTATTCTGCATCAAGGATGAAAAAAGAGACAACTCTGACCAAAAATACCCGGCATTCAACATGAATGAGGAATGGCATGTTGACTGCAACAGAATCATCCGCCAAATCAGTTTTACTTACAATGCTGATGATTGTCACCAAGTCTGTTTCAATACACCACCAGCATATCCCTTTTTTCAGTTTTCTTTTCAATTGTCATCCCGTAATTGGATTCCAGATACAATTTCAGGTTGTTAAAATCGTCATTGGGTATATTAATCGAGAAAACCACATATTTAAATGTCCCAGATAAAGCTATTTCGTTTGGGGTAACTTTTGACACCGAAGTAGTTGGATTTGATTTTACAAATTCGGGGCTACTAAAATGATAACCTTCATAAACTTCAAATGAATAATCATCCTTATCAATCTTTTCAATTAATTTCGGATTATTGAAGGAAGGAAACAGCAAAACAGGCAAGATAAAAATTGCATTGTGCAAAACATGGAGAAAGAATCCCCAGATAAATCCCTGTTTAATGCGAATATAACCCATAAAAAAGCCTCCGATAAATTGAGGCAGAACAACAATTGGAGCAAACAAAAGAAGTGAAACAGAGTATGTGAAATTGGTAAGGTGAGCCAAGGCAAACAGAATAGTCACTCCATAAAAATAAAGAGGGTAGTTTGAAGACAGGATTCTTCCCCATTTTTCTGACATTCGCTGGTTAAAAAAGCAAAAAATAATAAATACCATTACGATGGTAAAAAGCGGAATTGACAGTCCCGGTGAAAGATGGAGCTTATTAAACAGTAATGTTCCGGCAAAAAATAATAGTATAACTGCAAGAGGAATAAAATTGGCTTTTTTAAATCGAAGTGGAAGCCTGAAAATGAGTTCTTCAATAATCGGAACAAATAGAACCAGTATTATGATAACAATAAAAATGTTTTCGTTCTTAATTATTTCATTTACAAGATGATCTTCTGAACTTACCAATCCACTTTTAAACAACAGTTGTTGCATAAAACCAGCAACCAACGAAAATGGCATTTCTAACACTAACACAAACAGTAACCATTTTATTTTGCCAGTTATTGTTTGTTCCGAAAATGATTCATCTTCTGGTTTTATGAAAAAATTAAAAATGAGCTGCGTTTCTTTTCTCATTATATGCCTGAAAAGTTTGGTTTCAAAAAACAGGCCCAAAAGTTAAAAAACTTTTACGAAAAAAGGCATTATAAAACAGCAAATTAATAAAAAAATGCAAAAAAAAGGCAGCTTCTACAAGCTGCCTCAAAGCCATGAAAACAATTAAACAATGTTCAGAAAACAGAAAACTAGAAACAATTATATCGTCATAATATCTTTTTCTTTGGCTTCCACCAAAGCATCTACTTTTTTTCCAAATTCGTCAGTAAGCTTTTGAACTTCTGCCTCCGCATCTTTTTCAATGTCTTCCGACAAACCTTCTTTCAGTAATTTTTTCAAACTTTCGTTCGACTCCTTCCGTGCAGTACGGATACTTACTTTTGCGATTTCACCTTCCTGACCCGACTGTTTTACCAGCTGTTTCCGTCTTTCTTCGGTTAATGCCGGTATGTTAACGCGAATTATTTCACCGTTATTCTCAGGATTTAAACCCAAATTCGCGGCTAATATAGCTTTTTCTATAACAGGAATCAAATTTTTCTCCCAGGGTTGTATGGCAATGGTTCGTGCATCGGGTGTGCTAATATTGGAAACCTGGCTTAATGGTGTAAGGGTACCATAGTATTCAACCTGAACGCCATCAATCATAGCTGGCGATGCTTTTCCGGCCCTGATATGCAGCAGTTCCTTTTCGAGGTGCTTTATAGCTGCCTCCATTTTTTCTTCACACTGGTCAATAATAAAATCTACTTCTTCTTGCATTAGTCAAGCACTGAATTTCTCTCTATGGATTGATAGCAAATATAGAAAAAATATATTTACATGAAAATATTTTTGGATAATTTGTTTTGCATCTGGAAAAATTGTCATCCGAACACAATGGTACCTGTGACTTTTCCGCTTACGTTTTTTTTCAAGTTTCCCGGTTTATCCATATTGAAAACCAGCACAGAAAGTTTATTTTCGCGGCAAAGTGTTGTTGCGGTAAGGTCCATAATGCGTAAATTCCGGTTGTAAACCTCGTCGAATGAAATTTGATCGAATTTTTTCGCACCGGGGTCTTTTTCCGGGTCGGCTGTGTAAACTCCGTCAACACGCGTACCTTTCAACATGATGTCGGCCCCGACCTCAATGGCACGCAGGGCGCTGGCCGTATCGGTTGTAAAATAAGGATTTCCGGTGCCTCCGGCAATAATAACCACCTCCCCTTCCTCCATGGCTTTCACCGCTTTTTCTTTGGAATAAAACTCTCCTACCGGCTCCATGCGTATCGAGGTAAATAACCGTGCATTCACACCGGCAGCTTTAAGAGCCGAACTCAGGGCAAGACTGTTGATTACTGTGGCCAGCATCCCCATTTGGTCGCCCTTTACCCGATCGAATCCTTTTCCGGTTCCTGTAAGGCCTCTGAAAATATTTCCGCCGCCAATAACAATTCCGGTCTGAACACCCATTTGAACTATTTCGGCCACCTGTTCGGCATATTCATTCAGCCGGTTTTCATCTATTCCCTGTTTTTGACTTCCGGCCAGGGATTCACCACTCAGTTTCAGCAGTATGCGTTTGTATTTTGCCATAGTATTTTGAACATGTTTTCTATTTCACTTCAATACCTCTTTCCCTGCACCACTGTTCACCCAACCTGCTCAGCTTGAACTTCTGAATTTTACCGCTGGCAGTCATGGGAAATTCTTTCACAAAGAAAATGTATTTTGGCGTTTTAAACCGGGCAATTTTTCCACGGCAAAAATCGGTTACATCTTCTTCAGAAAGATTTTGTCCTTCTTTCAGTCTTATAAAAGCTGCCACTTCTTCCCCATATTTGGGACTGGGAATTCCGGCCACTTCAACCGTTTCAATCTGAGGCATGTTGTAAAGAAAATTTTCAATTTCGCGGGGATAAATATTTTCTCCGCCCCTGATTATCATATCTTTCATGCGCCCGGTAATGCGGTAAAATCCATCTTCGGTTTTCACTGCAAGGTCGCCCGAGTGGAGCCATCCTTCGCTGTCGATGGCTTTTTGGGTGGCTTCCGGGTTTTTGTAATACCCTTTCATTACATTGTATCCACGGCAACAGATTTCTCCCTTAACTTCCGGCGGGCACTCTTCTCCGGTTTCGGGATTTACTACTTTAACTTCCACGTTTGGATACCCGAAGCCAACGGTTGTAGCCCGCACTTCGGGTGAATTGTGTGCACGGGTGGCTGTCATTCCCGGCGAAGATTCGGTTTGCCCGTAAACAATAATGACATCTTTCATGTACATTTTCGTCATCACCTGGTTCATGGTTTCAATGGGACACGGGGCTCCGGCCATGATGCCCGTACGCAGCGAACTTAAATCGAACATGTCGAACATGGGGTGGTTCAGTTCAGCAATAAACATGGTAGGCACTCCGTAAAGTGCCGTACACTTTTCCTTTTGTACCGATGCCAGCACCGTAAGCGGGTCAAAATCTTCGTTTAAAACCATAGTAGCGCCATGGGTTATAATAGCACAAAGCGCCAGCACACAGCCAAAGCAGTGAAACATAGGCACACACACCAGCAACCGCTCGTCGGAGGTAAATTTCATGCACTGCCCGGTAGCATAACCGTTATTCAGAATATTGTGGTGCGAAAGCATCACTCCCTTTGGAAAACCGGTAGTACCGGAGGTGTATTGCATGTTGATTACATCGTGGCAGTTAAGCGTTTCCCTGATGCTTTCCAGCTCGATGTCATCCACATGGTTCCCCAGTAAAATGAGTTCGCTGGTATTAAACATACCCCGGTGTTTTTGCTGACCGATGAAAACCACATTTTTCAGTTCCGGAAATTTTTCGCTTCTCAGTTCGCCACGAGCCTGTTCCTTCAGTTCGGGAACAAGTTCAAACATCATTTGAATGTAGTCGCTGTCACGGTAACCATCCACAAGAAACAGGGTGTTGATGTCGGCATCTTTCAACAGGTATTCCATCTCAGCAATTTTGTAGCTGGTATTGATGGTAACCAAAACGGCGCCGATTCTGGCCGTAGCAAACATTACGGTGGTCCAGTCGGGAACGTTTTTAGCCCAAATTCCCACTTTGTCTCCGGGCTGCACTCCAAGGTACAGAAGTCCTTTTGCCAGCGCATCAACCCGGTGGTTAAACTGTTTGTATGTAAACCGCAAATTTCTGTCGGGATAAACAATGAATTCCTTATCGGGTGTTTCGTACGCCCATTTTTCAAGAATTCCTCCCAAAGTATAATCGAGTAATTGCATGAAGTTTTTTGTTCAAGATTTTTGGTAAACAAGTAATGAATTAAACGGGTGTATAAACAACTGCCAGAATTTTTGCCGGCTGGTCGCCCGCTGCATGCACGTTATGGGCCACTACCGAGTCGAGGTAAATGGTATCTCCCTTGTTTACCTGGTAAACTTCTTTTCCGTAGTTGATTTCGATGCTGCCTTCCAGTACATAAATAAACTCCTCCCCTTCGTGCGTTGAAAGTTTGTAATCCGATTCCTTCGACGGTTCAATTTCAACGATAAAAGGCTCCATGTGCCTTCCGGCTTTGTCCTGAGCCAGCGAGAAGAAATTCAGGTGTTCGCGGGTGCTTTCATCTTTGGTTGAAAAGCTGAGGCTCGATTTTTCTTCACCTGCTTTCACAATTACCGGCCCCACCTGATCCTGATCGTCGAGGAAGGTACCAATGCGCACCCCAAGCGCTCTCGAAATTTTTATGAGGTGACCCAGCGATGGCATCACCCCTTTTTCTTCAATCTTTTCAAGTTGCTGCTTGTCGAGATTGGCCTTAAGAGCCAAATCCTCTCTGGTAATTTGTCTGAATTCGCGAAATTCTTTAATCTTTTTTCCCAGAATGTTTTTGCTCATATTATTTTATTTTACAACCATTTAACGTATCTGAAATCCTGGCGGTGTGGCAGTCCTGTATTTTTCGGGTAAAGTCTGAATCCGTAGTTGAACGAGCCGGGATGAACCGGCCGGTAATTCAGTAAAAAACAGCAAACAGAGCCTTCGCAGCGTTCTACGTCGAAATTGAGTGTTTCCACAATTTTGGGCGTTTCGCGGCTTCCGTTTTCAGTAACTAACAGTTCCAGACCTACCTCGTTGCACGACAGACCCTTCAGGTCAACCTCTACCCTCACCGGATATTCATTCCCTATTTTCATGATGTTATTCACCCCATCGGACACTTCGGTTTTTTTCACTTTAATCTGGTCCCAAACCAAACTGACCTGGTGTTTCCACTCTGCCAGTTCTTTGGCCCATTTAAAATCCTGGCTCACAATATTCCGGCTCCGTTCAAACTGAGGATGATAGTACCGGTCCTGGTAATCTTTCATCATTCTGCCTGTAGTAAAATGAGGGGCTACCAGCGCCATTGTATTTTTAATTTTCTCAACCCATTCTACCGGAATGCCCTGTTTATTTCTGTCGTAGAAAGTTTTAACCACTTCTTCTTCCAGAAGGTCATAAATGGTGGCGGCATCCAGCTCGTCCTGAAAATCCTGAACATCGTAAGTACGTTCGGCAGGCAGCGCCCAACCGGCATCTTTGCGGTAGCCTTCCACCCACCAGCCGTCGAGCACCGAGAAATGAAGTGTTCCGTTCATAACTCCCTTCATTCCGCTTGTGCCTGAAGCTTCCAGCGGGCGGGTCGGGGTGTTCAGCCAAACGTCAACTCCCTGCAGAAGCATTTTGGCCAGGTTGATGTCGTAGTTTTGCACAAAGAGAATTTTTCCCCTGAACTCTGGTCGTTTGGAAATATCAACAATGTATTTGATTAAATCCTGCCCTGCTTTATCGGCAGGATGTGCTTTCCCTGCAAAAATAAACTGCACGGGTCGATCGGGATTGTTCACAATTTTAGAAAGGCGGTCGAGGTTTCTGAAAAGCAGGTGACCCCGTTTATAGGTTGCAAATCTGCGGGCAAATCCGATGGTTAGTGCATTGGGATTGAGTTTTCCCATCACTTCGGTAATCAGTTTCGGATTTTCGTTTCGCTTAATCCAGTTATCGGAAAAGCGTTCTTTAATGTAACTGACAAGATCTTTTCGTAAAACCGAGCGTAACTCCCATATTTCCTCCTCGGGTGCCTGGTAAATATGGCTCCACACATCGAAATTCAACTGGGTTGCAGGAAAATCTTCCCCAAAATATTTTTTGTGCATCTTTTTCCATTCCGGTGCTGTCCATGTGGAATAATGCACTCCGTTTGTTACGTAACCAATTTCCAGTTCTTCCTCCAAATAGCCCTGAAAAAGCGATTTCAAAACAGCTTTGCTCACATCGCCATGAAGCTTGCTCACGCCGTTTATTCCCTGCGAAAGATTGGCGGCAAGATAACTCATATTGAAATGATCCTCATGAATAGCAGCCTTGCCCAACCTGATAAACTCATCCCAATCGAGTTCCAGCTTTTGGTGGAAAGATTCCATGTAGTATTTGAACAGATCGTCGTGGAATGAATCGTGGCCGGCAGGTACAGGTGTGTGGGTTGTAAAAACCGTTGAGGCACGAACCACTTCTTTGGCTTCGGCAAAGTTCAGTTTGTGCTTTTCCATAATGTTGGAAATACGCTCCAGCCCAATAAATGCGGAGTGACCCTCGTTGCAATGGTACATATCGGCATCGTACCCCAGTTTGTTCAGGGTTTTAATGCCTCCTATTCCAAGCAAAATTTCCTGTTTCAGCCGGTTTTCATTATTACCGCCATACAGGTGATGAGTTACGAAACGGTCCTGCTCGTGGTTTTCAGGCAAATCGGCATCGAGCAAATAAAGTTTCACGGATCCGATATTCACCTGCCATACACGCGCCCACAATTTTCTGCCGGGCAATTCCACCTCAATTTTCAGCCATTCCTCGTTCCCGGCAAACACAGGCTGTATCGGAATTTTTGAAAAATCCTGGAATTCGTATTGCGCCATTTGTTCGCCGTGCAGGTTTAAGGCCTGTTTAAAATAGCCATAACGGTATAGCAAACCAACAGCCGTGAGATTCACTTTCATGTCGCTGGCTTCCTTCAAATAGTCGCCGGCAAGCATACCCAACCCACCTGAGAAAATTTTCAGGGAATCGTGCAATCCGTATTCCATGCTGAAATAGGCAATTTTCGGTTCGGCCAGGTTTTTTCGCTCTTCCATGTACCGGTTGAATTCGTCATAAACCTGATTCATTTCGGAAAGAAAATGCTGATCGTTTTCCAGCTCCTGAAAGCGCTTGTAACTTACCTCGTCGAGCATTAAAACAGGGTTGTGTGCACACTCTTCCCACAATTTTGCATCGATATGGTTAAACAAGTCGCGTGCTTTTGTATTCCAAACCCACCAGAGGTTTTTCGATAGTTCGCGGAGGGGTAACAGGGTATCGGGCATGTGCGATTCAACAATTATTTTCTTCCAGTTCGGTTGATCGCTTTCCACCCAGTGTATATATTTGTTTTGTTCTGTCTTCATGATTAAATTTTTTGTATCCTTAAAAGAAGTGCAAAAATACATTTTCTATTCACAAATACTCCGAAAAAAAAGATTAATATGACTGATTTGCAAATGAAATAACATGAAGATAGTGTGTATTTTTACTTCTTTCTAACGGTAGTTTTTTTACGTGGAACAGGTTTATGCATTCGCTGCAATTCAGCCTCCATCTTTCTGATTTTTTTCTCTTTTTCATCGATGAGTTTATGCAGCGCAGCAACTTCCTGTTCCAGTTCGTTTTCGGGAGTTACCGTATTCAGTCTTATTTTAAAATCACTTAGCACATTCATGTAGTTGATAAATGCTTCAAAAGGCGAGTCAAACGGGTTGAAATAACTGTGTACTTCGCCGTTTGAAAAAAACTTGGTTGACATGTAGTAAAAATGGTCGCTAACCTGAAGGTAATTCCAGTCTTTTTGCAATTCATCGCTGTTGCAAAAAGTCATTCGGTGGCGAAGTTCATATAATTTCTCAAAAGCCTCTTTCTGCATATCGTTACCCAGCCAGGCAGTCAGGTCGCGCTCTTCGTCGGCCCATGAAATAGGATTGGGAACACTGACTACCGAAACGGGCTGCAACTCATTCAAAACTTCAGAGGGCGTAGCAAATTTCATTGTTTTACTTTTCGCCACATCTTGTGCCCAAAACTCCAGAAAACTAAAAATGCCACTCTCTTTTGGCTGACGTTCGCCAAACGACTCGTAACTGAGAAACAGGTTAACCACCTCCTCTTTTGAATCGAGCTTATTCAGCCATCCGGCAAACTTATCGGCAGTGAGCGGATACTCCGACCAGTTGGAGTTGGAAAACCGAAAAGAGATATCGTCGCTGAGTTTATAGTTTCGCATGAGCACTTTCAGCCGTGGGTTGAGGGCATTTACGTAAACAAAATTGGGACTTTTCCAGCCGAGTACGTGCCGGGCCCCCTCGGTAAGAATTCCCTTATACCCCATTTGGTAAATTTGCGCTCCAATGCTGTCGGAATAAATCATTTCCGTATTTCTGAAAACTTTCGGTTTCTGACCAAACAGCTCGAAAATGCGCTGGTCGTGGAGTTTTACCTGTTGTTCAAATATCGCTTTGTCTTTTAGCGAAGCAAGCGAATGCGAGTATGTTTCGGAGAGAAACTCCACGCAGCCGGTTTTGGCCAAATCCTGAAACGACTTTATGACTTCGGGGGCATACAATTCAAATTGTTCCAAAGCAACACCGGTAATTGAAAAGGATACCTTGAATTTGCAATCCGTTTTTTTCACCAGTTTCAGCAACAGTTTGTTTGTGGGCAAATAACTGTTTTCTGCCACTCTTCTGAGGATGGTTTCATTGGCATAATCGTCGTAATAGTAATGGTCATTGCCAATGTCGAAAAACCGGTACCGGCGGTGCCTGAACGGCTGGTGAACCTGGAAAAACAAACATATCGATTTCATATTCTTTTATCTTTAAGGGTGTTACACATTGAGTAAACTGGCATAAACATTCCGGACATGTTTGGCCGACTGCTGCCATGTCAGCCCACCCACTTCTTTTTTTCCCGATTTTTTGAGAAAACCTGACAAAGCGGGATATTTGAGAAGTCCGTAAATGGAATCAGCCATGGCATAGGTATCCCAAAAATCAATTTTAATGGCATGGTTCAGTATTTCGGAAACCCCCGACTGGTTTGAAATAATAACCGGCACATCGGCCTGCATGGCCTCGAGGGGAACAATGCCAAAAGGTTCAGAAACCGAGGGCATCACAAAAACATCGGTCATCCGAAACATCTGATAAACATCGTCGGCATCCAGAAACCCGGTGAAGTGAAATTTATCTGCCATTCCCAGGTGGGCTACCCGATTAACCATTTCGTTCATTTTGTCGCCGCTGCCGGCCATAACAAAACGCACATTATCCATTTTTTTCAGCACAAGCCATGCGGCTTCAACAAAGTATTCGGGCCCTTTTTGCAGGGTAATGCGGCCTAAAAAAGTAACCACTTTTTCATTCACTCCTTTTTTCAGGGTTTTCTTTTTACCTCCAAAAACAGGTTCCACTGCATTGTAAACTGTCGTGATTTTTTCGGGCGGAATGCCGTATTTTTCAATTACGGTTTGCCGGGTAAAATTGCTAACGGCTATTATTTTATCGGCCATTTCCATGCCCTGGCGTTCAATGGCATAAACGGTTGGGTTTACATTGCCACCACTGCGGTCGAAGTCGGTGGCATGCACATGAATAACCAAAGGTTTTCCCGAAATATTTTTAGCGGCAATCCCTGCCGGATAAGCAAGCCAGTCGTGTGCATGAATCAGGTCGAATGAACTGTCCTGCGCAATGATTTCAGCTACCAGGGCATAGTTTTTTATTTCCTCCATCAGGTTGGGGCCATAAGTTCCGCTGAATTCGATGTTCAGACCGTGGGTCGTTTTCACGAAACGGGGGTTCGATGCCATCCGCTGCTTTTTCAAATTCCAGAATTCCTCTTCGTCCACATAAGGTATAATTTCGGACTGCACTTCCAGGTAATCCATCTTTTTTCCGGCCTCCTCAAAAAATATTTCTTTTCGGGCAACCGGAACATTGTTTGCCCCAATGAGCTGAATAACAGACTGGTCTTCGTCGCCAAAAGCTTTTGGCACCACAAAAAGAACGTCGGTGTTTTTCAACCCCGCAAGTCCTTTGGTAAGCCCGTAACAGGCTGTTCCCAATCCTCCCGAAATGTGCGGAGGAAACTCCCATCCAAACATCAGCACTCTCATGATGAATCTGTTTATTTTTGTTTATACTCCTGAATGAAATGCAATGCAGAAACAATGCCCGCCACATTCCATGCCTGCGACACAGCGCCTTTTCCCTTATGGGGCGGGTCGCCGTTATATACTTCCGAAAGGGTTCCCACACAGTGCTCGGTCATGGCCTCCTCAAAAACCTCGAGCAACTGTTTCGCAAAAGGCAAACCACCGTTTCCGTGGATTTCGAGGTACGCCTTAATGAAAAATTGCATCAGCCAGGGCCAGGCCGCTCCCTGATGGATAGCAGCATCGCGTTGTGCCGGTCCGCCTTCAACCAAGCCCTTGTAGCGCAGGTGGTCGGGCGAGAGGGTCCGTAATCCGCGTTTGGTAAGCAGTTTTCTTTTGGTCACACTCAAAACCTTCTTTTTCTGCTCTTTCGTTAACGGCGAATGGTCTAATGCAACGGCAATAACCATGTTGGGACGAACGGCCCAATCGGGCACTCCGTCTTTTACCACATCGGCCAAATGATCGTGCCCCCGATTCCAAAAGGTATGTAAAAATGCACCTGCCACTTTTTCAGGCATGTTTTGCCATTGCTGCACAAAATCAGAATCGCCGGCAATTTTGGCCATTTCAAGGGCAAATACGATGGCATTGTACCACAAGGCGTTGGTTTCAACCGTAAGGCCCGCCCGCTGAACAACAGGCTCGCCATCAGCATACGCATCCATCCAGGTAAGCGCGGTATTTTCCTTTTCAGCATAAATCAGTCCGTCAGTTGTCATTCTGATATACCCGGGCGTTGCGTTTCTGTAGCTGGCAAGTATTTGTTTAATTGTGTTGCTGTAGTTTAGCCAAACCCCCCGGGGCGAGCGCTGTGTGTTGGCATACTGTTGCACTGCCCAGATAAACCACAACGCTGAATCGGCTGAATGACATTCAGGATTTTCACTAAAAATATTGTCGGGAAACAACCCGTTTTTAAGGTATTTTTTATACGTATTCAGCACCTCGGGATAAAGACTGTGATTATTGGTAGCCAGCGCCAACCCGGGCAGAGCCACAAAAGTTTGCCGGGTATTGCTTTCGTACCAGGGGAATCCTGCAATTATACCGGTTTCATTCTTCTTCTGAAAAATGAATTGTTCCGCAGAATTTTTCAGCGAACCCATAAACGTATATCGCCGGATCCTTTTTTTAAGCTCCCTGGTAAACCGCTGTTTTAATGAAACAGGTTTCGATTCTTCTGTTCCGGCAGCAAAAATGACCGATTCGCCGGGAGTTAGCTGCAATTCAAAATAACCGGGCACAAACAAATCTTCCAAATATTCATACCCCCGGTTCAGTTCTTTCAGGTATTCAATATTGTAATACCAGTCGGGCACCGGAACAAATTCATTTTTCTTGTTAAACTGCATGTACAAATCAGGATAACCCTCATACAGTTTGGCACTTATGCCATTGGATACCTGCTTAACTTTGTTGTTTACATACAGATTGGCTTTGCTTAGGTGATGAATGTTCCTGAAAGCCAGAAACGGCTTGAACCGAAGCATAACATTTTCGCCATCACCCTCAAGTGAATAGCGGATGAGAACCTGTTCTTTTTTGGCAACAAGCAACCGTTCCACGGAAAGAATGGCATTGCCAACCCGGTAGGTAATTTTTGGGATATGGTCAAATTCTATGTTTCGGATATATTTGTGGCCTTTGGGATCGTAATGCCCTCCTTTGTACTGGTGGATTCCCAGCTTAAATTCCTCTTCGCCCTGAACCATTGAAACATCGAGTGAAGAAAGAAGCACATGTTTTTCACCTCCGAAGTTACTTATGGGACACACCAGAAGTCCATGATACTTTCGTGTATTACAACCATTTAAAGTGGTGCTTATATAAGAACCTGCCCGGTTCGACCGCAAAATCTCGCGATTGAGTGAATACTCCAGGTTTATTAATTGTTCTTTATCAAATTTGAGGTAGCTCATATCATTCAATTATCAAAAATCTGTATTTTTTTCCATTTTACTTATTTGTTGTAAAAAATGTTCTTTTTCAAAACTAAAATTAAGACAGGCATTTTTTTTCTCAAGGCTGTAAAGCTTCTGTAAAGTTTGTTTTAAAAAATGCAGGTGTTCCTTTGTAAACTGATTAAATGGTCTATGGTTCACAGCAGAAACAATTTTTTTCACTTTTTCTGCTATTTCCCTGCTTTCTTCATCAACCAGCGCTTTTTGAAATCTTTCCCAGATATGATTTATCGCCGCAGCTGAAATATGTATCATATCTTCCTCATAAAAACGGTAATCCCGCAGCTCGTCCATCACAATTTCATAAGCCGGAAAGTAGTTGCACCGCTCTTCTCCAAAACCCCTTATCAACTGATCAATGGCCAGCAAAAGTGCAGCTTTACTTCGCTGGTTTTCAATGGCGCCGTCTTTCCAGTGCCGGACAGGACTTACAGTGAAAACGACTTTTATTTCGGGGTTGAATTCCCAAAGGAGTGAAAGCAACTGCCGGTATTCATCCACAATTTCGCCGGGTGTTAACCGGAATCGCCTGAACTCTTTTTCGGGAATTTTGTGGCAGTTGGAAACCGTTTGCCCGGCAGGTTTGTATTCGTACACCCAGGCGGTACCGAAGGTAAGAAAAAGAAACTGCGCATTTTCCAGAAAAGCAGCCGACGATTCCATGCGACTGTTTATAGCATCGAGTGCCTTTCCCATATCAGGCGAAGAAAACCGGCTGTGATGAAAAAAGCTGTGCCACAATCCGTCGTACTGAATCAAATCCTTTTCAGTAAATCTCTTTTTTTGAAGAAGAAACCGGAGCCCGTGAGCCACCGAAACCGGATTGTATAAAATGCCAAAGGGATTGATGTCCACCGGAAATTTGAGGACAGCCATTTTATTGCCTGCATTTTCGGTAAAGCACGACCCCATGAACAGGCCCGGTTTGCGATATCCGGTTTTCCAGGCAAATTCCGGAATCTGAACCTCCGTTTGGAATTTTGCCCCCATATCTATTTCACTTTTGGAAAGTCAATCTTTTTTAAAACCAGTGCTGTGCGCGCCGGGAGATAAAGCTTGAGGTAATGCTGACTGGATAGCCCTCCACTGGGCAGGGTATAATACGGAATATCCTGGTCCACGCGGTCGTGCCCGCCAAAGCGGCCCGAGTCGGTGCTTAAAACAATCTGGTATTTGCCGGGCCCCAGCGGGATTCCATACTCGGTAAACGAATGAGAAGGATTAAAATTGAACACAAACAAAAACAGACCGCGATGGTAGGCAAGTACTTTGTCGGGTTTATTTTCCATTACAAAATCAACCGGTGGAATGGTGAGCAGCTTATTATCGCTGATTAGCCGGATCATTTCCTTGTCGAAATCGTACAACCAGTGGTATTTCAACTCCGGGTCTTCGGCAATGCTCCAAAACCGCCGGCAATGTTTATACGACCAGCCGTTTCCTTCGCGCGGAAAGTCAATCCACTCGGGGTGGCCAAATTCGTTGCCCATAAAGTTAAGGTATGCTCCACCGGCAGTGGTCGCCGTTATCAGCCGAATCATTTTATGCAAAGCAATTCCGCGGTCAACAATCAGGTTGGGCTGGTCTTTTCGCATGCTGAAATACATTTCCTTATCGATGAGCCGGAAGATGATAGTTTTGTCGCCTACCAGCGCCTGGTCGTGCGATTCGGCATAACTCACCACCTTCTCATCCATCCTTTTCGAGGTGAGGTTGTAAAAAATATCACCCACTTCCCAATCGTCGTCTTTTTTCTCCTTAATCAGTTTTATCCAGTAATCGGGCACACCCATAGCCATCCGGTAATCGAAACCCAGACCACCCATTTCTTCCGGAACAGCCAGGCCCGGCATTCCGCTCATATCTTCAGCAATAGAAATGGAATTCGGTTTTACCTGTTTCATTAACTTATTAGCCAGGGTAATATAGGTAGTAGCCTCCAAATCCACATTTTGGCCAAAATAGTCATCGTAACTGGAAAAGGCTTTGCCCAGTCCGTGGTCGAAATACAACATGCTGGTAACGCCATCGAAACGGAACCCGTCGAATTGAAATTCTTCGAGCCAGAACTTGAGGTTGGAAAGAAGAAAGTGCAATACTTCGTTTTTTCCATAGTTAAAACAATAGGAATCCCATGCCGGGTGTTCCCCTTTTCCTCCTTCATGGAAAAACTGGTAACGCGTACCGTCGTATTTCCCCAGGCCTTCCGCTTCGTTTTTCACGGCATGGGAGTGCACAATGTCCATAATTACAGCCAGACCCATGCCATGCGCTTCGTCGATGAGGTGCTTCAAATCGTCAGGCGTTCCAAACCGCGATGAAGGCGCAAAAAAACTGGACACATGATATCCGAAACTGCCGTAATAGGGATGTTCGGGAATGGCCATCAATTGCACCGTGTTGTACCCGTTGGCTTTAATACGGGGCAGCATGTTTTCCCTGAACTCGTTGTAGGTATGCACGCGTTCCTCTTCGCCCGACATGCCAATGTGGGCTTCGTAAATAAGCGGTGGCTCGGTTATTCCTTTAAATCCGTTGTTTTTCCATTGATAAACTTCCTCGGGCCGCCATACCTTAGCGTTAAAAATATGGGTTTCGGAGTCCTGCACCACGTAGCTGGCCCATGCAGGAACACGTTTGCCATAGTCAACTGCCCAATGCATGGAAAGCGCATAAAGGTCGCCATGCTTCAATTCATCATCTTTTAAGTTGAGTTCCCAAACGCCGTTGCCAACAAACTCAAATGCATACTTTTTTTGCTCCTCCCAGTTGTTAAACGATCCTACAAGGTAAATAAAAGTGGCATTGGGCGCCCATTCGCGCATCGCCCAGCCCCCGGCAGTTTTGTGAAGTCCGAAGTAAAGGTGACCACTGGCGAATTCGTACAGTGAACGCTCTCCTGCCAATTCCTTTTCTTTCATCCTGGCTGCTTCTATCTGATGGGTAATTACATCAGCATAAGGCTGCAGCCACATATCGTCCTGAACGAGTTTCGGTATTTTTTTAGTCATAATGTTTTTTCATAAAGATAGAGAAATTATTTTCCTTTTTTGAAGATTCCCTTAATGGATTGCCATAATCCTTTTTTCTCCTCTGTTTTCTCCGGATGTTGCATTTCATGCAATTTTTCTTCGCTGTTTTTTCCAGCAAACAGTCGCTCGATCAGGTTGTCGGGTCTTTCAATCTCCAGCATCTCTTTGTACCCTGGAAGTTCAAGACTGGCAAGCAATTCCTGGTTTAACCCCGGAAAATGCACCTGTTGCAACCTTTGGTATTTGGGGTCGTTGTAAAGTTTACTGTAAAATCGTCCAACCACCGGCAACGCCATGTAGCCGCCATGCCCGTAAGTGAGGGTTCGGAAATGGATGCCGGGGTCTTCGGCGCCTACCCAGCATCCGGTAACCAAATGTGGCGTAAGTCCCACAAACCAGCCGTCGGAGTGGTTCTGGGTAGTTCCGGTTTTACCGGCAAAATCGCCGCGAATGCGATGGGTCGAACGGATTCTTGTTCCGGTTCCTTCGTTCACGGCGGTTTCCATCATGCGGGTAATTATCCGGCAGTTCACCTCGTTCAAACCGGTTTTTTGGGGTTCCGGCCGGTCGAACTCAGCCAGCAGGTTCCCTTCGCTGTCCGAAATCGATTTCAGATACCAGGGTTGGGTGCGGACCCCGCCGTTTACAAGGGTGGCATAAGCGAACAACATGTCTTGCAGACTGGCAGATGCAACGCCCAGTGCCAACGAAGGAACTTTGGGCAAATCGGCTTTCATTCCCAGCTCGCGGGCTGTGTTGATTACATTCTCAACACCTGTTCGGATTATTACCTCGGCAGCTACTGTGTTTACCGACCTGGAAACGGCCCCTTCCATTGTGTAATACCCCTCGTGCTTTCCGTCAGAGTTGCCGGGCGACCAGTTTTGGTATTTCGTGTAAACCTGCTGTGCAGCGGGGTAATATTCAAACGGGCTCAATCCGTTCTCCAAAGCAGAAAGATACACAAAGGGTTTAAACGTTGAGCCCACCTGCCTCTCAGAAAGAACGTGGTCGTATTTGAAAAAACGAAAGTCGATGCCGCCCACCCAGGCTTTTAACTCGCCGTTTGAAGGATCGAGTGCCAGAAACCCGGCGTTAAGTAACCGCAAATAGTGCTTTACCGAATCGAGCGGTGTGGTTTCCACCTGTTTCATTCCGTTCCAGGTAAAAAGCTGTGCCGTTATTTTTTGATTGAAAGCTTCATTGATTTGCTCCTCCGAAAAACCTGCCTGCATCATGTTTTTGTACCGGTCGGTCCGCCGGACAGCTCTTTGCAAAATGGAATTATCGGCCCGCCACGGATCGGCATTTTCCCAGTGGCTGTCGAATGTTTCCTGAAGGCTGTTCATGTGTTCGTTTATTGCCTGCCGGGCGTACTGCTGATAGTCAAAATTCAGGGTGGTTTCAATGCGCAGCCCGTCGGTGTAAAGATTCCAGGGCTCTCCGTCCTCCCTGGTATTTGCGTTACACCACTCCATCAGTTCGGGTTTCAGCATTTCCACAAAATAGGGAGCGGGACCCTCGTTGTACGAAATGCGCTGATAACGTAGTTCCAGTGGTTTCTCTTTGAAAATTTGCCCTTCATCTGCCGAAAGGTATTCGTTTTCCACCATCAGCGCAATCACCACATTCCGCCTTTCTTTCGAACGTTCAGGATGAAGTCGTGGATTGTAGTAATTATTGGCTTTTAACATGCCAACCAGCACGGCTGCTTCGTCAACAGTCAGGTCTGCCGGCTTTTTGCTGAAAAACCGTTCGGCAGCCAATTCAATTCCAAAAATATTTTCACTAAAAGGAACGGTATTCAGGTAAAGGGCCAGAATATCTTCCTTGCTGTAAATCCGCTCCAGCCGGTAGGCAATAATTGCTTCGCGCAGTTTGTTCACCGGCATGGAAAGAATACCCATATCATTTCGCGGAAAGAGGTTTTTGGCTATCTGCTGGCTCAGCGTACTTCCGCCGCCGGCGCTCCGGTCACGCAGGATAATGGTTTTTACAAAAACCCGCATCAGGGCAATTTCGTCGATGCCCCGGTGCTCGTAAAATCGGGCATCTTCTGTGGCAACCAGGGCATGGATAACATTGAGCGAAATTTCCCCGAATTTTGCATTGCTGCGGTTTTCAATGTAATAGCGGCCAAGCAACCTCCCGTCTTCTGAAAAAACTTCCGAAGCCTGCGGACTGGCAATTTCATTCAGCTGGCGGGTGCTGGGTACATGCCCCGTAAAACCGAAGTAAACCGCTAAAAAGAAAAGCGAGAACAGGATGAATCCCAGAACAAATACCTTCAACAGAAAAAGAAAAATACGTCTGCCAGTGCTTCTTTTCAGCTGCTTTTTTCCCCTTACTGCCGGTTTCTTTTTTGCACTCTTTTTCCTTTTTGAATTAGTAACAGCCATTTAAAAATACTTTCTTACAAAATTAATGAATAAACGACGCGCATTCGTTTTAATTTCCCGAAAAGTGTAATTTGAAACTTACTCCTCCAAATAATTTTTCAATACATTTGTTTCAGGTTTTCAGAATTATCCGTTGCATCATAAATCAAAACATAAAATCAATGAAAAAAGTTTTTCGTTTTTTGGGCCGCCTGATTCTTAGTTTTGCGGCGTTGCTGTTTTTTGCTTTTTTGATATTCCAGGGGTATTATGGTCTTTTAAACAGGAAAGCCAAAAGGCAGCTTGCCGGAACTGTGACTTTAACCGAAAATGGTCATTCCTTTCGGGATTTGAATAAAAGCGGAAAGCTGGATGTTTACGAAGACAGCCGCCGTAGTGTGGAAGAACGTGTGGAAGATTTGCTGGGACAGATGACAATTGATGAAAAAGCAGGCATGATGTGGCATCCGCCCATTGGCGTAGGCAAGAACGGTGAAATTGCAGGCAGACCGGATGTGAGCACCATGAGCATGAACTCCACCTGGGATATGGTAGCCATCCGAAAAATCAACCATTTCAACCTGTTTGCCATTCCTGAATCGAAAAAACTGGCCGAATGGCATAACAGGTTGCAGGAGATTGCCGCACAAACACGGCTCGGAATTCCGGTTACTATCAGTTCTGATCCGCGCCACGGAATCAACAATTTTATCGGCCCTGAATTGCTGGGGAGCGATTTTTCAAAATGGCCTGAACCCATTGGGCTGGCTGCCACTGGTGACTCTGCTCTGGTGGCTGAATTCGGGAAAATTGCCAACCGGGAATACCGGGCCGTAGGAATTCGCACCGCGCTTCACCCCATGGCCGACCTGGCCACCGAACCGCGCTGGGCACGGGTAAACGGAACGTTTGGCGAAGATGCGCACCTTTCGGCAAAACTCACTGCCGCTTACATTTATGGTTTTCAGGGTGAAAAATTCGGACCGGAAAGCGTGGCCTGCATGACCAAACACTGGCCGGGCGGAGGACCGCAGCAAGACGGCGAAGACGCACATTTCAGTTATGGCGCAGGCCAGGCTTATCCGGGAAATAACTTCAGATACCATCTGATTCCGTTTGAAGCGGCACTGAAAGCCGGCACAGCCATGATAATGCCTTATTACGGAGTTCCGGTGGGGCAAACCTCCGAGGATGTGGGAATGAGTTTCAATCGCGAAATCATAACCGGTTTGTTGCGAAATGAATACGGTTACGACGGCATTGTTTGCACCGACTGGAGCATTATTGAAGGTTTCAAAATTCTCGGAAGAGAAATTATGGAAGCTAAAAGCTGGGGCGTAGAAGACCTGAGTGTGAGCGAACGAATTCAAAAAGCTATTGATGCCGGCGTGGACCAGTTTGGCGGAAACATGAACACCAAAGAGCTTATCAAACTCATTGAAGAAGAAAAAATTAGCGAAGCCCGGGTTGATGAATCGGTGCGCAGGCTGCTGCGGGCCAAGTTTCAGATGGGGTTGTTCGACAATCCGTTTCTGGATGTTTCCGAAGCGGAAAAAGTAGTTGGAAATCCTGAATTTATTGAGAAAGGAAAACAGGCACAGCGAAAATCCATCGTTTTGCTGAAAAATGAAATGAAGAAGGATAGTTCGTTTGTGCTTCCTCTGAAAACCGGCAGCCGCATTTACATTGAAAACATGGAAAAGGAAACGGCTCAAAAACATGCTGTTGTAGTTGATAGCCTGGCCGATGCGGACTTTGCGCTACTGCGTTTACAGGCGCCTTTTGAACCACGCACCGGCGACCTTGTTGAACGTTTTTTTCACCAGGGCGACCTCGATTTCAAAGAGCCCGAACTGTCGCGCATTCTGAAAATAATGAAACAAAAACCCACCATCGTTTGCATTTACCTCGATCGCCCGGCTATTATTCCGGAAATCGCTGACCATGCCGTTGGCCTGCTATGTGATTTTGGCGCTTTCGACGATGCCGTACTCGATATCCTGTTTGGCGAATTTAATCCATCCGGAAAACTGCCGTTTGAACTGCCCTCGTCAATGGAGGCGGTAAGGCAACAGAAGGAAGATGTTCCGTACGATAGCCGGGAGCCTTTGTTTGCGTTTGGGTTTGGATTGGGTTATAATAATTAATAAATTAGCTCCTTCAGAATTATTTTAATCTTGTTTAAATCATACAAATGCTTAAAGCCTATTTAAATGACCTCCAAAGTAGTCTGAACCAAGGCGATGCAAGAGAGGAAAGTTATTATATTCATCTGGACAAATTGATTCGTTCATTTGCCGAAACACAAAATATTCAAAAAGTTGACGTTACCATTTTACCTAAAAAGACGGAAGCCGGAAACCCAGATTTCCGCGTTTGGGATGGCAAAAATCATATTACAGGATATATTGAGGCAAAAGATCCTTCCATTTCAAATCTTGATTGGATTGAAGATTCGGAACAGCTAAAAAGGTACCGAAATACATTTCCAAATGTTATTCTTACCAATTTTTATGAATTCAGATTGTATCGCGATGGTGAATTGATTAAAAAGGCATCTGTTGGAAGACCGGATTTGGCTAAAAAATTGAAAACAGCTCCTCCTGTTGAAAACGAAGCCGCTTTTATTGATTTGTTCAATACTTTTTTTTCATTCTCGCTGCCGCAAGTTCGGAATGCAAAAAATCTGGCATTGGAGTTGGCGAAACGCACACGCTTTTTGCGAGATGAGGTAATCAGTATCGAAATTGCCGAGGAAGAAAGAAAGGGAAAAAAAGCGATTTTAGGTTTTTTTGAAGCTTTTAAAAAATACCTGATTGGCACGTTAACGGAGCAATCATTTGCAGATTTGTATTCCCAAACCATTACTTACGGACTTTTTGCAGCCCGAACCCGGTCCGATAATTCATTTAACCGAGAGATGGCATTCAAATATATTCCGAACACCATTGGAATTCTTCGGGATGTTTTTCGTTTTATCTCGCTCGAGGAACCTCCCAAACCTTTGCAAATCATCGTTGATGACATTGCCGAAGTTTTAAGTGTTACCGATGTCAAAAAAATTTTACAGGATTATTATCGTGAAGGAAAAGGGAAAGATCCAATTATCCATTTTTATGAAACCTTTCTTTCTGCTTACGATCCTTCCGTCAGAGATAAGCGCGGTGTGTATTATACTCCTGAACCGGTTGTAGGATACATTGTACGGTCTATTAATCAAATTCTAAAAACACATTTTGATATTTCGGATGGGCTTGCAGGAGAAAACGTTACCTTGCTCGACCCTGCCGGAGGAACCCTCACTTTTCCTGCCGAAGCTATAAAACTGGCTGTTACAGAGTTTACTGAAAAATATGGTTCTGGCGGCAAAGCAAATCTTATTAAAAATCAGATTCTTAAAAATTTCTATGCATTTGAATTAATGATGGCTCCTTATGCTATCGGTCACCTGAAAATGAGTTTTCTTTTCGAGGAATTGGGCTACAGATTAAGTGACGAGGAACGGTTTAAGCTTTACCTGACAAATACCCTTGAAATGGAAGATTTGGAGCAGGTACAAATTCCCGGATTGAGTTCGTTAAGCGAGGAAAGCCATCTGGCGGGCGAAGTAAAGAAGAAACAACCTCTTTTGGTCATTTTTGGAAATCCGCCTTATAGTGGCATTTCATCAAATCCGGGAGAATATGAAAAGCTTTTCAAAAAAGGCGAAAAATTTATTTCTGAATATTATTGGAATACAGAGAAAAGTTGTGTTGACAGAAAATACTCAGCCAAACTTACAAAGGATACTAAAAAAAGACAAAAAACTTTTATCGGAGATATCTTGATGGATTACTATTTTATAGATGGTAATCCACTAGGCGAGAAAAAACTTTGGTTACAGGATGACTACGTTAAATTTCTGCGGTTTGCCCAATGGAAAATTCATCAGGCAGGATTTGGTATTGCAGGGATGATAACCAATCACAGTTATCTGGACAATCCAACTTTCAGGGGTATGCGCCAAAGCCTTATGAATACATTTAATGAAATTTATATTCTTGATTTACACGGCAATAGTTTAAAAAAGGAAACCTGCCCCGATGGAAGTAAAGATGAAAATGTTTTTGATATCAGGCAGGGAACTGCAATTGCCCTTTTTATTAAAAAGAAGGATAAAAAAAGTTGCAACGTTTACCATGCCGACCAATTTGGATTAAGAGATGCGAAATATGATTGGTTGGATTCACACCATTTTGAAACAAAAAATTATCACTCAATTCAACCCCAAAGCCCCTGGTATTTCTTCGTTCCGAGAGACGTTGATAAAATTCAGGAATACCTTGAATGGAAACCCATTAATGAAATATTCCCCGTAAACGTAACAGGAATAGTAACTGCCAGAGATAGTTTTGTTATTGACTTTGATAAAAACAGATTGCGAAACAGAATAATTCAGTTCAGAAACAACTCAATTTCCGATGAAATAATAAAAGATACTTTTAAATTAAAAGACACTCGCGGCTGGAAGCTTTCTGAAGCCCGAAAGAAACTGAAAGATGATGATAGTTGGGATACCCATTTCAGCAAAATTCATTATCGCCCTTTCGATATAAGGGAAATATATTATACTCCAATTATGGTTGATTGGGGAAGGCCTGATTTTATGAAACACATGAAAAGTGAAAACTTAGCGCTATTAACATGCAGGCAAATTTCATCGGACACTTGGTGCCACTCTTTAATTTCTAAAGAGATGGTGGACGATTCATTAATATCAAATAGAACCAAAGAAAGAACGTATTTTTATCCATTGTTCTTGTATAAAGAGGCAGCTTCTTATAAAAAACATCTCCAGTCAATGATTCTATTTGAACCGGAAGCAAAATATGACAGCAAAAACAGGACGCCCAACATTGATGAGAAGTTATACGAAACTTTAAATGGAACCTACAACAAAAAACTCACCCCCGAAGAAATCCTTTATTACATCTATGGTGTGTTTTACAGCAATATCTACCGTGAAAAATATGGTGAGTTTTTAAAAATTGACTTTCCGCGTGTGCCGTTTACTAAAAGCTATAAATTGTTTATTGAAATGGCAGAATTAGGAATGCAACTAACTGATTTGCATTTGTTAAAAAGCAAACTTTTGGATAAGCCGGTTTCAAAATACCAGGGAGAATCTGAAAACGACAAAATTGAAAAGATCATTTACAGTGAAACCAAAAAAACGATTCACATAAACAATGAAAAATACTTCGATAATGTTTCGCCCGAAGTTTGGAATTATCAAATAGGTGGGTATCAGGCATTGCATAAATATCTGAAAGACAGAAAAGGAAGGATACTCGAAGACTCCAGACATTATTGCAAAACTGTGACTGCAATTTCAAAAACAATAGAAATTCAAAAACAAATAGATGGATTGTTTCCTGAAGTGGAAAAAGAAACCCTCCTGGAATAGTGATTGTTTGAAAAAATTGAATTAAAATGAAAAAGCCAGGATTTACCACACGCTCGCTGAATGTTCCCTTTGTAAAGACAGACCCGCACAACAGCCTGCAAATGCCATTGTATGAAACGGTTGCCTTTGAGTTTGATTCGTCGGAACAGATTGAAGTCAATTTTAAAGGCGAATATGTTGCCCATGTTTATTCGCGGTCTTCCAGTCCAACGGTGGAGTATTTCGAGATGAAAATGAAAGCATTAACCGAAAGCCATGCGGTACTTGCCGTAAGTTCTGGCATGGCATCGGTTTCGAATGCTACACTGACTGTTCAATTTTCTGATTCTTCAACCACCTCAAACTCTGCACTTCCTACACAAATCCTTCCCGACTCGCTAATTCCTTCCACAATAACCTTGTACTTTCCGGTTTGATCCGAAGTAAAAAACGAAAGTTCAGCCGGCTCGTTTTGCAGTACAATTTCGGGCTCCCAAAACAGGGTGGTACGTAAATCGGGTTTCTCCGGGTTCGTGCTTTCAGGCAAATATTTGGGAGAATAAAATTTCCGGAATGAAGCATATCCGGCAATCTTTTCAGCAATGACCCCTTTGGCCAAATCGGATGCAGTTTTTTCTCCTTTGCGGGTATAAATGGCTATCACTCCGTTGGCTCCTTCCGTTCCGAAAATGGCCAGGTTCTGGGGCGACTTCAGGATTTCCACCTTGTCGATATCGTTCAGGGGAATGGACTTAATTTTCTCCACTGCATTGCTCCCCTCATTCCAGCTTCCGGCGCCGGTATTCCTGCTCACCTCAACGGGAAGGTTTGAAATGTTGCTGGTTATTACAGGCACGCCATCAATCAGAAACAAAGGCGATGACTGGTTGTCAAAATTCCCTGTACCTCTGATTGTTACCTGTTCACCGCTGATGTCGAGACCAGCCACTCTACCGGTCAGAAAATCGAGAACATTCCCAAACGTGGATTCGGTTTCAGGCACTTCAATAACCTGATCGGCCCTTTCGTAAATTCTGAAATGCCCGTCGTCAGCAGGCAAAATTTCATCCTGCGGCTGTACGGCAGTCCTTAACGAACCCTGCTTCCTCAAAAATTCACTTTCTATTCGGTTTTGATGGTATTTTTGAATTTCGAGCGGTGCAGGAAATGTACCTGAACCGCCCAGCGACTTCAGGCTCGCAACCGGTGCTTCTGTCTGAAAAACGGGAACCAGCGAAATGTTTGTATTCTGTCTTCCCCGTTGGTTTTTTGCCTGCACATATACCCGTGCGGTATCGTTAAACAGCAAGCCTGAGAAAACAAATTCCCCCTCATCGTCGGTTGTTTGCGTCAGAAAAGCCAATTCCCTGTCTTTTTCAATCACCAGGGTAATTTCACCATTGGCAACCGGCTGACCTGTTGTAACATGAGTAGCCGTGCCACGCAGCCCAAGTCCTGCGGTTTGTTTGTATTCCAAAGGTTCATACGCCCCTGGCATGCCATTCCAGAAATATCTTTCCCGGTCATTGGTTAGCATCAGCAGGCGCTGTTTGGCCCTGGCATCCAAACCGTTGCCAGTGAAATAATCAGCGGGAGATTCGACAAACCCCGTCAATTCTGAATTCAGAAATAATTCTGATAAAATGTGGTGGGAAACTCCGCTTTCAGCAAACGAGGATTCGTGCACCACTGCCACCGAAAGGTTTGAAACATCTTCCGGAAAATCATCGCCGGAAATGCTCAGTTTTACTGGTGAGCGGGGCAAATGTTTTGCATTGCCGGCGTTCACCGAAAGCCGGTTCAAATTAAAATTATCAGAAAACACCAACCTTTCCGAAACCGGTACCAGGTTTTTGTTCAGCAAAATCAGCTGGTTGATTCCTCCTTTCAGCATATTGCTGCCGAACTTCATTAAATGGTTTTTTCCCTCCATTGTAAACGGCTGATAAAAAACCACTTCTCCGCGGTGCATATTCACAAAGTAAAAAGGTTCACCTGAAAATTTTTCTGAATTTCCGGCCACATTTACAATCAGCTCCCTGCTCGTTTGGTTTACCACCTGAATTTTTACGCCTTCGGTTACAATCAGCGAATTGAAGGGAAAACGAAAAGACGGAAACCCATTGATGACAGCATGATAGGATTTTCCATGCTGTGGAGTTAAAAAGAAAATCCCCATGCCCTTGTAATCGGTGGTAAATGTTACCACTTCGGCACCGGTTTCATCGCGCACAACTCCTGCTGCATCAACGCCGCAGTAATTCCTGTCGATGGCCTTGAAAGCCACCAGATTTGAAACCCCTTCCAGCAGTTTCCCTCCCTGTGGGAAAAACAGAATATCTGCTACCATATTTCTTCCCCGTGCAGTTCGCTGACGGGCTTCAATGACACGAACTGAACTTGCAGGCCGCTGAATTTCAACTGTTTTATGAAAAAATGATTCGTTGCCAAAATTCTGAAGGTAATCAGTAAAAACCTGGAGCAGGTACCTCCCTGGTTTCAGGGTATCAGGCAAATCGACATGCCCTGGCGCCTGGCCGTTCACACTCATCAGGTTTGCACTGTAAGTGTCTTTTCCGCCGTCATCAATTAACCGGATATACACATTTTCAGCTCCCGGAATCAGACGACCCGAGCGGCTGTCGGTAAGGTAAGACTTGAGCCAGATGGTTTCTCCGGTAAAATAGTATTCCCGATCGGTATGCAGGTAAATTTTTTCAACCGGAGCTTTCTCGTTTTTTTCAATCCACGATTCAATGTTTTGTGCATTTAACGTGAGGGTGAAAAAATGAATGAAAATCAGGCATGTAATTATCTTTGATATCATGGCTTTCAGTTGTTTAAATAGTTTGTGTAAAACTGAAACGAGCTGTATTACGGTTATATGACAACTTTATTCAGGTTTTCCCTGAATTCCAATGATTAGAATGGTCTCATATTCGTATTTTTCAGCCATCGGTTTCAGGTTGAACAAATTCCAAATTTCTTTTAATTCCCTTAAAACCGGCTCTATTAACAGCCGAATTTTTAAAGAGTTCATTAAAAACCGGCTTTCCCATATTGTGCCAGTCGTTTTTTGAAAGTTCAAGAAGTTTCGGATGAGGTTGAAAACTCTCTTCGTTATGAGGGGTTGATTTCAGGTTCCAGGGGCAAACATCCTGACAAATGTCGCAGCCGAAAACACGGTTTTCAAACTGCCCCTTCAGCTTCCCGTCAAGTTCGTCTTTTAATTCGATGGTTTGGTACGAAATGCATTTGCGGGCGTCCACCACGCGGTTAGCCACAATGGCTTTGGTGGGACAGGCATCTACACAGCGGGTGCAGGTGCCGCAGTGGTCGGCCACCTGTTTGGGATTGTCGTATGGCAGTTCAATATCGAGAATAAGTTCGCCAATGAAAAAGAAACTGCCGTGCTCCACCGAAATGAGGTTGCTGTTTTTTCCCACCCAGCCCAATCCGGCACGACGGGCCCACGCACGCTCAAGCACCGGCGCCGAATCTACAAACGGCCGGGCATTGCACTTTCCGGTAATTTTCTGAATAAAAGCAAGCAGGTTTTTCAGCTTGTCTTTCATTACAAAATGGTAGTCGGTGCCGTAGGCGTATTTGGAAAGCATCGGTGCTCCGGGGTCTTTTTGTGTTTCCCTGGGAAAATAATTTTGGAGGACAATAATTACGGTTTTGGCATTCTCGAAAAGAAGTTTGGGGTCGAGTCGTTTTTCAACATTGCGGTTCATGTAACCCATTTCACCCTGCATTCCGGCATTGAGCCACGATTTGAAATGCTCCTCCTCTTCTTCCAGAAAACCAGCCGGAATAATGGCACATTCGAGAAAATCGAGGCTTTTTGCTTTTTCTTTTATTTTTTGCGATATGTTATCTGAATTTTGCAATTTTTTTCCGTTTTCCCTAAGGGTTACGCAGTTCCCTTAGAAGGGATTCTTCCTAAAAGAACCCCAGCTCCAGCCGGGCTTCCTCGCTCATCATCGATTTCTCCCAGGGTGGGTCGAAGGTGAGGTCGATATTTACATTTTCGATACCGTCAACGGCACGGGCGGCCTGGGTAACATCGTCCATCAGAATGTCCACTACAGGACAGCCGGGAGCGGTGAGAGTCATCACAATATTGGCGTTGTTTTTTTCGTCCACATCCACATTGTAAATCAATCCTAAATCGTACACATTTACCGGAATTTCCGGGTCGTAAACCTCTTTCAGGTTTGCTATTATCTGGTCTATTCTTTTGTCCATTTCTATTCCTCCTTCTTATTTTCCAGTCTGTCATAAGCAACAGCATACAGCCTGATTTGTTTTACCATGGCCAGTAGTCCGTTAGCCCGGGTGGGTGACAAATGCTGTTTCAATCCCAGGTCGTCGATAAAGTGCAGGTCGTTTTCCAGAATTTCTTTTGGAGTTCTTCCCGAAACCACACGCAATAACAGAGCAACCAGGCCTTTTACAATCACTGCATCACTTTCTCCCCTGAACTGAATCTGGCCGTTAATCTTTTCGGCCACAAACCAAACCCGCGACTGGCAGCCTTTTATCAGGTTCTGGTCGTTTTTATCCTTCGGGTCGAGCGGTTTCATTTCATTTCCCAACTCAATCAGGTAGCCATATTTATCCATCCAGTCTTCATATACTGAAAACTCTTCAATTATCTCTTGCTGAACTTCTTCAATCGTCATGTTTTATGTTTCTGAAATTAAGGGATACAAAGGTCGGAAATTTTTGTGTGCAGACAAATTTATGCAGCCATTTTGCTGAAATTATTACCTGTGTTTTATATTCAGCATCAGACCTGTTTTGACATTTTCCGAGCAAGAACACTGATGTAGAACAACTGAAAACTGTGGTAAATCATAATGGGCAACAGAAAAATCCCGGCTCCGCTGATGCCGCTGAACAGCACACTGGCAAACACCGAACCATGCACCAGCGATTTTTTGGTGCCGGCAAACTGAAGCGTAATGAGGTCTTCGCGGGTAAATTGCAACTTTTTCGCCATCCATCCGGTGAAATTCAAAACGATAAAAAAAAGAAGAACAACGGCCAGAGAAAGTCCGCCAAGCGCCAGCCAGCTTACTGATGAAAATATGCCCGACATGAATGAACGGCTGAACGATTCGTACACAATGAGCAAAATAATGATTTTGTCGAATGCCGCCAGTTTCGGCAGGTGCCGGGTTATCCAGCGTACAAAATACCGGTGAAGCAACAGGCCTGCAACCACAGGCACAATAATTTGGGTAATAAGCTGAATCAACACATGCGAAAAGTCGAAACCTTCCTGTGCGCCGGTCAGAAAAAGTCCCATCCAGAACGGGGTCATTACGATGCCAATAATTCCTGAAATGCTTGCGTTGAAAATGGCGCCGGGAATGTTACCGCCTGCTATGGAAACCATTACCACCGATGAAGAAACCGTGGATGGTAGCGCCGCCAGGAAAAACATTCCAATCCAGAACATCTCGAGGTTTGTTCCTTTCAGCAAAGGGTAAAAAGGTAAAATGAGCAGCGGGAAAAGCAGGAAGGTTGTAAGTTGAATGGCCACGTGCATTTTCCAGTTGCGCATGCCGGCTTTCAGTTTGGCCGGGTCTAATTTCAACCCGTAAAAAAAGAAAATGAGGACAACCCCAATATCGATAATCAATCCCAGATGAACCGGCTTTAAGTCCATGCCAATACCGGGCTTCAGCCAGGCGATTAAAATCATCAGAAACAAACCGGAAATAAACCAGTCGGGAAGGTACCTTTTCATTTTTTTACGATAACATTTGAACCACCTTATTCAAGGACTGGATAAACCGGTCGATTTCCTCTTTGGTGTTGTACAAGCCAAACGATGCGCGTATCGTTCCGGGAATATCATAAAACTTCATCAGCGGGTCGGCGCAGTGGTGCCCGGTGCGCACGGCAACACCTGTTTTGTCGAGCATGGTACCCAAATCGAACGGATGAATTCCTGCGATGTTAAATGAAATTACACCTGATTTTTTTGGCGCTTCCCCGTAAATGCGCAGCCCTTCCATTTCTTTTAACTGTGAAGTGGCGTAAGCCAGCAGTTCCTGTTCCCACGCCGAAATATTTTCAAGACCGGTTTCTATGAGTAAATCGATGGCAGCGCCAAAGGCAATCACTCCGGTGATGTTTGGCGTTCCCGCCTCAAATTTGAAAGGAATTTCGCTGAAAGTGGTTTTTTCGAACGAAACTTCGGCAATCATCTCTCCTCCACCCTGATAGGGAGGCATTTGTTCCAGCCATTTTCGTTTTCCATAAAGCACACCAACGCCGTTTGGACCGTACATTTTGTGGGCCGAAAAGGCATAGAAATCGGCATCCAGCATCTGCACATCCACCGGAATATGCTGTACGGCCTGCGCGCCGTCCACAAAAACCGGAATATTTCGTTTGTGTGCAGTTTCAATGACTGATGCTATGGGATTTATTGTTCCCAGCACATTGGAAACATGCGTAACAGCAATCAATTTGGTTTTTGATGAAATGAGTTCCGGCAGAAGGCCTGTTTGCAACTCTCCCGAATCCGAAACGGGCAGTTTTACAATTTTAGCCCCTTTGGCCATGGCAATCAACTGCCAGGGCACAATGTTGGAATGGTGCTCCATTTCGGAAACAATGATTTCACTTCCGGGTTTCAGGAATTGTTCGCCAAATGATGCCGCCACCAGATTGGCGCTTTCGGTGGTTCCCTTGGTAAAAATGATTTCTTCGCGACTTTCTGCGTTAATGAATTTTTGCACCTTATCGCGCACCTCCTCAAATTCCACAGTGGCTTTGTCGGCCATGTAATGCGCTGCCCGGTGAATGTTGCCGTAGTAATCGTTTTGTAGCCGTTCCAACGCCATTAATACCTGCACCGGTTTCTGCGTTGAAGCAGCATTGTCGAAATAAATGAGTGGTTTGCCGTAAACCTCCTGTTTCAGCACCGGAAAATAACTTCGTATTTTATGGACGTCGTAATTCATACATTTTCAACATTCACAATTATAGGCACACTCGTGGCAGCGGGCCACTTCGCCCTTCAGCCGTTTGTCCACCAGTTCGTCGATGCGGTCACGCAGTGGTTCCACCGAAATTCGCTGAACAACCTCGTGAGCAAATGCATTCATCATCATTAACCGGGCTTTACTTTCTTCAATTCCACGGGAACGCAGGTAGAACAACGCTTCCTCGTCGATTTGGCCAACTGTAGCACCATGACTGCATTTTACATCATCGGCATCGATAATCAACTGCGGCTTGGTTTGCATTGTAGCCTTGTCGGTAAGCAACAGGTTGTTGTTGCGCTGGAAGGCGTTGGTTTTCTGGGCGTCGCGCACCACATGAATCCGTCCGGAAAACGCTCCGGTTGAATCATCGTCGAGCACGTTTTTATACACCTGATTGCTCAGGCAGTGCGGTTTTGCGTGAATCACCTGCGTGAAATTATCCACGTGCTGTTTTCTGTCGATAAATGCCATTCCATACAAATTGGCTTCTGCATTTTCACCGTCGAGGATAAACTTCAGGTTGTTGCGAATTAATCCGCCGTGCAGCGATGAATAGAGCGTAGTTGCTTTTGAATCCCTTTCCTGATGCACAAAAACCGAATTCAGGCTGGTGGTGTTGTTGTGCTGGTTTTGCAGCGTGTAATATTCGAAGTTGGCATTGGCGCCCACAAAAATTTCGGTTACTGAATTGTTCAGGTATTTATTCAGATTCAGCGTATGGTCGCACGAAATGATTTTTACATCAGCGCCTTCCTCCACATAAATAAAATTCCGTTGTGTAACAAACGCATCCTGGTTTGCCTGCAAAAAGTTAATCAACTGGATGGGCTTTTCAATCACGGTATTTTTCGGCACGTACAGAAAATAACCGTCTTTGGCAAATGCTGTGTTCAGTGCCACCAACGGGTCGTCGCCCGTATTGGCCAATGAAGCGTATTTTGCCAGCAGTTCGGGTTTTTCATACGCCATTTTTTCAAGACTTTCAAGAATTACTCCTTTGGGCAGTTGGCCCTCCTGCTGGTTATTTTCGTAATACCATCCGTTAAAAATAAAGGCCAGGTGGGTATCCAGTTGCGGTACATCGCACCGGAAAACGGCATTCAAATCCACCTTTGCCGGTTCGCGCCGGTGAATAAACCGGTATTCCGGAAAAAACTGCGGTTGCAGGTTGGTGTATTTGTAATTTTCGTTTTTCCGCGTGGGAATTCCTTGCATAACAAAGTCCTGAAAAGCCTTGTTGCGCGGCGCATTCAGCACATCGGACGAATCCTCGCGCAGACTTTCCTTCACCTCGTTGTAATGCGCGGTGTATTTTAGTGATAAATCTGCTTTTTCTACCAGTACACTCATGTTAATTTCCGTTTTCTTGTTTAATCCAGTCGTACCCTTTTTCTTCCAGTTGAAGCGCCAGTTCCTTGCCGGCCGATTTTACAATTTTCCCGCCATACAACACGTGCACGTAATCAGGAACAATGTATTCGAGCAGTCGCTGGTAGTGGGTAACAACAATGGTCGCATTATCAGGCCTCCGCAAGGCATTTACTCCGTGAGCCACGGTTTTCAGCGCGTCGATGTCGAGGCCCGAGTCGGTTTCGTCCAGAATGGCCAGTTTGGGTTCAAGCAGTGCCATCTGAAAAATTTCGTTTTTCTTTTTTTCGCCTCCGGAAAAACCTTCGTTTACCGAGCGGTTGGTCAACTGGGCATGCATTTCCACCATCTCCATTTTTTCGCGCATGAATTTAAGAAATTCACCGGCAGTCAGTTCTTTTTCATCACGATGTTTGCGATGTTCATTTACTGCCGTTTTCAGGAAGTTCACCATGGGAACCCCGGGAATCTCCACCGGATACTGAAAGCTCAGGAAAAGTCCGGCTTTGGCCCGGTCTTCAGGAGCCATTTCAAGCAGGTCTTCACCCATATAAGTTATTTCACCATGCGTTACTTCAAATTCTTCCTTACCTGCAATCACATTGGCAAGCGTACTTTTCCCGGAACCGTTGGGCCCCATTATGGCGTGAATTTCGCCGGGTTTTACTTCGAGGTTGATTCCTTTCAGGATTTCGTTTCCTTCTACGGAAACATATAAGTCTTTAATTGATAACATAATAAAAGCCCCCTTTTATTCCCCCAAAGGGGGAAATTAAGAACTTCTTTCTCAGGTAAACAAAGAAAGAAATTGATTATATTTAATATTTAAGTTATTGTATTTCAATTTTTCCAAATTAATATGATGCACCCTCTTAAAAGCCTCTCCGCCAGTTGGCGGAAGATCGGGAGGGGCTCTTTTTTATCCAACACTACCCTCGAGGCTGATTTGCAGCAGCTTCTGTGCTTCAACGGCAAATTCCATGGGCAACTTGTTCAATACCTCTTTGGCATATCCGTTTACAATCATGCCAATGGCTTTTTCGGTATCAATTCCGCGCTGGTTGCAATAGAAAATCTGGTCTTCCCCGATTTTTGACGTAGTGGCTTCGTGTTCCACAATGGATGATTTGTTGCCCACTTCAATGTATGGGAACGTATGGGCACCACAGGTATCGTTCAGTAACAGCGAGTCGCATTGCGAAAAGTTACGCGAGTTGGTTGCTCCGGGCAATACTTTCACCAGGCCGCGGTACGAATTATCGCTTTTCCCTGCGGAAATTCCTTTGGAAATGATGGTGCTCTTCGTGTTCTTGCCAATGTGTATCATTTTCGAGCCGGTGTCGGCCTGCTGGTGGTTGTTGGTAACGGCCACCGAGTTGAATTCACCCACCGAGTTGTCGCCCAAAAGAATACAGCTCGGGTATTTCCAGGTAATGGCCGAACCGGTTTCCACCTGCGTCCAGCTTATTTTGGATGAAACACCCCGGCAAACCCCGCGCTTGGTTACAAAGTTGTAAATACCGCCTTTCCCGTTTTTATCGCCGGGATACCAGTTCTGTACGGTGGAGTATTTCACTTCTGCACGGTCGAGTGCAATGATTTCCACTACGGCCGCGTGAAGCTGGTTTTCGTCGCGCATGGGTGCTGTACACCCTTCGAGATAACTCACGTAGCTGTCGTTGTCGGCAATAATCAGCGTCCGTTCAAACTGCCCGGTATTTGCAGAGTTAATCCTGAAATAGGTGGACAACTCCATAGGGCACCTTACGCCCTCGGGAATGTAGCAGAACGAACCGTCGCTGAAAACGGCCGAATTGAGCGCTGCAAAAAAGTTGTCGGCCACCGGAACAGACTGACCCAGGTATTTTCTTACCAAATCGGGATGTTCCTGCAACGCATCGCTGAATGAGCAGAAAATAATTCCCTGCTCAGCCAAAACTTCCTTGAACGTTGTTTTTACCGAAACGCTGTCGATTACAGCATCTACAGCCACGCCGGCCAAATGTTTTTGCTCTTCCAACGGAATGCCCAACTTGTTGAAGGTTTCCAGCAATTCAGGGTCAACCTCATCGAGGCTCTCGTACTGCGGCTTTTTCTTTGGCGCCGCATAATAGCTGATGCTTTGAAAATCGATGGGTGGCACTTTCAGATAAGCCCAGTCGGGCATCTTCATTTTTTGCCATTTTCGGAATGCATCCAGCCTGAATTCGAGCATAAAATCAGGCTCCTTTTTTTTCTCCCAAATCGTACGGACAACATCCTCATTCAAACCTATATCGATAATATCAGTTTCAATGTCGGAAAAAAAGCCGTACTTATATTCGCTTTGCGTTACTTCAGCTAATATTTTATCCTGATCTGTCATTTTTTACCTTGTTTTTAATAAATAACAAACCTTTATCAAGTCTGTTTACACAATAAATTGCAAAGATATAAAAGTATAGGTAATTTTGTCCCGGAACGAATTGATTAAAACACCATTTTGTCTTTTATTAACAATGAGCAAAGAAAAGAAACAAACCAGAATTTCGGAGATTGGTGAATTTGGCCTGATTGAACGGCTGACACAGCATATTCAGATTAAAAACAAAAGTACACTGAAGGGCGTGGGCGACGATGCCGCTGTGCTTAATTACGGAGACAAGTGCGTGGTATTTTCCACCGATTTGCTTACCGAAGGCGTGCATTTTAACCTGATGTATGTTCCCCTGAAACATTTGGGATACAAGTCGGTGATAGTAAACCTGTCGGATATTTTCGCCATGAATGCCCGGCCGAAACAGATAACAGTGAGTCTGGCTATTTCAAATAAATTTTCGGTGGAGGCGGTGGAAGAATTGTATTCCGGCATTTATCTGGCCTGTGAAAATTACGGAGTTGATTTGGTGGGCGGCGACACCACCAGTTCGCTAACCGGACTGACTATCAGCATCAGCGCTTTAGGTGAAGCCAGTCAGGACGATTTGGTTTATCGCAGCGGAGCCAAACCGGGCGATTTGCTTTGCGTTTCGGGTGATTTGGGCGGTGCTTACATGGGACTGCAATTGCTTGAACGCGAAAACGAAGTATTTAAAGTGAATCCCAACGAGCAGCCTAAGCTTGAAGGCTACGATTACATTCTGGGCAGGCAACTGAAACCCGAAGCCCGCGGCGATGTGGTGAATGTTTTTGAAAAACTCAAAATTAAGCCGACTTCCATGATTGACATTTCCGACGGGCTTTCTTCCGAAATTCTGCACTTGTGCAAAAATTCGAAAGTGGGTTGCAACCTGTTCGAAGAAAAGGTACCCATGGATTTGCAAACCAAAAAGATGGCTGAAGAGCTGAACATCAATCCGCTGGTGGCTGCGTTAAACGGCGGTGAAGACTACGAACTGCTTTTCACCCTTTCATCTGAAGATGCCGGAAAACTCAAAAACGACCCTGATTTTACAATCATTGGCGAAATAACCGAAGCATCAGAAGGAGCAAATTTGATGACCACAGGAGGTTCGAAAATAGAGTTGCAGGCGCAGGGATGGAATCATGGAAAATCTAATTAAAGCCCAATCCCCACATGCACGCCCACTGAAAAGTGGCTGGCCTCTTTGTCTATTCCAAAGCCGGCCATGGGGCCTACGTGGAGTTTTCCCAGATTGATCTCGTAAATGATTTCGGTGTGAAAACCGGGTGATATTTCATTTTCGCCGTCGTGTTCGCTGAAAACAATTCCCGGACCGGCATTAACAGACAGATGTTTCAACGGATGGTAATTCACCAGCAGGTTCAGACTGTTGTGGAGGTGTTCGTCCAGTATTCCCTCATAGCCTAACCCCATTCCCCAGCGGTTTTGGTGGCCCAGTTGCCGGATGAAGTGCACATGAATTCCGGGTGCAAGCCCGGCTTCACCTGTAATATGAGTGGCAGCCACGCCAAACCCGATGTGGTATTTATGCAAATCAGTATGCAGGTGGCCTTCGTGGCTGTGGTGATCTTGCGATGAAACAAGAAATGAAAGCAGCAGAAACAGGCCAAATAATAGTGTACGTGTCATAATTTGTAATTGTTTAGGGGTTTAACTGGTTATTTTTAGTTTTCACCCCAATTCTGTAAAACAGTGAGTGAAACAGAGAACCGCAAAAAAGGTTTAATCCGGGAAATATCCTCTGATGATACCTCTTTTGGAGTCTTTCACGAAAAGCAACACCTCGTCGCGTTCCTGGGTTGCCGGCATTTCGGCTTCAATAATTTCCACCGCCTGGGCGGTATTCAGTCCTTTCTGATAGATGTAGCGGTAGATGTCCTGTATCTCCCTGATTTTTTCATTGGAGTAATTTCTGCGCCTCAGCCCGATGGAGTTGATGCCGACATAGGAAAGCGGTTCACGTCCGGCTTTAATAAACGGCGGGACATCTTTCCGCACCAGCGAACCACCCGAAATCATCACATGGGGTCCGATGTGACAGAACTGATGAATGGCGGTCATGCCGCCAATAATGGCCCAGTCATCCACCACCACTTCGCCTGCCAGCTGGGTGTTGTTCACCAAAATTACATTGTTGCCAACCGCACAGTCGTGGGCAATGTGTACATAAGCCATAATGAGGCAGTTTTGGCCAACGGTGGTTTTTCCCCGCGCCGCCGTACCCCGGTTGACGGTAACAAACTCCCTGATGGTGCAGTTGTCGCCAATTTCCACGGTGGAATATTCACCTCTGAATTTCAAATCCTGCGGGATAGCGCCTAAAACGGCACCAGGGAATATGTTGCAGTTTTTGCCAATACGCGTTCCTGCAAGTATGGTTGTGCTGGAACCAATCCGGGTTCCTTCGCCGATTTCAACATCCCTGTCGATGGAGACAAAAGGTTCTATCACGACATTTTCCGCAATTTTTGCATCGGGATGGACATAAGCCAGTGGTTGTTTCATAATAAAATATCTGATTCTGGATTAATTTTCTGTCTGTTTTACTAACTGGGCCA
>CAZLGT010000050.1:0-43731 GCA_964559175.1 uncultured Mariniphaga sp. | reverse complement strand
GCGGACGAAGTGTCATTCAGTGCTTTCGGCAATTTTCCGAAGAAATTTGTCGTTGGCAACGGGCATTTTTCAGTTTTACCTGCTTCATGCCATGCAGTTCGGGCTGTTCAAAAAACCGAAATTTTTTGATGCCTTCCTTTCGGTTGGCGGCCTCCTGCCTGAAGACTCAATCTTGAAAGAACGTCTGGTTTTCTTCCAGTTGATTGAATGAACCTGTGGTTTCCAGACTACCTGGTTCAAACTTCGGCTCCTCTGATGTGCCTTCCCGAGAGAAGGAGAGAAATGGTTCCGGTTTCAACTAAGAAACGTTTCCCGTTTCCACATTTTTGGAGCTGCCTTTTATCGCTCACCTGGTAGAAACAAAAATAGGATAAAAGATTTGTATGGTACAAATTTTTTTCATTGTTTGTATTCACCAGGTTTCAACCCGGGTTATTAACAATTGTTGAGAAACTCATTTTTTTTAGTTTATAAATGACAGCGCTTTTTCAATAGCCGCGCCAAGTCCTGAAATATCCTTGCCGCCTGCAGTGGCATAAAACGGCTGGCCACCTCCTCCACCTTTTATTTCACGACCGGCATCCCTAACAATCTGGCTGGCATTTAAACCTTTGTCGTTTACGAGGTTTTCCGAGATCATAACGGTTAAATTTGGTTTGCCTTCAATGTCTGCTCCCAGCACAAGAAACAGGTTGTCCACCTCATTTTTTAACTGAAATGCCAAATCTTTCATCATGGTAGCGTTGTCCACATCAACCTGGTCCGCAATAATATTTATTCCGTTTTCTGCAAGTACTTTACTTTTTAAATTGGCTTTTAATATTTTAAGCCGTTCTCTGCCAAATGCTTCAATTTTTTTCGAAAGTTCTGTGTTTTCTTTCAACAGATTCATTACACCTGCGAGAATATCTTTGGAGCCTTTCAGGGTTTCGCGGATGTTCTTCAAAGTTTGAATTTGGTCGTTAACATACTTTTCAGCCCGTTTCCCGGTTATGGCTTCAATTCGGCGCACTCCGGCAGCAATGGCACTTTCCGACATAATTTTAAACAACCCGATTTGCCCGGTAGCCGCAACATGTGTTCCTCCGCACAATTCTACCGATTCGCCAAATTTGATTACCCTTACCGATTCGCCGTATTTTTCACCAAAAAGCATTATGGCGCCCAATTCCTGTGCTTTATCCAATGGCATTTCCCTGTTTTCCTCGCGTGAAGCGTTGGCTCTTATTTTTTCATTCACGCGTGTTTCAACCTGTTCAATCTCTTCCTCTGTCATTTTTTGGAAATGTGAAAAGTCAAAACGCAGGTGGTCTGAATTAACCAGCGATCCTTTTTGTTCAACATGAGTGCCCAGCACTTCGCGTAAAGCGGCATGAAGCAGGTGCGTTGCAGTATGATTGTTGGCTGTGTCTGTCCTTTTTTCAAGGTTTACTACAGCCTTAAAGGTTTGCTCCGGATGCTCAGGTAATTTTTCTGTTAGGTGAACGATCAGGTTGTTCTCTTTCTGGGTATCGAAAACAGGAATTTTTACTCCGTTTGCTTCAATGTAGCCCGAATCGCCTACCTGGCCTCCCGACTCGCCGTAGAAAGGAGTCTGGTCGAACACCAGTTGCCAGTAAGTTTTCTTTTTCTGGGTAACTTTCCGGTAGCGGGCAATGCGGACTTCAGCTTCTGTTTTATCGTACCCCAAAAACTCTGTCTGGTCAATTTTTCTGATTTCAATCCAGTCTCCGGTTTCCAGTTGTGCTGCATTGCGCGACCGGTTTTTTTGCATTTCCATTTCTTTAGTGAATCCCGGTTCATCAATACCTAAACCGTTTTCGCGTGCAATCAGCGCTGTCAGGTCAAGCGGAAAACCGTATGTGTCGTATAGCGTAAAAGCATCTTTTCCCGGAATTTGGGTTTTGTTTTCGTTTTTTACTTTGGAAATGATTTCATCCAGCAGTTTAATGCCTGTTGAAAGTGTGCGTAAAAAAGATTCTTCTTCTTCCTTAATCACTTTTTCAATGAGTTGCTGCTGGGCTGTAAGTTCGGGAAAAGCATCTCCCATCGTGTTTTTAAGTACGTCTGTCAGCCGGTAAATAAATGATTCCCTGAAATTCAGAAAAGTATAGCCGTAACGCACAGCCCGCCGCAGGATACGGCGAATAACATAACCGGCTTTGTTGTTCGATGGCAATTGCCCGTCGGCAATGGCAAAAGCGACCGCCCGCAAGTGGTCGGCAACCACGCGCATGGCAATGTCGGTTTTTTCATTCGTGCCATAATTTATTCCACTCAGTTTTTCAGTTTCGACAATAATGTTTTGAAAAATGTCGGTATCGTAATTGGAGGTTACACCCTGCAAAGCCATGCACAGGCGCTCGAATCCCATACCTGTATCCACATGTTTGGCAGGCAGTTCCTGCAAGCTGCCATCAGATTTCCGGTTAAACTGAATGAAGACCAGGTTCCAGATTTCAATTACCAGAGGGTGGTCTTTGTTAACCAACTCCCTGCCGGGAATTACTGAACGCTCTGCTTCCGGGCGCAGATCAACGTGTATTTCGGAGCAGGGACCACACGGGCCGGTATCGCCCATCTCCCAGAAATTGTCTTTCTTGCTTCCGTTTAAAATGCGATTTTTTGGCAAGTGTTTTTCCCAAAACCCGGCAGCTTCGTCATCGCGTACCAGATTATCATCACTGCTGCCTTCAAAAACCGTGGCATATAACCTTTCGGCAGATATTCCCATACGTGTCACCAGAAATTCCCAGGCCCAGTCTATGGCTTCTTTTTTGAAATAATCTCCAAACGACCAGTTCCCAAGCATTTCAAACATGGTATGGTGGTAGGTGTCGAGTCCAACTTCTTCCAAATCGTTGTGTTTGCCTGAAACGCGCAGGCATTTTTGCGTGTCGGCCACGCGGGGATATTTTACCGGCTCATTCCCTAAAAACTGGTCTTTAAACTGGTTCATACCTGCGTTGGTGAACATGAGGGTTGGATCTCCCTTAACAACCATGGGAGCTGAATTCACTATCTGATGATTTTTCTCTTTAAAAAATTCGAGAAAAGCGTTGCGTATTTCTTTTGATGTCTTTCTCATTCCAAACTTCTTTCTTCCTTTTTGTTAAAATATATTAATGTAAACTAAACAAATTGCCTGAATGAAAGTTATTTGTTTATTTTTGCGACGTGAAAATATTTCACGACATTTTAAAATTGTTGCAAAGTTAGGTGTTTTAATTAATTTTGCTTAAAACAGAAAATAAAAATAGCCGGAACTTTATGGCGAAAAAGAAATACAAATTTAATCCCGACACCCTTAGCTACGAACGAGTGGGAATATCGTTCAAAGAAAAATTCGGAAAAATTATTACCTATTTTTCAAGCAGCTTTGCGCTGGCATTGTTAATGGTTGTTATTTTTCTGAATTTTTATGAAACTCCCCGTTCAAAGGCATTAAAAAGGGAAAACCAGCAGTTGCTCAGTCAATACGAACTAATGCTGCGTGATATGGATCGGATAGAGAATGTCCTTGCCGATTTGCAGCAAAGGGATGATAATATTTACAGGGTTATATTTGAGGCCGATCCCATTCCTTCTTCAGTTCGAAAAGCCGGATTTGGTGGCGCCAACAAATATTCACATCTGGAAAATTTAAATAATTCAAGGCTTATTGTTGAAACTGCCAGAAAACTGGATGTGTTGGCAAAAGAAGCTTATATTCAGTCAAAGTCATACGACGAGGTACTTAAAATGGCCTTGAATAAAGAAAAAATGCTGGCCAGTATTCCTGCTATAATGCCGGTAGCCAACGAAGATTTAAAACGAACTGCAAGCGGTTGGGGTTACCGGATTCATCCGATTTACAAAGTGCGGAAAATGCATTACGGTATGGATTTTACGGCTCCTGTTGGAACTCCTGTTTATGCCACAGGCGATGGAAAAGTGGTAGAGGTGAGTGGTTCACAAAGGAGCAGGGTAGGTTTTGGGTTGGTTGTAAAAGTTGATCACGGTTATGGTTATGAGACTGTATATGCCCATTTAAACGGGTTTAATGTAAAACAAGGCCAGGAAGTAAAAAGGGGCGATGTTATTGGCTACGTTGGCAATTCCGGAGGTTCAACTGCTCCGCACCTTCATTATGAGGTTCACCGGAACGGAAGTGCTGTTAATCCGCAGCATTATTACTTTAAAGATTTAACACCTCAGGAATACGAAAGGATGATTGCTATTTCTTCGAATATTGGCCAGTCACTCGATTAATTAAAGTGCCCTACAAAAAGCCGAAAATAGAAAAGATTTTTTTCTCCATTGGCGAAGTAGCCGAAATGGTTGGGGTAACTCCGTCATCAATACGTTACTGGGAGAAATGTTTTGAAGAGTTAACCCCGCAAAAGAGCAGCAAGGGAACGCGCCTTTTTACAAAAGAGAATATTGAAACAGTTCAGTTTATCTGTCATTTGGTAAAAGAACGTGGAATGACCATTAAAGGAGTTCAGCAAAAATTAAAAAACAACCGGCAGGAAACTCTTGAAACATGGGAAATTGTTAAACGGTTGCAATTTGTGAAAAAAGAACTCCTTGAAATCCGAAACGAAATGGAAGATTGAATATGCTTCAGATAAATAAAATAATTAATTACCTTGAACGTTTTGCTCCACCGGCACTGCAGGAAAACTATGACAATTCGGGTTTGATCGTGGGCGATCCAGAGGCTGAGGTATCTTCGGCGCTGGTTACCATTGATGCTACTGAAGCGGTGGTTGACGAAGCCATAGAAAAAAAGGCAGGAATTATAATTGCACATCATCCTGTTGTTTTTTCAGGTTTGAAAAGGCTTACCGGAAGAAATTATGTGGAACGTACCATTTTGAAAGCAGTAAAAAATGATGTTGCAATTTATGCTGCTCATACCAATCTCGATGCGGTAACCGGGGGTGTTAATTCCAAAATTTGTGAAAAACTCGCATTAAAAAACTGTCGGATTTTGCAACCTGTTGAAGGGAAGTTAAAAAAGTTGGTTACATTTATTCCACACAATGACGCAGAAAAAGTGCGTAACGCTGTGTTTGAAGCGGGTGCAGGGCATATTGGCAATTACGATTACTGTGGGTATAATATTGACGGAACCGGCAGTTTCAGGGGAAGTGAAGATACCGATCCCTATGTGGGTGAAAAGGGAAAAATTCATTACGAAAAGGAAGTCAGGTTTGAAACGATTTTTCCCGGCTGGCTGCAAGGTAAAATCCTAAAAGCGATGAAAGATTCCCACCCTTATGAAGAAGTAGCTTATGATATTTATCCGCTGGAAAACACATTTGAACAGGCAGGAATGGGAATGATAGGGGAACTGGAAACTCCCTTTTCAGAAAAAGAATTTCTAAGCCTTTTGAAAAAAACTTTTAACACCGGCTGCATAAAACATACCGCTTTAAAGAAGAAAAAAGTAACCAGAGTAGCTGTTTGCGGAGGAGCAGGTTCATTTTTACTTAACCAGGCCATTTCTGCCAAAGCCGATTTTTTTGTAACGGGCGATTTTAAATACCACCAGTTTTTTGACGCTGAAAACAAAATTGTAATAGCCGATGTGGGGCATTATGAAAGTGAGCAGTTCACTAAAGAACTTTTTCATGAATTACTTATGAAAAAATTCCCTAAATTTGCAGTCCGTTTTTCGGAGGTAAATACCAACCCGGTATTTTACTTTTAGTTTTTTAATGAGTTGAATTTAAAGAATAACAAACGATGAATACATCAATTCCAAGGCAAGAAGACAAAGACATTTCAATTGAGGAAAAACTGCGTGCATTGCATGAATTGCAAAGCGTTGTTTCTGAGGTTGATAAAATAAAAACCCTAAGGGGAGAGTTACCACTGGAAGTGCAGGATTTGGAAGACGAAATTGCAGGGCTACGAACCAGGCTGGTAAATCTTGAGGATGAAATTAAAACCCTCGAAACGGCAATTAACAACAAAAAAATTGCCATTAAAGACTCGCAGGCTCTTATTGCCAAATATACCGAACAGCAAAACAATGTGCGGAATAACCGCGAGTTTGATTCACTCTCGAAGGAGATCGAATTCCAAACCCTCGAAATTGAACTTTCGGAAAAAAGGATTAAGGAATTTACCGGTGAAATGACAGAAAAAAAGGAGATTATTGATTCTTCGAGAACTCTGCTTAAAGAAAGAGAAGAAGACCTGGACAGGAAGAAAAACGAACTCGACGAAATTACCCAGGAAACCAAAATTGAAGAGGAAAAACTGAAGGGGAAAGCCGAAAAAATCGAGTCGTTTATTGAGCCACGTTTGCTTACCGCATTTAAACGCATCCGTAAAAATGCAAGAAACGGTTTGGCCGTTGTAACCATTCAGCGTGATGCCTGTGGTGGCTGTTTTAATAAAATTCCGCCTCAGCGCCAGCTTGATATTGCCAGCCGGAAAAAAATTATTGTTTGTGAATACTGTGGACGGATTCTGGTAGATAAAGACATCAGTGTGGTGGAAGTAGAATAAATACATTCGTTCAAAAAACATAAGTAGTAGCGCGGCAACTTTTCCGCGCTTTTTTTGTTCCTTTAACCAATAAATCAAATAGAAATTAATATGAAAAATTTAATTGCCACAATCGTTTTTTTTCTTGCTGCGGCAGGTTTAACAGCACAGGAATCCAAGGATACCACTTACTGGAAAGTAACCGGACAGGCATCTGTTAACTTCAGTCAGGTTTCATTTTCGAACTGGATTGGCGGAGGAAAAAATTCCGTTTCGGGTGTCGGATTGTTCGATATGAGCGCCAATTACCGGAAAAACAAAATTCAATGGGAAAATACGTTAAAAACCGGATATGGATTAATGAAAGAAGGTGAAAATGAAGTGGTTAAGACAGATGATAAACTTGAACTGAACTCAAAACTCGGGGTTGAAACAAATAATGAGCATTTGCTTTATTCCGCTTTTGTAAATTTTTTAACGCAATTTGCCGATGGGTATAAGTATCCAAATACTACGGATAAAATATCAGGTCTTTTTGCACCCGCTTATCTTACCCTTGCCACAGGTATAGATTACAAACCTTCTGAAATGTTTTCGCTTTTTGTTTCACCGGTTTCCGGGAAATTTACTTTTGTTACCGATGAAAAACTTTCCGAGGAAGGAGCATTCGGTGTAGAGGAAGGAAAAAAGGCAAGAGCTGAAATGGGTGCAACAGTTAAAAGTGAATTTAAAACGCCTGTTATGAAAAATGTGAACCTTTCTACAACCTTGTCGCTTTTTTCAAACTATTTTAATGAACCGCAAAACATTGATGTAAACTGGGATGTGGCTGTTAATATGAAGATTAACGATTACCTTTCGGCCAATTTGCTAACCAACCTGGTTTATGATCACGACATATTAATTCCCCTTGACAACCAGGGAAATACAGGGAGAAGAGTGCAACTAAAACAACTTTTCGGCGTGGGGTTGAGTTATAAGTTTTAAAGGGTGAATTTTGAACATTGGCTTTCGGTCACCAGCTTCCTCCTGCGCCTCCACCGCCAAAACTGCCGCCGCCAAATCCGCCGAAGCCACCGCCACCGCCAAAACTGCCTCGCCCGGATGAGAAGTTTCCAAATGATCCGCTGTGCCGGCCACCCGACATCATGCCAAGAGCAATCCACAACGGTAAGTCTTTACCCGGAGAATAAAATCTTCGGCGGCGTCCCCGTAAAATGGGTATAATTACAAAAAACAGCAATAGTAAAAAGATTACGGGGAATCCATTTCCCTGCCGTGCATAGTTTTCACTGTAATACTCGGCTGTGTATTCACCGCGTGTAATATCCATAATTACACCGATACCCTTATCAAGTCCTTTGTAATAGTTGTTTTCTTTAAAATGGGGTATCATTTCATTATCTATAATCGTCCCGTTAACAATAGCATCGGGTAAAATTCCTTCCAGTCCGTAACCTGTGGCAATAAAGATCCGGCCCTGTTCACTGCCCGTTTTTGGTTTTACCAGAATAATCAGTCCGTTGTCTTTTCCCTGTTGTCCAACTCCCCATTTTTCGCCTAAACGAAAAGCAAAATCTCCGGCATCATAACCCTCCAGGTCTTTTATGGTAACAACCACTATCTGGGTTGATGTTTCACGGGCAAATTGTTCAAGCCTTGATTCGAGGTTGGCGTTTTCGTTGCGGTTTAAAATTCCGGCAAAATCGTTAACCAGCCTTGGCGGAACCGGTCGGTTGGGTATTTCTGCTTTTAAAAATGTAAAGCCAGCCAACAGAATAAAAAATATCAGAAATCGTTTCATAACTTTAATTTTTACCGAATGAAATTTCATCTGAAAGTTCATTCACATCGTCTTCCTGCCAGGGGAAATGATGTTTAAGTTGTTCTCCCGCTTTTTTGATGCCGGTTGAAAGGCCTTCCGTAAATTTCCCCTCCTTGAAGCTGGCAGTCATTTCTTCCTTTATTTCTTCCCAAAAATTTTCAGGTACTTTTTGGTTGATTCCGGCATCGCCTAAAATGGCAAATTTATGATCTGCAATTGCCAGGTAAAACAAGACTCCGTTGCGCAACTGTGTTTTATGCATTTCCAGTTTTTCAAAAATGTAGGCAGCCCTGTCAAGCACATCTTCTTTGCAGTGTTTTTCAATGTGTACCCGAATTTCTCCTGACGTATTCGTTTCGGCAACCCGAATGGCATTGGTAATTTGTAATTTATTTTCTTCTGAAAAATATTTCTGCACATTCATAACCTAAAAATCAGAATTGTACAACGGGCGCCTGGTCTGCTCCCTGCCGTGCTTCAAAATAATTTTTCTTGTCGAAACCAAGCATGCCAGCGTAAATGAGCTGCGGAAACTTGCGGATATAAGCATTGTATGACTGGGTAACCTCATTAAACTTCCGGCGTTCAACTGCAATCCGGTTTTCTGTTCCTTCAAGCTGAGCCTGTAAATCAAGAAAGTTCTGGTTTGCCTTTAAATCGGGATAACGCTCTACTACCACCATTAATCTGCTTAATGCAGAAGTAAGTCCTTCCTGCGCCTGATTAAACTGCTCGATGGCCTGTGGCGACAAATTGTTTGGGTCGATATTTACGGAAGTGGCTTTTGAACGTGCTTCAATTACACCAACAAGTGTTTCCTGCTCGAAATCAGCATATCCTTTTACTGTATTCACGAGATTGGGAATCAAATCGGCCCTGCGCTGGTAAACGTTTTCAACCTGCGACCACTGCGAAGTGACCTGTTCGTCCAAATCAACCATTTTGTTGTAACCGCATCCTGACAGGAATAATCCAGCAACTGCAATCAAAAGTATAAATAACCCCTTTTTCATTTTGTTTTCATTTTAGTATTAACCTGCAAATATTTTTAAAATGTGTGAAATATCATCATAAAATTCGGGGAAAGCCCCTAATTTGCCGCTGGATTTCATCTTTCAAAAGATAAACCAAAAACAGAGATCATGACAAAGGAACAATTTTGCCAGGCTATAAAGGAAGGTATTCCATCCAAACTTCCTCATCCAAAGCCTTACGATATAAACGTAAATCATGCTCCCGTAAGGATAGATATTTTAAACCGGAAGGAAAAGATTCTGGCAATAAAAAATGCATTGCGTTATTTTCCAAAAAAGTTTCACGACATTTTGGCACCTGAATTTTTGGAAGAATTAAATACCTGCGGACGGATTTATATGTATCGTTTCCGGCCTGAATATAAAATGTATGCCCGCCCAATCGATGAATATCCCTGCCGATCGAAACAGGCTGCTTCCATTATGCTGATGATTCAGAATAACCTCGACCCGGAAGTAGCACAACATCCGCACGAACTGATAACCTATGGCGGAAATGGCGCTGTGTTTCAAAACTGGGCACAGTACCTGCTTGCCATGAAATATCTGGCTGAAATGACTGACAACCAAACGCTGGTCATGTATTCCGGCCATCCGATGGGCCTGTTTCCTTCGCATCCCGGTGCACCGCGCGTGGTGGTTACCAACGGCATGATGATACCCAATTATTCTTCGAAAGACGACTATGAAAAATTTAATGCACTGGGGGTTACACAATACGGGCAAATGACAGCCGGTTCGTACATGTACATCGGTCCGCAGGGAATTGTGCACGGAACCACCATTACGTTGCTAAATGCGGCACGCTTTCATGCCGATGGCCCTGTTAACGGGAAAATATTTGTGTCAAGCGGGTTGGGAGGTATGTCGGGTGCCCAGCCAAAAGCTGCGGTAATTGCCGGAATGATTGCAGTGGTTGCAGAAATAAATCCGCAGGCATTAAAAAAACGTTACGAACAGGGTTGGGTGGATGAGGTTTTTTCCAATCCCGGTTCATTGATAAAACGAATGTTGAATGCCCGCAAAAACAAAGAGGCCGTATCGCTGGCTTACCAGGGAAATGTGGTGGATTTGTGGGAAAAACTGGCCGGGGAGAACATAAAAATCGATCTGGGTTCTGATCAGACTTCACTGCATAATCCGTTTGCAGGTGGCTATTATCCTGCCGGTTTAACTTTTGAGGAGTCGAATAAAATGATGGCTGAACAACCAGAGAAGTTCCATCAAAAAGTCCAGGAATCGTTACGACGGCAAGTGACTGCCATTAATAAACTTACCAAAAATGGAATGTATTTTTGGGATTACGGTAATGCATTTTTGCTGGAAGCAAGCAGGGCAGGCGCCGATGTTTACGATAACCGCGGCGAATTCCGGTATCCGTCGTATGTGCAGGATATTATGGGGCCTATGTTTTTCGATTACGGTTTCGGACCATTTCGTTGGGTTTGCACTTCCGGGAAAAGTGAAGATTTGGAAAAAACAGACCAGATTGCTGCAAGAGTTTTAATTGAATTGGTAAAAAAAGCTCCGGCAGAAATAAAACTTCAGATGGAAGACAACCTGCACTGGATAAAACAGGCCGGACCCAACAATCTTGTGGTGGGTTCACAGGCCAGAATTCTTTATGCAGATTGTGCCGGCAGAATAGAAATTGCCAAAGCATTTAACGAGGCTATCCGTAATGGCGAAATATCTGCACCAATTGTTTTGGGGCGCGATCATCACGATGTTTCCGGCACTGATTCGCCTTATCGCGAAACGTCAAATATTTACGATGGCTCAGCGCTGACAGCCGATATGGCGGTGCAAAATTTCGTGGGTGACAGTTTTCGCGGCGCCACCTGGGTATCTTTGCACAATGGCGGCGGAGTGGGGTGGGGCGAAGTGATTAACGGCGGCTTCGGACTTACCATCGACGGTTCGGATGACGCCGAAAGACGCCTGAAAATGATGCTCCACTGGGATGTAAACAACGGCATTACCCGCAGAAGCTGGGCCCAAAACAAGCCGGCACGGTTTGCCATTGAACAGGCTATGAAGGAAAATCCGGAGTTAAAAGTTACGCTGGCAAATGAGGCGGATGAGGATTTATTGGAGAGTCTATTCTGAAAATATCATCGAATAAGGCCGCTCAATCTCTCTTCGGAGTTCATCGATGCCAATATTCCGGCTTTTACGGATGGTTTCGCGGCCGTCGAAAAATACCAGAATGGTGGGCGCTGCAAAAACCCGGTGTTGCCCGGCCACATCAGGTAAAACATCCGATTTCACATAGGCCAGTTTTACCTTCGGAAATTCTGCCTGAATCAATTCAGCTACTTTGGGTTTAAGTACTTTGCATACATTGCAGACCTCGGTTGAAAAATAACCCAGCAGCGCCGGTTCTTCCTGTTTCAGCCGGTTAAACTCGTTCAGCGATTGAATTTCTGTAAACATTTTCTGAGAATTTTTAAAACTGGCCTGTACGAAGCATAACCAGTGTGCAGTTTTCCACCGTTTCAATGCCAGCCAATTCAAGTTTTTCCTTCAATTCATCGTTTTCTGCACCGGGATTAAAAATCACCCGGTGGGGTTTCAAGTGGATGATGGGATTATAATATTCGGGCTGTCGGTTGGCTCCCAAATACATAGTTACGGTGTGAATGTCATTTTCTTCGGGAAACCCGGTTTGAATGGGAACACCATCAACTTGGCCGGTTCGTTTAGCCAGTGCAACCACATCATGATCATATTCACGCAACATCCTGATTGCTTTATTTGAATAACGTTCAGGTTTGGGGCTTGCGCCTATCACAAGTGTTTTCTTTGTTTTATTTTCCATCAGCCTTCATTTTTCTGAACCAGAACTACAGCAAGTGCTGAAATACCTTCTTCCCGTCCTTCAAATCCCAGTTTTTCGGTGGTGGTGGCTTTTACCGATATTTGTCCGGTTTCAATGCCAAGTACCTCAGCCATCACCTTTTTCATTTCCGGGATAAATGGTTTCAGTTTTGGCAGCTGGGCACTAACTGTGGTGTCAATGTTTACAATTTCAAAACCGGCATTTTTTACCAAAGCATACGATTCCTTTAACAGGATTTTACTGTCAATGTTTTTGAATTGTTCCGAATTATCGGGGAAATGGGTGCCAATGTCGCCCAGGTTAACTGCGCCGAGAAGTGCATCGCAAATGGCGTGAATCAAAATATCGCCGTCGGAATGCGCCACGGTTCCTTTGTAGTGTGGAATTAGAATACCGCCCAGCCACAAGGTTTCTCCTTCAGCGAGGCGGTGCACGTCGTATCCCTGTCCTATTCGAATCATTTTTTAACGCTGGTTTCCAAAGGCTTCCACATCGAACGAAAGGGTGAAGCGCAGCGTGTTTTCCAGCGGGTGGTTTCGTTGGGTGGGCAGGAGATAAGAAAAGTCGAGGGCAAAAACATTCATTCTGAACCCTGCGCCGGCAGTAATGAATTTCCGGTTACCCTTGTTCTCATGTTCCCAGAAATAACCTGCCCTGAGGGCAAACTGGTTGTTGTACCAGTATTCTACGCCGGCTGAAAGATTGATTTCCTGCAATTCTTCCTGAAATCCACCCGGAGCATCGTTAAACGATGAAAAAATACCGGCAATCACCGATTTGTCTGAATTAATACCACCCGGGTAAATCACTGCTCCTTCTTCAAAAAGCGTGGTGTCTTTTGGCGGGGTTGGCACCAGCAGTTTGTTCGCTTCAATAGCAAAGGTGAATTTATTGTACTGGTCTGCCTCGGTAGTGTAGGCCGCTCCCAGTTTCAGCATCGTTGGTATGAAATCTTTCACTTCCCCTTCGGTGTAGGAAATCTTAGCTCCGATGTTCTGAATGTTTATACCTGCTGAAAAAATGTTGTCTTTGCGGTTTGCCCTGAATTCGCCGTGGTAATAAAAGGCCACGTCGGCTGCATACGAATTGCCTGGTCGTGATTCAACTCCGTTTATCAATTGTCCCCCGGTAAGGTCGGAGCGGATATATCGTATGGCTACCGAACCTGAAAATACTTCGGAAAGTAACCGTGAATAACCTAAATCGAGGGCAAATTCGTTGGGACTTTGCTGTCCTTCATAAGTTCCGTATTCGCTGGTAAAAACAATATCGCCCAGCGAAAAGTACCGAAGTGACCCACTTACGGTTTGCACGTCGTCAATTTTTTTATAGCCTACCAGGTAAGCCAGGTTAATGTCGTCAACCAGGGCGCGCAGCCAGGGAGAATAACTCAGGCTGAACCCCATGTCGCTTTCCATAAATGCATATTTGGCCGGGTTCCAGTGCTGTGAACTCAGGTCGGGAGTGGTGCCAACACCTGCATCGCCCATCCCTCCTGCTCTTGAATCGGGCGTAATGGAAAGAAACGGAACTGCTGTGGTAATGGTATTGGCTCCCGAAGTGGTTGCCTGCCCATTTGCATAACCGGCAGTTGTAATTATAAATGCAATAACAAAAAATAAGCGAACTAATTTTATCATAACCATATTAAAATTGAGCGTTGCAAATATATAAATTGTAGTCGAGGCTGCAATTTATCTAAAATCAGAGAACGCACGTTTTATTGAAAAAGTACATTTGTTACAAAAATTTAACGGGCAACCATCATTTTTCCCGATGTTGAAGTGATGATTCCATCTGCGTTTTGTGCAGTAATCCGGAAAATGTAAATTCCGCTTCGCAGCTGAATTTTTGCTTCGGAGAGGTCCCAGCGTACCGGATTGCTGATGTTGCCATTCGACCCCACCAGTGTTGTAAAATAGTCCACCCGTTGTCCCCGCTGGTCGAACACCTCAAAAATAGCTTCGAGTGTGGCATCGGCCTGGTTATGTTCAAAGGTGAAAAAAGTATAGTCTGAAATCGGATTTGGATAGTTTACTGCCTGCGAAATAAAGAAGTCACCGGTTACCTCGAATTCAATTTCTGCTTCCGAAGAATTATTGGCTACATCCCATGCTTTCAGTCTCAGGGTGTGTTTGCCCTCCGGAAGGTTTCTCAACGGAAACCTGATGGCGCCGCTGGTAAAATCTCCGATATCCGCCTGGTAATAGTTATTCAGAACCATCACGTTGGAATAGTCGTCGTTTAAAACTGCGGTAATGTCGTGGCCAATTCCGGATCCCACGGTGTTAATTCCGTTTTCATCCGAAAGAAATGCCAGCAGCATTGGATTCTTGCTGACTTTATCGCCTGACAAAAAATCGGGGGAATCGAGGTATAGTTCAATGTTCGGCCCCTGGTTGTCGGTTATTTGCGTACCGGCCCCGCCAATTACAAAATTCTCGAAAGCTCCATGCGCATCGATTTCGCCATTATCGGCATAGTAAATAATTTTGCCTTTGCCCAGGCTATAGGAAATATCTTTTGGGATGACAAAACTGAATGTGAATTCACCGTTCTTCACTTCAGCAAGTCCTTTGTAAATAATGTTTTCCTGTGCTTTAAATTCCATGGGAGTTTCGCCTGCATTTCCCCGTGTTTGCATCATCACCGCTTTGTCGTAAACCGTGGGAATAATTTTTCCTGAAAAATTGTTCAGTTTGCTTCCTGCTTCATCAGCAACGAAACCCGATACCGTTACCCGTTGCAGAGCTCCTAAAGTGTCGGGTGTCAGGGCTGCATCATGCCCGTTGATGGCAGAGGTTATAACCCGGTGTTTCGGATAGGAGAGTTTTAGTGCCGGATTGGCCAGCAGGCTGAAATTTCTTTTGTTGGTAGTGTTTATGGTGTTGATTTTGGCCAGCCGCATGATATCACCCATGCGGTAGTGCTCTCCGTATTGGTCTTTTTCAAAAACAACGTTGTAAAAGCTGCGGCTGAGCAAATAGTTTGAGTAGGCAAATACCAGCCGGGTGGTTGAAAAAAGACCTATTCCCCCGCCGTTGGGATTGAAAAGGACGTATTCTCCTGCCGAGGTATTATCTGCATCAAACCGGCTGAATTCGCAGGTAGCTGTTACAAATATCGGAAGGTTGTCGGCATTCGACCAGGAGTTTATGTTGCTGATATCGAGCACCCTTTCGTCGGCCAGCCATCGTTCGTTGGCATGTCCCACATAATTCAGTATTAACACGCCATCTTTTACCCTTTGGTTTATAGCTTCGGTAACTTCGGGATAACTTTGCCCTCCGGGGCCGGTAATTTGCTGATAAGCATCGAAATAAATCTTGTCGGTAACAAATTCGGCATGTTTCTCATTCACCTGGTTGGCCAGCCTTTCCGAATCGTTCATGTGCAGGTTCCCGTCTTCGTCGTCGGCTATAAAACAAACAATGTTTCTCCAGTTTCCAAGGGCTTCGGGTGAGTGGTAGTCTTTAATTTTTCTGACAACCAAATCGGCCTGGAACGCTGTATGGGCAGGAATGCGCCCTATTCCCAAATCAACAGCACCGTTGTACACGCTTTCCCCGGCATCGAGAATTACAAAGTAATCGTCGGTAACAAACGAACCAACGGGATTCAGCGAGTTGTCGGACTGAAAAGTAGGAATAAAAGCGGTGCTGCCGGGTTTAATACTTTTATTGTCGTAGCTTCCGTCCCCAAAAAGCAACACATATTTTAATCCCTGGTTGCGGTCGTAAAACATTTTTATAAAATTCCGGATTCCGGTGGCATCTTTATTCCCCGAGCTGAACTCGTTGTAAACCTGCCCGGCAGAAACAACTTCTACCTGCATTCCGTCGTTGGTGCGGTGAAAATCGGCCAGTTCTTCGGACTGGCTTAAAAAATTCGGGTGTGAAATAATGAGGAATTCGGGTGTAGCCAATGCATGCAGGTTTTGGTTTTTTACGTCGCCAACCAACTCGGGTATAGGAAGATTTCCGTTTGGGCTGAAGGCGACATACTCACTGAGTTCCGACGCCGGGCGCCTGCCTTTGGCCAGATTCCCGTTTTTTTGCAAAGGAATTTCTTTTACCTGAAATGCATCAGTAACATCCCAGACTTTTAGGTCGGAGGAACTCGTTTCAACAGAAAATGCAATGGTATTTCCCTGTCCCACTGAGTTTAAATCACGAAAGAACAACGGCTCGTTGTTGTTCGTTTTCAACCTCTGCCGGAAATTTAACTCTGCGAAGTCGATCCATGCTTCGGGACTTGTACCACTGCCAAAATATTTTATAATTAAATCGAGATTGCCGGATTGGGCCGGAACTGAAAATCTCCTGTTTCGTTCGTCGGCGTATATGCTTGAATTATCTGAAGTGGATACTCTTTCAAAATTCAAAGTTCCCAGATTAGACTGATTTGCCGAAATGATCATTTCTGAAACCGAAGAAGACCTTGCAGCGGCATTTATACGGATAGAAATATCTGACGAATTATCAATGTCAATCATCTGAAAAGTGTAATTTCGTGTTGAGCCGTGAATGAATTTGTCTCCAAACCATTGTTTTCCCGACTGAATCAAATTAAAACTCTCTGTTTCATTTAAAGCATAAGCGTTAAACGAAGTGACCTGATGAGTGGCTTCACTGCTGATTTCTGCCAGCATTTCAATGATTTTTTGTGTTCCCCCCTGTTCGCTTAAAAAGAAATGGCCTTTGTTGGTGTACGGATTCAGGCGGCGTTCAAAAAAACGGCCTGTGCCATCTGATTTCCATTCCACAGCACCCGGAGCATAAAAGAAAAGGCAATCGGTTCCGTTGTTTGTTCCGTGCCACACAGCAACCTGGGGTATATCATCGTAAAGAATATGTGCCGGATCTTCGGGGAGAATCATGCCGCCGGCACCAAAAACCTTTACCTGTGAAGGATTTGAAAATCCCCACTCGGTGAGTTTTGGATACGGGATTTTATAAATTCCTTTTTCTGATGTACTGATTTTTACCCATTTCCCATCGCGCAAAACCGATTCGGATTTCCACGAATGGGCAGACGCTGAAGCAGCTTTTTTTAGGGGGACGGGGAACCGTTTCAAATCAAATTGCTTTAATAATTTAAGTTTTCCATCCTGGTTAATTAAGGCAGGTATCTGAATTTCAATTTTTTGCGTTTGGTTCGAGCGAAGTACCGTTGTTTTTAATTCCGGTTTTTCAGGAATATTTTCCTTGAAAAAATCCAGGCCAGGGTTTTCAATTTCCTCAAATTGCGGGTTTTCAATTACAAAACGAAATCCGGTGTGATTGCCCTGCGTTTCAAAAAAGCTAAAATAGATGGGTATTTGTGAACCTGGATGCGAATAACCTGCACCCGGGAAAGTATAACCCAGCCTGTTTTCAGGTTCGTTTGAAACCTGCCAGTCAAGGGTAATAATTTCCCGACGGACATCGTTGGCGGCAAAACCGGTAATTACAATTAAAAGCAGGATGATATATTTATTCATTCCGGTATATACAATTAAACATCGTTAAAACGCCTGCTGAAAATAATTATTGCAGGCGTTAGCCGTTACAATAAAACAATTATTTTTGTCAAATCACAGGCAAAGATAATGACCTGGTTCAAAAAACGTGAAAAATTATATAGAGGTAAAACAATAAGAATTCAACAAATCAGTTATATTTGTGACAATCGGAAAAGAAATGAAAAACACTAATTTAATGAAGCTAAGGACGTTATTGTTGCTGTTTTTAGCCGCATTCGTTTCAGGATGTGGATTGTTTGGCCGCGGAGGCGGTGGAACTTCCCGTACTACAGGCTGGGATTACAATTCGGAAGAAACAGGTAATATTCCTTATCTTTCTGGTTATGAGCAGGAAGCCGGACCGGGTCTTGTTTTCATCCAGGGAGGTACCTTTACCATGGGGCGGGTGGAAGAAGATGTGATGTACCAGTGGGATAATCATCCGCGCCGGGTTACAGTGGCATCGTTCTACATGGATGAAACGGAAATTTCGAATCAGGATTACCGCGAATACGTACACTGGTTAAACCGGGCTTACCCCGGCGACCGGGCCAAAGTGAACTCAGCCCTTCCCGATACTAACCTGTGGCGGAGCGAACTGGCCTACAACGAGCCTTATGTGAACAATTATTTCAGGCACCCGGCTTACAGCGATTATCCCGTGGTTGGAGTCAGTTGGGAACAGGCCAATGCTTACGCTGCATGGCGTACCGACCGGGTAAATGAAAAAATTCTGGTGGAAAGAGGAATTTTGCAACACGACAATACCCAGGCCGGGGAAAATGTATTTACCACTGAAACATATTTGAACGGACTTTTTGATGGAACTGCCGGAACCCGCCCACAGGAAAATCCCGATGGCTCTACCCGTCGTGTGCGATGGGAAGACGGTTTGATGTTGCCCAATTACAGGCTGCCAACCGAAGCCGAATGGGAATATGCTGCCTACGGTTTAATTGGAAATACCGATGGAGAACTGCTTACCGACCGCAGAATTTACCCGTGGAATGGTGCATACTTAAGAAAAGATACCAGACGTGACAAGGGGCAGATGAGAGCAAACTTTGTGCGTGGGCGAGGCGACCTGATGGGGATGGCCGGAGCTTTGAACGATAATGCTGACATTACCGCTCCTGTATATTCCTACGAGCCCAATGATTACGGACTTTATTGTATGGCAGGGAATGTGAACGAATGGGTGGCCGATGTTTACCGCCCGCTTTCCTTCCTCGATGTGGAAGAATTTCAGCCATTCAGAGGAACTGTGGTTACCGAATACAGACGCGGACCGGATGGAAACCTGATGCGTGACCAGTATGGCCGTTTGGTTCAGGATACAATAGCCGATTACCGCAATTTCAGGGATGGCAGTGTAGATTCGCAAATGATTGAAACCGGTGACTGGAATGCCGAAGAAAACAGAACTACACAGGATATGTATATCCAGGACGACCGTCCGGGATTTTTCTCATCGCTCATTAGTGACGAGGTGAGGGTTTACAAAGGTGGCTCGTGGAAAGACCGGCCATACTGGCTGGTTCCCGGAACCAGAAGATATCTGGAACAGGCAAATGCCCAAAATGATTTGGGATTCCGTTGTGCCATGACACGTGTTGGTAGCCCGGAGGGATTTTAAAACAAACAAACGAATAATATTTTAAAACCTCATTTGTAACAAAATGAGGTTTTATTGTTTTTAGGATATGACCATCAAAGAAATTTACGAGCTTTTCCTGTTGCACCCCAATGTGGTTACCGACAGCAGAAAAATTGAAAAGGATTGCCTTTTTTTTGCACTGAAAGGTGAAAAATTTAATGGAAACCTTTTTGCAGAAGAGGCGCTCAGTAAGGGTGCCGCCTATGCCATCGTAGATGAAAAGGAATTTTGTCAGGAAAAAAAAACCATTTTGGTGGATGATGTTTTGACGACACTTCAACATTTGGCAAAACATCACCGGAAAAAGCTTGGAATTCCCATTCTGGGCATTACCGGCACAAATGGTAAAACCACAACCAAAGAGTTGGTTGCTGCTGTTTTGGCTGCCAAATACAGGGTGGTTTTTACCCAGGGAAACCTGAACAACCAAATAGGGGTTCCCCTGACACTTCTTCAAATGGATACAACCACAGAAATAGGAGTCGTTGAAATGGGCGCCAATCACCCGGGTGAAATTGCCGAATTATGTGCCATAGCTGATCCGGACTTTGGATTAATTACCAATGTTGGTAGGGCGCATCTTGAAGGGTTTGGTTCTTTCGAAGCCATAAAAAATACCAAGGCCGGCCTTTACAGGCATTTGAAACGAAAAGGAGGAACTGTTTTTTACAACATCGATAATTCAGTGCTTTCCGAGCTTGCCGCCGATATCAAAAACAAGATCAGTTACGGAGAAAAAAATGCAGACTTTACCGGTCAACCCGTTTGGTCTCCTCCTTACATTCATGTGAAAGCCGTTTTTCCTCAAGGAATTTTATACTTAAATTCGCAATTGACCGGGCAATACAATTTTGAGAATATTCTGGCAGCAGTGTGTATCGGAAATTTTCTGAAAGTCGATCCACAGGATATTCAGAGTGCTTTGCAAAAATACACCCCACAAAACAACCGTTCACAGCTGATTGAAAAGGGCGAATTGAAAATTGTACTGGATGCTTATAACGCCAATCCGGTGAGCATGAAAGCATCCATTGAAAGTTTTGTTTCTATGTTTCCTTCGCCCCGTTTTCTTATTTTGGGCGATATGCTCGAGCTGGGAAGTTTTTCTGGTGAAGAACATTCCGCAATTGTTCATCAAATAAAAAAACACCCCTTTGAAGAGGTGTTTTTTGTGGGGCCGCTTTTTACAGAAGCAGCCAAAGGTTTTTCTTTCAAAACATTTCGCGATTCCGTTGAACTTTGCGGGTACCTGGCCCAAAATCCTGTTTCCAGGGGAGCGGTTTTAATTAAAGGTTCCCGCGGAATTCAACTTGAAAAAGTTCTTGAGGTACTTTAGTTTGCCTGCGGCTTTTCAACTTTCAGCACGTCGGCAATGGCCTGTTCAAAGGTATCTTTTGGCAGCGCACCCATGGCCATTTGAGGCTGTCCGTCAACCGGTACGAACAATAACGAAGGAATGCTCTGAATGCCAAACATGCCTGCCAGTTCCTGTTCCTGTTCGGTATCTACTTTGTATATAACCAGTTTGTCGCCATATTCCTTTTGCAGTTCTTCCAAAACCGGGGCTACCATTTTACACGGGCCACACCAGTCGGCGTAAAAATCTATCATACAAGGTACTGAACCTTCGTATTTCCAATCTTTGTTCTCTTCGAAGTTGAATACTTTTTCTTTAAAAGTCTCTTTTGTTAAATGTTCCAACATATTATTGTAATTTAAAAGATTTACATATATAAATTTGTCGATACTTAAAATACAAAGATAATACCATTCCATCTGAATGAAAAACAGAACCTGTTTTAATTCAAATAATTGTAATTTTGTCACGATTTTTTTCGGAACTGGCAGAAAAAGATCGATTTATAAACCTATTTTGTCAGGAAAATGGATAAAAAGCTGAACAGCAAAATATTTATATACATAGCAGAAGCAGCTGCCCGGTTGCAGCAGAAGACCTATATAACAGGTGGTTATGTGCGGGATTTGTTTTTAGAAAGGCCTTCAAAAGATCTCGATATCGTTACTTTGGGTAGTGGCATCGAACTGGCAGAACAGGTTGCACGAAGCATAAAGCCCAAACCCAAAGTTACGGTGTTTAAAAATTTTGGAACAGCCCAGCTGTGGTATAAAAACTTTGAAGTGGAGTTTGTAGGTGCACGAAAAGAGTCGTACCGCAGCGATTCCCGAAAACCTGTTGTTGAAAACGGGACGCTGGAGGATGATCAAAACCGGCGCGATTTTACCATCAACGCGCTTGCATTGAGCCTGAACAAGGGAAATTACGGAGAGCTTATCGATCCGTTTGAGGGGCTGAATGATTTGAGAAACAAAATCATTCGCACTCCCCTTGATCCCTCGATCACTTTTTCAGACGATCCGCTACGTATGATGCGTGCCATCCGGTTTTCTGCACAGCTTAACTTTGAGATTGAAGACAGAACATTGCAGGCAATTGCGCAGAACAGAGAAAGGATAAAGATTGTATCTGCCGAGCGTATTTCTGATGAGCTGAACAAAATTGTGCTGGCCGAAATTCCTTCCAAAGGGTTTAAACTTCTCGAGGAAACCGGACTTCTTCAGATTATTTTTCCCGAATTACAAAAAATGAAAGGTGTAGATGTAGTGGGCCGAATTGGGCACAAAGACAATTTTTACCACACACTGGAAGTGCTCGACCGAATTGCTCCGCATACCGGTAATCTGTGGCTCCGGTGGGCGGCGTTGCTGCATGACATCGCCAAACCGGCTACCAAAAAATTTGTGGAAGGACAGGGGTGGACTTTCCATGCACACAATTTTCTGGGCACGAAAATGATACCGAAGATTTTCCGCCGGTTGAAGCTTCCGCTGAATGAAAAAATGAAGTTTGTACAAAAAATGGTGATGCTGCACATGCGCCCCATTGTGCTTTCGGAAGAGGAAGTAACAGACTCTGCAGTGCGCAGGCTTTTGTTTGAGGCGGGTGACGATATTGACGACCTTATGACTTTGTGTGAAGCAGATATTACCTCTAAAAATCAGGAGAAGGTAAAGCGTTACATGAAGAATTTCAGGATTGTAAGGCAGAAGCTGAAAGAAATTGAAGAAAAGGACACTATCCGGAATTTCCAACCTCCCGTTTCAGGAGAGTTAATTATGGAAACGTTTGGCTTGAGCCCGTGCCGGGAAGTAGGCATTATAAAAGATGCCATAAAAGATGCCATTCTGGATGGTGAAATCAGAAATAATTACGACGAAGCCTTTGGGTATATGCTTAAAAAAGGGAAAGAAATTGGATTGCAGCCAGTTACTGCCGGTTGATTTGAATTTTCAGCATTACCGGGAGGTGATCGCTGAAACCACCATTATACCGAAAGCCGGAGTATGTTCGGTTTATCTTCATTCCACCATATCTAACATCTTTTTCGAACAGGAAAGGAAGTTTTACAATGGTCGCCCATTCAGGCCGGGTAAATATTTGTCCATCCGGTTCAAGCAGTGAACCCGAGACGATTATTTGGTCAAAAACCGACCATTGCGACTGGTATTTCAGTGTGCCCAGGTCATCATCCATCCACGGATAAGAAAGGTTATACAGTTGCTGTACATTGGTTTCCCCGGGTTGAGGTAGTTCAGCGGCTCCCAGGTGAATCAAAAGGCTTTCATCCGAAGGCTGGTCATTAAAATCGCCCACAATCACAATTTTCGGATTTGCAAATTTTTGCTGTAGGTCCTCCATTTTGTTTCGCAGAGTTTTTGCGGCTAAAGTTCTGTTTTCGAGGCTTTCGAGCAGTCCCGAATACCGCGAAGGCCAGTGGTTGGCAAACAGATGAACCGTATCGGTTTCTGCCAAAATTCCTGACACGTACAGAATTTCTCTGGTCTGTAAAACCGAATCGTGCCGGTTTTTTAGTGAAATGTATTGGTATTCAATTGGATAAAACTCTTCTTCGTTGTAAAGTAGAGCCACATCGATACCGCGTCGATCAGGCGATTCCTTGTGTAGGATTTTATAGGGATGTGACTGAAGAGGTGTTTCGCTCAACAATTTCTCCAGCACATAAAGGTTTTCCACCTCGCAAAGCGCAATTAACTGTGGTGGTTGCCAGCCGGAAGCATTCAACAATACTTTTGAAATGTCGGTCAGTTTTTTCTGAAATCGTTTGTAGGTCCAGCGCCGATCTCCGTTGGGAGTAAATTCATCATCCAGTGTTTTCGGGTTGTTTTGTATATCGAACAGGTTTTCAACGTTGTAAAAAAGAATGGTGAATTCGTCCGTGGTGTTTTGCGAAGAAATCTCAGCAGAGAAGAAAAAGAGAATGCAGGCCAGGAAGAGCTTAGTCTTCTTTCTTTTTTTCAATCCGCTCATAGGCTCCCAAATCGGGTCCGTCGTCAGACAAACGGTCCTTGTTTAAAATATCCATTGGAAATAGTTTGGCAATATCCACACTGCCAATGTCTTTTGCCGCCGATAGTGTATCGAGTGCATAGTTGAAATCCTGGTATGGGTCTATAAACAGGGGATCGTATTTCGGGCCTTTCCAAATGTTTCGGTAGTGATCTTTATTGGCGGTATTAAATGTGTCGGGCATTTGAACAATACAGTGGTCGAAAAAGTAGTTGAATGCTTTTTCTTCGTTTTTACCCAGCTCAATCTCCACCGGGTTATTGCCATAAATAATGCTGTTCCCAAAAAATGCCTTGGTGAGATCACCGGTGTAGGTCACACTCGATCCGTCTGCCTGGTCAATCACCAGTGTGTTGGAAAGCACAAGCGATGCAGTTTTTCTTGCGCGCGATGAGTAGCCCCCCCAGTAATTGGCAATGGTAGTATGGCTGAATTCGTATTCGCCCCCAATGAGCAGTGCCGCAGCATAAAAACCACAATTGGCAATAACGTTGTTGTATCCCCATATTTTTGATTTCATGGCAAACAAACCTGCGTAAGCCATATTTTCAATTTTTGAGTTGGTCAGTTCAAGCGATGCAAACCCTTCGTCTTCAATGGTTCCAACCTGAAGTCCGATATTAGCGTTTTTGATGGTTGTGTAGTTGAAAACATTCCCAGTGCTTCCCGAAAAGAGAATCACTCCGTTCCACTGGTCGGGAATATTCTTGTAAGTTTCCTCCAGCCTGTCGGAAGTAAAAAGAATCGGACTTTGAAAAGTTCCTTCCGACTTTACTGTGCCTCTTACATACAGTCCTGCTCCTTTGTGGAAATGAACGCGTGTGCCGGGTTCAATGGTAAGTGTTGAAGTGCTGTCAACATAAGCATAATCATAAACAAGATAAGGCTTTTCCGATGTCCAGGTAGAGGTGCCGATATTTTCACTTTTTATCAACTTGAAATCCTGGCCGTAGGCGATGAGCTTGATGTTCTGCCTGTTGGAGTTGGTGGTGAATTCAATGGAGTCCTGCACAACCATGGGAAGGTTTTGTCCGTTAGGGTCGATGGTTACTTCCACAAAAATGAACAGACTGTCTCTTGCAGGCACTTCAACTTCATACGCTTCGTTGGACAGTGTTCCGTTAATGTTCAGTCTGAAATTGGAAAAATCGCCACCTGAAACGCGAATGCGTGAAATCAGAATGTTTTCGTTGTAAGGATTGTAAATTTTCAGGTTTTGGGTGGTAGAGCCGATGGTGGTAAAAATGGTATCGAACATTACGGTGTCGGCAGAAAAGCTGAGGCGGGCATCGGGAGAGCTCATATATCCCTCATCTTCGCACGAAAAGAGCGAGACAAGTATTATTGCCGCAGCTAATATTTGAAGCAGATATCTGACCAATTCCCTTATTTTTTAATGCTACAACGGTTTTTCCGCAAACTTATTACTGCAAAGATAATAAATCATTTTACAAAAATTAACATTTATTTACAACTATTCATTTTTTACAACATGTTTTTCGGAAACAATGAATAACCCGAGCAAAGTGATAAGCCCATTCAGAATGAGAAGTTCAAAGCCGAATTGGTATCCGTGGAAAAGGACTTCAGAATATTTCGAGATAAAATAACAGATGACAGGGGAGATAATTGCAACCAGCGGAACCCATTTGTCTTTCACTTTTTTACGCGAATAGATGCCAAAAACGAACAGGCCCAGAATTGGTCCGTAGGTATAGCCGGCAACCGTAAATACAGCAACCACAACGCTTTCGTTGCTGATGGCCCTGAAAGCGAGGATAACCACTATGAGCAAAATAGAAAAGAGCACATGAACCCGTTTTTTTATGCGTTGCCTTTTCAGCTCTTCTTTGATGTTGTCAATTTTCAGAAAATCGACACTGAAAGAAGTAGTGAGGGCAGTGAGTGCCGAGTCGGCACTGGAGTATGCTGCTGCTGTTATCCCAAGCAGAAATGCAATTCCTACTGGTAATCCAAGATAGTTGAGCGCAATCAGTGGGTATAGCTCGTCGGTATTTTCAGGAACAGGAATGCCGGATTCGTGTGCAAAAACATACAGCAATACACCCAAACACAAAAACAGAAAAACGGCCACCAGAAACGACAGGCTGAAAACCAGCATGTTTTTCTGGGCGTCTTTTTTGTTTTTGCAGGTCAGGTTTTTTTGCATCATATCCTGATCCATCCCCACCATTACAATGGTGGTAAACATTCCGGCAAAAAACTGTTTGAAAAAATTATTTCCGGTCCGCCAGTCCCAGAAGAAAATTTTGGAAGAGGGTTCTGAATTAATCCGGCTGATAAGCGTCGAGAAATCGAAATTAAGTGAGCGCGTTATGGCCACAATGGTAAAAATGACGGCACTTACAAGGAAAAGGGTTTGAAGTGTGTCGGTCCACACAATGGTTTTAATCCCTCCTTTAAACGTGTAAACCCATATCAGGGCGATGGTAATTACCACAGTTACCGAAAACGGAATGTTGAAAGCATCGAAAAAAGCAATTTGTAAAACGGTAGCTACCAGGTAGAGCCGGAAAGCGGCTCCCACAAGCTTGGAAATTAAAAAGAAGAATGAGCCGGTTTTGTAGCTTGAAGTGCCAAAACGCTGGTCGAGGAAGGTGTAAATTGAAACCAGGTTCAGCCGGTAATAGAGCGGTAGCAGAATGCCGGCAATCAGCCAGTATCCGACAATATTTCCAAACACAAACTGCAAATACGAAAATGCGGTATTACCTACCTCGCCGGGCACAGAAATAAAAGTGACTCCGGACAGAGTTGCGCCCACCATACCAAATGCAACCAAAAACCAGGGCGATTTCCGGTTGGCGGTAAAAAATGCCTGTGTGTCGGCATTTCGGGAGGTTAACCACGAAATTCCCATCAAAACAGCAAAATATCCTAAAACCAAACTTAAAACCAGATAGGGACTCATACTTATTCAAAATCGGGATAGAGTAAATATTTTTTTCTCATTTGCTTGTATTGCTGCAAACCGGGTTGCCAGCTCTCCATGATTTCCTGTTCGGAAAGCTCCTGTCTGATTTGGGTGATGAATTTATCGGTTCCGGCCAGCAGGTTCAGCCAGCGCTCACGGGTGAGGAATTCTTTTTCGCTTTCATGTTTTTTATAGAAATCCAGGAAAAATTTCAGTGTAAATGGCGGAACTTCGTTGAGTTCCCGCAGATCTATGCCATAACAAACCTTGCCTTCGTTGAGTGGATTGACCGCTGCATTGGGGATGCTTCTTGGAGTAAACTGAAAATCGCCGAGTTCTGGTTTTAATCCACCCAAAACCTGGAAAGGAAAATCGGTGCCGCGGCCCACACTTACGCTGGTGGCTTCAAAAAAGCAGAGGGAAGGGTAGAGGCGAACAGCCAAATCGTTGGGCAGGTTAGGCGATGGCGGAACCGGCAGGGAATAGGCTGTCTGGTGCGTGTAATTTTCCACGGGAATGACGGTAAGCTCACATTTTTTGTCTGTTCCAAGCCAGTTCTCACCGTTGATCATTTGTGCCAGCTCACCCACAGTGCACCCGTGCACAATGGGAATGGGATGCATGCCCACAAACGACTCAAAACCGGGCTCCAGAATGGGGCCGGCCACATAATCGCCGTTGGGATTCGGCCTGTCGAATACAATCAGTGGCTTCCCGTTTTCGGCACAGGCTTCCATAACCAGGTGCAAGGTGCTAATGTAGGTGTAAAACCGGCAGCCTACATCCTGAATATCGAAAACAAGCAAATCCAGATCAGTCAGATGCTCGGGCAGGGGCTTGCGGGTGTTGCCGTAAAGTGATACTACCGGAATTCTGGTTTTACTGTCCACTCCGTCCTCGATTTTCTCTCCGGCAGAAGCATCGCCCCGGAATCCATGCTCGGGAGCGAAAATCTTCACCACTTCCACCTGCTCGCCTCTCAAAAAGTCAATCAGATGCACATCACCCACCTGCGAGGTGTGGTTTACAACCAATCCAACTTTTTTCCCCTGAAGCAGCGGAAGGTATTTTCCCGGCTGCTCTGCTCCGGTCTTTATCTGGCCGGCGCTGCTTTCGGTGCAGGAAAAAGAGAAGAAAACCAGCACAACTATTCCCAGTATTTTTTGCATGGCACTTTGAATTTTTGTTCGTGCTGCTAAAATACCATTTGAAAATCGAATTCCTAAAATCCCCGGGTGTTTTCTTAGGGTGAAAAGGAAAAATAAATGAGACAAAAGTTTGAACTGAAATTTTCCTAATTGTTACGGGAAGTTTCAGTGTTTTATTGATCCTGAAATTTGCCGGGTTTCAAAGTCATTCAAAAATTCTACGGTTTTATTAATGCCTTTATACATCAAAACATCCTGCTGCACAAATTCCACTTTCATGCGGTATGCTTTCAGGAATTTTTCCAAAAACGCAGATGTTTTTACCGGCCGCCTGAAATCCATAGCTTGAGCGGCATTGTATAGCTCGATGGCCAGAATTTTTTCCGTGTTCAAAACCACTTTCAGCGCTTTGGTGGCAGCATTGGCGCCCATGCTCACATGATCTTCCTGCTCGTTTGACGATGGAATGGAATCTACCGAAGCAGGTGTACACAACTGCTTATTCTGGCTCACAATGGAAGCTGCGGCATACTGCGGAATCATAAACCCGGAATTCAGTCCCGGATTGGCCACCAAAAACTCGGGAAGGCCGCGCTCGCCGGCAATCAGACGGTAAGTGCGCCGCTCCGAAATACTGCCCAGTTCGCTCAACGCCATGGCCAGAAAATCGAGCGCCAGCGCCAGCGGTTCCCCGTGAAAATTTCCACCTGAAATTATCAGGTCATCCTCCGGAAAAACCGTCGGGTTGTCAGTTACCGAATTGATTTCGGTTTCGAAAACTCCCGCCACATAATTCACGGAGTCACGCACGGCGCCATGAACCTGCGGAATGCAGCGAAAAGAATAGGGATCCTGAATATGTTTTTTCGGTTTGGCCTGCATTTCGCTGCCTTCCAGAATTTTTCGGAAGTTGGAAGCCGTATGTGCCTGTCCTTTGTGAGGGCGAATGCGCTGGATGTTTTCCATAAATGGCTCGATGAGTCCGTCGAACGCATCGAGCGAAAGTGCACCGATGATGTCAGCCTGGTCGGCAATCCGGAAGGTTTTCAGCAAGGAATACACTCCGTGAGCAGCCATAAACTGCGTACCGTTCAGCAGGGCCAGTCCTTCTTTAGCCTCGAGTTTTACCGGATTCCATCCAAATTTTTCCAGAACGGTTTTGGCTTCCACTTTTTGCCCTTCATAATTCACTTCACCCAAGCCTAGTAAAGGGAGAAACAGCATAGCCAACGGCGCCAAATCGCCACTGGCGCCCAGTGAGCCCTGCTCGCAAACCACCGGCAAAATATTGTGATTGAACAAGGCGATAATTCGCTGAACGGTAATTAGTTGCACGGCAGAATTCCCTTTGGCCAGCGCGTGTGCTTTCAGAAAAAGCATCAGTTTAACCACGTCGCCGGGTACCTCGGGACCAATGTTACACGCATGGGAAAGAATCAGATTTTCCTGTAATTTGCTCAGTTCGGCGTTGGAAATTTCAATGTCGCATAACGCACCAAACCCGGTATTGATGCCATACAGCGGTTTGTCTGCCTCTTCCAGTTTCCGGTCGAGGTATGCTTTGCTTTTTTGAATGAGTTGCACCGACTCTGCTGAAAGTTCCAGTTTGATATCATTTTCAAGAATATGCTGAATCTCATCAAAAGTGAGATTTGCGGGAGATATTTCGAAGGTCTGATTCTTCATTGTGCTCAATTTTGCGCAATTTCGGAGAAGATTCAGGAACGTAAAACGATTTTTATCAGTTCTTCGGCAGTTACCAGGTTTTGTTCACCTGTTTCCATATTTTTCAGGGTGAATTTCTGCTCAGCTATTTCCGACTCGCCGGCCAGAACCACAAAGGGAATTTCCTTTTTATTGGCGTAGTTCATCTGTTTTTTCATTTTGGCACTTTCGGGATAAATTTCGGAATTGATGCCTGCTTTCCTGAGTTTTGCCAGCACCGGCAAACAATATGCTTCCTCTTTTTCACCAAAATTCACAAACAGCAAACGTGTAATTTCGGGTGATTCCTGCGGAAAAAGGTTCAGGTGTTCAAGCACATCGTAAATGCGTTCGGCGCCAAACGAAACGCCAACTCCTGAAACGCCGGGCAGACCAAAAATTCCGGTCAGGTCGTCGTACCGGCCACCGCCGCAAATACTGCCCATTTCCATATCGGTGGTTTTCACCTCAATGATGGCTCCGGTGTAATAATTAAGTCCACGGGCCAGGGTCAGGTCCAGTTCCACTTCGGTTTTCAGCTCCATCCGTTCCAGATATCCGAAAAGTGTTTGAAGCTCATTTACCCCTTTCATTCCGATTTCTGAATTCACCAGAATGGATTCCAACTGATTTATTTTTTCTGAAGTGTCGCCTTTCAACGCCAAAATTGGCTGTAATTTTTCAATGGCTTCGGTTGAAACACCTTTTTCGGCCAGTTCCTGGTTCACCTTTTCCAAGCCAATTTTTTCAAGTTTGTCGATGGCCACAGTGATGTCGGTCAGGCGTTGGTTTTCTCCGATAATTTCAGCGATTCCGGCCAGAATTTTTCGGTTGTTCAGTTTCACCACCGTATTGATTTTCAGCCGGGTGAAAACATCGTCGATAATCTGAACCAGTTCGGCCTCGTTCAGCAAACTGTCGCTTCCAATCACATCCACATCGCATTGGAAAAACTCGCGGTAGCGCCCTTTCTGCGGACGGTCGGCACGCCACACCGGCTGAATCTGGTACCGGCGGAACGGAAACACAATATCGTTGCGGTACTGAACCACAAACCGGGCAAACGGTACGGTGAGGTCGTAGCGTAAACCTTTTTCCGAAAACTTTGGAGTAAGTTTGTTGGAATCCTTCTCATTCAACAATTCCTCTGGAACTTTCGACATAAAATCGCCCGAGTTGAGGATTTTGAACAACAGCTTGTCGCCCTCTTCGCCGTATTTTCCCATCAGTGTGGAAAGGTTTTCCATGGCCGGTGTTTCAATGGGCTGAAAGCCATACAGCCTGAAAACTTCTTTGATGGTATCAAAAATGTAATTCCGTTTCACCACTTCGGACGGTGAAAAATCGCGGGTTCCTTTTGGTATTGACGGTTTTTGTGCCATTGTTCCTTTTTTAATTCAGGCGCAAAAATAAGGAAATTATATGAAAGGTGGGGTGGAGCGTCCCGATAGCTATCGCGAGTAACCGCGCATTATAAAATTTTCTGTTTCCCAATTATAATTCTTTGGAATTAACCGGGTTTGGAGACGCCCTGCATATTCAGTTAATTAACGGTTTTAATGTATATTTGCAAAAAAAGTACTATGGTTTACAACTTTTCAGCGGAAATTATTTGGGACGAAGATGTTCGTCAATATATTGGTATTGTTCCGGGACTACCCGGGGCACATACTCAGGCTGCAACCATTGATGAACTTCATAAAAACCTACAGGATGTTGTTCGGCTTTGTTTGGAAGAATTAACTGACGAAGAAAAAGCGGAATTGCCCAAATTTATTGGAACCCATACTATTTCGATTGCAGTATGAGTACAAAAATCCCCATCATTAAAGTAAAAGTTCTTGAAAAACTTCTTTTTGCATTAGGTTTTGATGCAAAACGACAAAGTGGAAGTCATGTTTTTTACAGACATGCCGATGGAAGATATACAACACTTCCCCATCATGGCAATCAGGATTTGGGACGACCGCTAATCAGACAAATATTAAGGGAAATAGAACTTACTCCCGAACAATTTTCGGAAAATTTAAAAAAATTGTAAATCTGATACCGGGCTAACAAAATAAGAACCTAATCATTTTTTCGGGCAAACAAAAGTTACTTTTATGGAAAAAAACAAAAAAGACGGACGTTATTCCAGGATATACAACCAGTTAAACGAACTGGTAAAGAAAAGCAACAGCCCCACTGCGCGAATGGCAACCATTATTGCCGTTTTGCACCATAAAATGGAACCCTTTTTCTGGACCGGTTTTTATATGATCGAGAACGGGGAATTGACCGTGAATATGTACCAGGGACCGGTGGCGTGTCAGGTTCTGGAAAAAAACAAAGGAGTTTGCTGGGCTGCATTCAACAAAAAGGAAACGGTGGTTGTGGAAGATGTGCACAAGTTTCCCGGGCACATTGCCTGCGATTCGCGCTCCAATTCTGAAATTGTGGTGCCGCTGAAAAACCGTGACGGGGAAATCATCGGTGTGCTGGATGTGGATAGCAAAGATAAGGCCGCATTTGACGAAACTGATGCCCGGTGGCTGGAGAAAATTATGGAACTTATATATTGCTGAAAACCCGGATTGGGTTGCTGCTATTTTGACTAATTATAAATTTCTATTAAACCGAAAACAAACCTCTAATTTATAGCAGATTTCAGTTTGAAGAAATTATTTTTGGAATTTTTACAAATTGAAATTTCAAAATAGCTAAAAATGACAGATCAAAACAATGCCATTAAGTTTTACAGTGGCCAACAGATTCCGGTGGAACTGCATAAGGTGAGAATTGTACAAAAGCTTTACCTTAAGCCGATTGAAGAACGAAAAATTGCTATGGAAGAAGCAGGATTCAACACATTTCTGCTCAGTACAAAAGACATTTTCCTGGACATGCTGACCGACTCGGGTACCAATGCCATGAGTGACAATCAGGTTTCGTCCATGTTGCAGGCCGATGATGCCTATGCAGGTTCGCAAAGTTTTTACCGCATGGAGAAAGCCCTGCGCGATGTATTTGGAAAACATTATGTATTGCCGGTTCACCAGGGGCGGGCAGCCGAAAACATTGTTTCACAGGTATTCATTAAAAAAGGGGATGTGATTCCAATGAACTACCATTTTACCACCACCAAGGAACACATGGAACTAAACGGTGGAAAAGTACTGGAAATTTATGCCGACGATGCGCTGGAAATCAAAAGCGATAAGCCGTTTAAAGGAAACATCGATATTGATAAACTGAAAGCAGTTTATGAAGAATACGGTAAAGACCGCGTGGCATTTGTGCGGATGGAAGCTTCCACCAACCTTATTGGAGGACAACCTTTCTCCATGCAAAACATGCGCGACGTAAAAAAAATATGCGAAGAAAACGGGTCGATGATGGTGCTCGACGCCAGTTTGATTGGTGAAAATGCCTGGTTTATAAAACAACGGGAGGAAGAATTTAAAAACAGCAACATCCAGGAAATTCTTCTTGAAATGTGCGGCTATGCCGACCTGATTTATTTTTCGAGCCGTAAGGTAAGTTCAACCCGTGGTGGTGGAATTGTAACCAACAGCAAAGACCTTTACCTGAAAATGCGCGATTTACTGGTGCTTTACGAAGGATTCCTTACCTACGGGGGTATGTCGGTGCGCGAAATTGAAGCCATGGCTGTGGGCATTGTGGAAACCTGCGATGAAACCGTTATCAGCCAGTCGCCTTCTTTTATTGCTTATGCCGTAAATCAACTCGATGATGCCGGAATTCCGGTCATTACCCCCCCGGGAGCGCTTGGCTGTCATATAGATGCCAAAGGATTTTTGCCACACGTTCCGCAGCAGGAATACCCGGCAGGAGCTTTGGCTACGGCACTGTTTATTATTTCAGGTATTCGCGGAATGGAGCGCGGAACCATTTCCAGTGTGCGCGACGAAAACGGTGACGACATTCTGGCCGACGTGGAGTTGTTGCGCCTGGCTTTTCCACGCCGCGTGTTTACCCTTTCGCAAACCATGTTTGTGGTTGACCGTGTAAAATGGCTTTACGATAACCGCAACCTGGTGGGCGGGCTCGAATGGATAGAAGAACCACCGTTGCTGCGTTTCTTCATGGGCCGCCTGAAAGCCAAAACCGACTGGCCCGAAAAACTGATGGCCAAATTCAAACAGGATTTTGGGGAGTCGTTGTAATAAAGTGCAGAGTTGTGAGTACTTATAAATAGAAAAAGAAGGGAATTCCATGGGATTTCCTTCTTTTTCTAGGTTTTATAGAAAAACAAATTGTTTGACCGACAGCTTTAATTTTAATAAAATCCATAGTTCAGAATTTATTTGTACTTTAGGGTAATTTTTATTTGATTTTCTTTAATGGTTAAAAACGAGCAGGCAGGTGCAACTAAAAATAAACTATAAATTATGAATAGAAGACCACTTTATGTTCTTTTTGTTATAGGTTATCCAGATGCACCATATAAATGCTTTCCAAAAGCAGCAGAAGAATACGGCGTAAACTTAGAGGTTAAGTACCACGGGTGCATCATCAAGACATTATATGAGGATGATTTCGGTTTACAAATAACTGATGCAAGTATCGAAAAATTAAAATTTGAAGAAGAAAATAGGGAAGCTAGCAAATATTACGAAACGGTTATTGGAAAAAATTGGATAGAAAAAATCCGTAAAAGAGCTTTTCAAATTTATGAAGAAAGTCATGACTCTGATTTGCCGTTTTAGAATAATAATTTGAAGAAAATGTCCCTTCCTTTTCACAAAATGAATCAATTTCAGTTGAATATATTTTAGCAAACTCGAAATGAGGTGATAATATGAACTTAGTGTTATATTAAAAACTGTCCAATTTAAACATCCAATCAGAATTTATTTATTCGTGAATAGTATTATTTTTCACATTTATTATTGAATTTTGTCGCTATAAAAAATTTAAACGGAGACAATTCCTTCAGAAAAAGGACTATGACTTCCAAAATTTTCCTCAACAATTTTTTGTGACGTATTAGCATAGCAATATACACAATGGTGAGGACAAGTATTATACATCCCAATATCCTTACTGAAAATACAACCGCAAATTTTTCTTTGGCCTGTATCTTTTAGTTTTTTTTGTAGTAACTTTCTTTTATTAATATTTGGTAGCTCACCATACTTTAAAAAAAACATCAATTCCTTATCTTTTGGGAATAAATTTCTCATTAGATCATCATCGATGCATTTATTATGAATAATCCCATATTGTTCCAAATTTACGTCTTCGCAACAAGTAGCAAATTCAATATCCCAATTGTTATTAGCCCATGCTAATTTGATTTTGTATAAGCCTTCAACCACTTCATTTATTTGTTCTTTGGTTAATTCCGCTTGATGAACATTTTCTTTATCAAAGTAACTTGTTTGTTTCACTAAATTATTTTGGACTTTCTTATATGCTTTTACATCAACAAAACTAAAGACTAGTTTATCTGTAAAGCCTTTGATTTGATTGCCTATATTCCAAATTCTTTTTAGTAATTCTCGAGGAGGTAACTCATTTGAAACAATTAACGGATCAAACCGCCATATAACTTTTTCCTTCCCTATCAAAGAAGATAGATTTTTAAAAGTTTCAATGCGGTTTTTCAAAGATGGAACATTAGGTTCAAGATTTTCTTTTTCGTAATCGTTTAAAGAATATTGAAAATAGTAATTGACCCCAAGCTCGTCAAATTTATGGAGATAGGGAATCAATGGTTTAGGATTTTTACTCCAAAAAACAAATACCCTGGCTTTTTTAAAAGAAATATAATAGGGCTTAGACCTATTAAATGGATTATACCAAACGATATATCCTTTATCTAATCTGTTTGCCAACCATTTGGAATAAAATGCAGGAATATCTGTTGATCGGCTTGCCGAAATAATAACTGGAGCCTTGCCCATGACTTTTTTACCTTCATCTGTAATTATTTCAACATCGTCCCATTGTAAGGCCATTATTCGTGTTTTTAAATATTAATTAATTAACTTCTTTAAATTCATCTTTTATCTTTTTTAAGATTTCACTTGAAGATTTGCTCAATTTTCCGTTTTTCAAACGAAATTCATCTTCTTCAAAAATAGATTTTATATTTTTTGCATCGAGACTTGGCTTTTTCTCAAATTTCTTGATAAAAAAGTTCCAGGCTTTTAAATTCTTCTTATCCAAAGTATTGCCTAGTCTTCGCATTTTAGACAGCCCATCCATTTTTGCCTGTTGGTAGGAACTTTCAGAATTATCATGTTCTGGACTTAATGATGTTTTATTTTTTGATGCATTATCATAAACTTTTTCAGTTGGATAGACAGTACTTTTTTCAGCTTCTATATCATCTTCTTTATTTGATTCAATTTCTTCAATAGAAATATTTGATGAATTGGATTTTCCACCAACTATATTCGACTCTTTGTTAGAAGAATGAGTATCTGAGATATTTTTCTCATTGGTAAGTTCCTGACAAAAAACTGAAACTTCTTCTATAGAGATTATCCCATCTTTATTCATATCAATTCTGTCAAATAAACTTTGGTTTTGATTCCTTAAAGTTAAGGATTGTTTTTTGAGCCGTTCATTTAAATCATGCATCTCTGCAATTAATTTTTCATTCACAGATTTGAGATGTTCATTCGATACAATTAGTGTTTCTTTTTCTGTTTGAATCTGCTTTAATGCATTAATTAATTCTTTTTCCCTTTCAAAAACTGAGGGTTTAGGGTTATTAAATAACTGAATATTACTGATTGAATATATACTGGAATACAAATTTTCAAAAGAAAACAACATGGATACCATATAAAGCACAATTGCAGCTTCTTTGGGTTTGGATTCAATTAAAACATGAATTTGCTGATTAATACTTCTTAAATCATTGTTGTTCTTATTTAGTGTATCTTTAAAATGAAGGAAGAATGTTGTTATTGAGAGAACATCCAAAGTTTCATATTTACTTTCAAAATATTGCAATAATATTTTTCCATAGTCTCTTTTTTTAAACACTTCAATTGCATCGAGCAGGTTTAATTTTTTGATTTCTTCTTCTCTGTGTAGTTCTTTATTTAATGAGGCTACTTCAAAATCTTCTTCTGCTCCTCCTTTTAGTTCTACATAAATAAAGCCAGCTTTAAAAAAATAATTTATTGAGCCATTAGGAAAAACCGGATTTCGGTTAAACCGAATCACCTGCGCTAAATATTTATCGTCATCTTTTATTTTAATTCTATTTATACGATCTTTTACCCCCTTATCAATTTCTTCTTTCACAAGATGCAATAAACTTTCATCAATTTTATATATCGTCTTTAGAGCTTCATAACCCTTTACTCTCAGTTTCCAGTCTCTGTCTTTTTTTAACTCTAAAAACAATTCCTCAAAAATTGGTCGCTGAATTTTTATCTGAGGGTCAAATCTTCCAACTAAAAATCTGGCAGCTTCTTCCGAAATCGGGAAGACTTTCTGCACATCTGAAAGTTTTACCAGAATTGTTGTGCTTAATTCTTCTTTCAGCAAAATTCTTTCTATGGATATTTTCAAAATAAGTATTTCATGATCTTGCTCAAAGTAGGGTACTTTTGAGTTTAAAACATTCATGGCAATCACTGCCGGTTTTTCTGAGGATGATAATTCAGAGGATTTTATTAACCTTTCTAATGCTACATTTAACTCGCCAAACTTATAAAGTTTAATGAACGAGTCTCTTTCTAATACTATATACATGGCTTAAACTTCTATTCTTTTTTTAATTTTCTTGTTATCAATATTATCCGCTTTCAAATGTTTTACAAATTTGGCAGCATTTTTATTTATTTTACCTGTGTAGGTAATATACAAATTTTGCTTTGCTCTTGAAAATGCAACAAAAAGAACCCGGTCCGGATGCCCATGTTTTCCAACATCGAGGTCTTCTGTTATAAAAGGAACAAACACATGTTCATAGTCTAATCCCTTTGAACTATGGTAGGTCATCAAAACTATTTTATTGTCTTTATCAGCTTGCTGAAGCGACCCGTGGCCACTACCAATATACATAAGAGGAATATTGTTTTCTTCAAAATAGCTGTTAAGTAAATCAAAATTCTTCAAAATGATTTTAGGAATCGGATCATAACCATTTTTGAAATTAATCCACTCACAAAATCCTTTAATTTGTTCACGCTCTGGGAATAAGATGGCCACCATATCATCAGAGCTATTAATTTTTTGAGCTTCTTTCCACACGTATTCTCTTTCTTGTTCTAAAGAATTAAATGTTTTATATCTTATGTCTGTATCGTTTTTTTCTACGTTGGGCTTGCCTTGCTTTATTGAAGGAAAAACATTGCCCAATAATTCAATCATTGAATCCGTTAATCGGTATATATAGGTCAGCTCGTGTCTTTTACTTTGAATAGAATTAATTATCTCACTCTCTTTTGCAGGAGGTAGTCCAAATTTAGGGATTTTATAATATATGGATTGTTCAGTGTCCCCTGCGGAGATGATTAAATTTGTTCTTATCGTCATTATATTTACAAACTTTAAGGGCATATCCTGAAATTCATCGCAAAAGATTGCGGCATATTCATTTGGTTTTCCTGTAAACCCATGCATTGTTGTAACTGGGATTTTGTGTTTCGGAAGGTTTAATTCTTCTATACCAGTTCGCATCAAATCCAGTAAAGCATGAGTAAATCCAACAACACATACTCTGGCATTTGGATTTTTTGCCAAGTAATCCCGTAATAAATGTATCAATAAAACTGATTTACCACTTCCGGCATGTCCCTTGATCCAAGTGTTCTGCCAATCTTTAGAAATCTCATTTAATATTTCTCTTTGATCAGGACCTAATTTGTCCTCAGATACCATCCATCTCATAGTTTTCTTTTATGGTTTAAAATAAAATTGATTTTTTACTTCGTAATCTTTTTCTGGTATTATTGGATGACACAAAACAATATCTTGATTACTATGCACTTCGCATTCTATTGTTTTATCAGCATCTATCCAAAAAATGGCCTTGTAGTTTTCTTTAGGTTTCACCTTAAAAGAAAACACTTTAATTATCTGATTGTCGTTTCCGTCAACGATTGGAAGATCAATATAGTTCTGGTTTAAGGAGCCAGGAACTATATTTTCAATTATTATTTCCTTGCTTGGAGCAGTTGTACTCGAATCAAATAATTTCATTGTTTCATTTTTGCATATAAGAGATATTTCATCGCTTAAAACCGGTGGTAAAATAAAACTTCCAAAGGCATTCAAAATTAAAGAATGTATTGCACATCCTCTTGCTACATGTTCCTGGATATTGTCCGGAATTAAAATTTCTGAATTTATAAATTCTTCAGCAACAAATGAACGAAAATAAGGATTTCTGCTTCCTCCTCCCGTCAGCAATATGTAGTTAATGTCATCTGATTCAATGTTTGCTTTATCTAAAGCACTGCCAACCGAATAGCCAATTGTTCCGTACACTTTGGAATCAAATGCACAATACTCTTTCATTACGTAATAAAAATCCTTGTAACTAATGTATGGCTCACTGAATATACCTTCAGATGTTTTTTGATTGGGCAACCAAGCTATTTTTTCAGTTGATGCCTTGTCAGGTAAACTAAAACCATCCCCGGGGAACACATCGATACTTTTACAAAGCTTAATTTTTACTTTCTCAGCAATGCTGCAAATTTGATTGTAAGCATTTTCATAAGCTGTTTCAGATTCGTTGCCAATGGAATCTAAAAACTGTTCTTTTAATACTTTCTCAGCAATCATTGCATCAAGCTTTTCTCCACCAATGTTGCCATAACGTGCGATTGATAAGTTCTGGGCATAAATTCCATTTTCATCTTTCCTCACATTTAAAACAGAAATATCGCATGTTCCGGCTCCCAGGTCAAGAATTAATATATTCTTAGGTGTATCAAGAGAAAGTCCTTCTTCGTGGTTTTCGTACACGCAACTTATAAATGCAGCGATTGGCTCATCAATAAAGGGATTATTATTCATGGCAATACCTGCATTCTTTAGACATTTCAAAAATTGTGTGCGTTGTTGCTCCTTAAAAGATGCCGGAATGGTTACTGCATATTTTATCGTATCCGGAAATTTTTTATGAGCAATAAAATTTTCGATTTTCATTTTCAAATACCAAAAATATAATGATATAGCATCGTTGGTGTCAGCAATCTTATAGTCCTGATCATTCTTAAGAACCGATTCACGATAGACGTTATTTTTTCCTAATTCATTTTTAAACGAATGCCAAATATCTTTATGCAGGGTTAATTCATTTTTTAAGCTGTATGCATGTTTTCCAAAAAGTAAATATTTAGATGTTGATGCAATGGCTGAGTCAAATTTTATTGGACAATCTCTATCTCCATGTATATCTCTTTGTTCAATATTTATTGACTCGGTAACAATTTTCCCATCAGCTACCCTGGCCAGATTAACAATGGTTGTAGAAGTTCCAAAATCGATACCAACAAATGATTTACTCTGTAAGGAATTGTTTGCATCCAGGTACTTAAAATCCAAAGGACTGTATAGTGCTCTCAATCCTAAGTAATTAACTCTTTCTTTTTCAATTTTGGTTTTCGAAAAAAAGCAGTAATTGTATTTTATGTATTTTCTGGGAATTAATCCATCTGTATTAATAAGTAAGTAATCACGAATAACCGGGGGAGGATTACTGTGAACAGAAATTAATGTATTAAACTGCTTCGTTGAACAGGAAGAATGAACTACGCTCACATGTTTCTTATCTATTGTCTGAAGTTCAATTTCATGTATCAGGCTTTTTACAGCTTGATACCCACCGGCCAGATCATTTATAATTACAGAACCAAGGGGAGGCACTAATTCAATAATCGAGTCAATGTTGCTTAGAAGTTTATCTTTATCGTCAACAGGTATTTCATTCAGACAGTTTTGAAAAACCAATAAGTCGCAGTCATTAAAATATTTTTTATATCTCTTTTTTTCAAAAGGTGCTGTCAAATCAAAATTTATCGCTTTAAAATTGAATTTTACATTTTTTGAACCCAGTGAAGGCAAAATATGTCCATTCAGGATTTCATGACTGTATTCCCATTGAGTTGCATTAATATCAAAGATTACAACTTCAACTGATTTTATATGGTTAGCGTTATTTGCTATATACTTTAAGGTTCCATAAACTTCAGGTCCCGGTCCTCCCCCAAAGTATAGTAACTTTAAATTTTCCTTTTTTTTGAAGATAGTTGGATATTCCTCTAGTAAAGTTTTATAAATCAGCTGATAGTAATGGGGAAAATATACCAGTAAATAGGCTGCCTGAATATCTGTTTCCTCATAAGGTACATGAACAGGATAGTTGTAATAAAGCCGGCGCAACCTTCTTACTGTTGATTGTAAATCATTCAGTCGTTCAACTAACTGGGTATCATTTAAATTTTCCTGTTCTTGAATACCTTTAAGTATTATTTCATAAATGTCCTTCATTTCAAGTTTTAATTGTTCGGTAGGTTAGATTAATTCGTGGTTGGTTTATTTTTTTTTGTGCCGGTATCTGATGCAACCAGTTGTGTTGCAATTCACCGAGCATTACAATTAAAGAGCCTGTAAGTAGTTCAAGCTGTAGTTTTTCTGTTTTATCATTTTTATGTTTCAAATCAAATCTTCTTGAGGCACCAAGGCTAACCGAAGCAATAACAGGATTTTTTCCCAGTTCTTTTTCATCATCGGCATGCCAGCTCACTTTATCATTTCCATTCCGGTAAAGATTCAAAAGGACACTGTTGAAATCCTGTTCGGGTAAAAAATGTTCGATAACTTTCTTTATATCCAGTAATTCCTGAGTCCAGGGTTCGGGATTGCATTGAATACCTGAATAGGAATAATTAAATCCCTCATAACCATACCAGGCAGTTTGGCGAGGGACTGGATAAGTTTTTCCATACATTTTTATCTCTTCCTGTTTCCAGTTGATGGATTTTAAAAGTTTGTTGAAATACTCACCAGTTTTATGGGCCGGCATAAAGTCAGGCATGTACCATACTTCGCCATCTTTCAATAAAAATTTCTGAAAGATCCTTGAATCTTTGTTTTTATGGTTATTAAATATATTCATAATTTGTTAATCATATTCGGGTTACATTACTTAGTCGTCTTTTCAATTAATTTCAACATAATTTATGAATTTAAAATTTTCCCAATTTACAAAACCCATCCCAAAAAATAAACTATTGTTGAAAAAACAGGGGTGTGTTTTGCAGCAGACGATTAGGAAATGAAAACCTTTGTAATAAGCCGGTTTTTATCTGAGAATAGGATTTTCTTCAATCCGGCGAATTGCTTAATATGAAAACCAGTCAGGATTTTTATTGTACTGACATAAATGAATACTAATAACCTATCGCCCTGTATAGAGGAAAGATATTTTCTTTGCCAATCTCACTCTCAATAGCAATGTAGAAATTCTTATTGCCAAGGAAAAAAAAGTCATGAAAATGGTGAGCATATTTTGCTATATTTTCAACAGTCCACTTTATTTTTTTTATTTGTGTTATGCCTTTGAATAAATCGTCATATACTTCATCTATATTTACAACAATATTTCCCCATTCCAGCTTGTGTTCATATTTTTCAATAAAATCAAACGACCATGGCAAACCCTCGTTGCTGCTTAAACTATAAGGAGAGCCATTATTACCAAACTTTTTTCCGTCCCAGTTCCACTCATCTTTATGTTTCTCAATGAACTCAATACTCCAGGGAACTTTTGAGTTTCCCGACATCTCGTAGAACCACCAGCGGTGCATAAAATAATCTAAAATTCCTTCCGACCAGGGTAGATTTTCATTCTCTGATAAACAGGACCAGTCAAGTTTATCTTCGTGGTCTTCTAAAAATTTTACGGTAAAATCATTTTTTGTGTGCGAAATCATTTCATAATCCAGTGCAGTAAAGCTTTCCAGGAGGGGTAAATACTCATTGCTGACTAATTTTGAATTCATGCTCATCAATTCATAAATCCATCGGTCATGGTACTTTTCAAACAACTCTTTTGTAAAAGGTATATTTGGGTTATAGCTTAAAGCGGCCCAATCCCATCGGTGAGCAAAACGATCGAGTATTTCTTCCGACCATGAAATATATTGGTTATCAGAAAGTTGTTTCCAATTCCAAAATTCCCGAAACCGGAAAAGATTTTCATCTGTAAATGGAATGTTGTTGGTGCTTAACCAATACCAGTCTATTTCATTGATGTGATTTTGCAGAAAAACATCGTTCCAAACAAATGTTGGATTGTTAGATATATCCTGCCACGAAATACTGGATTCAAATTTTGACGCTATCTTTTCCCATGGCACCGACCTGTTTACTGAAAATAGATGCCAAAAAAGGTTTTTCCCCACTTTGTCAATCAATTCGGGAGTCCAGTTTATTTCCTGATTTAACGAAATTTCGTCAAAAATATAGCCGCGTTTTTGCAGAAATACCAGTTCATCTTCGGAGAACGGATAATATCTGCCAATAAGTTGGTCTATTGGTAGTTGAGTTATAATATCGTTGAAAAATTTACTCAAAGCGTATTTTTTGTGTTCTTATTGTACCTACCCGAATGAGTGATCACATGGGTTAGATAATAATTGATTCCGGGGAAAGGAAAATTTTTAAATAGTCTTACTATAGTCAGGTAATAGCAGGTCGGAAATTCATTTGTTAAAACAAAATATTCAGTTTGTATTGAATTACTTTTTCCCCAATAAAAACTTTCAAATGGCCTAATACATTTTAAAATCACTTTTGGTGCTCTTTGGGGTTTTATTATTTTCCCTGTTTTTAACATTCAAAAAATAGTTTTTTCTTGCTTCTAATTAAAATATCTGAAAATTAAAAGTAACCCGCTTCATTTTCCGCTAAAATTTCCCCAATGTACTAAACCCATCTCATAAAATAAACCATTGTTGAAAACTTTGTGTCGTTTTACGGCAGACGAATGAAAGAAGAACCGAAAAAGGAACCGTTCTTTTTCGGAAAGAAAAGAGCTTTAAAAAACATGTTTTATAACATTTTTTTCTATTTTGAAACAAGGTAATTTGCTGTTACATTTGAAAGCATACCAGAACAGAACAGTTCAATTGGAGTTTAAAACGTAAAACATTAAATATCATGTACCTACTTGGATTCGACATCGGAAGTTCATCGGTTAAAGTTTCGCTGGTGAACGGAGAAAACGG
>CAZLGT010000049.1:0-44141 GCA_964559175.1 uncultured Mariniphaga sp. | reverse complement strand
TTTTTTATCGACACTTCGCGAAAAAATCTTTCCTTTGCGGGCCGTTTTATTACAGCAAAAACAAATCAAGAATTGAAATAAGATGAAGATTGTAATACTATCACGAAACCCGAATTTGTATTCAACCCGAAGACTGGTGGAGGCCGGATTGCAGCGAAAACACGAGGTGCTGGTGGTTGACCACACCAAATGCGATTTGATTATTGAAAAGCGTAAACCGGTTATTATTTACAAGGGCAAAAAACTTGACGATGTGGATGCGGTTATTCCGCGTATTGGCGCTTCGGTTACTTTTTACGGAACTGCGGTGGTGCGCCAGTTTGAAATGATGAAGATTTTTACCGCCATTGAATCGCAGGCATTGCTGCGTTCAAGGGAAAAACTCAGGAGCCTGCAGATTCTTGCCCGGGCCGGCCTGGGGTTGCCCAAAACTGTTTTTACCAACTATTCGCGAAATGTAAAAGAAATTGTTCAGGCGGCCGGTGGTGCGCCGGTGGTGGTGAAACTGCTGGAAGGAACACAGGGGCTGGGTGTGGTATTGGCCGAAACCGACAATGCCGCCGAATCGGTTATCGATGCATTTAACGGATTGAAAGTGCGGGTAATTGTTCAGGAATTTATTGCAGAAGCCAAAGGCGCCGACATCCGCGCTTTTGTGGTAGATGGAGTGGTGGTGGGCGCCATGAAACGACAAGCCAAAAAAGGGGAATTCCGCTCGAACCTGCACCGCGGCGGAACTGCCGAAGTAATTGAATTGAACGAAGAAGAAGAAAATGCGGCGCTGAAAGCTGCACGTGTTATGGGGCTGGGTATTTGCGGGGTGGATATGCTGCAATCGAAAAACGGACCTCTAATACTGGAAGTGAATTCTTCACCCGGTCTGGAAGGCATTGAAAAGGCCACGGGAAAAAATATCGCCAAAAGCATTATTCGTTATGTTGAACGCCATGTTTAACCCATGAGAAAGAAAAAGTACAAAACCATTACCATTTTGGGAGAAGAGATTCTTCCGGGTAAAAAGAAATACCTGAACCTCGACATTGCCCGCCTGCACACCTATACCAAACTGGAAGTGCCGGTGGTTGTGGAGCGGGCCAAAACCGACGGTCCGGTTTTACTGCTCACGGCAGGAATTCATGGCAACGAAATGAACGGAGTGGAGATTGTGCGCCAGTTGCTTTCCAAAAAATACACCCGGCCCGATGCCGGCATGGTTATTTCCATACCCACTGTGAATATTTTCGGATTTATAAACCAAACCCGCGAATTTCCCGACGGAAAGGACCTGAACCGCGCATTTCCCGGCTCGCAGAAAGGTTCGCTGGCCAGTATTTTTGCGCATCATTTAATGAACGAAATTCTGCCGTATGTAGATTACTGCATCGACTTTCACACCGGCGGGGCGCGCAGGTTTAATTCGTCGCAAATCCGGGTTTCAAAAGATAACGAAGAGTTGTTGCAACTGGCCAAAGTGTTTAACCCGCGGTTTATTGTTTATGCCACGCAACGCGATAAATCGTTTCGGGAAGCTGCCACAAAAAGCGGGAAAAAAGTGATGCTTTTCGAGGGAGGCAAATCACACGATTTTAACCAGCGCATTACCAGCCGCGGCGTTTTTGGTACTTTGCGGGTGATGCACCATTTGGGCATGCGCGATTTTTCGGCAGAAATTCAGGCCAACGGAGTTCAGGCACCGGTGATTGTCCGGGAATCGACCTGGGTGCGGGCACGGCAGGGCGGATTGTTCCGGTTTTTTGTAAAAGACGGTTCCAAAGTGGAAAAAGGGCAGGTGGTAGGCACCATTTCCGATCCGTACGGAAAATATGAGTTTAAAGTTAAAATTCCCCATTCGGGTTACATCATCGGGTTGAACCACGCGCCAGTGGTTTACAAAGGCGATGCGTTGCTGCATTTGGGAGTGGTTTGATTATACCGCATTCATCGCCTCCACCGGATTCAATCGCGAAGCTGCCCGGGCCGGCATCAGCCCGGCCATAAACCCGATAACACTGGAAATCATAAGTCCGGTAACAATGTTGCCTGCTGTTAAAATGATGGTAAAGTCGGTGGCATAACTTACAATTTGGGTTCCGATAAAAATCAGAATCAGCCCCACAATTCCGCCAATGACGGAAAGCACCACCGCTTCAAAAATAAATTCCAGCAAAATGAAATACTTTTTGGCGCCCAGCGATTTTTGAATGCCGATAATTTTGGTGCGCTCCTTTACCGAAACAAACATAATGTTGGCAATGCCAAAACCGCCTACAATAATGGAGAACCCGCCGATTATCCATCCGGCCAGGTTGAATACAATAAAAAACTGATCGAACTGGTTTGAAATGATGCTCACTTCGTTCAAAGCAAAATTATTTTCTTCCATGGGCTTTAACCGCCTGATGCTTCGCATAACCCCTTCCAGTTCGGCAATAAACCTTGCCTGATCCACATCGGGTTTGGCTTTTACACATAAGGTTTGCCCCATGTCGCGGTTTCTTATGTCAACCATGTAAAACGATTTTATGGCGCTGATATGAATGTAATTGTCCATGCTGGTGCCAAACATATCCTGTCCGGTACGTTCGTACAGGCCAATAATTTGAAACCGGAAGCCCTGTATTTTAATAAACTGACCGATGGGCTCGAGGCCGGGAAAAAGCTTGCCGGCAATCTCTGCACCTATGAGCGCCACAGGTGCCCCCGACTGCATTTCACTTTCGGTAAAGTACCTTCCGCCGGTGAGTCTCAGGTTCCAGATGTCATAAATATCGAAAGTGGTGGCCATAACCGTGGCGTTGTCAATCTGGTTGCTTTCGTGTTGCACCGTACGCGAAAATGCGTAGAAAAAGGCGGCATTTTCAAATGAAGCTCCGCGACGCATAATTTCTTCGGCATCACCAATTTCGGGCACTGGCCGGTTCATGTATTTCCACCACGGGTATTCGGTTTCTCCTTCGGCAGGTCCCCAGGGCCATTTCTGGATGTAAACCATGTTACTGCCCAGCGCGTCCAGGCTTTCGCGAATGTAACGCTCCAGCGAATCGATGACCGTAAAAACGGAAATAATGGCAAAAATGCCGATGGTAATTCCCAGCAGCGACAAAAGCGTTCGCAGCTTGTTTGCCCTTAACGAATTGTAGGCAAATGAAAAACTTTCAAAAATGAGTCTAGCTAACAGCATTTAACCTGTTCAAATGAATTCAAAAATATCTTTTGTATCGGTTTACCGGTTTTACATTCCGGCTAATTTTTCAACATAAATACCCGAACTGTACTTATTAGTGTTAATTTTTCTTAAGGATTACATTTTCTGTTTTGTTTCGGCAAATAAACTTTTTATTTTTCTGTCATCAGATAAAATACTGTTTTATAACAGGATATATTTTGAAATTTCTATCTTTGCAAACGAATTTGAAAAAGGAAATAAATGGCTGATAATAAAAAAATTAAGACAGCGCTTGTTTCGGTTTATCACAAGGAAAATCTCGATGGGATAATCAAACGGTTAAACGAATTAGGTGTCCAAATCATCAGTACCGGTGGCACAAAAAGTTTCATCGAATCGCTGGGCATTCAGGTAACTTCTGTTGAAAGCCTCACCGGCTATCCTTCCATTTTGGGAGGCCGGGTTAAAACCCTGCACCCGAAAATTTTCGGAGGTATTCTTTCGCGCCGTGAAAATCAGGGCGATGTGAGCCAGTTAACCGAGTATGCCATCCCGGAAATCGATTTGGTAATTGTTGATTTGTATCCGTTTGAAGATACGGTGGCCTCGGGAGCATCGGAGCAGGAAATCATCGAAAAAATCGATATTGGCGGCATTTCACTCATCAGGGCGGCGGCAAAAAATTTCAGGGATGTGGTAATTGTTCCGTCGCAAAAAGAGTATCAGCCGCTGTTGGAATTACTGAATAAAAAAGGTGGTGAGTTTTCGCCGGACGACCGGAAATGGTTTGCCGGAAAAGCGTTTTCCGTTTCCTCGCATTACGATGCAGCCATTTTCAGCTATTTCAATGGTGAAGGCAGCGATGCCGACCGTATCAGCCTGAACAACGGACAGGTTTTACGATACGGCGAAAATCCGCACCAAAAGGCAACTTTTTACAAGTTCAGCAATGTTCCTTCGGAAGTTACCCTGGCTAATTCGCAGGTACTTCAGGGAAAGGCGCTTTCGTACAACAACATGCTCGATGCCGATGCCGCATGGAAAGCCGCCAGCGACGCCTTTCATTCAGTTACACATATTGAAAACAAGGTGGCTGTTTCGGTTATCAAGCACCTCAATCCGTGCGGACTGGCAGTTACCGGAAATATTCTGGAATCGCTCGAACTGGCCTGGGCCGGAGACCCCATCAGCGCATATGGCAGCATCATCTGTTTCACCGACACGGTTACAAAAGATGTGGCCGAATGGTTTGGGAAAAAATTTGTGGAAATTATTATTGCGCCTGAATTCACCGAAGAAGCGCTGGGAATTTTCGGAAAGAAAAAAAACCTGCGTTTACTTGTTTCTCCCGTAAAACCGGAAATAACAAAAGAGCAATTGTACCGTTCTGTTAGCGGTGGAATGCTGGTGCAGGATGAAGATGAAGGAATGGACACCCAATTTGAAATTGTGACGGACAAAGCGTTCGGTTCAGAAAAAATGAATCTGGCAAAGTTTGGCGTAACAGCTTGCAAACATTTGAAGAGCAACGCCATTGCCGTTGTAACGCAGAAAGAAAATGGGGCGTTTTGGCTCACCGGAGCTGGAATGGGGCAGCCCAACCGGCTCGACAGCCTGAGGCATTTAACCATGCCGCGCTTTAATATGAAGGAAGGGGTGAACCTGGAAGAATCGGTGCTGATTTCCGATGCATTTTTCCCGTTCCGCGACAGCATTGAAGCTGCCAACGAATACGGGGTAAAATACATTGTGGAGCCGGGAGGCAGCATCCGCGACCAGGAAGTGATTGACGCCTGCAACGAGTTTGGTATTGCCATGGTTTTTACCGGAAGAAGGCATTTTAAACATTGATATATAACTAATTACAGAAGATGGGATTATTTTCGTTTTTAACCCAGGAAATTGCGATTGATCTGGGAACAGCCAACACAATAATCATTCACAATGACAAAATTGTGGTGGATGAACCCTCCATTGTGGCCATCGATTTGAAAACCGAAAAACTGGTGGCCATTGGAGAAAAAGCCCGGCAAATGCAGGGAAAAACACACGCCAACCTGAAAACCATCAGGCCTTTGCGCGACGGGGTGATTGCTGATTTTAACGCGGCCGAGCAAATGATACGCGGCATGATTAAAATGATCAATCAAAAGCCACGCATGTTTTCGCCCTCGTTGAAGATGGTGATTTGTATTCCGTCGGGAAGCACCGAAGTGGAAGTCCGTGCCGTGCGCGATTCGGCCGAACATGCCGGTGGTCGCGAAGTGTACATGATCTATGAACCGCTCGCCGCAGCCATTGGTATTGGACTGGATGTGGAAGCTCCCGAGGGAAATATGGTGGTGGATATTGGCGGGGGAACTACCGAAATTGCCGTAATTTCGCTTGGTGGAATTGTAACCAACAAATCCATTCGCATTGCCGGCGACGATTTGACTTCTGATATTATGGAGTATATGCGCCACCAGCACAACATAAAAATTGGGGAACGCACAGCCGAAGAGATAAAAATTCATGTGGGCTCGGCACTTTCGCAACTGAAAGATCCGCCACCTGATTTTATCGTGCAGGGGCCAAACCAAATGACAGCACTGCCCATAGAGGTGCCGGTTTCGTACCAGGAAATAGCGCATTGCCTTGAAAAATCGATTTCGAAAATAGAAACGGCTGTTTTGGGCGCACTGGAACAAACACCACCCGAGTTGTATGCCGACATTGTAACAAAGGGAATCTGGCTGGCCGGCGGCGGCGCCCTTTTGAAAGGCCTCGATAAACGATTAACAGATAAAATCGGAATTCCGTTCCGGGTTGCCGAAGACCCTTTAAGGGCCGTTGTACGCGGAACCGGAATTGCATTAAAAAATGTGGATAAATTTTCATTCCTGATCAGATAACGATCAGGTTTTTTTTGAAATATGAGGAGCCTCATCAGGTATTTAATAAAAAACCATGCTTTTGTACTTTTTGTGCTGTTGGAGACCCTTGCCCTGGTAATGGTTTTTAATTACAACAGCTTTCAAAGAGCAAAATACCTGAATTCGGCCAACAAAATTACGGGAAAAATTTACAGTGTGCATCAGTCGGTTACCGGGTATTTCGGGCTGAGCAAAGCGAACAGGGAACTGGCAGAAGAGAATGCCCGGCTGCATAATTTGATGGCAATTTATTCCAGGGATGCTTCTCCGGCTTCTGGGTTATCAACAGTCGATTTTCCTGAAGATACCACCATCCGGTTTATTCCGGCTATGGTTATCAATAATTCGGTAAACAGGCCATTTAATTACATTACTTTAAATAAGGGTAGCAGGCACGGTATTAAACCCGACCAGGGAATCGTTTCGGCCAGGGGTGTGATTGGTGTTGTGGCTCAGGTGTCGGAATCGTATGCTGTTGGCCTTTCATTACTGAACCAGCGCTGGAGCATTTCAGCCAGGTTAAAAAAGAGCGGTTATTACGGATCGCTGGTTTGGCAGGGTGTGAATTACCGGGAGGCAGGCTTAACAGAAATACCGCTTCATGTGGACATTGCAGCCGGAGATACGGTTGTTACCAGCGGGTATTCATCCATTTTCCCGGAAGGTTTTCTGATTGGAACTATAAGTTCCTTCGACCGGCCCGATGGAGAGAATTATTACTCTGTACAGGTGGAGCTGGCTGTGGATTTTAAAGCTCTGGGACATGTGGAGGTGGTTGAAATTCTGGATAAAGATGAAATAATTGAACTTGAAAGAATGGTAAGAGATGATCAGGTGGCTGATTAAATACGGGATAATGTTCGTTGTGCTTGTGCTTGTGCAGGTACTTGTGTTTAACCATGTGCAGTTTAGTGGGTTTGTAAATCCGTATGTGTATGTCTTGTTTGTTATGTTGTTGCCGCTCAGTACTCCGCGCTATGTGGTGCTTTTTGGTGGTTTTTTTATTGGGCTTGCTGTGGATGTGTTTTCCAACAGTCCGGGAATGCATGCCGCCGCAACTGTGGTTATTGCATACATAAGACCCTTCGTTGTTCGTTCAATCTCAAGCCGCGAAGAGGACCGGAACGACTATCCCGGGTTGAAGCAAAATAAATTTTCCTGGTTTTTATACTATACTGCCATTATGGTGTTTTTTCACCATTTTATCCTTTTTTTCCTGGAATATTTAACCTTTTCTCACTTTTCTTCGACATTGCTGAAAATAATAATCAGTTCGGTTTTTTCTATTTTTGTTATAGTTTTGAGCCAGTTTTTAATTTTCAGGGAGTAATAAAAGAGTGAATACGTTTTCGAAACGAAGTTATGTAATCATTGGCTTTTTTGTGCTGGTTGGCCTGGTTTTTATAGCCGGGCTTTTCAGGTTGCAGGTGCTTGACCCCACCTACAAGGTTTTTGCAACCAACAATGTGCTGCGCGATGTGGTGCAATACCCTGCCCGGGGATTAATTTTCGATCGTAACGGAAAACTGCTGGTTCACAACAAACCGGCCTACGACCTGCTTGTTACACCGCGAGAGGTAGAAGCGTTCGATACGCTTTACCTTTGCAACCTGCTCGAAATATCCAAAACCGACCTTGAAGAACGCATGAAAACCGCCAGAGAGTATTCTGCTTTCCGTCCTTCCATTATCGTGAAACAAATACCTCCTGAAACCTATGCTGTTTTGCAGGAACGCCTTTATCGTTTCAAAGGGTTTCACACCCAGTCGAGAACCCTGCGTGAATACAACTATCCGGTTGCTGCCCATGTGCTCGGATATGTAGGCGAAGTTAACCCTTCCGATTTGGAACGGGACAGGTACTACAGGCAGGGAGACTATATTGGCGTGAGTGGCATCGAAAAAACGTATGAGGAATGGCTAAGGGGAGAAAAGGGAATGAAAAAATTTCTGGTGGATGTACATAACCGTATTCAGGGAAGTTTTCTGGGAGGAATGGAGGATGTTCCCGCGCAGATAGGGCACAACTTGGTTTCTTCAATCGATATCGATTTGCAACTGTATGCCGAAGAGCTTCTTCAAAACAAAAGGGGAAGTGTGGTAGCCATTGAACCATCCACCGGTGAGATTCTTGCACTGGCAACCGCTCCAACTTATGACCCCGGAATGCTGGTGGGAAGGGTACGGGGTGCAAATTATGCACAGCTGCTGGCCGATACACTGAATCCGCTGTTTAACAGGGCCCTGATGGCGGAATATCCGCCCGGGTCAACATTTAAGGTACTGAATGTGCTGGCTGCCATGGAAGAACAAACCATAAACCTGAATACCCGTTTTTCATGTGCAGGAAGAGCATCGACGCCCATCAGGTGTACACACGATCACTATTCTCCCTTGGGGTTAATCGATGCAATCAAAGAATCGTGCAATCCTTTTTTATGGAATACATTTCGTTCCATTTTTTCCAAATACCCAACTTCTGCCGGGGGTTACGATGTATGGCGGGAACATGTGCTCAACTTTGGCATCGGACAAAAGCTGAACATCGACATTCCCGGTGAGTTACCGGGAAGTTTGCCGGAAGCATCGTATTACAACCGGATTTACGGAACCGGGCGTTGGAACGCGTTAACGGTACGTTCGCTGGCCATTGGGCAGGGCGAGCTGGGTGTTACACCCATTCAGCTGGCCAATTACTGTGCCGCTGTGGCCAACCGGGGGTATTATCTTACTCCTCATGTAGTTAAAGAAATTGAAGATGGTGGAATCCCCAACCGGCTGAAAACGAGAAACTTTGTGGGAGTTTCAGAGGAGCATTTTGAACCCGTGATTGAGGGGATGCAAAGAGCTGTGGAGCAAACCAATACAGCCTACCTGTCGCGTATTCCGGGCATTGCCATGTGTGGAAAAACAGGAACAGCTGAGAACCCGCATGGTTCCGATCATTCCGTATTCATGGCATTTGCTCCCAGGGAAAACCCGCAAATTGCCATTTCGGTTTATATTGAAAGCGGCGTTTGGGGTGCAAGGTTTGCAGCTCCTATAGCCAGTTTGCTGGTAGAAAAATACCTGAACGATTCCATTTCAACAGAGCGGAAATGGATAGAAACACGAATGCTCGATGCGAATTTGTTAAATCCGATTCAACCAAAATAAAGTGGCAAAAAGAAACAGCCTTTGGGCAAATATCGACTGGTTAACTGTATTTATCTACCTGGTACTTGTATTTCTGGGGTGGATAAACATTTATGCCGCGGTTTACGATGCCGATCATCACAGCATTTTCGATGTTTCGCAAAGGTACGGAAAGCAGATGGTTTGGATTGGCGCTGCACTCCTTATCGCATTTGTTATTCTTCTAATCGAAACCAACTTCTATGTTTTTTTTGCCTGGTTCTTTTATGGCGCCGTCATTTTTTTACTTATTATGGTTCTTTTTTTCGGAACCACGGTAAATAACTCCAAATCGTGGCTTACCATTGGCAGTTTTGCTATTCAGCCTGCCGAGTTTGGTAAGTTCACTACTGCCCTGGTCCTGGCAAAGTACATGAGCACATTTGGTTTTAAACTAAAGCGATTTAAGTCGCTGTTAACGATTGGAGTTATCATTTTTTTACCCGTACTTCTTATTTTGCTTCAAAACGATATGGGGTCGGCTCTGGTCTATTTCAGTTTCATACTGGTTCTTTACCGCGAAGGGCTTTCGGGGGTGGTTTTGTTCTTCATTACCCTAATTGTTCTGCTTTTCGTCTTTTCACTGGTATTGCCCGAGGTTACTTTTTTTATTTTGCTTGCAGTTATTGCCCTGGTTGTATTTCTGATACTGAATCCCGGAATGAAGCATTTTTTCAGAGTGGTATTGTTTTTTGCAGCGGCACTTGCTTTATTTGCAGGACTTGGGTTCTTCATAAAGGCAGGATTAAAACCGGAACACATCCTGGCCGGGATGCTGATGCTTGGGGGTATTGCTGCCTGGGTTTATAGCCTGCGGAAAAAATTGAAGAGCTATTCAATGATTGCACTTGTTTTTATCGGGGCAGTACTGTTTTCTGTAACTGTTGATTATACCTTCGACAATGTTCTTTCCTCTTACCAGCAGGCGCGTATAAATGAGCTTCTGGGCATCGAGTCTGATCCGCTGGGCGTCGGGTACAATGTAAACCAGAGTAAAATTGCCATTGGCTCGGGTGGTATGTGGGGAAAAGGCTTTCTGAATGGCACACAAACCAAATTTAACTTTGTGCCCGCGCAAAGCACCGATTTTATATTCTGCACTGTTGGAGAAGAATGGGGGTTTGCCGGCACATTTGTAGTGGTGCTTTTGTTTGTGCTGCTTTTTGTGAGACTTGTGCTGCTGGCAGAACGGCAACGATCGGGTTTTTCACGAATTTACGGCTACTCGGCAGCAGTTGTTCTTTTCTTCCATTTTGCAGTGAATATTGGTATGACCATAGGACTGATGCCGGTAATTGGAATCCCTTTGCCTTTTTTTAGTTATGGCGGTTCCTCGTTGTGGTCTTTTACCATTCTGCTGTTCATTTTTTTACGGCTCGATGCCAGCCGGCTCGACTATCTCTCACAATAGATGATGTTGAAATTCAATTCCCCTCATTTTTTGGTATTTTCGGGCTTTTGAACAATGATGCCCGATTCGCTTTCCACAAAGCCGATGATGTCATTCATGAACAAGGTAAAATGATGCCGGATAAAATCTGGATTCTGATTCAGAATATCAACTGCCAGAGCTGATTTCTCAGGAAGTGAAGTATAACGGCTCATAATTTCGAGCGATTGCTGCATATGAGATTTGTCCTGTTTTTTCCCGACCGTAACCCTTATTTTTTCGCGTTATTAAAACAAAAACTTATGGCAAAACAAAAAGTTATTATTTTGGGCGCCGCAGGGCGCGATTTTCACAATTTCAACACTTTTTTCAGAAACAACAACGAGTTTGAAGTGGTGGCCTTTACCGCTACGCAAATTCCCGACATCGAGGGGCGAAAATATCCGGCAGAACTGGCCGGAGCATTTTACCCCAAAGGCATTCCAGTGTATGCGGAAGAAAAGCTGGAAGAGCTGATTATGGAGCATAAAGTTGATGTTTGCGTGTTTGCATACAGCGATGTGCCCAACCAACGGGTAATGGAGACATCGGCACGGGTAAATGCCGCCGGGGCTTCATTCATGCTTTTGGGACCCAAACAAACCATGCTGCAATCGTCGAAACCGGTTATTTCGGTGTGTGCAACCCGCACCGGCTCGGGCAAAAGCCAAACCAGCCGGAAAATTATTCAGCTGTTGATGGAGAAGGGACTGAAGGTGGTGGCCATCCGGCACCCGATGCCTTACGGCGACCTGGTAAAACAAAAAGTGCAACGCTATGCCACCATCGGCGATTTGGAGAAACACAAATGCACCATTGAGGAAATGGAGGAGTATGAGCCGCACATTGCCCGGGGAAATGTAATTTATGCCGGAGTTGACTATGAAGCCATCCTCCACGCCGCCGAAAACGACCCAGACGGTTGCGATGTTATTTTATGGGATGGCGGCAACAACGACTTTTCGTTTTATGAAGCCGATTTGTCCATCGCCATTACCGATCCGCACCGGGTCGGCGCCGAACTTACCTATTACCCCAGCCAGGTTGTTTTGCGCACTGCCGATGTGGTCGTTATTAATAAAATGGATACTGCTGAACCTCAGAAAGTGGAGGAGCTTCGTAAAAACATTGCCTCGGTTAATCCCAAAGCAATTGTTGTAGATGCGGCCAGCCCTGTAAGAGTAGATGATGCCGGCCTTATTAAAGGTAAACGGGTGTTGTGTGTGGAAGACGGTCCTACGCTCACCCATGGTGAAATGAAAATAGGTGCTGCCGTGGTTGCAGCCCGCAAATATGGTGCTTCCGAAATTATCGATCCGAGGCCATATACCACCGGCAGGCTTACTCAAACGTTCGAACAGTATCCCGAAATTGGAAAATTACTTCCTGCGATGGGGTATGGTCCCGAGCAGATAAAAGATTTGGAAAAAACCATCAAAAAGACGGATTGTGATTCGGTAGTTATAGGTACACCCATCGACCTGAACCGGGTGGTGAAAATTGACAAACCTTTTACCCGGGTTTATTACGATCTGGAGGAAATCGGTCATCCAAAACTGAATGAAATCTTAGACGAATTTGTGAAAAACAAAATTTGAATCCCTGTCGATTAATCTTTATTTTTGTCGCGGACAAAAAGTAATCGATGAGGAAAAAAATTGTTGCATTTGGTGAAGTTGTGTGGGATATTCTGCCCAATGGTAAAGTGTTGGGCGGAACTCCTTCCAACATGGTTTTTCGTTGTAATTTGTTTGGCGAAGAAGGGCATTTGCTCTCGCGGGTGGGCGACGACGAACCTGGTCGTGAGGCGATTCAGCGTCTGAAAAAACTTGGCATTTCCACTGCCAATGTTCAAACCGATACTGAATTCCCTACCGGCACTGTGAACATCACCTTCGACGAAAAAAGCGAGCCGGTATTTGATGTAACTTCCGATGTGGCTTTCGACCACATCGAATTTTCTGCCGAAGCACTGAAACTGGCGCGCCAGGCCGACTGTCTTTTCTTCGGTTTGCTTCCTCAGCGGTTTGGTATTTCAAAGAACACCCTTCGTGAACTGATTAAAGAATCGCCCAACTCCCTGAAGTTTTTCGATTTGAAACTGTTTCAGCACTTTTTCAATTCTTCTGTGGTTGAAAGCCTGCTGCGTGCTTCACAAATTGTACGGATAAAGGAAAAGGAAATCGATTTTTTAATTCAGCGTCTGGGGTTAAAAAACGGAGATATGGAGTCCTTTGGCCGGCAGCTCACTGAAAAATACCAGATTGATCTTGTGCTTGTTACCAGAGGCCCCCAAGGTGTTTTTGCTTTTCATAAAAATGAAGGTTCCTTCTCAGATGCAGGATACCGAATTGAAATGAAAGACAATATTGGCTCGGGCATGGCCTTTTCAGCCGGCTTCCTGCATTATTATCTTCATGGAAGCAGTTTGCAGGATGCACTTGCTTTTGGGAATGCTGCAGGCGCTGTGAGTGCTACCCGAGTAGGTGCAACTTCTCCCTTCCCCAAAAAAGAGGTGCTCCGCTTTATGAAAAAAGCAGGGAAAGCTGAATTATAACCGGAAACTTCCTTCCTGTTAAATTTCTGAATAAAACAATATTTAAAAACACATTTTTTTTGGTAACCCTTGGGCCGGTTTTTCTGTTTAAGGGGAATATGAAGCAGAATGCAACTGATATTGCCCGGATGTTAACCGAAAGATTACGGGAGGCTTTTCTTTCGCGCGTCCCGGCAGCGCGTTCCTATGCGGCAATGGTTGAAAATAAGGGAGGCCGCATTGTGATTGACCATATCGGTTTTCGTTCGCTGGATATGAATACGGGGGAGCAACCGGCAGGAATTCAGGCCGTCAGGCACATTTTTGAGTGTTTTGGCTTCCATGCAGCAGGAAATTACGTGTTGCCCAAAAAGAAACTGAAAGCCATTTTTTTAGAGCATGATGCACCTGACCTTCCCAAAATTTTTGTAAGCCAGCTCAACGTTCAGCAACTTCCCGGTTGGGCTAAGCTGCTTCTCCCCGAAGTAGTGTCCGAAACACCTTACCTTCTTTCCGATCTGGGAATAGAACTGTTAAGCCGGTTGAAACAGGATGGTCAGCTTACCTCAGAAGCAGCTGAAATTCTGACAGATGAACTATCTGGTTATTTCCGCCGCCCATGGAATCCGCCGCCAAAAGACACGGTAATAAAACTGAATGAGGTGTCGCACTATGCTGCATGGGTATTGCTCCACGGGAATGCACCCAGTCATTTTGCCGTGTTAATCAATGCTCAGGAAGCAAAATCGTTGCCCAACATCGAAACTACAGTCAGGGCTTTAAAAAATGCAGGTGTTGCAGTAAAAGAAAATATTGAAGGTGCAAAGGGCGATATTTTGCGGCAGTCAGCTACATATGCGGTTAAGGAAGAAATAAAAGTAAAGAGCGACGACGGGCCCGATGAAATAACCTGGACTTACGGCTATCTCGAATTAATTGAACGTGGCTGGCAGGAAACAGAAGATGGACCACGGCTTTTCCAGGGATTTATCGAAGGCCAGGAAAAAAACATCTACGACATGACCCGTACACTCGACAATTAATACACTTCAGGAACATAGGTCATTTCCCCAATGGGAGGCCGAACATAGCCCTTGCTGTCTTTGCGCGGAGGCAATTCTATCGGTTCGGGCGTTAAATCTTCATACGGAATCATTGACAATAAATGATGGATACAGTTCAGTCTTGCGCGCTTTTTATTGTCGGCATCAACCATATACCACGGACTGATTTTTGTGTCGGTGTAAGCAAACATTTCATCTTTGGCTTTGGAATATTCCACATACAACTCACGCGATTTTAAATCCATCGGGCTTAGTTTCCACCGTTTGGTCGGATCAGCCATCCGGGCTTTGAACCGTTTTTCCTGCTCTTCTTCACTCACCGAAAACCAGTATTTTATGAGGATAATTCCTGCACGAATCAGCATCCGTTCAAAATTGGGGCAGGAGCGAAGAAACTCCCAGTATTCGTCGTTGGTGCAAAACCCCATCACTTTTTCCACTCCGGCACGGTTGTACCAGCTTCGGTCGAAAAGCACCATTTCGCCACCTGCCGGAAGGTGAGGGACATACCGCTGGAAATACCACTGGGTTTTTTCACGTTCGGTAGGAGTGCCAAGCGCTACTACCCGGCAAATACGCGGATTTAGTACCTGGGTAATCCGCTTAATCGTACCGCCTTTCCCCGCTGCATCTCGTCCTTCAAAAATCACGATTACCTTCAGGCCCTGTGTTTTAATCCATTCCTGCAGTTTCACCAGTTCAATCTGAAGCCGGTTCAATTCACTGTCGTAAAATTTATTCGAGATTTTTTTTGGTTCGCCGTTCGATGTTTCTTCAGTTTCCATACTCATTTGTTTGATTGATTAAAAGTACAAAAAAATGGGAAGTAATGAAAAAATCCGGCACCAGATTGCAATCCGTTCTTAATTTGATTATTGAAATAATATGCCTCTTTATTGCAGGCGCCGTTCCCATTTTGTAAATTAAAGCCGATCCACCCTACGGTTTGGAAAAGAATGTGAACGACCCGGCTAAAGAACTCGATTTTCAAGGGGTATTTAAGTTGGATGTGGCGGTGCAAATTTTTTTCCAAATCGGCCAGTTGTTTTAGGGTAACCTCGTAGGTTGTACACCCGTCAGCTGGAACCTGATAATTGTTGGTCAGTTCCGAAATCCGCACATAACGTTCTCCTTCATTTTCATGCTCGGCCATCATAGCTGCAATAGGATTGGCAATCTTAACGGACAAAAAGGTCCGTTAATGATTTATGTCAAAAAAGAAAATAAAAAATCATTCGGAAACAAGCAGGTAGGCTCCAAATTTCGTGTTTTCAAGGGCAGGGGTCAGGGCAAAAAATCCGGATTCAATTTTTGTGTCCTGCAATATCAGTGGATGTTTGGTTTCCATTTTTTGTTTGAATTCCAAAAACGATTTGCCTTGCCGGAAAAACATTTTGAACATTGCATTTTTATTGAGTAAAACCAGTTTTTCGAGATGAAGGGAAAGCAAACCCATGTTTTGCCTGACATTGATTTCGAGGCAGGGGTTAACCCGCAAATTTCCTGTTTCATCGCGGAAAATAAGTGTGTCAACACCAAAATTTCCTTCGTAATTTTCCGCTAAAGGACTGGTTTCAATTGCTTTTTGAAGTGGTTCAATTATCATTTCGGGCAAAGATTCTGCAAAATGCAAAACTTGTGAATTCAAATCTATTGGCCAGCCGTTCAGATAATTTCCCAGGTACTGCCCTTTATTGTCGGTAACAAACCGGCTGATTCCCAAATAGTTTACCTTTCCCTGTTTCAGTTCAAACTGAAAAGCCAAATCCATAGCTTTATCCAGTAAAGGTTCGGCAATGGCATATCCCTGCGCATTTATAATTCCACAAAGTTTTCCCCATACTTTTTCCACCACCGGGGTTTTGGTAATCCGCTGCAAACCACGCCCCGAACTGCTCCACGGTGCTTTCACCATAATTTTTCCCCACTTTTGAATGTGTCTTTCCAGCTCTGTTCTGGAGGTGCAGACTTCTGGCATTAAATGAGGTGGTAAAACCTTTTCCGGCAGAAATTCAGGTAGTAATCTTTTCAAAATTTCAAGGGCAAACTTTTTGGAATAGATTTCACGGTATTCCGGTTTCCAGTTAAAAACAGTTGATTTTTTGAAATTTTCCGAACAAGCAATTTTCAGGGGATTGAGTATTCGGTGGGCTGCCGGACTCCAGCCCCAGGGAAGCAGCCGGTTTTTGGGTTCGTTCAGGAAGAATTCATTTTTGGCGATTTCGTTCATCTGAATGAAACGGGGTGGTGTAATTCTAATTTTTTTAAGTGATGCCAGATAATCAGCCGGAGGGAGATTTTTTACCAGTACCACATCCGAAGGGCCGGCCAAAAATAGCGGCAGTGTTCCCAAATCTTCCTCCATTTTTTGCAACAATTGGTTTGGCTGCCATGAAGTTTGCCCATTGGCCACCGCATATTCGCATGTGGGATTAAACAGGTAGATATCTGGAAATTTTTCTGGCATATAACCTGGTCAGATTAAACGGTTAATGGAATTTCTTCCGGTCGTATGTGTTTCCAGCGACGGTGCGACCAAAGGTAATGCTCCGGTTCCTGCCGGATAATTTCCTCCATTTTGTGAACGTAAGCCAGCAAAATCTCTTTGGGTTCCTTTTCTGCCGGATTTTCAATTAGCGGAACGAAATTGGCTACATACTTTCCGCGGCTAACTTTTGTCATGTGCTGAAAAAATACCGGTTGGTTGGTTTTTATGGCAATTTTTTCAGGCCCCGAAAAGAAAGGAGCTTCACGGTTCAGGAAAACCGTCCAGAATTTCGATGTGGCCGGTGGGGTTTGGTCGGCGCCAAGCCAAAGGGCCGTTGGAATTTTTTTTCGGTGAAACTCCAGTGTTACCCTGGCTGACTGGTTCACCGGAATGCATTTCCCTCCCCATTTTTCACGTCCGTGGTTCATGAATTTTTCCATAGCCTGATTACCACGGATGGGATTGTAAATCATCAGACCCAGGTTTTTCCCTTTGGTTTGCACAAAACTACACCACTCCCAGTTGTTGTGGTGCATGGCCAGAATGATAAAACTTTTTCCCTTGTTGTATAATTTGTCAAATGCCTCGGTGCCCTCAAACCGAAGGTGTTCGTTCATAAGCTTTTCGCTGATGGAATGCAGTTTTATGGTTTCTACCATCAAATCGGTAAAATGGTGGTAAAAGCGGTTGATAATTTGTTGCTTTTCCTGTTCCGTTTTTTCGGGGAAAGCATACCTGACGTTTTCTTTTACCACTTTTTCGCGGTAATGAAAAACGTGCCGAATAAAAAAATGAAGAACATCGGAAAGAACAAACAGAACCCGGAGAGGCAAAAGCGAAATAAGATACAGAATGCCGGCCAGCAAGCTGTTGAATGTTTTTTTCAACAGGCTTTCGCGGTAACGCGGGTCTGTATATTCAAGCTTTTTCATTTTTATCCTTTCATCGCCACATCTGCCGGGCGTTTGTGTTTCCATCGTTTGTGCGACCAAAGGTAATACGCCGGTTGTTCGACAATGGTTTCCTCCATTTTTTGAATATAGGCTTTCATTATTTCAGTTTCGCTGTATTTTTCCGGGTTTTCAAACAAAACCTCAAATGTGGTTTCATAGTATCCTCGCTTTGTTTTAACGGTTTTCTGAAAAATAACCGGATAATTAAACCGGCGGGAAATGGCTGCCGGACCGGGATAGAACATGGTTTCCTGGTTTAGGAACATGAGCCAGAACTTATGAAAAGAAGGTGGAGTCTGGTCTCCGGCAAGCCATATAAATACCGGTTCTTTTTCCTGATGGGCTTTAACAACCCGCCGCAGTATGTGTGCATTGGAAACCATTTCGGCCCCAAACCGGGCACGGTTACGGTTTATAAAGGCATCGAACTGAAGATTGTGAAGGGGTTTGTAAACGCCCAAAACTTTATGTTTCAAAAACAGCGGAAATGCACTGCCCCATTCCCAATTGTTGTAGTGCATGGTAAGCATCACAACGCTTTGTTTCCGTTCAAAATACCGGTTAATCAGGTCGGGGTTTTTTACCATCATCCGTTTTTTAAATTCTTTTTCGCCAATGCTTGCCAGCTTGATTGCTTCAATCATTAAGTCGGCAAAATGCCGGTAAAATTTCCGGGAAATGGCTTTTAACTCCTTTTCTGTTTTTCCGGGAAATGAATTTTTTAAATTTTCCATCACCACCGTTTTCCGGTAGCGAACTACATGGTACACCACTAAAAAAAACAAGTCTGAAAAAAAGTACAATACCCGGAAATGAAATCCGGCCACCAGTTTTAAAATGAAGATACCGATATGTGAGGAATTTCCTTTGTTCATGCCCTTTTATAGAATGGTGTAAAACTACATTTTTTCAGGCAAAACTGACCGAAAAACTTTTTTCCTTTATATCTTCGGCAAAATTAAAACGGAAGATCATGAAGATTCAAATGAGTATTGTTTTGGTTACAATCAGTTTAGGTCTGTTCGCACAGCAAACGTTTATTGCCCACCGCGGAGCCTCTTATCTTGCACCTGAAAATACGGTGGCGGCGGCAAACCTGGCCTGGGAGCTCGGCGCCGATGCTGTTGAAATTGATGTTTACCTGACCAAAGACAACCGGGTGATGGCTATGCACGATAAAGACACCAAACGAACAACCGGCGGTAAACGAAACCTGACGATTAAAGATACGCCATCGCTGATGCTGCGCGATTTGGATGTGGGAAGCTGGAAGGACGCGAAATACAAAGGCGAAAAAATTCCATTCATTTCCGAAATTATTGAAACCGTTCCCGAAGGAAAAAAACTGGTAGTTGAAATTAAAACCGGGAGTGAAATTCTTCCGCATTTAAAAAGAGCAATAGAAAAAAGCGGCAAAAAGGAGCAGATAATTTTTATCTGTTTTGACTGGGGTACCATTCTCGATACCAAAAAGGAATTTCCCGATAATGCCTGTTACTGGCTGAGTTCGTTGAAACAAGGATTGAAAAAAAAGATGGAGAAAGCAGCCGAAGCCGGGTTGGAAGGGGTAAATCTGAATTATAAAATCATTGATGAAGATGTGGTGCAAATGGCAAAGGAACTGAACCTTGAAGTGCTGACCTGGACCGTGAACGACCCGGAAATGGCCAAAAGAATGACCGACCTTGGTGTTACTGCCATTACTACCGACCGCCCTAAATGGCTGAAGGAGGAAATGGAAAAATTATAAAACAAAAAAGGAGCAAGACAGCTCCTTTTTGTTTTTAAATTGGATAGATTATCATTTAGTCAGCCTTTCCAGCCTTTTCATAATTGAGAAAATAAACGCAGCCGAAGCCAGGCAGCAAATCACAAAAATAGCCCAGAGCTGCCACATTTCCAGGCGGTCCCAGAAATAACTTCCAATTCCCAGCAATTTGTTCCCAACTGCTGTGGCAAGCAGCCAGCCGCCCTGCATCAGTCCCTGGAAACGCACCGGTGAAACTTTCGATACAAACGACAATCCCATGGGGCTGAGGAACAATTCAGCAATGGTAAGCACCAGGTAGCTGCTCATCAGCCAGTAGGGCGAAACCCGCGATACGTCGGGCACTTCTTCACCCTGCAACTGTACCGGCGAAATCACGTCGAGCGAGGCCACCAGCATAATCAGAAATCCGAACGACGCGATAATCATCCCGATTCCGATTTTTTTCGGAGTGGAAGGTTCTTTTCCGCGGTTGGCCAGCCAGGTGAATAGTCCCATTACCAAAAAGGTGAGTGAAACAATAAACAGCGGGTTAAACGACTGAAATATTTCGGGCGCAATGGAATGTTGCACATCGCCGTTACTGTAAAAATACCAGGTGAGAAATCCCAGTCCGGTTAACAAAATACCACCCAGAATACGCATTTGACTATTTAGTTTTCTGCTCAGTACCATAACCAGTCCGGCCACGGTGCCAATAAATGCCAGAATATACCACAAATTGAAAAACAGGTAAGTAAACGGGCCTACTGATTTTACGGTATAATCGCGGGCAAACATGGTTTGTGTAAGGCCGTTCTGGTGAAACGACATCCAGAAAAAGATGACCACTACAAAAACCAACAACAACGCGGTAACACGCGGGCGCTCTTCTTTGGTTGAAGCCTGCAGCATCCAGACCACAAAACCGGCAAAAAGTCCGAATGCAAATGCAATGTCGGCATTGCCAATCGCAAAGAAAATGGCAAATCCCACCACCAGGATTGTTCCAAGGGAAATGCCGATTTTTTTATAGCTTTTCTCCACTTTTACCTCTTTTGCGGTAACGGTTACCTCCTTATTCGGAAGCAGTTTGCTGAATAAAATATAAACCATCAGCGAAACCAGCATGGCAATGGCAGCAACACCAAAAGCGTAATTATATCCTTTGGCAAAAACATCGATGTACTCCTGGGCAAACTTATTTATGTCGGTAACAGGACCGTTCAGGCTCACACTGTTTGCCAGCTCGGCAAAACGGGTAGAGTGGGTTAGTTTGCCGCTGATAACCTGGTGGCACAAAGCCGGCAAACTGCCATCGTGAACAAACCCATTGGTTTTCAGCCACCAGTCGCGCACGGCAGTGGCGGCAAAAGGTGCGAAAAAAGCGCCAATATTTATCCCCATGTAAAATAAGAGGTAAGCCTTGTCGCGCAGTTTTTCATACTTGGGATTGTCGTACATCTGGCCCACCACTGCCTGCAGATTTCCTTTAAACAACCCGTTTCCCAGGGCAATGGTAAACAGAAAAATTACAGTGAGTGAGAGCGGCATTCCGGGAATAGCCATCAGTACATAACCGGCAAACATAATAACGATTCCGGCCAGGATTACGGTTTTGTACTTTTTGGTTGCATCGGCAATTATCCCGCCAAGCAATGCCAGTGCATAAATGGCAAAATAAAACCAACTGTAAATGCTGCCTGCAGTTTCGGCGTTAACGCCGTACTTCGCCTGTAAAAAAAGCACGAGGATAGCCATCATGGTGTAGAAACCAAAACGTTCGCCCATATTGGCGAAAAAGGCGACTATCAGGCCTTTGGGATGATTTTTAAACATCGGTTACTGATTAAAAGTTTTTTTGATTGAATTGTCACAGAACGAGCAAATATAATTGGCATGTAAGGAAAAGAAAGGTGATAAAAATCAGTTTTTGTAATTCGGTAATAAAAGAAACTTGTACTTTTTTTTGAAGGCAGATATAACAGATGAACATTTTTTTTTGTTACTGTGTGAATCTCAATAATATATTTTACTTTCGTAACAAATTAATTTAACTTGTTGAGCTATGGCCGCTAAAAAGAACAATCTCATTTTTGTTGTAGAAGACAATAAAGTTTACAACAAAATGATTACCGAGTACCTTACCAGGCAAAATTTTACCAATGTAAAACCTTTTTTTTCCGGCGAAGATTGTGTGAGTGCCATTGAAAAAGGGGCGAAGCCTGACATCATTCTCCAGGACTATTTTCTGGAAAAAATGAATGGAATCGATGTTTTACTTAAGGTGAAGAAAATCAGTCCGTCTTCAGAGTTTGTGTTTTTGACCAATAACGACAGTATGGAGGTTGCAGTAAATACCATAAAATATGGTGCTTACGACTACATTGTAAAGGATAAAATAACGCTGGATAAAGTCGTTGACAGGATTCAAAAAATAAGAAAAGTAAAAGCCCTGGAATCAAGGAATAAACAAATTAAAATGGCTATTATGCTGTTTTTGGGTGCAATTTTCTTAGTCGTTTTATTTTCAGTACTTTATTTTATTTTCGGTTGGTTTGGGGGTGAATAGATTTTCCCGGAAATGAATACCAAAACAACCCCTTTGCTTTCTGTTCGGCTTAAGTTTGCAATGAACTTTTATTTGATGTATTTTTATGGCTGACAGGCTTCAGGTAACAAATCGTCATCATTTAAAAAAAAGAGAATGAAAATCTTTGCAACAAAACAAATAGCTAAAATAGATAAGTTTACCATTGAAAACGAACCCGTTGCCGACATCGACCTGATGGAGCGGGCGGCCATGCAAATTACCAACTGGCTGGTGCAACGTTTTTCCACTGAACAGAAAATGATGTTTTTTGCAGGCCCCGGCAACAATGGGGGAGATGCGCTGGCCATTGCACGGCAACTGGCCAATTTCGATTTTCAGTGCGAAGTTTTTCTGCTCGATTTTGAAAAAGAGTTGAAAGGTTCGCCAGCCATTAACTGGAAACGGCTGGAAGATCAGGGGAAAGTTAAACTGGTTAAAATCGGGCAAGCTGAAGATTTTCCCAATACCGAACCGGCAGATGTTCTCATAGACGGTTTGTTTGGTTCCGGACTGTCGCGACCACTGGAAGGACTACCGGCAGTGCTGGTAAAAAAGATGAATGACCTGCCCAACATCATCGTTGCTATCGATATTCCCAGCGGTTTGATGGGAGAAGATAATACCGGAAATTATCCGGAAAAAATTGTCCGGGCAGATTTTACCCTCACTTTCCAGTTTCCGAAAATCAGTTTTTTGTTTGCCGAAAACGAACCTTTTACCGGAAAATGGGAGGTGCTTCCCATTGGATTGCACCCCGAAGGAATTGTCCAGGTTTCCTCTGATTTTTATTTTGTTGAAAAGGAAGATGTAAAAGGAATGATTCCGGCCCGGACGAAATTTGCCCACAAGGGAACATTTGGCCATGCGCTGCTCATTGCCGGAAGTTATGGAAAAATGGGAGCCTCGGTTTTGGCTTCCAAAGCCTGTTTGAGGGCGGGAGTTGGACTGTTGACGGCGCACGTTCCCCATTTTGGATATTCCATTATTCAAACTGTGGTTCCCGAAGCCATGGTCAGCATCGATGATCACGACTCCATTTTTACCGGGTTCCCTGATTTAGTGCCTTTCACAGCCATTGGCGCCGGCCCCGGACTTGGCATGAAAAGCAATACCAAAAAGGCTTTAAAAGAACTGGTTGAGAAGGCCAAAGTGCCTTTGGTACTTGATGCTGACGCGCTGAACGTTCTTTCGGAAAACAAAGAATGGCTGAATGAACTTCCCGAAAAATCCATCCTTACCCCGCACCCCGGAGAATTTAACCGGCTGGTTGGCGAAACAGCCAATTCGTGGGAACGGATCGAAAAACAACGGCAAATGGCTAAAGAATTCAAAATAATTTTAGTGTTAAAAGGCGCATTTACGACCATTGCATTGCCTGACGGAAAATTGTTTTTCAATTCCACCGGTAATCCCGGAATGGCCACAGCCGGAAGCGGCGATTCACTTACCGGAATCATTCTCGGGTTGCTGGCACAGCGCATACCTCCCGAACATGCCGCCATTGCCGGTGTTTTTCTGCACGGGCTGGCTGGCGACATGGCCTCCCGCATAAAGTCGGAACACGCATTGATTGCCGGCGATATAACCGAATTTCTTGGTGAAGCTTTTTGGGAGTTGAAAAAACTTCCTGAGTAAGGGCATTCCATTTTTTATCTTGCACTGAGCAATAAAAATTCTATTTTTAGGTCTTAAATTAAATTCATAACAATGAGAACACTGATTTTTATATTGGCAATATTACTGGCGGTGCCGGCTTTCGGGCAGCGACGCAGCAGGGCTGACGAAGAAGTAGCTCCTACTTTTACTGAAGGTGTAGTTTACGCCCTGCCGCGAACCGGTTTGAAGATGAAGGTAAGGGCTGTAAAAGAGGCATTTGAGCCTGGTCCGTATGCAGCGTATGCCGAACAACTGCTGGGAATAACCAATGCGCGAAACCGTGCATCGGTCAACTGGCATATTGATAATGTAGAAATGGAAACTTTTGCTGAACCCGACCCTGACCAGGTATATAAAGCTTTGGGGAATGCCGCTTTTCTGGTAAACTTAACCACCGACGGATGTCTGGCAGGAATTAATTCAGGAAAGCCGGAAAACGGTAGTTTTAGTCTGGGTATTAACTCTTTTGCAGAAAAGAAACCAAAAATCGACGGCTTCGATTTTGCTCACATCAACGATTCACCCATTTTTGCACCGGGCGACTCCACCAACAATTTCAGGCCAACACGTATCAGCAACGAACGTAAAGCAGCAGAAGCGGCAGAACGAATTCTGGAAGTACGTCTTAGCCGTTTTCACATGGCAGCCGGGTTAATGGATGTTTTTCATCCCGATGGCGAAGCATACAAGGTGAGTCTGAAAGAGCTGGAACGAATCGAGCAGGATTATCTGGGCTTGTTTGTGGGGCGCACAACATACCACACAGAAAAGGTAAGTTTCGATTTTGTTCCGTCATCAGCCGCTGAAAGGGGCGAGGTGGTATTCCGGTTTTCGGAAGACGCCGGTGTGCTTCCTGCATCCGATCTTTCAGGAAAACCGGTAACCGTGAGGATTGAGCCCGAGCGAAACCTGCTGACAAAATATGAGGGGCTTGCCGGTTCCGGTAATCCTGACGCCGGTGAAAGCGGTGTTTACTACCGGATGCCGGCAGTGGTAAATATCAGCCTTATTTATGAGCTGAATACCATAGCAACCGCCCGTACGATTATGGCTCAGTTCGGCCAGGTAGCCCCAGTCCCCGAAGAACTTCTGTTTGGCGAATATGCCATCGAGTTTCACCCCGAAACAGGGGCTGTGAAATCGGTTTATAGAAAATGAAAAAACTTGGAAAAAGGGTGCTTCGGTGGTGAGGCGCCCTTTTTTGATCCTGTCATTTTTATCCGATGTAATTTTTTTTATTTTTATCCGCCTGAATTCAATCTAAAACAAACTAATATTTAATTAAAATGAATGATTCAAAAAGGACTTTAAAAGACTCGGCGGCAATCCGCTGGCTGGTGCTGGTGCTGGTGAGCAGCCTCATGTTTTCAACCTATTATTTTCAGGATTTCTTTTCACCGCTGCGCGAATTGATGGAAACCGACCTGGGAATTAACAGTGAGGAGTTTGGAAGGGTAATCGGTCTTACCACCATTGCGAACATGTTTGGTATGATCATCATCGGGGGTATTATTCTCGATAAGTGGGGCATTCGCCTGGCTGGTTTGGCCTTTGGCGGGCTGGCAACCCTGGGTGGAATTATCACCGCCCTCGCATCCATGGGGTATTTCGGCGATGATAAATCGTCGGTGCTTACCGGGTTGATCATTGGCCGTATTTTGTATGGTTCGGGTCTCGAAGTGGTTTGTGTTGTGGTTACCCGTACCATTGTGAAATGGTTTAAAGGATACGAGCTGGCACTTGCTATGGCCATCAACATGGGATTTGGCCGTTTGGGTTCAGCTCTCGCCATTGCCATTTCGCTCGACATAGCCGGAGTTAGTGTATCGCCTGCCGTTGTGTTTGCAGCTGCCCTCATTGGGTTATCACTTATCTTCTTTCTGGTGTATATGTTCTTCGATATAAAAATGGACAAACAGGTGAAAGCCATTAAAGCTGCCGAACTTGCCAAAGAAGAGGCCGCACTTGCTGCCGGAGCCGTGCAGGAAAAAGTTGAAGCTGCCGACGAAGATTTTAAATTCTCCGACCTTGTAAAACTGGCCACGAACAAGTCCTTTATTTACATAGCCCTCCTTTGTGTTGCTTTTTACTCGGCAGTATTTCCTTTTATTCAGTATGCGCCCGACCTGCTGGTGAATAAATTCGGGTTTTCTTACGTTTTGCCCGAGTCGGCAACCGTGGTTGCATTTGGCAGCGAAGCACTGGGAAGTTCGCTGGTTTTCATTGTGATATTTATTTTTGCCCTTTCGGTAACCTTAATTCCCAACAACCTGAGGGAAAAAAGCGCAAAACGATTATCTGTTATTGTTATTGTCGGCGTTTTTTCCATAATCGTTTATCTTGTGCGCGATACGCTTGGCGTTTGGCTGGTTAATGGACCCAAAACCGCTTCGCTCATCCCGCTGGGAACCATCATTTTTACACCCATTTTCGGAAGCTATGTGGACAAAAAAGGAAAGGCCGCATCATTAATGATTCTGGGATCGCTCCTGCTCATTTTTGCCCACCTCTCCCTTTCTGTTTTCCACTCACCCATGCTGGCCTACTTTGGGTTGCTTAGTCTTGGAATCGCATTCTCGCTGGTGCCGGCTGCCATGTGGCCCTCGGTGGCCAAAATTGTGGCCGAAAACCGGTTGGGCACAGCTTATGCCTCCATGTTTACCGTTCAAAACTGGGGACTTGGCGCCTTTTTCTGGGGAATTGGCGCATTGCTGTACAAAGTAAACCCCGCCGTGGTAAAAGCCATATCCGATATGCGGGAGTCTTTGCTGGCACAAGGTTTCTCGGGCGGCGAGGTGTCCGATAAGATCAAACTGCTGCAAATTGAAGGATCGTTGCCTTACTACGATTATACTTGGCCGATTCTGATGCTGGTGGCCTGTGGTGTGATTTCCATTTTCCTGGCTTTTAAACTGAAGCAGGCCGACAAAGAACAAGGCTACGGACTGGAACTGCCCTCGGGAGAAAAGCCGGAATAATAGCCATGGGTTTAGGACATTTAAAATATTGTACATTAAAGTATTCTGTAAATTCAAAATTAATAGATGAAATGAAAAACATAAAAGATATTCAACCCACTGAAGTGTGGGGAGTTTTCGACCAGATGCTGGCCATTCCTCGTCCCTCGAAGCACGAGGAGAAAATACAGGAATGGGCGGAAAACTTCGGTAAAAACCTGGGATTGGAAACCATCAAAGACGAAGCAGGAAATGTAATCATTCGTAAACCTGCCACTCCTGGTATGGAAAACCGGAAAGGTGTGATTTTGCAAGGCCACCTCGATATGGTTCCGCAGAAAAACAGTGACAAAACACACGATTTTACTGCCGACCCCATAGAAGCCTTTGTTGACGGCGATTGGGTTACCGCCAATGGCACCACATTGGGTGCCGATAACGGAATCGGTGTTTCGTCGGCGCTGGCTGTACTGGCATCTGAAAATCTGAAACACGGGCCGGTTGAAGTGTTGCTTACCGCTACCGAAGAAACCGGAATGGACGGGGCCAACGGACTGAAAGCCGGCGTTTTGCAGGGCGATATTCTTATCAATACCGACTCGGAAGATGAAGGTGAACTTTACGTTGGGTGTGCCGGTGGTGAAGACGTGAACATTCTTTTCAATTATGAAGAGGAAGAATTGCCTGACGGATTTATTGCTTTCGATGTGAACGTTACCGGAATGAAAGGCGGCCACTCGGGCATCGATATTCCTCTGCAACGGGGAAATGCCATCAAGGTGTTCTTTCGCATTTTGCATACAGCTCAGGAAAAACTCGGCGCACGGCTGGTTTCCATCGATGGCGGCAGCCTGCGCAACGCCATTCCGCGTGAAGCTTTTGGAACCATGGCCGTGAGCGATGCAAGCTCCGGAGATTTTGTGGCTCTGGTAAATGAACTGGCCGAAGTGATGAAAAGCGAACTTTCGGCAACTGAACCCGATTTGAAAGTGGAGGTGAAAGAAGCGGAAGTGCCTGCTGTTGTGATGGATGAAAAAACACAGAAAAACCTCACTCTGGCTGTGGTGGCATGCCCCAATGGTGTTATTCGTATGAGCGACAGCATGGAAGGCCTGGTTGAAACTTCTACCAACCTGGCAGTTTTAAAATCTGATGAAAAGGCCAAAACAATCAGTGCTGCCTGCCTCATGCGCAGCTCGGTTGATTCGGCAAAAGAGGAACTGGGTGCACGATTGAAAGCCGTTTTTGAACTGGCCGGCGCACTGGTCTCTTTTTCGGGAGAATACCCGGGATGGAAACCCAACATGGATTCGCCCATACTGAAAACCATGCAGGATGTATATGACAAAAAATATGGTAAAATCCCGGAAATAAAAGCGATTCATGCCGGGCTGGAATGTGGAATTCTGGGAGGGAAATACCCGAACTGGGACATGATCTCCTTCGGCCCTACCATCCGTTTTCCACACTCGCCCGACGAAAAGGTGAACGTTAAAACCGTGCAGAAATTCTGGGATTTTCTGGTGGCAACGCTCGAAAGCATTCCTGAAAAGTAAATGAAATGAAAGCGACAGATTGTTTTATTGCTTTTACCGGACGGGATGAAACCCTGAGATTGAGTTCAGAGTTGAAAGCCCACGCTTTGGTGAGTAACATTTTTGTTGTTAGCCCTGAGCAGGTGGAGATTTCCGGGTGTGAAACTTTGGTGGTGCAACAACCCCTCTCCACCGATACAATGCTTCAAATTGCCAATAAAGCAACAGCAGAATTTGTGCTTCTGGCTCTTCGTTCCACTCCCCTCGAGTGTGGGCAATATGCGCTGGAGCGATTGTTTCAGGTGGCAGAAAATACTGGCGCCGCAATGGTTTATGCCGATTACCGTGAAGTGAAAAACGGAACGGGAACGGTTCATCCGGTAATCGATTATCAGATGGGTAGTTTGCGCGATGATTTTAATTTCGGACCGGTGCAGTTTTACCGGTCCGATGTGCTGAAAAGCTTTTCCGAAGCGCAATTTCAATTTGCCGGATATTATGCACTACGGCTTCATGCATCGAGGATGGGCGAGCTCGTGCGCATTCCTGAATTTTTATTTTCCATGGTGGAAACCGACACGCGTAAATCGGGCGAAAAACAGTTCGATTATGTAAGTGCCGGAGCCCGCGAGAAACAGATTGAAATGGAATTGGCCTGTACGGCACATTTAAAAAAAGTGGATGCATTTTTAAAGCCGCCTTTCAGAGAGATCGATCTCTCCGAAGGTGAATTCCCGGTGGAAGCTTCGGTCATCATTCCGGTACGAAACCGCGAAAAAACCATAAAAGATGCGGTGGAGTCTGTGCTCAGGCAAAAGACAAAATTTCCGTTCAACCTGATTGTAGTTGACAATTATTCAACAGATGGCACTTCCAAAATCCTGGCTGAATTTGCAAAAGCCGGGCAGCTGATTCACGTAGTTCCCGGCAGAAAAGACCTGGGCATTGGCGGTTGCTGGAATGAAGGCGTTTTTCACGGGAAATGCGGTCGTTTTGCGGTTCAGCTCGACAGTGACGATTTGTATTCCGGCGAGCATACGTTGCAAACCATTGTGGATAAATTTTACGAAGAAAAATGTGCTATGGTGATTGGCAGTTATCGTATGACAAACTTTGCGTTGGAGGATATTCCTCCGGGAATCATCGATCATAAGGAGTGGACACCCGAAAATGGTCCGAATAACGCTCTGCGAATTAACGGATTAGGTGCCCCGCGGGCTTTTTATACACCGGTTTTGCGCGAAATTAAAGTGCCCAACGTCAGCTACGGTGAAGATTATGCCGTAGGGCTGGCCATTTCGCGAACCTATAAAATCGGGCGGATTTACCAACCGGTTTACCTATGCCGCCGCTGGGACGACAACACCGATGCCTCGCTGGATATTGGCAAACAAAATGCGCACAATGTCTATAAAGACCGCATTCGTACCATTGAGTTGATGGCACGTATGAAAAATTCAAGCCCTGGCGAATAACCATTGATTTCAAGTGGCCTTCATGGTTTTAATGCTTTGAAGGACATGGTTTTCAAGGAAGTGGACATGTTAGAGCAAAAAATAATTTCGGTTGAAGAACTCTCAAAGTACGGGCCGGTTACCGGGTTGAATGAACAGGCCATCACGCTGGTGAAGCAACAAAAAGAAACCTGGGAACTTGCCCGAAAAAATTATGCTGCGCTGTCGGGCGTTCAAACCAAAAAAATCGATTTTGGACATTTTAATATCGTTGCCCAGCACAACCCGGAACGGATTCGCTCTTCGGCTGCAAAAACTGATGCAGACTCGATTGCAGCGCGTCCCTGTTTTTTATGCCTCGAAAATCTGCCGTCGGAGCAAAAAATGATTATTTTTCAGGGGAAATACCTGATCCTCACCAATCCGTTTCCTATTTTTCCACTGCACCTTACCTTGTCGAACCTGGAGCATACCCCGCAGCGCATTCAGGATTTTTTTACCGATATGCTTGAGCTAAGCAGGGAACTAACCGGGTTCACCCTGTTTTACAACGGCCCCGAATGTGGCGCTTCAGCCCCCGACCATTTTCACTTTCAGGCTGGCAACAGGGGGCTTCTTCCGATTGAAAATGAACTTAAAACACTTGAGAATCTGTATGCAAAAGTGCTCGTTCAGAACCAAAAAGTAAAAGTGTTTGCCGTTGAAAACTACCTGCGGCAATTTGTGGCCATTGTTACTTCTGATAAGGTTGCAGCCGCCGAAATGTTTCGGCAGATTTTTTTGTTTCTGGCCGGAGAAAATCCAAAAGAACCGCTGTTGAATATTTTGTGTTACTACGAAAATGGCGCCTGGAAGATTATCCTGTTTCCCCGGGCAAAACAACGTCCGTCTCATTTTTATCGAAACGATGAAACACAAGTGGTTGTAGGGCCTGCCGCCGTTGAGCTGGGTGGGGTACTCGTGCTCCCCCGAAAGGATGATTTTGTGAAAATTACAAAGAAGATCATAGCTGAAATATACGGTGAGGTTACAATAGCTGAAAATGATTTTAACCTAATGCTTGAAATTATTTGAGGATTGAGATTATATCGCAATAATAATCAACTGTTACTAAGATGTAATTTTTGCAGTTTTTAGAAAAAAAACGATTGAATGAATTTAAATAATTCCTATTTTTACATGAATTTGCAAGGTTGTTTAAAACTGTTGCAAAGGATTACAAACCCATGAAAGCAAATGAATTGATGAGTGCAGAAGAACTTTTAGAAGCCCTTCCGGTAAATTATTATGTGATTGATTTGGTGAACAAAACGATTGTTCATACCAACGATGCCCGGGTTACGTTTGATGATTCGCCTTGTTTCAGGCAGCTTTTTCAAAAAGAGGCACCCTGCCATTTCGGGAATGGAGGCTGTTTGTGCGACAGCTTGATTGCAGGTGTTACAGAAGCCTCTTTCATGATAAAACCGGAACAGGGAGACGGTAACCGTTACTTTAAAGCAAGGATAAAAAAAGTCGGCGATGGGAAAGTAGTGGCAACCTATACCGATGTTACCGGAGAATTGGAGTCGGCCAGAGAAATGAAAATTAACACCCGCCGGATGGAAAGGGCTGAAAAACTGGCGGCCTTCGGCTCATGGGAAATCGATTTACAGTCCATGATGATGTATGGAACAAAAGGCGCCAGCGAAATATACGGACTGGATACAGAGTCGTTACCGGTTTCGGAGGTAAAAAAAATAGCCTTGCCCGAGTACAGGGAAATGCTCGACCGCGCATTGGAAGATTTGATTGCCGGCAGAAAGGCCTATCAGGTTCAATACAGAATTAAACGGCCGTGCGACGAACAAATCCGGTATATTCATTCCATTGCCGAGTACCGGAAAGATAAAAAAATGGTTTTTGGGGTAGCTACCGACATTACCGAAGTGGAGGAATCGCAGGGCCGGCTTCATGAAAGTTTAACCGACCTGAGCCTTGCGCAGGAAATTGCTCAAATCGGTAACTGGAAGTATGACCCCGAAAACAGAAATCTTCAGTGGTCGGACCAGGTTTTGCAAATTCTGAATCAGAATGATATTCCTGTAAACCCAGGCCTCGATGATTTCAGGCATTTTACAGACAGTGACCAATTTGAAGTTTTTAGTAAAGCCATCAGGTCGGCCATCGACCATGGAAAACCTTTTGATCAGCAGTTCAAAATTAACACCGGAGAATCAGTCGAAAAGTGGATTGAGGTTATTTGCCGTCCGGAAAGCAAAAAAGGATCAGACGGTTATTTTTTAAGGGGAACGCTTCAGGATATCACTTCAGGAAAAAAAACAGAACATGAGTTGAGCGATGCCAACAATATGCTCAATACGCTTGTGCAGAATATCCCCGATGCGGTGTATATGAAGGACGCACAATACCGGAAGGTGATTGCGAACAAGGGAGACCTGTCTAATTGCAATAAAAAAGACCTGGAAGAAGTGATCGGAAAAACAGATTTTGACGTTTATCCGAAAGAAATGGCGGAAAAATATTTCCAGGACGATCGGCAGGTAATAGAAGAAGGGAAAGCGGTGGTTAACCGGGAAGAAACATTACCCGGAGATCCGATAAGGTGGATTTTAACCACCAAAGTTCCGATAAAAGACAAAGAAGGAAATATTACCGGGCTTGTGGGAATTGGCCACGACATTACCCACCGGAGAAAGATGATGGAGGAATTGGAGGTTGCGAAGTTAAAAGCGGAGGAAAGCGATCGGCTTAAATCTCTTTTTCTGGCCAATATGAGCCACGAAATTCGTACCCCCCTCAATGCCATTCTTGGGTTTACCAACATCCTTAGCACGGGCAATCTGGAACAGGACAAACTGGACTACTTTGCAAAAATAATCGATAATTCAGGAAAACGGCTTATGACGGTTATCGACGACATTATCGACGTTTCCATGATACAATCGAACCAGCTAAAGCTCGATTATTCCACATTCAACATCAATGAGCTGATTGAAGAGCTTTTTGTATTGTATAAAACCCAAAATCAGGATCAACTGGAAAAACTGGATTTTAAAGTCCGTATTTGCGAGGACCCCGGCCATTGTATATTGTATTCCGATAAAAACAGGCTGTTCCAGGTGCTTAGGAATTTGCTCGACAATGCATTTAAATTTACCGAAGAAGGATTCATTGAATTTGGCTTGTCGGCTTCTGATGAAGATGAGCTGGTGCTTTTTGTGAAAGACACGGGCATAGGTATTGAAGAAGAAAAAACAAAAATTGTTTTCAATACTTTCAGGCAGGCACACGAAGGTTTATCGAGGAAGTATGAGGGCACCGGACTTGGGCTGACCATCGTTTCGGGAATCGTGAAGCAGTTGGGGGGCAATGTTTGGGTGGAGTCGGCTCCCGGACAGGGCGCTGCCTTTTATGTTTCCGTACCCCGGAAAACGAGAACGAGTCAATTCGTGCAACAAAGTGAACAGCGACCAAAAGAGGATAGATGGGAGCGAAGGCTGGCTGTAAAACGCATAGTTTCTTTTGAAGACGACCCTGCAAGTATCCAGTACCTGAAAAGTGTGGTAAACCTGTTGGGCTACGAGTTGATAAATTTCGATTTGCCGGAAACGGGAATTGAATATTTACGGAAACATTCTGCCGACCTGGTTTTGATGGATGTGAGGCTGCCGCAAATGACCGGGCTGGAAGCTACGCGCATCATTAAATCGGACATTCCCGGCCTGCCTGTTATCATTCAAACAGCTTATGCCATGAAAGGCGACAGAGAAAAAGCCTTTGAGGCGGGGTGCGACGATTATCTGACCAAACCGGTTTCGCTGAAAGACCTGAAAGGGAAAATTGTGCAGTATATAGAACAGGCAAACTGAATCCCTGTTATTGCTTTTCCGTAAGGTATTTCCAAAACCTGCGGGGCATGTGCTGACGCTGTAACCGGAGGTTTTTCCGTTCTTTAATGCTGATGTTTTCGAAATACGATTTCCAAAGTGTCTGGTAAAATGCATCTCCTTCGTTCAGTACGTTTTTATTTACCTGCCCGGTATTCCGGTTGATTTCTGAACTGGTAAGTTCTACTTCCTCAACTGTTTTTTTGTTGTAAAAAGCACCGTAATTTCTTTTAAGATCATACAACAGCCACTGCTGGTCGGCAAACCTTTTTTTGAAATGCCCCACTACCAGAGGAAGAATATCATAAAGCGGATCAATACCGCAAAAATACAATCCGTCTTTGGTTTGCTGAAACCGCACGAACTGAAGAATGCGGTGTGCTTCCTTTTTTACTTTTCGGGCGTTCTGAACTACTTCCAGCACATCCATGTCGCCGAGGTCGGTTTCAATATTTTTTTCTTCGCTAAACAGCCGCCGGGCAAATCTGAGTATTTTCATTTCAATTCCTTCCTCTTCAGAAAGAAAAGCATAATACAGCAACTGCCTGTTTTTTGCAGAGAGTTTTTTCTGAATACCCTTCCACACGCGACTGGCTTTCACTGCATCGGAGTCGATCTTTTTCAGATCGGCAAACAGTCTTTTGGGATTTTTTCCTTCCGGTTCAATTCCATCAGGGAAGTTTTTCAGGCTGTATCCCTCAAAAATACAGGTAAGTAAACCTTCAAAAGTGCTGTCGTAAATAAATATCAGCATCAGTGCTTTTTTTCAGCGTTTAATATAGTGTTTCCTTACTGAAAAGAAAAACAGTTTATTTTAAAGAAATCATATACAGATTAATGCATTGTCAGTCAGTGTTCTGTAAAAAATATTTCTTTTTGTGCAAAAAAAACGGGGTGTTTTAGAAAACATCGGTACAGGCTTTCTTTTTTCAAAAAAGGTCTATTTTGGCCGTTTTTAAGTTTTAAGAACCAAATAGTTAGAATTATTATGTTCCACGATCAGTCAGAACAATACGTAGAAAAGAAGTATCCGCCTTTTGTGGCGGCCGATTTGAATATTTATCAGGAAACCATTGGTTTTGATATGGTTGAGAGGCTGAAGCGGCTGGCTCTTCCGTTGGAAAACAAAGTGTGGGCACACGTAAACTCCACTTACGAGGGGGGCGGTGTGGCCGAAATGCTGAAAAGCGTAATTCCGCTTGCCAGGGGGTTGGGAATTAACGCCCAGTGGCATTGCATGGAAGCGCATACCGAAGATTTTTTCTTCGTTACCAAAAAGTTCCACGACCTGATTCAGGGGGTAGAGCAACCATTCAGCACCGAGGAGCTCCACGGGGTTTATATCGATAATTCGCTGAAAAATTTTGAAAATTACTCTGTGGAAGCCGACTTTACCATTGTGCACGATCCGCAGCCATGCGCCACATCGGTTTTTGGAAATTACGAAGGTCCAAAACTTTGGCGTTGCCATATCGATACCACATCGGCCAACAAACTGATATGGAATTTTTTTCTGCCCTTCATAAATCATTATGATGGCGCCATCTTCACCGATAAAAGTTTTGTAAAACCGGGTGTCAGAAAGCCGGTTTATCAGATTGCGCCTTCTATTGATCCACTGAGCCCTAAAAACAGGCAGCTCACCAAAAATGAGGCACGCCAAATAGTACAACCCCTTTTCGAAAAACACAACATCGAATGTGACCGGCCCATCGTTCTGGCTGTTTCGAGGTACGACATTCATAAAAACCAGGCAACCATCATCAAAGCATTTAAGCAGATAAAAGAAGACAAAGAAGTTCGGGAGAAAAATCCCCTGCTGGTGATGGTTGGCAATACGGCCTCCGATGATCCCGACGGACTGGCCATGTATGGAAAAATGGAGGAAGAGCGCGAAAACGATGTCGATATTTTTCTGCTGATGAATATTGAAAACAACGATGAAAACATCGGGGCACTCATGCGGCTTGCCAATCAGTTTGTTCATGTATCGACAAAAGAGGGTTTCGGACTTGTGGTTACCGAAGCGTTGTGGCAGGGAACACCGGTGATTGGAAGTAATGTAGGCGGCATTCCGCAGCAGGTAATCGATAATAAAACCGGTTTTTTGGTTGAGCCTTTCGATGTTGAAAAAATTAAACAGCACATGAAATACCTGCTTTTGCATCCGGAAGACGGTGTGAAAATGGGCAAACAGGCCATCGAGCATGTGCGCGAACATTTTCTGATTACCTCACTGCTGGAGAAATACCTGTTGCTCATGCGCCATTACAACGGGATTGATAAAAATCCGCCATATTTTAAAATCGGATAACGATCTGACTTTTTCGCTCATTTCGCCTGTTGGTTCATGATAGTTGCTCATAATTTTCGGTTTTTTATTGTTTGCTTAAAGCTAAAAAAAATTCTGTAACAAGCATAAGTAAATTGCTACAAAAGAGGTATTCTCAATTAATGCCGGATTTGCATAACTGGAAGCGCAGGCCGTGTGTTTTCAAACAAATTGAGCTGCGTATCCATTGCTTTTTTGCGCTTTAGTGCATTTTCTGAAAGCAGCATTCGTTTCAGGTTTTCGGGTGGAAGGTCGGTTTTGAGGCCTGCCGGCAGTTCGTTGGTTTTGATGAAGTATTTGGCCCGTTTGAGCACCACGCCGATTTTTTTCAGATGGTGAAACGTGAGTTTGCGGTGACGCCGCGCCTGGACAATGCGTTGTGCCGACTGCACGCCAACACCCGGAATGCGCAAAATCATTTCGTAGTCGGCGGTGTTTATATCAACGGGAAAAAGATGCAGGTTGCGCAGGGCATATCCCAGCTTGGGATCCACATCCAAATCGAGAAAGGGCTGGTCTTCGCTGAGAATTTCCTCGGCTTTGAACCGGTAAAAACGCATGAGCCAGTCGCTTTGGTACAACCGGTTTTCGCGCACGAGCGGCGGTTTGTTGATAGCCGGCAACCGCTGGTCGTAGCTATTTACCGGGATGTACCCCGAAAAATAGACACGTTTCAGGTTTTGGGTCTGATACAGATTTGACGATAACAAAATGATTTGCCGGTCGGTTTCAGGTGTGGCGCCTACTATCAGTTGGGTACTCTGTCCTGCCGGCGCAAAAAGCGGCGCTTTCCGGTATTTTTTCCGTTCCTCTTTACTCATCCCAATTTCATTCCGAATCTGTTCCATTGGCGTCATAATTCCGGAAAAATTCTTCTCCGGGGCCAGCTTTTTCAGGTTGGGTTCGGTTGGTATTTCTATGTTTACGCTCAGGCGGTCGGCAAAAAGACCTGCCTGGCGAATCAGTTCTTCGCTTGCCCCGGGAATGGCTTTCAGGTGAATGTATCCGTTGTAGTTTTCTTCGAGCCGCAACTTCCGTGCAATTTCCACCATTCGCTCCATGGTGTAATCGGGGTTTTTGATTACCCCTGAACTGAGAAAAAGGCCTTCGATGTAATTGCGGCGGTAAAACCCGATGGTCAGATCAACTATTTCCTGCGGAGAAAATGTTGCACGTGGCCTATCGTTGCTTCGCCGGTTCACACAGTAGGCACAGTCGTAAATGCAGTGGTTGGTCATCAGGATTTTAAACAGGCTGATGCAACGCCCGTCTTCGGTAAAGCTGTGGCAAATGCCGCAAGCCACACCGCTGCCAATTCCGTTTGTGGCATTTCTCCGGTTGCTGCCGCTGGAAGCACACGACACGTCATACTTGGCCGCATCGGCAAGAATATTCAATTTTTGCTGTATTTTTTCGTTGTTCATTCTGACTGAAATATAACCAAAACCGATGGCTATAATATAATTATTTCTATGGTTTAAGCAGCTTTAATATTTTCAAATACGAAATTAAAGGCCGTAATTTGGAATTTCTTTTAAATTTGTCCTTAAAACATGAGACCTTGCTTGCTAACCATATTGTTTTGTATAGTATTTTGGCCTCTGAAAATGTTTTCTCAGGAGATTGAAGAACTGAAACAGGATTTGAATTTTGCTGTTTTGGAAAAAGATACACTTGGCATGTCCCGTATATGTTACCGAATAGGGCGCTATTACGATCAGAGAAACTTAATAACTGAAAGCAATCACGCATTAAAGCAAGCCCTATTTTGGGCAAAAACCATTGATAACGAAAATGCTATTTCCACAATCTCGAACTACTTAGCGTCGAATTACAGTATTTCAGGAGACAAAGATTCGGCCTTTTTATATTACAACATAGCTTTGGAGGCTTGTATAAAAACCGGTGATAGTTTAAAACTTGCCACCGTTTTGGCCAATTTGGGCGACGAGTATTCTGCCGGAGGAAATTACTCCGAGGCGATAAAACACTCCCTGAGAGCCATCAGGATAAAAGAAACACGAAAGGATTCGGCAAGTCTGGCATATTTTTATCAAAAAGCCGGAGAGATTTATAAATTAGCCGGAGAAAGCGGAAAGTGGATGGAATATGTTCAAAAGGCTTACGGGTTAATATACCATCCTGAATATGCTCCTCCAAAAGCAGTTGCAGCTATTTATAACGATTTGGGAGGAATTGCCGAACAACAGGGAGATTACAACCAGGCACTGTTGTATTACGATACGCTTGCAACAATTGGGAAAACGCATGAATATCCTCATGCCACAGGCATTGCACTCACCAACCGGGCCACCATTTACAAACTGCAGGGAGAAACAGGCAAGGCACTTTTAGCTGCAGATGAAGCTTTGAATTATTTGGCTCCGTCTCCCTATCAGGAGATATACCATCACAATCTGTTGGCTGAGCTTAATTTTGAAACAGGAAACCTTTCCGAAGCATTGGAGTACTGCAATATGGTGATTCAAAACAGCGATAGCAGAAACTTTCCGGAAGAGAAGATGCGTGCATACAAGAATCTGCACCTGATTGAAGAAACAAATCAAAACTATGAGAGTGCTCTTTTATGGCATAAAAAATTTAAACAAATCTCAGATTCCATTCGGGATAAAGAAGTCAGAACCCAAATTGTAGAACTCGAAATGGCTTATGAAACCGAAAAGAAGGAACAGAAAATTGAATTGCTATCGGCCGAAAACCATATAAAAAACCAGCGGTTACGGGCCGGATTATTTTTGCTGGCAGCACTCTCTGCATTCATTCTGCTCATTTTATACATCCTTCAAATGAGAAGAAAACAGGCCGCCCTTGTTCAAAACAACCTGCATCAGCAATTGCTTCGATCGCAAATGAACCCGCATTTTATTTTTAATGTTTTAGGGTCAATCCAGAATTTTATGATGCAAAACGACACCCGAAAAGCATCAAATTTTCTCTCACAATTTGCATCGTTAACCCGTGCAACTTTAAATAATTCGGTTGCTGAAACGATTTCGCTTGCCGACGAAATTAATATGTTGCGAAATTACATTGAATTGGAGAAAATGCGCAAAGCAGATAATTTTAATTTTGAAATTATTTACGATGAAAACATGGAAATTGACTTTATTCAAATTCCGCCCATGCTCATTCAGCCTTTTATTGAGAATACTATTAAACACGGCTTTAAAAACATTGAGCACAAAGGCTTTTTGCGTTTGCAAATAACCGATAAAACCAATTGGGTTGAATTTATTATCGAAGACAACGGAATTGGGATTTCAAAAATGGAAAAGAGAAAAACTGGCCACAAATCGATGGCTATGAACATTTTTGAAAAAAGAAGAAAATTAATTCAACAGAAGTACAAGAAAGATTTTATATTTGACATATGTAATTTAAATGAAACAAACCCAAAATTTTCAGGTGTAAAAATTACAATTGGTATTCCAGTTTTAAACAATGATTAAAGCAGTAATTATCGACGACGAAATAGCTATGCAGGAAATGAACAGCAGATTGTTGGTGGATTATTTTCCTGAAATAGAATTGGTTGGGTTGGCAGATTCAATAAAAAGCGGAGTTGAATTGATTGCCCGGAAAAATCCTGATTTGGTGTTGCTTGATATTGAATTAGCAGATGGAACGGGTTTCCAACTTTTGCAAAGACTCCAACCCTATAGTTTTAAAGTGGTATTTATTACCGGTTTCGATTCATTTGCCATAAAAGCAATAAAATTCAGTGCCATCGACTACATCTTAAAACCGGTAAACGAAACCGAATTCCAACAGGCAGTTCAACGCGCCCTGGAATTAATCAACAAAAATGAAAATACCCAGCCTCAGGTAGAGGTTTTAATGAATTCATTTAAAAAAGAGTATAAAAATAAAAAACTGGTTTTACGAACATCAGATTCTTTGTTTATTATAAATGTGTCTGATATATATTTTTGTAAAAGCGACAACAGTTACACCACTTTTCATTTTGAGGGCAATGAAAAAATCCTGGTTTCAAAAAGCCTGAAAGACTATGAAGGATTACTTGCCGACTATGGGTTTTTCAGGCCTCATCAATCGTTTTTGGTAAACCTGAACCACATAAAAAAAGTGGACAAAACCAACGGTGGGTTTATAATCATGGAAAACAAAATAGAAATTCCTGTTTCGTTACGCCAAATGAAAAATTTAATTGGATTACTGGAGATGTTGTAAAGTTCATTTTTTGTTTCCTTTTTGTGAATAATGCAGGCTTAATCACAATACCATAACATATTCAAACTTAAATCAAGCGAATTCAAATTTCCTGATAGTAAAAGCCTGAAAGCATTTATTTTTACTAAAAAAAGAGAAATGCCTTCAGTTCAAAAAATTTTACTAAATACCAACAAAGCCATTCATTTGGTACAAATTCAAAACATCCTGTATTGCAAATGCAATAACAGCTCAACTACTTTTTACTTAACCAACCACGAAAAAATTTCAATATCACGCAACATAAAAGAGGTGGAAAAGCAACTTGCCGATTCAGACTTTTTTAGATCGCATCAATCGTACCTCGTCAATATAAATCACATTGTTGAAATAAAGAAGACAGATAAATACGTCATTGTTCTTTCCGATGGATCAAATATTCCTGTTTCAATCAGAAAGAAAAAAGAGATTTTGCGAATCCTGCTTAAAGATTAGCGAATTCAAATAAAAACATCACAATGTCAAGTTTGCCACTTTTAAAAAGGAAATGCTGTTTAGATTTGTTTCATTATAAAACCAAAAATTCAAATTAAAATGAGAATCACTTGGCTATTTATCTTATTTGTTTCTGCTTCCGTTTCGTTACCGGCACAAGTTAAAGTTGATTGGAACAAATTTGATTTTATTCCGGGGGATGAAATTCTTTTTGAAGATGAGCTGGAAAATGAACGCAATGGCGAATTCCCCGGCAAATGGGATTTGGTCAGAGGATCAGTGGCCGAAGGTAAAGCCCAAAACAGAAGAGTTGAATTTGTGAAATTTTAAACTTTATAATTATGAGAACCAGACAGACCGGCCCCTTTGCATCAATCCTGATAAGTATTGTTTTTATAGTCGCAGGGTGGCTTGTTTACAAACATGTTACCAGTCCTTTAACCGAAGAGGCAAAGGCATCTGATACCTGGCCTTCGGTAACGGGTGTGGTTATAATTTCCGAAATCAGCGAATCGTACAGCGACAATACCAAAATGTATTCGCCCGATGTTGTTTATGAGTATTCGGTTAATAATGAGCCATATACAGGAAGCAGGATTAAAAGTTTGGATGGAACCACCAGTAGCTACTCTTCCGTAATAAAAACATTACAAAAATATCAGGAGGGAAAAAGTGTAAATGTGTACTACAATCCGGAAGCCCCGGGTATTTCGATGCTGGAGCCCGGAGCCGGGTTTTTTACTTATCTGATAAAATATGCGCCATTGCTGTTTTGCCTTGCTGGGATATTGATATTACTGAAATTTTTAAAACTGGCAGGGGCAGTTATTCTGGCGCTTATACTTAGTGCTGCAAAAAAATAACCAGAACCATCGATTAATAAATAATTATTTCATAATAACTCTTTAATTCAAAATCATGAAAAAATCAATTTTAAAGATTGCAATTATTTTAAGCGCTTTCGCCATTCTGGCAACATCGTGCGGAAAAGACGACGACGATGAAGTAACAACTCTGAAAGGAAAATACACATTGACGATGGATGGAAAAACCGTTGCAAGCGGCGAAACCACAGAAGTTGGAATGATTGGCAATACCATTTCGCTTTCCTTAGGAGAAAGTTTTGCGGTTTTAGTGACAGGAGTGCCTGAATCTGTTGGAGGAGTGGCACAAATCGGTGATGATGAGTCGGATGCATCTGTGTCCATTACCGGTAAGAATTTATTGGGAAATGGTGCAGATGAATTGTATTTTTCCATCACCGGTACGATAAAAAGGAGCACAGCCGGCAAAATTACGTTTGAAGGAACCTGCAGTGAATTTGGCGGTACTACAACTCACACATTTAACGGGACGGCTGAATCTGACGTTTTTAAAATTATATAAAAAATGAAATCACACGAAATCGACTATAAAATTTTGGGACACGATATCCAATTTGTTGAAATTGAACTTGACCCGGCTGAAACTGTAATAGCCGAAGCAGGTGCAATGCTTTACATGAAAGAAGGCATTGAGTTTAAAACGAAAATGGGAGATGGTTCAGAGCCCGGTCAGGAGTTTATTGGCAAACTGTTCTCTGCTGCCGCACGAAAAATTACCGGAGAATCGATTTTTATCACGCATTTTACGCATATAGGCGAGGGGAAAAGCCATGTGGCATTTGCCGCTCCTTACCCTGGTACCATAATTCCCATTGATTTGAATGCAATGGGAGGAACCATAATTGTTCAGCGTGACGCTTTTCTTTGCGGAGCGTTGGGAACAAAAATAGGAATGCACCTGAATAAAAATTTAGGCGCCGGCTTTTTCGGAGGTGAAGGTTTTATTCTGCAAAAAATTCAGGGAGATGGCAATGTATTCATTCATGCCGGAGGAACGGTTATCGAACATGAATTAGATGGAACTACTTTGCGTGTAGATACAGGTTGTGTCGTTGGATTTCAGGAAAGTATAAATTTTAGCATTCAACAGGCAGGAAACCTGAAATCGATGTTGTTCGGAGGCGAGGGGCTCTTTTTGGCAACTTTACAGGGTACGGGAAAAGTTTGGCTGCAATCCATGCCCGTAAGTAAACTTATACGTCAACTTTCGCCGGGTGGTTCAAACCGCAAAAAAGAAGACAATTCAGGATTGCTGAGAAATCTTCTGGAATCATAAAATCAAAGTTAAATTATTTAAAACTATTAAAATTATGAAAAAGTTTTTCCTGGCAACCATTGTGTTTGCCTTCTTCTTCTCTTCATTTCAGGCCAGTTCGCAGATAAGCGCCGGCGGTGGAATTGTTTACGCTACCGATATCAATAACATTGGTATTAGTGCAAACGGCAAATATCAGATTAACGAAACCTGGAGTGCCGTGCCTTCGTTTACGTATTTCTTTAAGAAAAATGGCATAACCTGGTCGGCACTCGATTTGGATGCCAACTACAACATCACCGAAATAGAAAATTTGGGTAGTTTGTATGCCCTTGGTGGATTGAATATGACATTTTTCAAGTGGAAATACGATGCCGATTTTGGCGAATTTGGCGATTTCAGTGGTTCTGCAAGTGGTTCTGATGCAGGAGTTAATATTGGGGCCGGCTTAAACATTGCCAAAAACGAAAAATTTGCCATTGCCCCTGAATTACGATATACTTTAGGTGGTGCCAACTATTTGCGTGTTGGTGTGAAAATAATGTTCGGGCTATAAACAACTTTTTCTTGTTCCTGGCAAAGGCTATCCCAAAACCGGGGCGGCCTTTCTTTTTTTAATTCGTTCTGCGCTGAACTTTTTTGCTTGGTTTTTCAGTCTGTTTTTTTTTTGATGGGTATTGTGTTCTTTTACGCGGTTTTCTTCAGGTTATGTGCTATTGCAATTGAGCTAACTCAATGTTTACTTTTATAATCCTGTAGCTATTTCTTTTATGGTATTTTCTCTGAATCGCACATATCAGCCAGTTTTGAGCCTGGTAACAGAAAAGAGGCTGCCCTTTTGAGACAGCCTCTTTGTATCTTGTTGTTGAAAGTATGTTTATTCAGTTATGGTGTATTTAACGGTTACATTGTAGTCATTTGCTGCTAAATCGGCATATTTTTCATCGTTCATATCCAGGGTATAAGTCAGCTGGTGTCCGTTTTTGTAACCATCTCCGGTGTATGCACTTCCAATTCCGGTAATAACGTTTTTTGCTGTACTTTCAAGTGTAATTTCACTTTCAGGACTTCCTGCGGCGCCATTACCTAATGAAGCATCGGTTCCGGCCTTTACTTTTAGGCTTACTCCTGCCGGAAGATTGCCTGAGATGGCAGCGGTGATGTTTCTTTTCTGGTTAGACTTTACAATTGAGGTGTAGTTCAGCTACAGGTCGTTGTTTGTTGCAGAAGAAAAATCAACTGCGGCTCCAGCTTCCAGTCCATTCACTTCAGGAATAAGATTAATTGTAGGTGATTCTCCGTTCTGTCCTTCAATGTCAACGATTGCTACGGTTGGGATGGTAATTTCTACTCCGTGAGAAGCTTTGTTTGAATCGTCTCCGGTTGGCACAACTACTGCGTTTGCTACTCCAAAAGAAAATAAAACGG
>CAZLGT010000048.1:0-46509 GCA_964559175.1 uncultured Mariniphaga sp. | reverse complement strand
CACGACGGTGGCAGCGAAACCTATGTGGCTTACAAAATTAAAGATTGTGAAGCCGTTGGATTTAAATCGTCGCTCATTCGTTACGAAGACGACGTTACCGAGGCCGAATTGCTGGCCAAAGTACAGGAGTTGAATGAAGATGCCGATATCGATGGTTTTATCGTTCAGTTGCCGCTTCCCGATCATATTTCAGAACAAAAAGTGATTGAAACTATCGATCCGAAAAAAGATGTGGACGGATTTCATCCCGAAAATGTAGGACGAATGGTTATCGGTTTGCCGTCGTTTGTTTCGGCTACTCCGTTCGGAATAGTGGAACTGCTAAAGCGTTACAACATTGAAACCAGCGGCAAAAACTGCGTAATTGTTGGCCGGAGTAATATTGTCGGTCGTCCGTTGAGTATTTTGATGTCGCAAAAAGCTATAAATGCCACGGTAACAGTTGCGCACAGCCGCACCAAAAATCTGGATAAATTATGCGCCGGCGCCGATATTCTGGTTGCTGCCATTGGCGTACCAGAATTTGTAAAAGGAAATATGGTGAAAGAAGGTGCAGTTGTCATCGACGTGGGAACAACCCGCGTAAAGTCTGACCAAACCAAATCGGGCTGGAAACTGAAAGGCGATGTTCTTTTCGACGAAGTAGCGTCGAAATGTGCCTACATTACGCCTGTACCGGGTGGGGTAGGACCAATGACCCGTGTTTCGCTACTTTATAATACCCTGCTGGCTTCCACCGGAAAAATTTACAAATAGTTGCATTTTAATTGCATTGCAGTCAATTTGTTGATAATCTGTAAGCTGGTTTTAATAATTTTTTTATTTTTGAAACACTAACCAAAAATCGAAAATCAAAAAAACCATGGAAGGCATTGATAACAAGGTAGAAAACAAGAAGAAAGAGACAATCCCGCGAAACATCATCCACAACAAGACCATCAGAGCAGGGAAACGCACCTATTTTTTCGATGTTAAAAGTACCCGAAATAACGAGTACTATTTAACCATTACCGAAAGCAAGAGAAAATATGATGACAACGGTAATTTTCAATACGAAAAGCACAAAGTGTTTTTGTACCCCGAAGATTTTGAAAAGTTTACGGATACCCTGAGTGAAATTATTGGCTATATTGATGCAAACCAGCCCGATACTTCGCTGGATTCCCCGGAATTGAACCAGCAGCTGTTAGCCAATAATGAACTGGAAAGTGAACCGGAAAAGCAGGATCAGGAAGAAGTTGCTGCTGATGCCGAATCAGATACAGCACCAACAAAATTCAGCAATCTCAATTTCGATGATATCTGATGCTTCATGCCAGTTCGCTTAACTCTAACCAGCGCAATTCTTTCTCATCGAGGGCATCGTTCAGTTTCATAAGCTCTTCCGATTTTTGATGCAGTTGCTCATGATCCAGTTCGCCTGAATGGAGGATGGCTTCCAGTTCCCCTTTCTGCTTTTCCAGCTGGCCCAGTTCTGTTTCCAACTGCTCCATTTCCCTTTTTTCTTTGAAAGAAAGCTTTTTACGTGGCTGAGTACCCATCTGATTTGCCTGGCTCTTATCTCCGGAATTCCCTTTGATTTTTACTTTCGTTTCTTTTTTAATCTCCTTCACACCGGTCGCCTCAACCTGATTTCGGTAAATGGTATAATTGCCCGGAAAATCTGTAACCCGACCGTTTCCTTCAAAAACAAAGAGGTGATCAACAATTTTATCCATAAAGAACCGATCGTGCGAAACTACAACCACGCAGCCTTCATAAGCTTTCAGATATTCTTCAAGCACGTTCAGCGTTAAAATGTCGAGGTCGTTGGTAGGTTCGTCAAGAATAAGAAAATTGGGGTTTTGCATAAGCACTGTGCAGAGGTATAACCGGCGCTTTTCACCCCCGCTGAGTTTTTCAATGTAATTGTACTGGGTATCGGGTGGAAACAAAAAGCGGGTGAGCAGCTGCGAACTGGTCATTCGTGTGCCGTCTTCAAAAATGATAAATTCTGCGATTTTGTTTACTGCGTCAATCACACGCTCCTGGGGATCAAAATTAATTCCGTCCTGCCGGTAGTAACCGAATTTTATGGTTTGCCCAATTTCAATAACTCCTTTGTCGGGTTGCATGGCTCCGGTTAACAGGTTTAAGAATGTGGTTTTTCCGGTTCCGTTTTTCCCCACAATACCAATTTTTTCAAATCGCGAGAATTTATAGGAAAAGTCTTCAATCAGATTAATTCCGGGGTATGATTTTGAGAGATTTTCGATTTCTACAATTTTTTTTCCCAGGCGGGCCGATTTTACGCTCAGTTCAACACTTTCCTCCCCAAATTTCTGCCCGGCTTTTTCTTTGACTTCATGAAACGAGTCAACCCTGTATTTGGCTTTATGGCTGCGTGCCTTTGGCATCCGTCGCATCCATTCCAGTTCGGTGCGGAACAGGTTTTTGGCTTTGGCTACCGAAGCGTTCTGCATTTCGATTCGTTCGTTTCTTTTTTGCAGAAAATAAGAATAATTACCCTGATACCTGTATATCTGGTTGTCCTCCATTTCAATAATTTCGTTACAAACCCGGTCGAGGAAGTACCGGTCGTGGGTAACCATAAGCAGTGTCGATTTGGTTTTGCCCAGGTACTCTTCCAGCCATTCAATCATTTCCAGGTCGAGGTGATTGGTAGGCTCATCCAGCATCAGAAAGTCGGGGTTCTGCACCAGCACCTTGGCCAGTGCCAGTCTTTTTTGTTGTCCGCCCGACAGTTGTTCTACCGGTTGTGCCAGGTCTGTTATTTTTAAGCGTGTAAGTACTAGTTTTATTTCCACTTCAACATCCCAGGCAGCCAATTGGTCCATTCGGGCTGAAATTTCGGTGATTTTCTGTTGGTTGTTCTGTACCATTGCCAGCTCAAACTCTTTTACAGTCTTCAGTTTCTCATCATCGGTTTCAAAAATTTCTTCCAACACGGTGTGTTTTGGATTTAGTTTTGGAATTTGTTCGAAATACCCGATTTTAATGTCGTTGGTAAGGGTTATTGTTCCTCCGTCGGGAGTATCTTTCCCTGCCAGCATATTGAGCAGTGTGGACTTGCCGGCTCCATTCCGGGCAATCAGCGCCACCTTCTGGCCTTCAGAAACTGTGAACGATATATTCTCGAAAAGCATGAGTTCGCCCCAGCGTTTCGAAAGATTTTCAGCCTGAATAAATGGTCTCATAAACTAAATTTTGGCAAAAATAGCAATTGCGATCAAAAAAAGCCGGTCATTACCGGCTTTTAAAGGTCTGTTTAATTGCTAACTTAAAACCGTTTCTTTAAAAGGGGAAGAAACAGTTTTTTATAAACCTTTATCAATAGGACAAATCAAACACAAAAATGTTACATGGGATAATGGAAAAATTCGTTTATTTTGGAAAAAAAACAAAAAAATGGGAAAAAAGGAGCTGTTTGAACGGGTTATCCGTTATTTTAAAGAAAATATGCCGGTGGCTGAAACCGAACTGGAATATCAAAATCCGTTTCATTTAATTGTAGCGGTTATATTGTCGGCTCAATGCACCGACAAACGGGTAAACCAAATTACACCGGAATTGCTGAAACAGTATCCCACCCCGCAAAAAATGGCCGAAGCCGAACCTGTCGAAATTTTTGAATACATCAAAAGCTGTTCGTATCCCAACAACAAATCGAAACACCTGGTTGGTATGGCCCGAAAGCTGATAGAACTTTTCGACGGACAAGTTCCCGACGATGTGGATGATTTGCAGAAATTGCCGGGTGTTGGACGAAAGACTGCCAATGTAATTGCATCGGTCGTCTATCAAAAGCCCGCAATGGCTGTGGATACGCATGTGTTCAGGGTAGCAGCCCGAATTGGTCTGACTACCAATGCCAAAACTCCACTGGCAGCCGAAATGCAGTTGGTAAAGTACATTCCCGAAGAACTGGTGGCCAAAGCGCACCACTGGCTTATTTTGCACGGAAGGTATGTGTGTTTGGCCCGAAAACCGAAATGCGAAATATGCGGATTGACAACCGTATGTAAATATTTCAAAAAAGAGGTGGAACAAAAAAGAGAAAAGTAAAAAATTCATTCACAATCTCTTAGATGAATTTTAATTTCTCTTGCCGGGTAAATTTTGAGACGGACTTTCTTTACTTATCCAAGCATAAGCAGGCTCACAGCCATAACTGCCATGCCTCCAACCAGTCCGTAAATGGCCCAGTGGTGTTCGCCGTACTCTTCAGCTGAAGGCAAAAGTTCGTCGAGCGAAATGAAGACCATGATGCCGGCTACAGCTGCCATTGTTGAAGCAAAAACTATTTCAGAATTACCTGCCGATAAAAAGGGAAGAAGCAGGAAATAAGCAATTATGGCACCCACCGGCTCGGCAAGTCCGGAGAGGAAGGAATAAAAAAAAGCCTTTCTTCTGCTGCCGGTGGCATAATAAATGGGCACCGAAACGGCAATTCCTTCAGGTATATTGTGAATAGCAACAGCTATGGCAATGGCAATCCCAATGGTAGGATCATTCAGGGCCGACATGAATGTGGCAATTCCTTCAGGAAAGTTATGAATAGCCACTACCAGTGCAGTAAAAATTCCCATCCGGTAAAGCTTGTGATTCGATTTGCCCCCTTTTTTTTCATTCATTTCTTCCAGTGGCCTGGCCTCGTGGGGGTTCTCAAAGGAAGGAATAAACTTGTCGATTAACCCAATGAGCAAAATTCCGCCAAAAAAGGCAGTAATTGTAAAGAGTGTGCCGTTAAACTCACCAAAGCCCTCTATAAAACTTTCTCTGGCCTCTGCAAATATTTCCACAAACGAAATGTAAATCATTACACCTGCTGAAAACCCCAGCGAAACTGTTAAAAGTTTGGTGTTGGTTCTGCGGGCAAAAAAAGCAATGGCGCTGCCGATGCCTGTTGACAGGCCGGCAAAAGCAGTAAGCAGAAATGCAAGCATGACGTTGGATGTATCCATGGAATTTTATTTTGTTGCCAAAATTATAAAAAAGCGGTTAAAACAATCAGTAAAGAAAAAATTTTATGTTAATATTTTGTATTTCAATTATTTAAAAAAAAATGCTCTGCATTTAGGGAAATAACTGATACAGGTTCTTTGATATTTTATCAAACTTTGTACTTTTGTTGCCTAAACATGTTAAACTTTAAAGTTCATAGCTATGGCATATAAAATTTCTGATGAGTGTATTGCATGTGGAACATGTATTGACGAATGCCCGGTGGATGCAATCACCGAAGGTGATATCTATGTGATTGACCCCGACCTTTGCACCGACTGTGGTTCATGTGCGGAAGTTTGCCCGGTAGAATGTATCTCGCTCGACGAGTAACCCGGACGACATAAAAAATTGAAAGGCCTGATTTCCAAAAGTCAGGCTTTTTGTTTTTTAAAACCCGTTCAAATCCATTAATACCGTTGGCAGCAGCAATAGAAATCCCAGAATTCCCAGAATCAGAATGAACGGCGCCACCCATTTCACCCATTTTTCATAAGGGATTCGTGCTATTCCCAAAACTCCGATTAAAACACCCGAAGTAGGTGTAATCATGTTGGTAAAACCGTCGCCCAGTTGGAAGGCAACAACAGTCGCCTGCCGCGAAATACCAATTAAATCGGAAAACTGCGACATCATGGGCATGGTGAGTGCCGCTTTACCAGAACCCGACGGAATGAAAACATTCAGAAATGTCTGGATAACATACATTACACTAACCGAACCCACTTTCCCCAAATCTTCCATGGTTTGTGAAACAGAATAGAGTATGGTATCGATGATTTTACCGTCTTCAAGAATAACAACAATCCCTCCGGCCAACCCGACGACCAGCGCAGCTCCCAGAATATCTTTTGAACCGTCGATAAACGATTTGGTAATTTCGTTTGGTGTTTTTCCGGCAGCAATTCCCGAAAAGATACCCAGTGCAAGGAAAAGTGTGGCAATTTCCATCACGTACCAGCCGTACCCCATCACCCCGATAATCAGAAACAAAATGGTGAATGTGAGCATATTCAGGATAAAGTAGTGGAACGATTTGCGCAGAGTAAGAAATCCGGTAACGATAAAGAGCAGAGTAGAAACAGGTATGGCAGGAAGCACAATCTCGCTGTTTCCAATTTTCAGATTGCTTACAGGTAAAAATACCGAAAAAAGTATTAAAAATACCGACAGGGAAATAAAAGCAACCCACGAACCACGCGGCACAGAAGGAACAAATCCGGTTTCTGAATTTTCGTTGCGTTGCCGCCAGTAGCCATCTTCTTCATATACCAATGATTTTTGCGGATTTTTGTGAATTTTGGAGGCGTACCTTAAAATGAAGGTAAACCCCACCAAATTAATCACCACCCACATAAAAAGCCGGTATTCAATACCTGAAAAGAGGGGAATATTAGACAATCCCTGGGCAATGCCAACAGTGAACGGATTTAAAAAAGCACCAGCAAATCCCAATGCCGCTGCAACAAAACAGAGCGACACACCCACAATGGAGTCGTATCCCATGGAAATGGCCAGCGGAACAAAAATGATGGTAAAGGCAATGGTCTCTTCACTCATACCGAAAACTGCCCCGAAAAGACTGAAAATAAACATGATGCCAACCAGAATGATGTTATTCACTCCCAGCTTTCGCATCAGTTTGGAACGTTCCCATTTTTTGGCGAATTTCAGGAAGGAATAAATTCCGATGTCGATGGATTTGCTTTCGTTCAGAATCCAAAAAGCGCCGCCAATCATTAAAATGAAGGCAATAATGTGGGCAGTGTTTACAAATCCGTCGAAAAATGCGGAAAAAATCTGCCAGGTTTGTCTGTTACTTTCAATAACCTGGAATGAACCGGGTTTTATCACTTCCCGCTCCACCTGATTAACCATTATGGTTTCCCGTTCAAATTCACCACCGGGGATAAACCAGGTGCAAACAGCGCAAATTGCAATCAGTGCAAAAATAATTACGTACGTGTGTGGTACTTTTTTCAGCATGTTTTTTACATTTATTGGCCGAAAATAATAATTCCTGACGCTTTTGACAGTTATTCAGGCGTAAAAAAATGTCGGCAAATTGAAAACGGAAGGTTTGGTTTTTCAATTCAATTTTGTAACTTAAAGAAAAATTAGAATAAATATGAAACTGCTGCTCGAAAATATAAAAGAACTGGTTCAGGTTGAGGATAATCCGGTGGCCTTTTGTGCCGGAAGTGAAATGGCAACGGTCAAAATCATTAAAAATGCATTTCTCATCATTCAGGATGAGTTGATTCAGGATTTCGGTCCCATGAGCAAGTTAAAGGATGTATATAAAGACGATGATTTTCTGATAGAAATTGATTGTTCAGACCGTTTGGTTTACCCTTGCTACTGCGATTCGCACACCCATTTGGTTTATCCGGCGCCACGTGAGAAGGAATTTGTCGATCGCATTCGCGGTCTTTCCTATGAAGAAATTGCCCGTCGTGGGGGAGGAATTCTCAACTCGGCAAAACTGCTGCATGAAACACCCGACGAGAAATTGTACTACGACGCCATGGAACGGATTTCTGAAATAATGAAAACCGGAACCGGCGCTGTAGAAATTAAAAGCGGTTACGGATTGAATACCGAAGATGAAATTCGCATGCTGAAAATCATCAAATGGGTAAAAGAAACTGCACCGGTATGTGTCCGTTCTACATTTCTGGGCGCACATGCCATACCCGCTGATTACCGAAACAATGTTTCCGGATACGTAGATTTGGTGATAAACGAAATGATTCCTCAGATAGCCTCCGAGGAACTGGCTGATTTTATCGATGTGTTTTGCGACAAAGGATTCTTTTCGGTGGAAGATACCGAGCGAATTTTAATGGCCGGCCTGAAATACGGTTTGCGGCCCAAGTTACATGCCAACGAACTGGGGCATACCGGTGGGGTACAGGCGGGTGTAAAGTACAACGCCTTGTCGGTTGATCATCTGGAATACATGGGCAAAGAGGAGATTGAATGTTTGAAGGGGACCGAAACCATGCCCACTGTTTTGCCCGGTGCCGCATTTTTTCTGGGAATGAAACTCTCGCCGGTACGGGAAATGATAAATGCCGGGCTTCCAGTGGCTTTGGCTTCCGACTACAACCCCGGTTCATCGCCCACCGGAAACATGAATTTCATCTCATCGCTGGGTTGCATCAGGTACAAAATGCTGCCCGAAGAAGTGATAAATGCCACCACTATCAACACTGCCTATGCCATGGGCATCAGCGACCGGCTGGGAAGTATCGCCCGCGGAAAAACAGCTAATGTTTTTATTACCGGCGAAATGCCCGGAATTGAATATTTGCCCTATTCCTTTGGTTCCAACCTGGTGGAAACAGTTATTCTGAACGGGGAAATTCAATCGTTTTAATTCCTGCTGAATTTAATCATATCCTTTTTGCCAGGGGATTTCTATTTTTGAAAAACGAATACCGACAGGTCTTTCAGGCGCTGTCGGAAAAGAATAAAACAGACTAAAATGAAAAAAATACTCGAATGTGTTCCGAATTTTTCGGAGGGAAGAGACCCGAAAATCATTAAGGAAATAACCGATGCCATTGAAAGTGTTGAGGGCGTAAAACTGCTGGATGTGGATCCCGGCAAAGCGACCAACCGCACAGTTGTAACTTTTGTAGGTGAGCCCGATGCTGTTGTGGAGGCTGCTTTCAGAGGCATCAGAAAAGCAACTCAGGTCATCGACATGCGCCGGCATCACGGCGAGCATCCCCGTTTTGGCGCTACCGATGTTTGTCCGCTGGTTCCGGTGGCAAATATTACAATGGAGGAAACCGTTGAGTTTGCCCGAAAACTGGCCGAACGGGTGGGGAAGGAGCTTTCAATCCCTGTTTACTGTTACGAATTTGCGGCAACTTCAGAGGAACGCAGAAGCCTGGCCAGTTGCCGCTCGGGTGAATACGAAGGCCTGAAAGAAAAGATTTCAACAGCGAAATGGAAGCCCGATTTTGGTCCGTCGCAATGGTCGGAAACCGTTGCCGAAACAGGCGCTACGGCCATTGGCGCACGAAATTTCCTGGTGGCTTACAATGTGAACCTGAATACCACCTCTACACGCAGGGCCAATGCCATCGCTTTCGACGTGCGCGAAGCAGGCCGTGTAAAACGCGAGGGTGACCCGCTCTCCGGGAAAATAGTAACCGACGAAAACGGAGAACCGGTGCGTATTCCCGGAACACTGAAAAAAACACGCGCCATTGGCTGGTTTATCGAAGAATACGGAGTCGCCCAAATATCCATAAACCTGACCGATATAACGGTAACGTCAGTGCATGTGGCATTCGACGAAGTGAGTGAAAGAGCACGCGAGCGCGGCATCCGGGTAACCGGTTCAGAACTGGTTGGGCTTATCCCGCTGCAGGCCATGCTCGATGCCGGGAAATACTTCCTTCATAAACAGCAGCGCTCAACAGGCATTCAGGATGAAGAAATCATAAAAATTGCCGTTAAGTCGATGGGGTTGGACGAGTTGTACCCGTTCGATCCGAAAAAGAAAATTATTGAATACCTGATAGAGGAAAAAACCGGTGAAAAGCTTGTTGACAAAACGGTTCAGGGTTTTGTGCACGAAACAGCATCGGAATCGCCGGCGCCTGGTGGAGGCTCGGTTTCAGCAGCAGTGGGTGCTTTTGGGGCAGCTTTAGGTACCATGGTGGCTAACCTTTCGGCACACAAACGTGGTTGGGACGACCGCTGGGAAGAATTTTCCCACTGGGCCGAAAAAGGAAAATGCTACCACGATGCCTTATTGAAATGTGTGGATGAAGATACAGAGGCTTTCAACCAAATAATGACTGCTTTTGGATTGCCCAAATCGAACGAACAGGAAAAAGCAGAACGGAAAAAAGCCATTCAGTTTGCCACAAAAAATGCCATGGAAGTACCACTGAAAGTGATGCAACTGGCCTGCGATTCGCTGGAGGTTATGCATACAATGGCTGAAACCGGCAATCCAAACTCGGTTTCCGATGCCGGAGTTGGCGCGCTTTGTGCCCGCACAGCTGTCGAGGGCGCATTTCTGAATGTAAAAATCAATGCCCCGGGCTGCGACGACAAAACGTTTGCGGACGAAATTTTGAACAAAGCAGAATCACTTTCGGCTACTGCCAAAAAGAGAGAAGCTGAGATTTTGAAAATTGTGGAAAGTAAAATCGACAGGTAACCGGCAATCAATACCTTTCCATCTTACTGAAAAAGAAATCCGATTCAATGATGGCATTCTCATCGCTGTCGGAGCCATGCACTGCATTTTGCTGCAGGTTGGTTCCGTACAGTTTGCGAATGGTTCCTTCGGCGGCATTTTCGGGATTGGTTGCGCCAATAAAATTACGGAAGGCTTTCACTGCATTTTCTTTTTCAAGAATGATAGCCACTATGGGGCCTAAACTCATGAACTCAATTAGCGAGTCATAAAACGGTTTTCCTTCATGCACAGCATAAAAAGCCGCCGCCTGGTCGCGCGACAGGCGAACCAATTTTAGGGCTTTTATTTCAAATCCGGCTTCATTTATCATTTTCAAAATTGCGCCTGTGTAATTCTTTCTGACTGCCGTGGGCTTAATCATTGTGAAGGTTATATTTCCTGCCATTTTTGTAATTTTTATAAATTTTATACTGTGGCAATATTAACAAAATTTGGGCAAAGATGGCTTTGCCTGCATAACAGTTTTCTTATCTTTGTCCATTCAAATTTTTATGGTTTTGAAAAACACTGGAAATGAGATTTTTACCGCTTTGAGGGACTTGCTGGCCAATCGTCCGCAAAAGATTGCACTGGTTACGCACGAAAATCCTGACGGCGATGCCATTGGCTCTGCCATTGGCTTTGGCGAGGTGCTCCAAAACTTTGGGCACTTCGTAAAAATCATTGTGCCTAACGATTATCCTTCATTTCTCCAGTGGTTTTCAACCGAAATTGAAATTGTAATTTACGAACGGAAAAACAGAAGGACCAAAGCTCTGCTGAAAGAGACCGATGTTCTTGTTTGCCTCGATTTTAACGATGCCAAAAGAGCAGCCCGCCTGAAAAAAAAGCTTCTGGAATTTTCAAACCCCAAAGTGCTCATCGACCATCATCCATACCCCGTAGATTTTTGCGATTACATGGTTTCCGAACCCGAATACAGTTCCACTGCCGAACTGGTTTTCGATGTTGTTGAGCTGCTTGGATTGACTGAACACATGAACCACAATGCTGCCGAGGCTTTATTCACAGGTATTATGACCGATACCGGATCGTTTAGTCATAACATTTCGCGGCCAAATACATTTCAGGTGGTAGCCAAATTAATGGAATGGGGCATCGATACTGAAAAAATTCATGCAGCTGTTTATCACAATTTTTCGGCCAGCCGGATGAAGCTGCTGGGGCATTGTCTGGGAGAAAAAATGGAAGTATTCCCTGAATTTCGTTCCGCAGTTATCTGGCTTTCGCAGGAAGAGCTGGAAACGTTTGATTTTCAGCCCGGAGACACCGAAGGGTTCGTAAATTACCCGCTCTCTATACAAAATATTGTTTTTAGTGCGTTGTTTATTGAAAAGAAAGATCACATTAAAGCATCTTTTCGTTCAAAGGGAAGCTTTCCTGCCAACGAGTTTTCCCACGACCATTTTTCGGGTGGCGGGCACCGCAATGCCGCAGGTGGCGAAATAAAACTGCCGCTGGAAGAAGCAGTTGAAAAGTTCAGGCAACTTTTAGGCGACTATCAGCATCTGTTATTGAAAGCATAAATTTAAAAAGGATTTATAAATGAAGGTTAAATATTTGAATTATCTGGTTATAGCTTCCTTAATGGCTCTGGTTTTTTCATCGTGTTTAAAAACCGAGGACGAAAAAGTTTACACTGCTGCTGAGGAAATTCTGTTGCGTGAAGCATACCTGGATAGTCTGGCAGCCAAAGGTTTTAATATAGACACCACTATAAATGGGGTGTATTATGTTTTAAGGGATGAAGGTGAGGGCGAATTAGCCAAGACCACTGATACTCTGACTGTAGGTTATGCCGGCTATTTTATCGATGGTGTAATGTTCGATTCGTCAGAAATTACCAGTGCCGACGGAAAAATGACTTTTATTCTTGAACATGAAGATTTTAGAATGATTCCGGGATTTGAAGAAGCAATGACTGTATTAAATAAAAATGCACGCGGCGAATTTATTATCCCTTCTGAACTTGCCTATGGCAGTGCTGGTTGGGGAAGAATACCACCGTATCAAACACTTGTTTTTGTAATAAAATTGTTCGACATAAAACCTGCAGAATCCAATTAAAAATTAAGAATGACATTCATGAAACGCATTATATCTTTTTTTATACTGGCTGTTTTGGCAACAGCCATATTCTCGTGTAAGGAAAACAGCCTGGAAAAGCAACGTCAGAATGAATTGAAGAAACTGGATGAATTTATCCGGGCACACTATTCCGAAGTGGAACGAAAACCATCGGGGCTCTATTATATAGAACTGGATGAAGGAACAGGTGATTCCATAAGAATTGGCGACAGGGTGCAGATTTATTACGACCTGTGGACACTTGACAGTGCGTATGTTGGCGGAACCGGCCGGTACGAACCATTGGAAATGATGGTTCAACACCCCACGAACCTGTCTTCTTCGGCACAGTACGTGGAAGAGTTAAGGAGTCTAAACGAAGCTCTTACATACATGAAAAAAGGTTCCAAAGCCCGATTGATTTTCGATTCGAACCTGGGGTTTGGACAGTATGGGTCTTATGGCATAACGGGATTTACATCGCTGATGATGGAAGTAAAGGTTTATAAGGTTTACCCGGCTCAGGCCCCGGTAGAAGAAGAGACAGAATAGCCCGGCTAATTATTGCTTATTTCCGGGCAGGAAATCAGTCCGGATAATCTTCATGACACATGAACAAGTCCAGCGAAAAAGAATGCAGATACAGCTCATTCCCTGAAGAGTGGGTTCCGCTGGTGGACGAGGCAGGTCATGTTACCGGACAGGCGCCACGCAGCGAGGTGCATAACGGCAGCAAATTGTTGCATCCGGTTGTGCACATGCACGTTATAAATCCCGGTAAATCTGTGCTGCTTCAAAAACGTCCCGAAACAAAACTCATTCAGCCCGGAAAATGGGACACTGCCGTTGGCGGGCATATTTCTGCCGGTGAAACGGTGGAAGAAGCCCTTAAAAAAGAGGCTTTTGAAGAGATCGGACTGACCGGATTTTCGGCCCGGCAACTGATGGTTTACACATGGGAATCGGATGTGGAGGCTGAGCTGGTTTATCTTTTTTTGACACACGATTCAAATAATTACCGCCTGCACTCCGAAGAAGTTACGGAAGCAAAATTCTGGACAAAAAAACAAATTGAAACGAATCTGGGTTGTGGAATTTTTACTCCAAATTTCGAGCACGAATTTATCCTGCTAAAAAAATCAGGCTTTCTCTAAAACAGAAATTTTTCAATTTGAAATTTACCTTCCAATTAAAAAAATAGCCGGTTGCTTGTGTAAATCAGGCACCTTGTTTTTCCATTCTGAAACAGGTTTTGTTACAACAAACTCATTTTCACCGGTTAAATTGGCTGCAATGCACAGCAGGGTGGAAGGGGAGCAGGTTTTCAACAAATCATTTACCAGTTGGTTGTTGCGGTAAGGGGTTTCAATAAAAATTTGCGTTTGTTCACTGCCTTTAACCCGTTTTTCAAGGTTTGAAATAGCGCGTATCCGTTCGTTTGTGCGAACCGGCAGATAACCGTTGAATGCAAAATTCTGTCCGTTCAGCCCTGAGGCCATCAGCGCCAAAACGATGGAAGAGGGCCCCACTATGGGAACAACTTTGTACCCTTTTTGATGCGCCAGTCTGACAATATCGGCACCGGGGTCGGCCACACCGGGACAACCGGCCTCTGAAATTACGGCCACATCTTCTCCATTTTCAAGAGGTTTCAAAAACCGGGGAAGATCACCCGGTTGTGTGTATTTATTAAGTTCGAAAAAGGTTAACCGGTCGATGTTTATTTCCTGGTTTACCAGCTTTAAAAACCGCCGGGCAGTTCTTATGTTTTCTACAATGAAAAACCTTGTTTGTGTGACTACTGGAAATATTTTTGCCGGCAACACATTTTGCCAGTCGCCATCGCTTAAAACGTTGGGCACAAGATAGAGTTCTGCCATGGAGAATAATTTTTTGTAAAATTACAGATAATCGCGGTTTAAGCAACCTTTTGTTAATTTTGCAACATGTTTCAGCACAAAAAATTAAAAATGGAAGCCGTTTTGCTTGGAACCGGAACGTCACAGGGAGTGCCGGTAATTGGATGTGGTTGTCCGGTCTGTCAATCGGAAGACGAAAAAGATAAACGCCTGAGATCGTCACTGCTGATTAAAATCGATGGAAAAAGTTTTGTCATAGATGCTGGTCCCGATTTCCGCCAGCAGATGCTTCGCGAACAAGTAAATAATCTGCGGGCAATTTTGCTCACCCACGAACATGCCGACCATATTTTTGGCCTCGACGACATTCGGTCCTACAACTGGCTGCAAAAACGACCCACCGATATTTATGCCGAAAAACGGGTTCAGAAATCCTTAAAACGCATTTTCGACTATGTTTTTGCAGAAAACAAATATCCCGGCATTCCCATGATGAAACTGCATACCGTTGATGACAAGCCATTTATAATTGATGAAATTCCTTTTATTCCCATCAGGTGCTTTCATCACGAACTACCGGTTTACGGGTTCAGGGTAGGTAATTTGAGCTACATTACCGATACCAATTTTATTTCAGATGATGAATTGGTAAAGTTAAACGGCGCAAAAATACTTATTATTAATGCATTACGAAAAGAAAAACACATTTCGCATTTTAACCTTGAACAGGCACTGGAAGTAATCAGACGTATAAAACCCGAAAAAGCTTATCTGACACATATTAGTCACGGTTTTGGAACTCATGAAGAAATTCAGGCACTTTTACCCGAAAATGTGTTTGTCGCATACGACGGACTGAGGATAAGGATCGAATGATTAAATGAGAAATTGCATGAATGCATGAATGAATCAATACACAATTTATGAATCAGAATGTAAACACACTTTAAACTTTACCCTGCCTTTCTTATCAACCAGGTCCAGGTAACCGCTACAGCAGCCATAAAATATAAACCGCCTGCGAGAATGAATGCCATATTCAGGCTGACATGATCGGTCATCCAGCCTAAAAGTGGTCCGATTACAGCAAAGCAAATCCGGATAACAAGGTTGCGCACCGATAAAATGGTTGCCCGTATTTCGCTGGGCGTATATTGGTTGATGTAATTTTTAAAAACCGGTGTAGCGAGACCGCGAGCGAGGTAAAAAAGAAAAAGAAAAATCAACCCTTCGCGCAATACAGCAAACCCTGAAAGAAAATATCCGAGTGCAAGCATCCCGATTATAAAAAGCACTTCATTTTTTCTGCTGAATTTGCTTTCGAAACGGTAGGCAAAGGCCGAGGAAACTCCGACACTCAGATTCAGGGCTGTCCACAAAATTCCAAACCATTCCACAGGTAATTCAATGGCCTTAAAAAAAGGTTGTACCAGCCATGCAAAAGTTAGGGTTGCCGTTCCTGTGACCGATGAAAGCAGGATGGCTGTTCTTAAATCAGCATCTTTCCAAAGCGTGTTTTTTATGGACAACCCCATATGTTTTACCGAATGTAAATGGGTTGCTGCCCTCAAAACCGGCTCTTTCAACGAAAATGCAGCGGGAACTGCCAGAGTGGCTACAGCGAACTGAAAATAAAACGGAGTGCGCAGGCTCATGGCTGCCAAAAATCCGGCAGCAATACCCGCAATGGCTTCGGCAAAATTTCCGGCAGAGGCAATTTGTCCTTCGTGTTTTACATACTTATCCGATTTTTTATCGGCTTTCAGACTTTCGTAAAGCATGGCTGAATCGGCACCCGAAACAAAGGAATGACCTGCGCCAAGCACAACTTCAGCAGCCACAAATGCCCAAAAACCGTAAGAAAAACTATACATTAAAAATCCGGCACTACCCAAAACCGCTCCAAGCAGCAACGTTTTTTTCCGGCCCCACACATCGGCCATCCATCCCGATGGAAGTTCCAGAGCCACAATAGCAAGCGAATAAATCGACTTCAGTACAAAAATCTCCTGCATCCCCATGCCGTTATCCTGGTAAAACAAAACCACAACAGGCATAACCAGGTTAAACCATTTCGAGATTTTCACCATATACAAACAGGCAATATTTCCGGAATAGCGATTCATTTTTTGCGGTTCAAAAATATAAATCAAATTGGAAAATAAATCTTCAATTTATTAACAAAACTTTATGGTTTTGATTTAAATGGAAATATTTTGAGCAGTTTTTCTTTATTTTTCTTTCAAATTGCAATTACAATCTTATTTTTGCAAGCAAATGAATAGAAATTTAGAGAAATGAAATTATTTATTCCTGAAAATTACAAGTCGGCTTTGGATGTGAACCAAACCGAACAGGCCATTAAACTGATAAAAGATTTTTTCCAGATGAATCTGGCTGCCGAGTTGAGATTGCGCAGAGTTACCGCGCCGTTGTTTGTAAAAAAAGGAACAGGTATTAACGACGATTTGAACGGCATTGAACGGCCGGTTTCATTCCCCATGAAAGAAATGGATGACCAGGTGGCTGAAATTGTGCAGTCGCTGGCCAAATGGAAGCGCATGGCGCTGGCCGACCTGAAAATGGAAGAAGGATACGGCCTTTACACCGACATGAATGCCATACGCCCGGATGAAGAGCTAACCAACATTCATTCGCTTTACGTTGACCAGTGGGACTGGGAGCGGGTGGTTTCGAAAGAAGAACGAAACCTTGATTTTTTGAAGAAAATAGTGCGTAAAATATATTCTGTTTTGGTCAATACTGAGTTCTATATTTCCGATAATTACCCCGAAATCAGACCCGAGTTGCCCGAGGAAATTACCTTTTTTCACTCGGAAGAACTGGCTGAAATGTATCCGGATTTAACTCCTTTTGAAAGGGAAACGGAAGTGGCCAAAAAGCACGGAGCTGTTTTTGTCATCGGTATTGGCGGAAAAATGCCCAACGGTGAAATTCATGATGGCCGCGCACCCGACTACGACGACTGGACAACTCCAACTGTAAACGGATACAGGGGGCTGAACGGCGATATCATTCTCTGGAACGATGTTCTGAACCGCGCTTTTGAAATTTCGTCCATGGGAATCCGCGTTGACCGGGATGCCATGCTTAAACAGCTTAAAATACGTGGACTGGAAGACCGGAAAGACTTGATGTGGCATAAAATGCTGCTGGATGGCGAGCTCCCGCTTACCATCGGCGGCGGAATCGGGCAATCACGCCTGTGCATGTATTTTCTGCGAAAAGCCCATATTGGTGAAATTCAGTCGAGTATATGGCCCGAAGAAATGCTCGAAAAGTGTAAGTCAAATGGAATACATCTGTTATAAAAACCAAAGTCCAAATATCAAAAGACAATTAAATCCCAAATAACAAGAATTCCAAACTCCAAACCAATTTATTTTGAGATTCTTGGACATTGAAATTTATTTGGGATTTGGTAATTGCAATTAGAAATTTGATTTTTGTGATTTGATATTTGCTATTTGGAGTTTGAATCCTATCTTTGCACCGCAAAAACAAAAGGCTGCCCCGATAGCTCATCCCGATAACTATCGGGAGGATAGAGCATCCCGATTCCAATCGGGAAGGTCATTAGTTCTGTTATTTAATAATTACCTTTGCAATAAGGTACGCCCCGATAGCTCAGTTGGATAGAGCAACTGCCTTCTAAGCAGTAGGTCATGGGTTCGAATCCCGTTCGGGGTACATTGAAAACCAGATAGTTATAATCTAATTATCTGGTTTTTTGTTTCTGGTTTAAACATGGTTTAAATTCAGAAATCAGTTTAAACCGGTGTTAATAACGTCCGTTTTTTTATTTCCCAGCATATAAGGCAAATTTTCCAGACACGTAATTACGAAAATGCCACAGGGCGGTGCGGGGTGTATTAAAAGAGTAAATGGAAAATTCAGCGTTTTTTGAAGGCTAAATCATTGGTTTTCAGTTGAAATTTATTTTTTTTGGTGGAATTGCCTATTTTATTTAGAATGATTCTAAGTACGGTTTTTGAGCAATAAAAAACCCAGCTATTCAAAAAAGAAAAACCGGGCTTTATATGTTACTGAATTTAAATACTTTAATTCATTTCAGTACCGTATTTGACACGTAATTTGTGTTTAAGTTCGTCCAGGTTCTCTATTGGTTTTCGGCCAATAACGGAAACATCTGTGGACGGTTCCAGTTCCATCGGCACAATGTCTTCCCATCGGGACGGCTCCGGATCATTGGATTCAAGTTTATGAACTTTTGAAAGTGCCTCACCTGCTTTTATAAGTGTCATTGCCTTTTTAATGTCCAGGCTGTTTTTAGCTTTTTCGGCCAATTCAAAACCTTGCAAAATCATTTCATTGGCCCGGTATCGTTGGAATTCTTTACCGGCCATAGTAACGTTACCAATCAATGATTTAACGTTATTCAGGTCTGTATATGCCTGGCTGCGTTTAATACTGAATTCGTTAACCAGATAGTTTATCATTTGAATATCTCTCAAATGTGGTTCGGCTAACCACTTTGTAAATGCTGCCCGATAACGCAAAATCATTTCCTGCTCTTTGGCATTAAAAAGTTTTGGAATTTCTTTTTCGCTGGCGAACAAATGGGCGTGTAATTTTCCAATAAATGAATTCGTTTCCATTTTAGTACAAATATTCGTTTTGAATTCTGCTTATTGTTTCCGCAAATGTTTCATCAGGTTTAAACTGGTTTGTTGCTCCCTGGCTATTCGTGTTTTTCCGGTATCCATTTCTTTTGTAATTCTCCAGGGTGTAATCAATGATAGCTTTTGCAACATTTTCGCCGGTTACTTTTTCAATGCCTGACAATCCAGGGCATCCGTTCACCTCGATAATGTACGGTTTATTGTCTGCGGTGGCATCTCTCATAATGTCAACACCATGCACACCACCACCTAAAAGTTTACTGGCATCGAGTGCCATTTGTCGCTCCTCATCGGTAATCTTTACTTTTTCGCCTCTTTTTGAAATAGAATAATTACTGCGGAAATCGCTGTCAACGGCAAAACGTTTGTATGCAAAAACTTTAGGGTTTTTGGTTTCAGCTCCGATTGTGATAATTCGTATATCGTTGGCCGGGTTTCCGGTGTCGATGAAACGGGTTAACACAATATCAACGTTTGTTTGCTCCATCGCGCGGAGTGCTGTACTTGCTGCCAAAACATCATTCAGAATAAAAACTCCTGCTCCCTGGCTGCCTCGTTGCAATTTGGCAACACACGGCAAACCACCAATCAAATCAATCAATTCTTTGTAGTCCGTTGGCCGGTGGGCTAAAACATGGCGTGGTACACGGATTCCATTCTCGGAAAGTGCCTGAATAGTTAAAAATTTGTTGCTGCAAATTTTTAAACCGGTATCGGTTCCGGTGCTGAAAATATTCAGGTTCCTGTTTAAATGCCGGAGGTTTCCTAAACCAAAATCAAAACCGGTTCCTGCCAATCGTGGAATAACGGCCTGGTAATCCCTGGCAATCAGTTTTTCGGATTTATACCTACCTCGCTTATAAACCCGGTCGTGGCCTGCTGTGGTTTCGCTGCAATAACTGTAAAGGTCATAAGCAAAAACCACTTCGCCGGTAATCTCTTTTGTTTTTTCTCTTTTGTTGGCTTCCTCAATTTCTTGCATCAGTCGCCGGGTGCTTTGGCCGGGCTGGCTGGCATAAATTAAAATCTTCATGTTTCTAAATTTAAATTGTTAATAATTATTTTCCTCAAATACTCACTTTTCGTGCAATGGTTTTTCCAAGCCAATTTATTTAGCTTGTCTTTTTGCAGCTCGGTTAACCGGCTGCTGACAATTGCCGGGTATAGCCTTTTTTCGTTTTCCATGTTTTTTCTACTAAATGTAAACCCGTAAACCCGAAATTGAAAGGACAAAAAGAGATGTTCTTTTTTTTGTCACCCTAAAACACTGATTATCAGTACGTAAATATTTATTGTTAAATAAAAAGTATGCTGTAAAACATATAAAACAAAAAACCGGGGTGTTAATCCCGGTTTAATATGCTTTTTTCGTGTCCATCACCACGTCGTTTTTTTCAGATTTTGCAAACGATATGCAAGGCACATTCTCAAAAAAACTGATAAAAAAAACTAAGCCTGGCGCCGCAAAAGAAAATCATTGAAATCATTTTGATTCGGATATATAATTTTTGAAAAATTTTTCACTTTTGGGTGTGCTGACTTTATGGTTTCGGCTGCCTGGTCGCCGGTGTTGTCATTGTCCAGGTAAAGGTTTATTTGTGGGTAATCTTCCAGGGTGTTTATTATGGTGTCCATGTTGGTAACTGAATTTAAAACTATGGTGTCAAATTTCGGTTTCCGGGTGTTGAAATATTCCAGGGCTGACAGGAAATCTATAAAACCTTCAAAGATGTTTAAGGCTCCTGGGCTGCTTTTTATTGTGGTGGGTGCTTTAGGTGTGGTGCTACCTTTAAAATATTTGTTGCGTAATTCGTGGCCGTTTCGGTCGTTTTGAAATGCAAGGGCAAAGTATTGTTTGCCGTTCACCTGATAATATGCTTCCTGAACATAGTTAACGGCTTTAGACTGCGATATTTTCCGGGCTGTAAGGTATTGGATTAAAGCACGGTTTTGTAATGCCTGCAAATGTTTTAATTCAATGGTGTTTGATTTAGAATATTGCTGTTCAGAAAAAGAAAAACGGGTGTTTGATAGTTCTGGCCGCTGCAATATCATTAACGCACCAGTTAAACTGGTTTTTTCAAAATTCATAACCAGGTCTAAAAGGTTCCCACCGGTTCCAGTCCCGAAATCATACCAGATATTATTTTGCCGGTCAACTTTAAAACTCGGTTTGGTTTCATTCCTGAATGGTGAATTGTACCAGGCTGATCCGTTTTTTACTGTTTTCGGCTGAATTCCTTTGGTCTGTAAATAGTGGGTAATCGGTATTTTCTTTGCTTGCTGACAGTTCATTTTTTTCTTTTTTGAATAGCAATTCTTTGAACACAATTGAACAGGCTGTTTCTATACTTTAAAAATTGAACATTGAAAAATGTATATCATGTTCATTTCTTGAGAATATGAACATTGATGTTCAATTACTTCTAAGATTTTGATATAAATAAATGATATAGAATATATTACAGTGTTCATTTTTGTTCAAGTTACTTGTTTTGGTGTTCAAAACGGTGTTTTTTGTTCATTGCGTTCAAGCTGTTCACCGTGTTCATTCTGTTCAGATTGTTCAATTTGTTCAGAATGTTCATTCTGTTCATTGCGTTCAAATGGTTTCAGGTTTTTTTCATTTTTTGTGTAGTTGGAAATAGTTCCTACTGAAAGTCCCAATTTTTCGGCAATGGTGCGAATTGGTAATCCCTGGTTTCTCATTGCAATTGCCTGTAATTTTTTGTCATCACCATTTTTTGAAAGGTGTTCATCTTCGGTCGTGGTTCCCTCATATTCAAATTTGAGAAAGTTGGTTTCTTTGATTTTTTTGATAGTGATAACGTTATTTGAATGATAGGTTTCCTTTTTTGAACGGCTGTTTTTGGTAGGTTTCAGGTAGCGGAAATCATTATCAATAACACTTTTTCCCAGCGCAAAAACGGCATCTGCAAATTGTGTTATTTTTGAACTACCGGCCAAATCACCGTTTGTTAGTGGTGTATATTCAAATTTTTTGGGGGTGTGCCCAATCACTAAAATACTATATCCGTTTTTTCGTTTTAATTTGTCCAGGTAACTCATTATTTCCATTGCTACATTGCCGTCTTTATTGTCCTCGGTGCTTAGTGCTGTTAAATTGTCGATAACTAAGACTTTGGCCTCTGTTTCTTCCAAACACTTTTCAATGAGTTCAAATATTTTTGCAGTAATGTTTTTCCCTGGCTCGTAAATATCACCAAACGGTATATTTACCATTTTAAAATTGTCGGAAAACTGATAAGTAGATTTTTTGTCATCGCTTGTATATCTCACTTGAAATTGTTTGTCGGATAACTCGAAATCCATGTAAAGAACAATTAAAGGCGGATTTTCATTTTTAAGCTCATCCCAAACATTTTCACCTTTAGAAAGTCCATTACCAATTTGAACGCCTAAAATACTTTTTCCGCTTCCAGTTCCACCGAAAAGAATTGCAAGCTCCCCGGCCTGCCATAAATCACCCAATAAGCTAAATATATCAGGCAATAATAAACCGGCTTTTATTCGGTCGTTTGCGGTTTTAATATTCATTTCGCTTTAGTTTTGTGTGTTCTTTTCGGCTGTTCCTTACTGGTTAAAAAACTTTCCAGTTCCTCCCGTTTGAAAAAAATCATTTTTCCATACGGTTTGTAGTGTGGAACTTTGCCGGTGCTTGTTAGCTTGTAAAGGTAGGACGCTGAAAAACCGGTATATTCTACCGCTTCCGCAAAGTTTAAAACGTTTTTTGTTGAAATATCCATGTCGTTTATAATTAAAAATTAACATGGACAAAATTTGATAAAATTGAAAAGCGAAACGGGAATAGTTCGGAATAGTTCGGGAATATTTACAGTTCCTGGAATAGTTTATAAAGTGGATTTTTCCTATCATTTCCCGAAAGTAAAAGTTGATAGATTGTCCCTTCGGTTTTTTGCCTGGTTAGATATTTGGGTAAATGTTCAGGCTGATTTTTTAGCTCAAACCTGCTATCAGTCCATTTGTTTATTCTATTTGTCAAATTTAATTTGTCGTTCATCCGGTCAACAAAATATTTTAATTCGGGTCCAGACTTTAACCAAATAATTTTCTGGCCGGAATATTCGGGTTGAAAAATGGCTGTAAATATTTCAAATGGCTCTTGAATGTAACCGTTTTTAAGTGTGGAATAGATTTTTTTAATTTCCGGCAGGTTGGCCGGTGTGGTGTCTTTTTGTTGTTTGTCGATTAAGGTATTACAAAGGTTAATACAACGGTCGAAATCTTTAAGCAATATTTTAATTTTATTTTGAATATCATTAGCAAATTTTTTGAATTCTTCAATTGCCAATTCTTCTGAATCGTCTCTTAACTCAGGGTCTTTTTTATACAGTTTAAATTCAATTTCTTCTTGTTCATCTCTTGTTATAGTAACATCTCCAATCCATTTCCCACTTTCTTTTTCTACTTCAAAAAGTGGGTCATTACTTCTTGAAATTTCTATTTCATCATTCTTGATTTTTGCAGAAAGTTTAAAACTACAATCATTCGGAAAACCTATAATATTAAGTCCAATCATATAGTTATAAAATTTTTTTGCAATAAATTCTGAAAAAGAATATGATAAGGAATATTCTGAAAACTTTTTTAAGAGGTAATTTTGGGTTTTTAAAATGTTTTGCGGTGCAAAAAAAATGAATCCGGTCGCAATAGCATGAGAATTAAAGTAGTTTTCAATTCTTGTTTTATAGCTTTCCAGAATGTTTTTTAACCTGATAAGATTATAATGGTTTGTATCTAATCCATTTAATGATAATAACAAGTTGTTTATTATCAAAAATTTTCCTTGTATGCCTACCCTTTTAAAACAATAGTGATCTACTGCATTCGGGTTTAATTGTTCCAATATCGGATTTATTTCGGCGTGAAAGTCATCTGAAATTTTAATCCATAAATTTTCATGCTGGTACATAGGTTAATCAATTAAGTTTTTACTGGCTTCAATTTTTTCTGTAAAATCCAAATCCTGAATATAAATTTTCGTGGTTTGCAGGTCTGAATGTCCCATCATTTCACTAATGGTGAAAATGTCGGCTCCAGCTTTAACCAAAACACTTGCAAAGGTGTGGCGGCTCACATAGCTTGTTAATTTGACTGGAATCTCTAATTCTTCGCCTATGGTTTTCATGTCAGCGTTAAATTTTTTTATGGCGGTTTTTATCCGGGTGTTAATTTGTTTGGGTGTTATGTGAATATCTTCATTCAGGATCGGGAAAATGTATTTTGAATCTTTGTTGTTTTCCCGGTAATATTCCAGAATCCTCAATGCTTTTTCATCTAATGGAATTTCATAAAGTTTTCCGCCTTTACTACGTTCATATTTCAGGATAAATAAATTATCTACCTGGTAAATATTGGGTTCCTCTAATTTAGCTAAATCGCTAAAATTTAAACCGTAACATAAATACATGAATGTAAAAAGTTCCCTGGCATCAAAAAGACTGGTTCCAGGTTCTGCCGGAAAATTCATTATCCGAATCATATCTACTTTTGATATAGCTCTTTTCTGTGTTTTACTTTTTAATGGTTTCCAGTTGAAATTTTTGAACGGGTAATAATCAAAGTTTTCTTCATTTCGGGCTTTGTTGTAAACGGCTCGTAATGTTCTCAAATAATTGCTAATTGTGTTTGGTTTCAGTCCTTTGCTCTGGCAATGTTCAACAAACATTTGCAAGTTTTTTTTTGTAATCTCTTTTAGTTCCGGTTCTTTAACAAAAAAATCCTTTAAAGCGTTTTTGGTTGTTGAATAGATCAATGAATTACCAATTTTATCGGAATTCTTTAACCGGGTAATAATGGAATCCATGTATTCGAATAAGTATATCTTCTGATTCTTTTTTAAAAACTGTTTTTCAAAATCAACATGGGTAAAATTAGGATCGTTCCTTTGTAACCTTAATAAAATATCCTCTGCATCACTTAATGAAGTTCTGATATTAATATTCGCTTGTTTGTAACTTGGAAAGGTTTTATTGAATTCAGATAGTTCAGAATCCCATTGTTCAGGAAAACATTTTAAATTACTTCCAACGCTAAAATATTTGGGTTTCCTGTCAATAACGATCCGGAGTAAAACCGGGTGCTTTCCATCTTTGTAGGTTTTACTTTTAAAAAGCAAAATTTTTGCGCTTGCTGCCATACTGTTATACTTATAGTTTAAACATGGTTTAAACAAAAATAGAAAAAAAGGGCAAATAAGTACAAACAAAAACAAATAAAGTTATTGACAGTCAAAACATTGATATATTAAGGGAAAACAAATTTAAGGCCTTCTAAGCAGTAGGTCATGGGTTCGAATCCCGTTCGGGGTACATGAATGAAACACTTGCCAGTGCAAGTGTTTTTTTGTGCCTTTTTGAGTACGACGAGAAGTTTGTTCCATGAAATAAAACGAAACCAGCCAAATTTTGTACATTAGTGACTTTTTAGGAAAAACGTAAACTATGCAACTGGCCACAGGACAAATCATAAAAAATCTGGTGCCTTCCGAACCGGTGAGAATCAGCAAGGTTTCCCGACTGAGAAATTTGACATCGGAGGATATTATAAACTCCACTTACAACCAAAAACAAACCAAATTTAACCAAACCATTGAAACCAACCTCACCGAAGAAAATGTAAAGAAAAAGATTGCCGAACAGACCAAAAAGATGGCGCACAGCGATATTGATTACCGCAATGCATAAGAACTGAAAGAACCCAAAAACGCATTGAAGCCGACATCAGCAAAAGAAAAGAATACCTTGACGAAGCCTTTAACGATATTATTTTCGACCTCACAAATGAAATAAACGAACTCCAGGGGAAAGTGTTGATGGGCGAAAACCGGTATAACGAAAAAATACAGCGTAACCAGGAAAAAATAGATGACCTGATAAACCGGAAGGAATTGCGGCATAAACGGCTTGAAGCCATGACACAGTTGTCGCCAAAAACACCGGAAGTGTTGGGTTGCGCCTTTGTGGTTCCGCTGAATCAACTGGAATACCAGAACCATTACGGTATGAAACGTGACGATGAGGTGGAACAAATTGCTATACAATTTGCCATGGAATTTGAACGGAAAAACGACTGGTTTTCTGAAGATGTAGGAGCACAAAACCTGGGATACGATGTACGCAGTACCAGCAAAGAATCACTGAAACGTTATATTGAAGTGAAGGGAAGAAGCGGAACAGGCGGCATAATGGTTTCAGAAAATGAAATGTTCCGGCTGGGGCAGTTGGGCAATTCAGCCTGGCTTTACATCGTTTATAACTGTAAGTCAACACCTGAACTGGTCAGGATTCAGAATCCGGCCAAGAACCTGAGATTTGAAACCAAATTTAAAGGAGTACAATATTTTCTTCCGGAAAATGAATGGAAAAAAGAATTATAAATAATATATTTGTCCAATAAACATTTTCGTCCACGAATCGTGGCTATAAAATATAAATGGACATGAAAGAAACCGAAATCATCTATATTGCCATCGAGAATCTTAGAAAAACGGCTAAGGTAGAAGGTGTATGGGAAAATAAAACCAAACAAGGTTTTGATGGTGTGCTCACTTTATTCATTGGTAACGAAAAAATTGACTTTAACACTGAAATAAAAGATGAGCTTCGTAACCACCAGTTGTTTCAGATTGAAGAATGGGCAAAAACTTATCCTCCATTTATGATTGTAGCCAAACGTATTTTTCCTAAAATAAAAGAAGAACTACGTCAATTAAATATCGCCTATCTCGAAGCAAACGGCAATGTGTTTTTTCATGAAAATAAGTTCCGATATTTTATTGATGCAAATAAACCTTTACAAACGCCAAAAGAGAAACAAAACAGGGCGTTCACTAAAACCGGGATAAAAGTGTTGTTTCATTTTTTGATGAACCCGGAACTGGTTAACATGCCGCACCGCGAAATTGCACAAACAGCGGTTGTGGCACACGGTAATATCGCTTATATTTTCAATGGGTTGAAAGGAAATGGATTTTTGGCCCGCCTGAATAAAAACACATTTCAGTTAATGAATAAAAAGGAACTACTTGATAAATGGATGGTAGCCTTCAAAGAAACATTACAGCCCACTCTTGAAATTGGCCGGTTTCGTTTTGCCAATGTAGAGAATTTTACACACTGGCGTAATATTAAGCTACATGAAGGAGAAACCTTGTGGGGTGGCGAACCGGCAGGTGATTTGCTGACCAACTATTTACGTCCGGGTGAACTTACGCTTTACACAACGGAAACCCGAAACGAATTAATGAGAAATTACCGGTTGATTCCTGATCTCAAAGGTGATGTTGTGGTATTTAAGAAGTTCTGGAATATTGAAGAACACAACCAAAAAAATGCCGTACCAAATCTGCTAACTTACGTTGATTTAATAAATACCGGCGATAACAGATGTCGCGAAACCGCCCAAATAATCTGGGATAAATACCTTACCAATGAGTTTTAAAATGCTAACCCCTTGGTTCAAGGATGTTTTCAGCTTAATTGATGCCACATGCCACGGGATGAATGTTCCATTGTATTTGATTGGTGCACAAGCCCGACAGTTTCATTTGGTAGAAAAGGGTATAAAGCCCGGCAGGGGAACTATGGATATTGACTTTGCAATTATGCTTCCTGATATTCAGAGTTACGACCAACTTATGAAGGAATTGTTACAGAAAGGATTCAGAGAGGCAAAGGAGGCTCATCGGATAATTCATGATAAAACCAATACTGTTGTTGACATTCTGCCATTTGGAGAATTGGAAGAAAAAGGAACAGTAAAATTTACCGACCGAAAAACGGAGCTATCTATGATTGGATTTAAAGAAGTTTTAGAGGAACCTGATATCCGAAACTACGATGAAGAAACCATAGTGCAAGTCACTCCTCTGGAGGGTTTAATCATACTTAAGCTTATTTCTTATAACGAAAAACCTGAAAGAACCAGGGACCTTGATGATATCAGGGAAATACTTGTTAATTATTTCGACCTGAACCAGGACAGGTTTTATGAGAAACATTTGGATACGTTGGAAGAATTTAACGTGAACGACTTTTTGATTGAAGCTGGTGCGTGGCTTGCCGGCAAAGACATTGGTATAGTACTGAACAGAAACCAGCAACTTAAAGAATTAATTTTAAAAATTCTGCAAAGAGAAATAGACTTATCCACTGGAGCAATCAGCAGTTATCTTTATGGAAAAGACTATTTTGATGATATTGACAAAATAAAGAGAATATTTAGTCTGATAATTAAAGGAATAAACCAACAAGCATGACCCAACCGAAAAAACTCATTGAAGTAGCCATGATCTCAGCAAAAATTCAATTATTTAATTAACTGAATACTGATGTAAAAAACACCGAAAAAGTCACAATTCAGTCACAATACCAAAATTTCCTAATATATAAAATATTGATATATAACTAATAAACGTAATTTTAACCCATTTTCTTCTAAGTAGGTCATGGGTTCGAATCCCGTTCGGGGTACATTGATAATAAGAAGGTTACGATATTTTGAACATTTTTCAGTCTATGGGTTTAACACTTTCCCCTATGCGGTAAACTCAGAATGGTTCAAAGGAGAAGCCAACCTCACCACTTACCAGCCCGAAGAATTGCTCGGAACCAAATTGCGGGCGTTATACCAGCGAAAAAAGGGTAGGGATTTGTTTGATTTGTGGTATGCTATGGTTCATCTTGACCCGGATGTGGAAAAGATTACAGACACGTTTAACGCATACATGAATTTTGTGACAGGCAAACCTCCAACTCAAAAACAGTTTCGGCTTAATCTGGCAGAAAAAAAGTCCGACCCGGAATTTATAAATGATACAACAGGATTGTTCCGGCCAGAAATTAAATACAATATTGAAGAAGCATTTAACCTGATTGAAGAAAAATTAATAGCAAAGATAAAATGACCCAACCCAAAAAACTCATAGAAGTGGCCATGCCCGGCAGGTGTTGCAACCATCAGCCAGTTTCAAATAATTACAGATTTGACAGATACACAAATATTTTCAGCCTTGACTAAAACTCATCCAGAATATCATCCACTTTTTCCTGCAACTCTTCCAGCTCTTTTTTAAAATTTCCCTGAAAGCTTTCCCATTGGTCTTCGGAAACGTTTTTCACTTTGTGAAGCATATTGTTCAGATCAACACGCAAATCCTGAATTTCGTCCAGTGTTTCATTCTGTTTGTCGGTAAGCGGTTCGCTGTGCTTTTTAATTTTTTCATTTAACTCCATAATTTTCCGGTTGATTTCAGAAAACCCATCTTTTGCCAATTGCTGCAATTCATTTTTCTCTTCAATCAACCGGGCATTGATTTCCTCATTTTGCTCCGTTTCATCGTTGCTTTTGTTTTGTTGTCCCGAACCACATCCTGAAAAGGCAATAATTCCTGCACAAAGCATAAATGCAACTGATATTTTTTTAAGTGCTGACATAATAGAATTTTATGGTTTATAAGTTTTTGTAAAATATACGTAAGTGTTTCTATTTTGTTTTGTTATTCAGCGATAATTTTACATTGAATCTTTTTATACCTGTTGTTATCTTTTTGGATAAAAGTTTCGTATAAAGTACGGGAAATTTCAGAAAATGTGAATGAAAAAAACAAAAAGGAAAGAAGCACCATTTTTAAAAAAATAGCCGGAGCAGAAAAAATTTTGCGAGAGGAAAGGGAAAGCCTTTTGCAAATGGTCTCTTCTGACGGAATGGATGATTTTGGCAGTTCCCGTGATTTTATGCCGCTGGTGGAGGAGGATGCCAAATACCGGATTCGTGCACTGAAATTACCCCAAAAATTAACGGCGTATTACCTGAACAAGCTGTGCGATATTTATGGTCCGTATTCTGAAGACCAGCCGGGGCAAAACAAGAAATATTACGACAACGATTTTTACCTGAATGTATAATCTTCGTTTGGGGGCCCATCCAACGAAGAATGATTTTTCAGCTTACTGACTTTTTTCCAAAAAACCGCAACCACAGTAAACGGACGAAATAAATGATGCCAGCAATGAGAATGAGTGTAAAAATGATGCTGATGATAAAGAAGCTGTCGGCACTTATTCCACGGCGAAAAACCTCTCGAACCGGTATTCTGGTGCTTTCTTCAATGGATTTGAACGCCGTGTTGTACTTGGGGGTTTGGTTGGGTTCAATCGCCGAAAAAGCCTGCTGGATATCGTGCTGGATTTTTTCAATTACCCGCTCCATCCTTTCACGAACTTCATCATTAGCTTCGGTATATCTGATTTCATTCAGTTCCAGCTCCAGTTCGGCCCACTTTATATGGGTTCCCCAGCTTCTGGTCGATACCAGATCGAGTGTTAAAGTGGCAAATGCTCCTTTTTGATCACTCAGGTAAATCCGTCTTCGGTTCTGGCTTAGGGTTAGCAACGGTTTCAACTGGTATGGGTCGATATGACTCGTGTAAAACAACGTTTTAAATTCTCCACGTTCATTTCTTTTTACCAGTCCTACCAAAGCATGGGACTCGTCGGCGCCTTTTCTGTCTTCTCCCGACGATACGTTGAATTTGATTTCAGAACGTGCCACACCCGTAACATCGCCCCGATCCAGTTTTACCTGAATAAGCTGACGATCATCTTTCTCAATTGCCGGACCTGAATGAACTGTACGCATCCGGTGGCGTACACCGTTGTTTTCTGAAAGTATCGTCAAATCAGGGGTGTCGAAATAAGTGTCTGTAAAATCTTCGTCTCCGAATTCAGCTGCAAACAGGTACCCTTCGCCATTGAGCCAGGAAACATTACTGTAACGCTGAAACAACCAGTCCCAGACATCGTCGGTTTGTTCGAGCGGTAATCTCAGTTTTATTTCATATTCAATGCGAACGTTTTCATTGTTATTGCCGGGGTGCTGAAATGAACTTCCGGAATTTTCAACGTTTATTTCAGCAAAATGCTTCTGATTAAAATTGGAAGAAGTACCGGCAACAGCCATTCCGGGTATGGCCAAAACCAGAGCAGAATAGAGATAAAAAAGTATAAAAATCAATAATTTATAGCCTGAAAAATTAGCTTTCTTCATATTTTCAACAAATTGCAATAATGAAATGCAATTTTAACAAAAAAGTCCGACTGAAAAAAGTTATTGGAAGGATGGAAAGCCTGAGGAAATGTTTATTATTCAGCAAAACATTTCTGAAATCACAGAAACTTTAATTCAGGAAACCGCTTTACATCCGTTTCATGCATCATTTCCCAAACCGTTTCAAAAATGAGTTCCACATTGGGTTTGGAAAAATATTCCCCGTCGATTCCGTATGCCGGGCGGTGTTCTTTAGCTGGCAGTGTGCGCGGCGAAGCATCGAGGTAGTTGAATGCTTTTTGCTCTTCCAGTACTTTTTGCATCATGTAGGCCGTTGCGCCACCAGGAACGTCTTCGTCGATAAAAAGTACCTTGTTTGTTTTCTTTACCGATTCGAGAATTACATGATTCACATCGAACGGCAGCAAGGTTTGCACATCGATTACCTCTGCTGAAATGCCATAATTTTCAAGCATTTTAGCTGCTTTTACTGCATGATGAACGTTCCAGGCATACGTAACAAAAGTAATGTCAGTTCCATCTTTAACAACTTCGGGAACACCCAGGGGGACTTTAAATTCTCCGATATTATCAGGGAGGATTTCCTTAACATTGTAACCTTTCAGCGGTTCAATCACCAGGGCAGGCTCACTGGCTTCCAGCAGGGTGTTGTACATTCCTGCGGCCTGAGGCATGTTTCGGGGAACACAAATGTGCATTCCGCGCAATGAGCCCAGCAGCATTTGCATGGGCGACCCGGCATGCCACATGCCCTGTAGCTGATGACCACGGGTGCGCACAATTACCGGAGCCATTTGTTTTCCTTTGGTACGGTATTGCATACTGGCCAAATCGTCGCTTAGGGTTGAATGCGCATAAATCAGGTAGTCGAGGTACTGAATTTCGGCAATGGGTCTGAAACCGCGTAGTGCCATTCCAATTCCCTGCCCAATTATGGTTGCCTCTCTGATTCCGGTATCAGAAACACGGTGCTTCCCGTATTTTTCCTGCATGCCCTTCATTCCCTGGTTCACGTCGCCCAGTTTTCCGGTATCCTGTCCGAATGTGACGAGATTCGGAAATTTACTGAATAAAACATCGAAATTCCGGCTCAATATTTCCGAGCCGTTAATTTCGATGCTTTCCTTGTTGTATCTGGCGGGTTCGGGTTTAACTTTAAGGGCAGAGTCTTTACCTTCGCGGTAAAGTTGTTTGCTGTAAAATTCCCGGCTTTTTTGTTCAAATGCGGAAATCCAGTTTTTTAGTTTCTGGCTATCTTCCGGGTATTCTGATGATTTATGTATTTGAAAATAAATGCGTTTGGCAAAGCTCAGATATTTTCTTCGGGTCGGGAAAATCCGGTTTTTTATTTCCTCCAGTTCTCCTGGTTTGTTCACTTTTCCGTTGGAGTTTTCCCGGAGTTCATCAATTATTTTTTCCAGTTTTCCGACTTCGGCTTCAAAACTGCCACTAAATTTTTTCCAGGCTTTTTGCCGTGCTTCTTTGGCCCGTTTCGAGGCTCTGTTTTCAATTTGGGTAAGGGTTTCCATGTCGGCCTTTCCGGTTTCGAGCAGCCATTTTTTAAACTGGTTCAACCCGTCGTATTCTTTTTCCCATTTCAGGCGTTCTTTACTTTTATAACGTTCATGCGAACCTGAAGTGGAGTGGCCCTGTGGCTGGGTTAATTCCTGAATGTGAAAGAGCACCGGAGTTTGGGTTTTCCTGCATTTTTCAACACCCCATTTAAATGCTTTTACCAGAGCCGGATAATCCCATCCTTTGCAGAAATAAATTTCTATGCCATTTGTATGCTTTTCTATCTGAAAACCTTTCAGCGCTTCCGAAATACTGCCTTTTGTTGTTTGTAAATCAACCGGTACACTGATGCCGAAACCGTCGTCATAAACCGTAACAGCCATAGGGACCTGCATTACGCCGGCGGCATTGATGGTTTCAAAAAACAATCCTTCTGAGGTGCTGGCATCGCCAATGGTTCCATAAGCTACTTCATTTCCTGTAACATTATTATTTAGGTGCTTTTTAATTTCTGGATTTTCTCTGACGATTTTTGATGCCTGCGCCAATCCCAGCAAACGGGGCATTTGTCCGCCTGTAGATGAAATGTCGGCGGCTGAATTGTATTTTTCTGCCAGGTTTTTTTGTTCACCGTTTTCATCAAGGTTCGATGTGGTAAAATGGTTATTGAAGTTGCGGCCACCCGTTGAAGGATTCAGTTCGTCGTCGGTTTCGCCGTAAATCATGGCAAAAAATTCTTCAGGCTGAAGTAACCCTAATGCCAGCATCAATGTCTGGTCGCGGTAATAACCCGAACGCCAGTCGCCCTTCTGAAAAGTCTTGGCCAATGCAAGCTGGGCAATTTCTTTACCGTCGCCAAAAATGCCAAAATGGGCACGGCCGTTATGCACTTCGCGACGACCTATAATACTGAGCTGACGGCTTAAGTATGCCAGATAATAGTCATTTAAGGCTTCTTCTGTTGAAAGGTGGCTCTGAGTTGTTATTTCCGGTTTTTCCAAATACATGCGTAATTCTTTTAAGACTTTTTTGTCTGAATACCGGTAAAATAACATTTGGGAAAAGGTTTTGTTTAAGGTTGCTCATCTGTAACTCAGAAAAACAGAATTGCAATTATCTGAAACCATATAAACGTGCAGAAAATATCTGACAATGTGAAATACTTAAAGTCAAATTCCCTTCAAGCTCAAACATTCACTATCATTCACAATAAATCTCCGCAATTCTCCATGAATTCCTACAAATCACTTTCAATCACTATTAATCTCTATCAATCCCCATCAATCTCATCTTCTTCCTTCTTTCCTTCACTCTTCATCCGGCTTTTCAATCCGTCCGTAATAAGAAATGGCCTGCCGGTTGGTGCTGGTCACATTCAGCGTGGCATAGCCCATTTCTGAGACGTGCATTGAATAGGTGATGTAATCCATTTTGTTTTTTACCTCCAGGTTTATCCGGTACGCATTGCCGTCTTCTTCCATCTCGTATTTTTCTATGGGCAATGAAAAATCGAATGCTGAATTACGGCTGCCATAATCTACATGATAAGCCACACCATAAAAGGGCAGGTACGAAAAAATCGAATCGCCTTTTACTTCAGCTTCAAAAGTATAACTCAACTGGATGCTTCCACCGCCCAGGGGCATGGCATGCGTTGGAATAAATACAAATGTTTTGTTCTCAATCAGATTTTTTACTTCTTCCATTCTTTTTTCCTGCCGTTCTGTGCGGCGTTCTTTCCGGCTTTTTGCCGGTTCCTGGGCAAAAAGGTCTGGTAGAATTAATCCGATTAAAAATGTAAATAAAATGATACGTTTCATGGCATTCCGATTTTTTAATTGATACAATAAACTTATTTTCGCTTAATTATTTCTGTAAGCTGCAAAAATTGTTCCGGCGGAGTTTACGGGAAAAAAGAAAATTAGTTATGGCAGAAAAATACATTGGTGCGCATGTTAGCGCTGCGGGTGGAGTTGAAAATGCACCCGAAAATGCAAATAAGATTGGAGCAACGGCTTTTGCCCTGTTTACAAAAAACCAGCGGCAGTGGGAAGCAAAACCACTGACAGATGAAAATATAAGTTCATTTAAAAAGAATTGCGAAAAATACGGATACAATCCGGCGCAGATTTTACCGCACGACAGTTACCTGATTAATCTGGGTCATCCGGAAAAAGCGGCGTTGCAAAAATCGCGTGACGCTTTTCTGGATGAAATTCAGCGCTGCGAACAACTGGGTCTCGACCGGCTGAACTTTCACCCGGGGAGCCACCTGAATAAAATCAGTGAAGAAGAATGCCTGAGTCTGATTGCTGAATCTATCAATATTTCCCTGGAAAAAACAAAAGGCGTAATTGCCGTCATTGAAAACACAGCCGGGCAGGGTACCAATCTTGGTTTTTCGTTTTATCAGCTAAAGAAAATCATCGACCAGGTGGAAGATAAGAACCGGGTTGGCGTTTGCATTGATACGGCCCATGCCTATTCAGCCGGCTACGACCTGAAAACCAAGAAAGGTTTTGAAAAAGTATTTCAGGAGTTTGGCGAAGTCATTGGTTTTGAATATCTGAAAGGAATGCACCTGAACGATTCCAAAAAAGATTTCGGGTCGAAAGTGGATCGGCACGACAGTCTGGGAAAAGGTACACTGGGCCTGGAAGTTTTTGAATGTATTATGAACGACGACCGGTTTAACGGTATTCCGCTCATTCTGGAAACGCCAAACGAAGATCTTTGGGAAGAAGAAATTAAACTTTTGAAAAGCTTGCAAAAATGAGTGAAACAGTTTACCTCAACGGAACATTTCTTCCGAAAGAAAAGGCCGCCTTGTCGCCCGATGACCGCGGATTTATTTTTGCCGACGGTGTTTACGAGGTGATAAAATATTACAACGGAAAACCATTCCGGTACGCCGACCATCTGGAACGGCTGGAGAGAAGTTTACAGGAAGTTCAAATCGGATTTGAAGATTTGGCAGGACTTGAAGCGATTTTTTTCAGATTGCTCGAAGAAAATAATCTGACAGGAGTTCACGCCGGAATTTACCTCCAGATTACCCGTGGAGCAAACAAGCGGGTGCATCATTTTCCTGAAGGAGTTCAACCAACGGTTTATGCTTTTGCATTTACACTGCCTTCGTTTACCGAAAACCTGGAGAAGGGAATCAAAGTAATAACCAGAGAAGATATCCGCTGGCTGCGCTGCGACATAAAATCGGTGGCTTTGCTGCCCAACACCATGCTTTACAATCAGGCCGTGGAAGCCGGGGCAGGGGAGTGCATTCTTATTCGCAATAGAAAAGTGACCGAAGCCACCCATTCCAGTGTGCTGGCGGTAAAAAATGGAAAGGTAATCACGCATCCGCTTTCAAACCTGATTTTACCGGGAATTACAAGGAAAGTGATTCTGGAAATTTGTGCCGAAAACAATATTCCGGTGGAAGAACGGGCCTTTTCAGAAGAAGAATTGTATGAAATGGATGAAATTATAATTGCAGGTACCGGCAGCGAAATAACTCCTGTTGTTCAAATAAACGAAACGTCGGTTGGAAATAATAAACCGGGCGAAATCACCCGGTTTTTGCAGCAAAAGATTTTTGAATTGGTCTGATTTTATAGAAGTATTCTCCTTGTCAATTTTCAAAAATAGGTATTTACAGCAAACCCGAACTGATCAATAAAAATTCTTTTAAAACTTGTAATATTGTTTTGCTCGTAAAATATAAGAATGGCTTTTTTGTAATCAATAGAATCAACTGTTCTGAATGAGATGGGATTATTCATGAAGTGATATTTTTTCGGCTCACGAATATAGTTAATGTAGCTCAATATTTATAGAAATTGAGCTTTATTTTTCGTTTAATTGAGCTCTATCGTGTTGTTGTAGATTGTATTGTTACGATGTACACATGTGTGAAAAGAAAAAACCTTCAAGGTTTTTTGATACCTTGAAGGTTTTAATTAGTTGATTATTAAAGATTTTAATTGTATTCTGATTTTTAAAGCAGACTACATAAAAGCTTAATTTAGCATTTCTGTTACTTGTTTGTAAACATTTTCCCCGTTGAAACCGAGTTTTTCGTCGAGCACTTTGTATGGTGCAGAGAAACCGAACGTTTCCAGGCCGAATGTTTTACCATTTTCGCCAACCAGTCCGGCCAGGGTTACCGGCAAACCGGCTGTAAGGCCGAAACGGGGAATTCCGGTCGGAAGTACACTTTCCTGATAATCTGCAGACTGGTTGCGGAACAGGCCTTCCGAAGGAGCGGAAACCACCTGAACTTTCAGTCCGTCGCGTTCGGTGAGCAGTTTGGCGCCTTCTACCAGTGTGGCAACTTCAGATCCGCTGGCTACCAGCACCACATCGGGTTTTTCGGCCGGTTTCAGTACAATGTAAGCTCCTTTTTCGGTTTGCAATGCCGATTCGTAAGCATCTCCTTCAACCGGAAGGTTTTCGATATTCTGGCGCGATAAAATAAGCGCGGTAGGTGTATTTGTGTTTTCAATTGCCATTTTCCAGGCCACAGTGGCTTCGTTACCATCAGCCGGACGAAGCACCAGCATACTGTTTTTATAACTGTGGTTTTTCAGTTTTTCCATGAGGCGAATTTGCGCTTCCTGCTCTACTGGCTGGTGGGTTGGGCCGTCTTCGCCAACGCGGAATGCGTCGTGTGTCCACACATATTTTACCGGAAGTTCCATCAGTGCAGCTAACCGCACTGCAGGTTTCATATAGTCTGAAAATACAAAGAAAGTTCCGCAAACCGGAATCACTCCGCCATGCAACGCCATTCCGTTGGCCATGCAGGCCATGGTAAGTTCGCTTACACCCACCTGCAGGAATGAACCGCTGAAATCGCCTTTGCTGAAAGCGGTGGTTTTTTTCAGGAATCCGTCGGTTTTATCTGAATTGGACAGGTCGGCAGAGGCTACAATCAGGTTTTCTACTTTACCGGCCATGGCACCCAAAACTGTTCCTGATGCACCACGGGTAGCCACATTGGCTTTTTGTTCCACTGCTGAAAAATCAAAATCGGGCAATTCGTTTGAAAAGAATTGTTTCCATTTTGAAGCCAGTTCCGGATTTTCATTTTCCCATTTGGCCTGCGCTTCTTTTTTAGCTTTGGCGGTCTGAATCAGTTCTTCTTTTCGTTTGTCGTAAACAGCTTTTACCTCGTCGAAAATCACAAATGGATTTTCAGGATCGCCACCCAGGTTTTTAACGGATTTGGCAAAAGAAGCACCGGCTTCTCCCAAAGGCATTCCATGTGTTGAGGTCTGACTTTCAAAACTTTCTCCGGAGTCAGTCAACGCACCTTTACCCATTATGGTTTTCCCTATTATGAGGGTTGGTTTTTCCGTTTCGGCAGTTGCATTTTTTAGTGCACCCCTGATTTGGTCCGGATCATTTCCCTGAATGGTAATAACATTCCATCCCCAGGCTTCGTATTTTTTTGCTGTATCTTCAGCAGTAACAACATTGGTTTTTGAAGATAGCTGAATATCGTTGGAATCGTAGAACATGATTAAATTTCCAAGCCCCAGGTAACCGGCAATACGGCCTGCTCCCTGCGAAACTTCTTCCTGTACTCCGCCATCGGAAATAAACGTGTAAATTTTGTGCGACACCCAGTCGCCAAAGCGGGCTGCCAGGAATTTGGCTGCAATGGCAGCACCAACAGCCATTGTGTGCCCCTGTCCGAGCGGACCGGAAGTATTCTCTACGCCCCGTTCAACATCCAGTTCAGGATGCCCGGGAGTTACGCTGCCCCATTGACGGAAATTCTTTAAATCTTCCATGCTGTAATAACCGGCCAGTGCCTGCACAGAGTAAAGCATGGGCGACATGTGGCCGGGATCGAGGAAAAACCGGTCGCGGTTGGCCCAGGTCATATCCGACGGGTCGTAGTTTAAAAATTCGGAATAAAGGATGTGGATGTAATCGGCGCCTCCCATTGCTCCACCCGGGTGCCCCGATTTAGCTTTTTCAACCATGGCTGCCGATAAAATGCGAATGTTGTCAGCGGCTTTGGTTTCAATTCGTTTGCTCATAGTTATCTTTTTTTGAATTAATATTTTACGAAATGTATTATGAAAGCCAAAAATAACAAAAAAAGGGGAACCCGAAGATTTCCCTTTTTTTGATAAGTATATTTTTATGACTGGATAATACGCACCATAAACACCCCTTTGATGGCTTCCAACTTTGTTTTTATTTCAGGGTTGACAGATGTCCGGGCAACATCGATAATGTTATAGGCAATATTTTCGTGTTTTTTATTCAGCATGTTGTCGATGTTCAGCCCTTCGGATGCCAAAACACTGGAAATCTGGCTCACCATGTTGGGTATATTCTGGTTGGCAATCAGAATTCTTGCCCCGCCGTTTCGATCCATTTGTGCCTCCGGAAAATTTACTGAATTTTTGATGTTCCCGTTTTCCAGGAAATCTTTGAGCTGGTTCACCGCCATAACGGCACAGTTGGTTTCCGATTCTTTTGTGGAAGCGCCAAGGTGCGGTATAGCAATTACGTTTTTCATGTTCAGGGTTTTTTCATTGGGAAAATCGGTGACATAGCGAGCCACTTTCCCTGATTCAATGGCTTCTTCAAGTGCAACAAGGTCAATAAGTCCGCCACGGGCAAAATTCAGAATTCGCACATTGTTTTTCATCATTCCGAATTTTTCCTTGTTGATGTAGTTTTTTGTTTCCGGAGTGAGGGGAATATTCAGGGTAATATAATCAGCCTGACTCAACAGAGATTGAATTCCTTTCACAAATTTTACCTGGTTACTGAGTTGCAGTGCCTGGTTTACCGACATATAGGGATCGTATCCGATTACTTTCATACCAAGCGCATGTGCTGCGTTGGCTACCAATACCCCAATAGCGCCCAGTCCAACCACAGCCAGTGTTTTCCCGTGTAATTCCTGCCCGGCAAAATTCTTTTTACCCTGTTCGATGAGTGCCGGAACTTCATCGCCTTTCCCGGCAAGTGTTTTGGCCCATTCCACCCCCCGGGCAATGTCTCTTGAAGCCAGTAAAAGTCCGGCAATTACCAGTTCTTTTACACCGTTTGCATTGGCGCCGGGAGTATTGAAAACCACAATGCCATTTTCGGTGCATTTTTCAATGGGAATGTTGTTTACTCCCGCTCCGGCGCGTGCAACTGCTTTTAATGTTTCGGGCAGCTTCATTTCGTGCATGTTAAAACTGCGCAGAACAATGGCATCCGGGTACGGAATTTCACTTGCAATTTCGTAATTATCTAACGGAAAAAGGCCCAGGCCTTCGGTATCAATTTTATTTAACGTTTGAATTTTAAACATATGGTTTTAATTTTAGTTTGATAAATAACTGTGCAATAATGACAAATATCACTATTTTAATTGAAGATGCTTAATGGTTAAATGGTTAACTTTTCAATATGAAATTAACATTAAGAAGAAATTGTATTTCAGGGGTTTTTCCTTTTCAGTTCAGCAAAATATTTTTTGGAAGCTCTTTTAACATGAGGTGAAAGGAGCAGGGCTGAAATAACTGTTGGAAAAGCCATGAGCGCAAAAGCAATATCGATTAATCCGATAATTACACGAAGATTGGAAATGGCGCCGACAATTATTATTCCCACAAAAATGTAATTGTAGATGTGGCCGTATTTTGCGCCAGCCACAAAACCCAGACATTTTACTCCGTAATACGGAAATGCAAACAGGGTTGACATGGCAAAAAAGGTAACGGCTCCGGTTAAGATGTATTTGCCGTAAAACGGAATTGCAGCTTCAAATGCATGTGCCGTGAGCGTAATTCCGTCGGCTGAACTTTCGAGCCAGGTGTTGGTAACGATAATGGCAAGGGCAGTCATGGTGCAAATGATAAGCGTGTCGATGATGGGGCCCAGCATGGCCACCAGTCCTTCGCGCACCGGCTCGCTGGTTTTGGCGGCGCCGTGGGCCATGGGCGCTGTGCCAAGTCCGGCTTCGTTTGAAAAAGCTGCCCTGCGTACTCCGGTAATTATAATGGCACCTACCGAACCTCCCAAAACCGCCTCGCCGGTAAATGCATCGTAAAATATGGTTTTAAAAGCAGGTACAATTTGCGAAGTGTTGGAAAAAATGATAACAAGAACTGTAACAACGTAAACCACTACCATAATCGGGACAAGCCGGCCTGTAACATTTCCGATGCGTTTTATTCCACCAATAATCACAATGCCAACAATAATTGAAATTACGATTCCGGTTAGCAGGTCAGTCTGAAAATTACCTCCAAGGTTGTTGGGAATTAACACTGTATCGCGCACCATTTGTGTGAGCTGGTTGGCCTGGAACAGCGGCGAAACCCCAATCATGCCAACTATGGAAAAAAATACCGCCATTGGCCGCCAGTTTTTCCCCAAACCTTCGGTGATAAAGTACATGGGGCCTCCCTGAATTTCTCCTGCCGAGTCTTTACCCCGGAACATAACTGCCAGCGTACAGGTAAAAAATTTGGTCGAAATTCCGAGCAGCGCAGAAACCCACATCCAAAAAATGGCGCCCGGGCCACCCATGGTGATGGCTACGGCCACCCCGCTTACATTTCCCATTCCAACCGTTCCGGCCAAAGCGGTTGAAAGAGCCTGATAATGACGGAGCTGACCGGGTTCGTTGGGATCGTCGTATTTGCCGGTGAGAATTTTAAGTGCATGTCCCAGGTATTTTAATGGTGCAAGCTGAGAGTAAACCAGAAAGTAAAAACCACCGCCAAGCAGCAGAATCAAAACCGGAACACCCCAGATAAAATCTGCGGCAGAGATTATAAATTGGCCTGCATTTTCAAACATGTGCCTAAGAAAATGCAAATCCTGTTAAAAAACAAATCAAAAAAATGTAAAGAAAACTTGTCAAATTGAAAAATGTAAAGTATGTTTGTCATATTGAAAAGTAAGTTTTACAAATGAATGCAATAATTGGCACCGCTGTACTTGTTAGTTACTTTATTATTTTCCTTCGTTTTTTTCCTGCCGGGAAAAGAACTTTTGATGTGTTTAAGCTGAATCCGCTTTTACTTCCTTTTGTTTATCTGGCATATTTTTATTTTACATTATACGGTTTCAAAAAAAGTAAATCATGAATTTTTTTGACATTTATCCTATGGCTCTTACTGTAATTTTTGTATTCTTACTCGGTTGGTTACTACCTAAGAATGGCAAAACGTACGACATTTTAAAGTTACGCCTCGATTTATTCCCACATTGGTTTAAATGGTTGGCTGTAAATTGGTTGGCTGCAACAGTAGTGTTAATCCTACTATTCTTACATAACATAGACTCCTGGGATTATTTTTTACTGACGAATATTAATTTTGCATTCTTTATTCTGTTATTCTCAAAACAAAAGAGTGAGGATGAGTTTTCGGAATATGTGCGTTTAAAAGCATTTGTTTATGCGTTTATTTCTTTTGTGGGGGTAGTGATAATTTATGGAGCATTGCACGGAAGCAGGTTGGTGGCTCCGGTAATTTTTAGTGAATTTATATTTGTTCTGATTTTTATGGGAATCGCGCTTTTTTTATCTCTGATATATTTTTATGTATCTGTTTATAAATTTTCGAATAAAAGCTAAAATGAAAATAATTGTTGTAATATAAGTCGATTATTTATTTAGTTTTCATGTCATAAAACCCAAAAAAGAAAGTGAAAACCAGCCTGAAAATAGAACGCGCCATTAAAAACCTTACCCAGGAAGAGCTGGCAAAACAAATTGGCGTTTCACGACAAACCATTAATTCAATTGAAACCGGAAGATATGTTCCTTCAACGGTTTTGGCGTTGAAAATTTCCCAAATATTTGAAAAACCTGTAAATGAAATATTTGAACTGGAAGATTCAGATTAATTATTTCAAAACCACTTTGGCAAATACAGGAAGGTGATCAGATGGAAAACGATGGTCCTTAAAATCAGTTAAAGCAGCGTATTTTAGCACATCAACGTCTCCGTGAACAAAAATATAATCGATACGGTTGCTGCTCAGGTCAGCATCAATTTTAAATCCGTTGTAGGTGCCAACTGGTCCATATGGTTGTTCCTCAGTGACCTCAAAGCTGTCTTTCATATATTTTTTCAGAAGGATTATAGGCTCCTGGTCGGGAGTGAGGTTAAAGTCGCCTGTCAGGATTACCGGCAGGTTTTTGTTGCGGGTCATTTCCCTGATTTTTTTCTCGATGAGAAGCGCCGAATTTTTTCGTGCTTCAGTTCCCCTGTGATCGAAATGGGTGTTAAATACCAGAAATTGCTTTCCTGTTATTTTCGACTGAAAAAGGCCCCAGGTAACAATCCGGTTTAGCGCTGCATCCCAACCTTTACTTGGAACATCGGGTGTTGGAGATAGCCAGAAAGTTCCGTGGTCGTAAAGAATAAATTTCGATTTATTATAGAAAATGGGGGAGAATTCACCGGCCTTTTCGCCATCGTCGCGACCAACACCAAACCATTCATATTCAGGCAATCCTTTTTCAATATCCTGAATCTGGTCGTAAAGCGCTTCCTGTAAACCAAAAATATCTGCTTCATGAAAGCGCAAAAGACCATTTACCATTTCAATACGGTTGGGCCATGCATTCACTCCGTCGGAAGCCGTATTGAGCCTGATGTTATATGAAATGATATTCATTTGCTGCGAAAATAGGGTTGCGGGGATTAAGAACAAAAGGATACTTATTGTTTTTTTCATTTCTCACAAAAATTAAATGGTTTGTATTTTGAATTTTTCCAAATATAATCAATTGTGAGGCTATAAAAAATCCGGGCTAAAAAAAAAGGATCCGAAAAATTCCGGATCCCAAAGCTAAATGCCCTTTTTTAAAACCAGATAGTTTAATTACGCTTTGTAATTTTTCTATTTATCTTCCCTAAATATTTTTTTCTAATGAACGCGTTGGTGCCAGAAATTCAAAGACCAATCCAAAAATAGTAATAATTTGATTATTAGTAGGTAAGGTCATTCATTACTTCAAAATGTTGTCTCATTTTGGGACAGTGTTGTTGTTTTTGGGATAAAAAAAATCCGGCATTTTGCAATGCCGGATTTTTTTTGAATAAAGTCCCGGATATGTCAGAACCGTTCGCGTTTTGTATATGTAGTATGCAATAAATGGTGCGACAATTCTCCGAGCGGTTTTATGAGGAAATCTTTATAGAGTTTTTGAACTTCAGGATTCTCATGCGATTTCCGGATAGCAAGGTTGGCATCTTCGGCATAAATGGCTTCGGCGCGTTTTTGCCTGATTTCCGGATTGGTGGGAATGGGTTGACCACCACCCCCAAGGCATCCGCCCGGGCAAGCCATGATTTCAACAAAATGGAAATCGGCCTCACCGGCTTTTAGCGAATCCATAACTTTTTTGGCATTAACCAAACCATGTGCAACGGCGCATTTCAGTTCAACACCATCAAGGAATGCCCATTCTTCCAGCGGGTTCTCTATTTTTATGGTGGCTTTTCTAACACCTTCCATGCCCCTTACCGATTTAATGTTCAGGTTTTCAAACGGAACTTCACGCCCGGTAACCAGTTCATAAGCCGTGCGCAGCGCAGCTTCCATCACCCCGCCGGTGGCTCCGAAAATTACACCGGCGCCTGTAGAATCGCCCATAAGTCTGTCGTATTTGGCATCGGCCAGTTTTTCAAAGTCGAGGCCTGCCTGTTTGATCATAATGGCAAGTTCCCGGGTAGTTAAAACAAAATCAACATCGCGGAAACCACTGTCGTGCATTTCAGGCCGGTGTGCTTCATATTTTTTAGCCGTGCAGGGCATAACAGAAACCGAAACAATGTTTTCCGGCTCAATGTTGCGCGCTTTGGCGTAATATGTTTTGGCCAGTGCACCAAACATCTGCTGCGGCGATTTGCAGGTTGACAGATTATCGAGGTATTCCGGATACAAATGTTCTATGTATTTAATCCAGCCAGGTGAGCACGAGGTGGCCATTGGCAGTTTGGTATTCTTATCCTTATCCACCAAAACTTTTTTCAGGCGTGTAAGCAGCTCAGTACCTTCTTCAATTATGGTAAGGTCGGCAGTAAAATCGGTGTCGAGTACCGAATCGAAGCCCAACCTTTTCAGGGCTGCTACCATTTTTCCGGTTACGCGCTCACCGGGTTTCATGCCCATTTCTTCACCGAGTCCCACCCGTACGGCAGGTGCAGTTTGAACCACAACATGTTTGGATGGGTCTGAAATAGCACTCCATACTTCTTCTATGTAATTCTTTTCTACCAAAGCACCGGTGGGGCAGTGGTTCACGCATTGACCGCAATTGGTGCAAACCACATCGTTCATTGCTTTTTCAAAGAAGGTCGAAATCTTCATGTGGTCGCCTTTGTAAGCAACAGTCAGCGCGTTAACTCCCTGCAGTTCGGCACAGGTTCTTACACACCGCTGACACCTGATGCATTTGCTGTCGTCTTTCATAATCGATGGCGAATACATATCGATGGTATAATTTCGTAATGGCGCCAGTTCAATGAAATCCTGCGTCATAATTTTATATTCCGAAGCAAGTTCCTGCAACTCACAGTTCCCGTTTCTGTAACATTTGGTGCAGTCGGAGTTGTGTTCGGCCAAAATAAGCTCAATGATGTGTTTTCTTGAGTTTCTTACTTTCAGGCTGTTGGTCAGAATTTCCATACCGTCTTCGCATGGAGTAGCACAGGCAGCCGAAAGCCGTTTTTGTCCTACCACTTCAACCACACAAACGCGGCAGTTACCTGCCACACACAAGTCTTTGTGATAACACAATGTTGGTATCTTAATGCCCTCATCTTCGGCAGCTTCAAGAATGGTTTTTCCTTTTTTTATTTCTACCGGAAAACCGTTTATGGTAACATTTACTTTTTTATCCATTGGTTCATTTTTTGAAATTAATAAATCATCTCTTCACGGAAGTTTTCAACAATGGAAGAGAATGAATTGGCCACAGACTGACCCAATCCGCATTTGGCAGTAAGCTGCATGGTTTCGGTAAGCTTCAGCAACTTGTCGAGGTAATTAGCTGGTTTTTCGCCCCGTTTTACGGCTTTAATTCCCAGTAATAACTGCTGGCAGCCAACCCGGCAGGGAGTACACTGTCCGCACGATTCTTCCCTGAAAAATTCGAGGTAATTATCGAGCACATTAAACATGGAACGCGAGCTGTTGAAAAGCATCATCGAACCTCCGGTTGGAAGTGAAATACCCACCAGTTTTCCTTCGTAACCAATGGCGGTATCCTTAAATTTTTTGCGGGGAACCAGAAATCCGGATGCACCGCCAACCTGAACCGCTTTGGTATCGCCGTCGCCAAATTCATATACAAAATCCTGAAGACTCATGCCGAGCTCCAGTTCATAGATTCCCGGTTTGGGAGTATCGCCCGAAACGGAAAATAGCTTTGTTCCACGGGAGTATTGTACACCCAGGTCGTAGAATTTTTTGGCGCCATATTTAAAAATGGTCCAGGTATGTACCAGTGTTTCTACATTGTTTACCACTGTGGGCATTCCTCTGTAGCCTGCCTGCGTGGGGAATGGTGGCTTGTTGCGTGGTTCGCCGCGGCGTCCTTCCATCGATTCCATCAGGGCGGTTTCTTCGCCGCAAATATAGGCGCCGCTGCCCATAAAAATTTTTATTTTAAAATCGAGGTTAATTTCCTTGCAGTAGTATTCAAACTCATCGATTACTTTGTTCAGCTCTTCTTCCAGAAACTTGTATTCGCCGCGCAGGTATATGTACCCCTCTTTTGCTCCGGTAACATAACCGCAAACAGCCATGGCGGTAAGCACTTTATATGGTACCTTCGACAAAATTTCCCGGTCTTTGAAAGTGCCCGGTTCACCCTCGTCGGCATTGCAGATTACATATTTTGCGGGCGCTTTCGATTCGGAAGTGAGTTTCCACTTTAAACCGGTAGGAAAACCTGCTCCTCCGCGTCCTTTCAATTCTGAACTGATAAGTTCGTTTATAATATCGTCTGGTTTCTTTTTGATGGTAGCGGAAAGTACTTTTTCCCAGTCATTTTCATTTCTGAAAATAAAATCTA
>CAZLGT010000047.1:31876-46523 GCA_964559175.1 uncultured Mariniphaga sp. | reverse complement strand
AGCAGCACCCGGTTTTCTTCTTTTTGCAGGAAAGGATCTCCCGATAAAACTTCGGAAGCCACATCGCGGGCCAGTTTCAGAATTTCACCATCTTTACCCAGATTGGCAATTTTCAGGTCGAAACCCATGCCACTTTGCTGCGTTCCTTCCAGATCGCCAGGCCCGCGAAGTTTCATATCCACTTCGGCAATTTCAAAGCCGTCGTTGGTGCGCACCATGGTCGCCAGCCGTTTGCGGCTTTCGTTGCTGATTTTGTACGACGACATCAGAATGCAGTAAGATTGCTCAGCGCCTCTTCCAACCCGGCCACGCAACTGGTGCAACTGCGACAACCCGAATCGTTCGGCGCTTTCAATCACCATCACCGAGGCATTGGGAACATCCACGCCTACCTCAATAACCGTTGTGGCCACCATTATTCGTGTTTCGCCCTGCTTGAATTTCTGCATGGCATTTTCTTTCTGCACCGGTTTCATGCGGCCGTGCACCATACCTACTTTTATGTCGGGAAACGCCTCGGAAATATGCCGGAAACCTTCTTCGAGGTTTCTCAAATCCATTTTTTCCGATTCGGTAATGAGCGGGTAAACTACATAAATCTGCCTTCCCTTTTCCATTTGCTGCCGCAGAAAATTATAAACCTGTTTGCGGCGGTTTTCAAAAAAGTGGTGGGTTTCTATGGGTTTTCGTCCGGGTGGCAACTCGTCAATGACCGAAACATCCAAATCGCCGTAAACCGTCATGGCCAGCGTGCGGGGAATGGGAGTGGCCGTCATCACCAGAACATGCGGCGGAATAAGGTCGTTTTTTTGCCAGAGTTTGGCCCGTTGTGCCACACCAAAGCGGTGCTGCTCGTCAATAACCACGAGGCCCAGGTTTTGAAAATTCACCACGTCTTCAATCAACGCGTGGGTGCCAATCAAAATTTGTAATTTGCCGTTTTCCAGCGCTTCGTGCAGTATTTTTCGTTCGCTTGCTTTGGTAGAGCCCGTGAGCAAACCCACTTCAATGCCCATTCCATTTAAAAAGTTCGAAACAGACTGAAAATGCTGCTGTGCCAGAATTCCGGTGGGCGCCATCAGGCAACTCTGAAATCCGTTGTCCATGGCCAGAAGCATGGTCATTAAAGCCACCAGTGTTTTTCCGCTGCCCACATCGCCTTGCAACAGACGGTTCATCTGCACATTCCGGTTCACATCGCGCCTGATTTCTTTCAACACCTTTTTCTGGGCATTGGTGAGTTCAAAAGGCAAAAAATCGGAATAAAATTTATTGAAATTGAATCCTACTTTTTCAAAACGAAATCCTTTGAATTTGTTTTCCCTGTTGTGCTTTAAAGCGAGTATTTTTAGTTGAATAATAAAAAGCTCTTCAAATTTCAGCCTGAATCGGGCATTTTTTAAATCGATTGTATTTTCAGGTTTGTGAATGGTAGTTAGGGCTTCTTCCAGCGAAACCAGTTTTAATCTCCGGGTAATATAGGCGGGCAGGGTTTCCTTAATTTTGCCTGTGGCCAGCGAAATAAGCGTAAGCTGAAACTTGTTGATGGTTTTGGAAAGCAGGTACTTTTTTTTCATGTTTTCGGTGGTCACATAATGTGCCTGAAATAGCCCTGCCGGTTTGAGTTGTTTTTCTTCTTCGGTTTCCATTTCCGGATGCACCACATTAATACGTCCGTTAAATTCCGACGGTTTTCCAAAAACGATGTATTCTTTATTTAGTTCCAGATGATCCAACTGCCATTTTACACTTTGAAACCACACCAGTTCAATACTGCCGGTGTCGTCGTAAAACCTTGCTGTAAGGCGCTGTTTGTGTCCGGTTCCAACGGTATCCATTGAGCGGATTTTGCCTTTAACTTGAATGTGAGGCATTTGGGCATGAATTTCCGAAATTTTGTAAAATTTGGTGCGGTCGATGTACTTGTACGGAAAATAATAAACAAGGTCGCCAAAGGTTTTAATATTCAGCTCTTTCGCCAGCAATTCGGCACGTTTTGGCCCCACGCCGGGTAAAAATTTGATATCCTGCTCCAAAAAACCGGTCATAAAACAAAGATAATTAAACTGAAGAAAGAAAGGTTAAATTGACAAATTGAGAAATGGTTAAATTGAATTCTTGTTAGAATTTCACCGTCAATTTCAAATTAAACTTCCGGTCGGTGAGGTAGTTGGGAACGGCAAACTGGTCGCCCTGAATGCTGGAAACCCAGAAATAGGAAATGGTGTTGTTGATATTCAGCAGGTTAAAAACCTCGAGACTAACCCACATATCGTTGATGTGACTGAGAAAACGGTTTTGCATCGGGTTTGACGGACTGATAATTACTTTGGAAAACCCCAGGTCGATGCGGCGGTACGACGGCATGCGAAAAACGTCCTGATGCCGTTCCGAATTGGGGGGTCCGGTGGGCAGGCGGGCGCCGTAAAAACCCGAAAGCTGCATTTTGTATGAAGGATTTCCGGGGAAATAATCCTGGAAAAAAAGGCTGAAATTCATCCACTGGTCGGTGGGGCGGGGGATGTACCCGTGTCCGTCGCCCAAAATATCTTCCTCGGTTTTCATAAACGAGAGGCTGGCCCACGACTGCACGCCACTCACAAACTCGCCGTTCACTTTCATGTCGATTCCGGTGGCATATCCCACCGCTTCCTGCTCGCCCAGATAGCGAATCTGCACATTTTCAACCTGGTAGGGAATCAGCCGGTTCATGTGTTTGTAATACGCCTCGGTAGTAAACCGAAACGGGCGGTCCCAGGCAGTAAAAAGATAGTCGGTTCCGGCAACCACCTGATACGAACGTTGTGCCCTTGTATCATCATTTATCGAACCATCCCTGTTTTTCAGTTCCTTGAAAAAAGGAGATTGGTGGTACATTCCGCCCGAGAGGCTGAATGAAATTTTGCTTTCCCATTCAGGGTAGTAACTTAAGGAAATTCTCGGGCTTACCAGGAACTCGTCATTAAAATCCCAGTAATTGAACCTTACGCCGCCGGTAAAATACAAATCGCCGCTACTTACCGGCACACTCCAGGTGTCCTGAAAATATCCGGTAATTCGGTTTGAACTTACTTTATTCCTGGTATTCAGCGTAAAATAGAGTAAAACCTCTTTATCGGAATAGGGCAGCGAATAGCCGGTTGAGTCGCGGTAAATCCATTCGTTGATTTTATCTTCGAATTGCTCATGCTGAAATTTAATTCCCCAGTTCAATAAATGATTATCGGAATTGTAGGCGCCTTTGTGTGAAAAACTGTACACATTGGCATCAAGGTAATTGCGTGCATGGTTCAAAAAGGTTCCCACGCCAAGGTTGAGCACGCTGTCGCCAAATTCCTCCGAAGCCATATTGCGTTCCAACTGGTTCAGGTAATATTGCCCCAAAATGTCGTAAGTTTCTTTTTCAGAAGTGTTAAAGGCCGACAAAATAAATTTCAGGTTGAGATTAAGGTTGGGGTGGTAATTGGCCGAAAGTGCGCCGAGATAAGTTTGAAAATCGTCGATTTCCTGTCCCTGAAAATAGATGGTGGTATTGAGTGGCGTTTGCCAGGTGCCGAAGGTGGTTTGCCGGGTTTGCGGAACAAAACGATACTGGTTTTGGGCCATGTTCCCGAGAAACGAAAGGTCGAAATTTTCAGAAAAACGAAAGGTGATATATGTTTGAACGTCGAGAAACTTAGGGTCGTATTCTCCTTTTTCATCAAGCCCGCCCAGCATATAGCTGTTGGTTTTGTAACGGATGCCTGTAATGTGTGCCAGCCGGCCTTTTAGCGCCACATCTTCGAAATGGGCAGTTGCACCCAGCAGACTCATGGAGGCCGAACCTCTGAAAACACTGGGTCTCCTGTATTTGATGTCGAGTACCGACGACATTTTATCGCCGTAACGTGCATCGAAACCGCCGGCAGAAAAGTCGATGGTTGAAACCATGTCGCTGTTAATAAAGCTCAACCCTTCCTGCTGTCCGGCACGAATGAGGAAAGGGCGGTAAATTTCAATGTCGTTTACATACACCATATTTTCATCGAAGTTGCCGCCCCGCACGGTGTATTGCGAGCTAAGTTCGTTGTTGGTTGAAACGCCCGGTAAAGTTTTAATCAGCGCTTCCACACCGCCGGTGGCCGCATCGGGCATCACTTCCATAAACCGCGGATCGAGCCGGGTAACATTTCCTCCGCTTCGGCGCTGCTCGGTAACCACTATTTCAGCCAGTTTAAGGTCGGTAGCCGGCAGAATAATTTCGAGCGTAATGTTCTCTTCAGGTGCTGCATATATCGTATCTGCAAAACTGGCATAACCAACCGATGAAAAAACAACCACCACTTCTCTGCCCGCAGGGATGCGCAGCAGAAATTTCCCTTCCCGGTTTGAACTGGTGCCCAGGGGGAAGTCCTTCAGCGCGATATTAACCATATCGAGCGGCATTCCGTCGCTGTCGCGTACAGTTCCCCTGAGGGTTGCATTATTGCTTTGGGAAAAACCGGCAAATACGGTAACCAGCAGAAATACGAAAATGTATAGCTTTTTTATCATCGGCACAAAACTAAAAAACCAATTGTAGTATCAACTTTTTATTGATAAATAAATTGTGTTCGGGTGAAAAAATTATTTCAGCATTTTGGGCGTAAGCCTTGCCGCCATTTCTCCGGTGCGCGCTTCCACCATTTTCCACGATTCCACGTCAAAATCGATTGCAACACTGGCGCAGGTAGGCATATCGTGGTTGTAATGCTTCAATAAATTACTGACAAAGTAGAAAAAACCGGGGTTGTGGCCGAAAAAAAAAGCCGTTTCGGTTCCCTCGGGCAGCGATTGAATGAGTTCCAGAAACTCCGAAGTGGTGAGTCCGTCGTATATATTCTTGTTTTCTCTTATCTGATTTTTTTCATATCCCAGATTCTCAGCAAAAATCCGTGCGGTTTTCAGTGCGCGTTTTGCCGGGCTTGAAATCATCAGGCCGGGCACAATGCCCTTCTTTTTCAACTCTTTGCTCACAAGGGCAGCGTCGTTTTTCCCTCTGTCTTTTAAATCGCGGTTAAAATCATCATCGTAACCGTAAGGAACGGCTTTGGCATGACGCACTATTACTACTCGTTTCATTTCTTTGAATTTTATTTCCCAGCAAATTTAGTTTATTTTGAGGCAACAATTAACGGATTTGATTCTCTTTTTTATGAAACGCATCGGATTATTATCGGATACGCACGGATTTTTGCATGAAAGGCTTTTCCCATTTTTTGAGAAGGTAGATGAAATATGGCATGCCGGTGATTTTGGCTCAATTGAGGTGGCCGATGAGCTGGCTGCATTCAAACCGGTAAAAGGTGTTTACGGCAATATCGACGGGCAGGATGTTCGTGTTGTTCATCCGCAGCACCAGCGGTTCATGTGCGAAGGTGTTGATGTTTGGATGACACACATTGGCGGCTATCCCGGCCGGTACGAGCGGTATGTGAAGCCGGAGATTTTTCATAATCCTCCGAAATTGTTTATTAGCGGGCACTCTCATATTTTAAAGGTGGTTTACGATAAAAAACTTGGATTGCTGCACATCAACCCGGGAGCTGCCGGTTACAAAGGTTTCCATAAAAAATGTACCGCAGTGCGGTTTGTTATTGATGGAGAAAAGATTAAGGATTTGGAAGTTTGGGAGATGGACCGAAGTGAAATTTTAAAAACTTTAAAATGAGGTTAAGAATTCATCACTTTTTTGATATTATTCGTGATTTTGGAAGTGGAAAAGAAATTATACAGCACCCGTTTCAGCATTCATACCATAGGATTGCCTCCCAAATTTTTAACGATTCAAACCTGAAACTGGAAATTGTAATCGAATCAGATGATGTTTGCCATGGCTGTGTTCATCTGATTGATAAAAAATGTGATGATGTAATTACCCACCGCAAGGATTTTACACAAAAGGAAGATTTTAATAACTATCTGGATATCCGAATAAATGAAGTTTGCGGGATTTGTCCCTCAGTTTTTTATACGCCGAAAGAGTTATGCTCGTTCGGAGAAGAATACATCAAAAACATTTTTTACATCTATGAAGGAAATGATATTTTACATACCGAAATGAGGAAAAAGAATGTAGAGAAAGGATTTAAGTTATATGCCCGACAACATGGTTTTGATAGTCCAATCTAAAAAAAAATTAATCACCGGCTTTTGTATAAAACCCGGCTACCCAGTTATTCTTTGTAATAAAACCATCATCCTTTAAACCAACTTCTTTTGCTTTGGCTTCTAAATCGGGAATATCTTCGGTATAAAACCCGCTTATAAAAAGTTTGCCGTTTTGATTCAGATATTTTGAATAGGCAGGTAAATCGTTCATCAAGACATTTTTATGGATGTTGGCAAAAATGAAATCGTAATTTTCCTGTCCCAGCAAACGGGCATCACCTTGTAATACCTTTAGATTTTTAATATGGTTTCGTTCCGCATTTTCGTATGTACCTTTTACCGACCATTCATCGATGTCGATGGCGGTAATTTTCGCAGCGCCTTTCATGGAAGCCAGAATTCCCAGAATGCCTGTACCACAACCCATGTCGAGTATTTTTTTGCCGGTAAGTTCTTCCTTCAGAATGGCTTCCAGCATCAGGGAGGTGGTTTCGTGGTTGCCGGTGCCAAATGCCATGTTGGGTTCAATTATAATTTCGTATTTGCATTTGGGATAATTTTGGTGGAACGGCGCCCGAACCAGGCATTCCCCGGCGATAACCAGCGGTTTGAAATAGTTTTTCTCCCATACTTCGTTCCAGTTTTGACTTTTAATTAACTCCTTACTTACCCGGAATGAATAGTTTTCTTCAAACGTTTTCAGAAGATCAAAAACATCTGCCTCATGAAAAGCAGCAATCGGAATGAAAGCTTCCATTCCGGTTGTTGTTTCAGTGAAACTTTCAAACCCTGTTTCGGCCAGTTGTGCCATTAAAACATCGCGCAACCATTCTTCGAAAGGGATAATCTCTATTTCAATTTTGAAGTAGTCCACAAAGTTTTTAATCCTTTTGAATTTGCTTTACTTATTGAAAAAATAAAAATGGCGGTTCGGAAACCGCCACACCCTTAAAATCCATTAATTATACCAAGGAAATCTTCAGCTTTTAGTGATGCACCGCCAATGAGTCCGCCGTCAACATCTTTGTTGGCAAAAAGTTCGTTGGCATTGCTGGGTTTGCAACTGCCACCGTAAAGAATGGAAGTTTCTTCTGCAACTTCATCGCCAAATTTTGCTGCAATGGTGCTGCGGATAAACGCATGAATTTCCTGTGCCTGTTCCGAGGAGGCGGTTTTGCCGGTTCCAATGGCCCAAATGGGTTCGTAGGCAATTACCAGCTTTTTGAAATCGCTTACCGGCAGTTTAAAGATGGTTTCCTCCAACTGTTTTTTTACAAATTCGTTTTGGGCTTCGGCTTCGCGCACTTCCAGCGGTTCGCCGCAGCAGTAGATGGGAGTGAGTCCGTTTTCGAGCGCCAGTGCCAGTTTTTTGTTCAGTACTTCGCTGGTATCACTGTAATATTCACGTCTTTCCGAGTGGCCGAGAATAACGTATTCAGCACCGGTTGACTTTACCATTTCGGCAGAAACTTCGCCGGTAAAAGCGCCATTGGCTTCGGCTGCACAGTTTTGTGCAGATACGCCAATGCGGTCGCTATTTACCGACTCAACCACTTTGGTGAGGTGCGTAAACGGCACGCCCAGCACAACAACCACATCGTCGGCTGCTTCTTTGGCTACCAGCGCATCAACCGCTTTGGCCAGTTTAATTCCTTCCTGTAAATTGGTGTTGCATTTCCAGTTTCCTGCTACTATTTTCTTTCTCATTTTTCTTGTATTTATATTTTTTATGAATAAAATTATTTTTTACAAATTTAAAAGCTTCTTCCGGTTAAACGAGAACCATTTTTTTAAGTTGTTTGCAATTAACTATTTATTGATGAATTCCTCTTCAAATTCTTCGGGTGTGGGACTGTCGTTGTAATGGTATTTGGCCACAATGGTACCGTTGTTCAGTACCACTAAACCCGGGTTGGCCCTGACTATGGTTTTCAAAGTAATTTCATCGCAGTTGAAGAATTCGTAAGGAATGCCATGTTCTTCGGTAAATGACTGATATTCATCGGGTAGGGAAGATGTAAGGCCAATGAATGAAAAGCCCTGATCTATCGCCCAGGTTGCCAGTGTGTTGATTTTTTCCTGAGATTTTCTGTTCGATTTTCTTAAATCGTACGCCACTGCCATAAACACATAGTTGTCGTCGTATATGAAAAAGTCGATGATGTTGTCACCCTCGGGAGTTTCGATAGTAAAATCGTGAATGGGCGGCTCATAGCCTTTTTGTATCAACATCGATTCCATGTCGTGAAACTCGTAATTCAGGGTATCCTGCCAGGGATAATTTTCCTCTGTAAATCGTTCTACTTCGCCTGTGTTTTTGTTTTTGTAGTAGAATATGTTTTCATAAATATCCTGCTGCGCATCGGGTGGTATCGACATCGCCCCGGGAATATTCACCCCAACTTTATATGGTCTGAAATCGAAGATGGGCAAATGATTGTATGAATGAATTGCAATGCCTGCATACACAAGAACAGAAAGAAGGGAAAGCGCGTATCCTGCCTTTTTACCGGGCAGGCCTTTCATGTTGTTCCTGTGGTAAAAAACAATAAAGGTTAATGCAATAAGAACCAGGTTTTTATAGAAAGTTTCCCAGTTTGAAATAACAAGGGCATCGCCAAAACAGCCGCAGTCGGTAACCGGATTTTCGATGGCAATCCACAGGGTGAGACCCGTAAAGAAAACCATGAACAGCATGGCCAGCCATGAAGCCAGGCGGTGAAAGGTATTAAAAAGCAATCCTACCCCGATGGCAAATTCGGCAAAAGCCAGTAAGACCCCAAGCGGAAAAGTAGCCCACAGCAACCAGTCAAGGTTCATAGCAATAAAATAATCCGAGAATTTAAATGCCGAACCCCACGGGTCGATGCCTTTAACAAATCCGGAAAAAATAAATGTCAATCCCACAACTATGCGGGAGAAGTGTTTTATGAATTTCATCATTTAATTTTTAACAGTTTATTCCTTAAAATCAATTTTTATAAGGGCAAACACGGCATAATTTATTATATCGAGATAGTTGGCATCAATCCCTTCCGATACGGTCGTTTGTCCCTGATTGTCTTCAATTTGTTTGGTCCGTTTCAGTTTCATCAGAATTAAATCGGTATAAGAGCTAATCCTCATTTTTCGCCAGGCTTCGTCGTAATCGTGATTTTTGTTCAGCATCAGCGATTTTGCTTTCTGAAACCATTTGTCGTAAAGTTCCAGCGTTTTGTTTTTATCCAGCTCAGCCTCCGAGGGCCCCAGCTCCAGTTGAATCAGTCCCATGATGGCATAATTAATAATACCAATAAATTCGGGCCGGATTCCTTCCTGTACTTTTGAAACGCCCTTCTCCTCAATGCTTCTTATTCGGCGGGCTTTAATGTAAATCTGATCGGTAATCGATACAGGTCGTAAAATTCGCCAGGCGGTACCGTAATCTTTCATTTTATCGCTGAAAACGGTGCGGCAGGTCGCTATCACATCATCATATTGCTGGTTTGTGTTTTTCATACCTGTTTTTTAAAAGAGGGATAAAAATAGAAAAATTTGAGGAACTTGAAGGGTTTTATTATACATTTGTAAAACTGAATTGTATAACCATAAAACATTTTGCTTATGTTGATTACCCAGTCGGCGGGTAAGTTCCTCAAAAGGAAAAACTCCATCAACCTTGATGGAAAATTGATTGATTTTTCCGAACCGGTGGTAATGGGAGTTATTAATGTTACACCCGATTCATTTTACGATGGGGGTAAACTTACTGACGAGAAGGTGTTGCTTTCGGCCGTTGAAAAAATGGTAAAAGAAGGCGTTGCCTTTCTTGATGTGGGCGGAGTATCCACCAAACCCGGCGCTGCATTGGTTTCCACAAAAACGGAACTGGAACGATTGCTTCCTGCTGTTCATGCCATTCGTAAAAATTTTCCCGAAATTCCGTTGTCTATCGATACTTTTCGTTCGTGGGTAGCTGTGCGGGTAATAGATGAAATTGGCCCCATTGTGGTTAACGATATTTCCGGAGGTTCGCTCGACTCGAAAATGTTTGAAACCATTGGGAAAATGAACGTGCCTTATGTACTTACCCACATTCAGGGAACTCCGCAGAATATGCAGGAAAATCCGCACTACGACGATGTTGTAAAAGATGTTTCCACGTGGATGAGCGAAGGCGTTAAACGCCTTACCAAATTTGGTGTGAAAGATGTTATTATCGATCCCGGTTTCGGTTTTGGGAAAGAGATTAACCATAACTACGACTTGCTCAACCGCCTCGATTCGTTCAAGGTGTTTCAACTTCCTGTAATGGTCGGCCTCAGCCGTAAATCAATGATTTGGAAATGGCTTGGCATTAAGCCTGAAGAAGCACTGAACGGGACAACCGCGCTTAATACAATGGCGCTGCTCGGCGGCGCCGATATTTTGCGGGTACACGATGTGAAAGAGGCCGTAGAAGCGATTGAACTGGTAAAAGCGCTTAAATCAACTGTAATCTGATGCCGGTATTTATAACCATACGTTTTCTCGATATCCTCGATATTTTGCTTGTGGCGCTGTTGCTGTATCAGTTGTACAGGCTCATTAAAGGAACGGTTGCCTTTAACATTGTTATCGGTCTGTTTTCGCTGTACCTGCTGTGGCTGGTAGTGAAGGCGCTGAATATGCAGCTTCTGGGAACCATAATGGGGCAGTTTATCGGGGTTGGTGTGTTGGCGCTGATCATTGTTTTTCATCCCGAAATCAGAAAATTCCTGGTGTTTATCGGCACAAACTACAACGTGAACCGTGTGCTCTCGCTCGACAAACTTTTTGGCATGCACAAAGGGAAACAGGTGAGTAACGATCAGGTGGAAATTCTTGCTGATGCCTGCTTTTCTCTGTCAAAATCAAAAACCGGAGCGTTGATTGTTATTGCCCGAACCTCGGAACTGAACGAACAGATAAATACCGGAGAACCGCTGAATGCCCAAATCTCCTCTTCGCTTTTGCGCACCATTTTTTTTAAAAATACGCCCCTACACGATGGTGCCGTAATTATCAAAAACAATATTATTGTTGCAGCCGGTTGCATTTTACCTCTCACCCAACGCGATATTGACAAAACACTTGGCCTGCGTCACCGGGCAGCCATTGGTATAACCGAAAATACCGATGCCGTTACAATTATCGTTTCCGAAGAGCGGGGATCGGTCTCTTTTGCCGTTGATGGTGAAATTAAGCGGCGGATTTCGCGCGAAGTGCTGATTGAACAACTGGAAGAACATCTGAACAATCCCCGTCGCTAACAGGTATTATTTCCCCCCATTGGTAATATTTAAGAGAAATCATCATGAACAAAATTTGTAAATTATTTGGCATCCAATATCCTGTTGTTCAGGGCGGAATGGTTTGGTGCTCGGGCTGGCGGCTGGCTTCGGCAGTAAGTAACTGCGGCGGACTTGGACTCATCGGTGCGGGTTCCATGCATCCCGAAATCCTCGAAGAGCATATCAGAAATACAAAGGCGGCTACCAACAAGCCCTTTGGGGTAAATGTCCCGTTACTTTATCCCGAAACGGAGAGAATTATGAATATCATTGTCAGAATGGGCGTTAAAGTCGTATTTACTTCGGCCGGCAATCCTAAAAAATGGACCGGTTGGTTGAAGGACAAAGGAATTACTGTTGTTCATGTGGTATCCAGTTCGGTTTTTGCCGAAAAAAGTGAATCTGCCGGAGTGGATGCCATTGTTGCCGAAGGTTTCGAGGCCGGCGGTCATAATGGTCGCGAGGAAACAACCACGCTGGCGCTGATTCCTTCGGTTCGAAAAGCAACCGGTTTGCCATTGCTGGCGGCAGGTGGTATTGCTTCAGGACAAGCCATCCTGTCGGCCATGGTTTTGGGCGCCGACGGGGTTCAAATCGGTTCGCGGTTTGCCGTTTCAGAAGAATCGTCGGCTCATCTGCATTTCAAAAGTCTTGTTACACAAATGGGCGAAGGAGAAACCCGGCTGGCATTGAAGAAGCTGGCCCCGGTAAGGTTGGTAAAGAATACTTTTTTTGAGCTGGTTGACGAAGCTGAAAAACGCGGTGCATCCGCCGAAGAGTTAAGGGAATTGTTGGGAAAAGGCCGGGCCAAAAAAGGTATTTTTGAGGGTGACCTGGAAAACGGCGAGCTGGAAATTGGCCAGGTTTCGGCAGCAATTCATGAAATACTTCCGGTAAAAACCATCATGGAGAATCTGATTTCGGAGTATAAATTAGCGGTTAAAGATATATCGGCAGACGAGAGATTTGATTTCTAACTTTTTTAACATTTTGTTCATCAGGTGATCCGCCAACTGGCGGACACCAGATGAATTAGCCGTCGGATGAATGAAATCAATCGAATGTGGTTTTGTCAATCTGATATTTGTTGCGGTCGGACGAGCTGCGTGAAACCAGCTCCCCCAGAAAGCCGCCCAGAAAAAATTGCGCACCGATGATCATTGCGGTAAGCGCTATATAAAAATAGGGGCTGTTGGTAATCAGGTTTCCGACAATGCCATGCTGAAGTTGAATGATTTTTTCAACTCCCAGGTAAATGGCTGCTGCCAGTCCGATAAGGATCATTAAAATTCCCAGAATGCCGAAAAAGTGCATGGGGCGCTTTACAAACCGCGAAATGAACATTACCGAAAGCAAATCGAGCGGGCCGCGAACAAATCGCTCCATGCCAAATTTGGTTATGCCGTATTTGCGTTCGCTGTGCACCACCACTTTTTCTCCAATGTTGTTGTAGCCGGCCCATTTGGCCAGCACAGGAATGTAGCGGTGCATTTCTCCATAAACTTCAATGCTTTTTACCACGTTTTTCCGATACGCTTTCAGCCCGCAGTTCATGTCGTGCAGTTTTATTCCGGTCATTCTGCGCACCGTCCAGTTGTAAAATTTGCTGGGAAGGTTTTTGGTAAGTACCGGGTCGTGGCGTTTCTTTTTCCAGCCCGATACCAGGTCGTAACCATCTTCTTTTACCATCCGGTAGAGCTCCGGAATTTCATCGGGGCTGTCCTGCAAGTCGGCATCCATGGTAATCACCACATCGCCCTGTACCACATCGAACCCGCAGTAAAGGGCAGCAGATTTTCCGTAGTTGCGCCTGAATTTTATTCCCCTGATGTTGGGATTTTCTTTTTGAAGAGCTTCTACCACCTGCCACGAATTGTCTTTGCTGCCGTCGTCCACCATAATGATTTCATAGGAAAAATCATTCGCATTCATTACTTTTTTTATCCAGGCAGCCAGTTCGGGCAACGACTCTTCTTCATTAAAAAGAGGTACAACTACGGAAATATCCATTCAAGTTAATTTATTCCGGTTATCCTAAAAATCTTCTTTAGGTGCCTTTTTTGTGAAAATGGAAGTGATAAGGGATATAATCAATCCGATAAACGCTCCTCCAAAAATATTCATAATAAACATGATGGCTGGTTTCTGAAATTTTGTGGCCATTTCCACAGCCATGTCGATTTGTTCCTCGGGAACATTACCCTGGCGAACCAGTTGCTCTTCCATTTGGAGCCTCAACTGTTCCTGTAACGACGGGTCGATAACAGCATACAGCAGGTAAGTGAAAAAACCCGTAAGAATGGATGCAAAAACCATGGTAAGTACACCCAGGCCGAGAGCTTGTCCGTAGCTCATTTCCCCACCCAGTGATGTGCGGTAGTTCAACTGCGCAATAATAACTCCGGCAATCATTACACCATATGTAACCCATTGGGCCGATTTTGAAAAGGTATTCCCGGTTGCATAATAGGCAACCGAAACAAGAATGAGGGCAATACCAAGGTAAAGACCGTAAGTAACTGATGATTTCCAGAGAGATACAGATTTTTCTTCCATAACTGTTTGTTTTTAAATGGTAAAGTTTCATGCAAATATAGGTTTATTTGATCGGAAATTTGCCGGGAACTTAATTTTTTCTACTTTTGCACCGGGTAAGTCCTGTGCGACCAGCTCCTGCTGAATTCCCCCAGGGTCGGAAGGCAGCAAGGGTAGGCGGTTGTAGCGGTGCGACACAGGTAGCTTACCCACTTTTTTTTTAAGAAAAAAAAGGTGGCGAAAGGTTGAAAAAAGTTTTGCAGAATTAAAAATTAATTCTTTTCTTTGCGCCGCTGTTTTACAAAAGCAAACGTTCTGAAAATACTGAATAAAAGCCGAATTAGCTCATCCCGATTGCTATCGGGAGGTCAGAGCACGTTCCGCCGTTTAGCGGATTGGAGGTCCTCAGTCAGAGACTAAAAGGCAGAGTAGATTTGAAATATTAAATAAAAGCCGAATTAGCTCAGTTGGTCAGAGCACGTGATTTGTAATCTCGGGGTCCTCAGTTCGAATCTGAGATTCGGCTCAAATAGAATCAGGGGAGATACCGAAGCGGTCAAACGGGGTCCCGATAACTATCGGGATAAATCTGTTGGCAAAGCGGGGGTATTTAAAAGGAAGTTCTTATAAAATAAATGGGGAGATACCGAAGCGGTCAAACGGGGTCCCGATAACTATCGGGATAAATCTGT
>CAZLGT010000047.1:4914-31776 GCA_964559175.1 uncultured Mariniphaga sp. | reverse complement strand
GGGGAGATACCGAAGCGGTCAAACGGGGTCCCGATAACTATCGGGATAAATCTGTTGGCAAAGCGGGGGTATTTAAAAGGAAGTTCTTATAAAATAAATGGGGAGATACCGAAGCGGTCAAACGGGGCAGACTGTAAATCTGTTGGCAAAGCCTTCGTAGGTTCGAATCCTGCTCTCCCCACAATTGAAAGGGTTAAGTTGTTTAAAACCGGCTTAATCCTTTTTTTTTGTCCCGACATTTGCACTGCTTTTTTGAAAACCGATAAAATTCCTATTTTTACCACCAGCCAAAAACGACCAGCATGGTACTTCGTGAGTCTGTTAGAGAAATATTATCGGAAAAGAAAATTCGGAGGGAGGGCTTGCATGTAAAGCACATTGCCCGGCATGTGATTAACCAAAACAGAACCCTGTTTTCGGATGAACAGGATTTTTCCTACGAAACCATAAAAAGCAGAATTAACCAGATGTTGCTTTACGATTCCGGCAGGAAGAACGGTGAATTTACACGGGTTAAAAACCCAAAGACCAGCAAATACCGAAAAGGGGTTTATCGGCTGAAAACCATCCGCAAAAAGAAATTGTGATTTTTAAAAATCCTGAATCATGGTCCGAAAAATCAACCAATTTAGCCACGGCGGGTTCATAGAATTCGACAAAGGCAGTTTCGATAACTGGTGCGTTTATGTTACGCGTGCTAACGGCGAACGGTTTGCACCTACTGACATTCAGTATTTTTCGCGGTTAAAAACACTGGCAAAAAAGCACAAAACCCGAGTGATTTACGATGACTTTGTGGCCATTTATAACCGCACCGGACCGGAGGTTGACAAAAATGTGCTTGAACTGATTTCTGTTTTAAGCCGCCATTATGGAAAGGATACACTTGAAATGGAAATCTGGTTTAACGTGTTGTATGCCGGTATGATAGCCGAAGAAAACAAAGAAAATGCAGTTTTGAAAAAGCGCATAAAACGCCTGGGGATTTATCAGGTTTTAATTGAAAATATGGCTCCTGAGGAAGCTGCTGCTTTCAGTAAAGGGAAAAAATGGACTGAACTGAACAGGCTGATGAAACAAAAAGGATTTTAACCGTTGTTACACCTCAAAATCAACCGGTATGGGGTTGATAAACCGGTTTACTGTAAATACCGGCATTTGGCAGCCATGCACTATCTCCGAAACAAATTTACCGATGTGGGTTCCGGTAAGCCTCGATTCCTGATGGGTACGAATGATGACCAATTCAGGTTTTTCTCGCGCAATGTAATCCAAAACCAGATTGTGTTTTTCCTGTCCTTTGGCTTTTAAAATTTCTACATCGCATTTTACACCGCGCTGTGAAAGCATGTGTTTCAGTTTTTCGGCATTACGCCAGGCAAGACTTTTCTTAACATCGATGTTCATGGTTAGGGCAGACACAATGGTAACCTGAGCGCCAAATTTTTTCGCGAAAAAGGTTGCCCACAGCAACTTCTTTTTGGTTGTTTGTGAAATATCCAGCGGAATGACAATCCGTTTTATGTCATCCACACGGTAATTGCGGTTGACTGTCATAACCGGGCAAAACGTGCGACTGATGAGTTTATCGGTATCGTCCGGATCAAGGGTACTTCCCTCTTCGCTTTTATCGATAAGGATGAATTCGTACCCTCCCTTTTTTGACTGCCGCTGCAAAATTGAGAGCGGGTCTCCCGTTTTAATTCTGTAAGTAAACTGGCTCAGCGATTTTTCCGGTATCGATTCTTCGATGAACCTGCGAAGTTTCATCAATTCATCCGATTTCATATGGTTGGCCCGTTTGGCATGAAAAATCTGTTCGAAAAGGGAAGGCTTATCGATGATGTGATAAACAAATATCCGCATTCCAAGTGACTGCTGAAAAAACAGTGACTGGTTCAATAACAACTTTCCTTCCTTCGTAGGTGGAATCAGTGCGAGTATATTGTTTGATCTGTAACGCATTTCGTTGACTTAGAATTTTCTTGTCTCTCGCCGCAATATACGAAAAATGTAGGTTTCTGGTTCGGCAATATTTTGTAAAATATCAGAAAAATTCAGTTTCCTGTTTTCTGAATGGGGTTGTTTTTGCAGGTTCAGCGCCGGAGTCTGGTGCGTACCTGAAAGGCGTTTGCAGGATTAGCAACAAAGAGCTGATGAATATCGTGCTGACTCAATCCAATTTCCGACAAGGCAGGTATCAGGAACTGGTCAATTTCTGTGAAACCCCTGAATGTGCCGCCGGTTGATTCGCCGGGGCTGTACCAGCCTGCATCGTGAGAAAAGAGTACTTTGTGCAGCAGACCGTGTTTTTTCATAAGCACCGCGAATTCTGTATATCTTTCTATCTCATCGGGCACAAAATAATCGAAAGCTACCCACGCTCCTTTTTTTGCGGCCTCTATGTGTTTTTCAAAGTCCGGTTCATTCTGGGCATGTGTCCAGATGAATGCCGAAGGGTGAATTTGGTGTTTTTCGAGTATTTCCAGTTGCTGAAAAGCGGGCAGGGCAGGGCCGGTATGCGACATAATGGTCAGACCGGTAGCCTTATGTGTGATACACGCTGCCTCCACAATTTTCCGGTTAATGTCTTCCAGTGGTTTTCCATCGACAGCAATTTTAATGAATCCCGGAAATACCCCGGTTCCTTCTATTCCGTTTTGTGCTTCGTCAATCCATCTTTGAGCCAGCTCCTGGGCCGTTTCTTCAAACGCATGTCGTGGTAAGTATTTTCCGTCAACCGCACTGTAATAGCCAGTGTTGGTAATGAGTTGAACTCCTGATTTTTCTGAAAGCATTCTCAGCAACTCAGGATCGCGCCCCAGCCAGGCAGGAGTACATTCAACCAGCGTGTTGAAGCCGCGTTTTTTAATTTCCTCAAGGTATGGGAGAACTACTTCTGCAACGCTGTCTTTGTTCCAGCGGTGGTAACCTGTACTGTCGGCGCCAATAAAGTCAACCAGCAGATGCTCGTGATGCAGTGTTTTGCCGATGGATGGTGCTGGAATTCGTCCGTTGACAGTAACAATTTCAGGTTGCAGGCCAGAGCAGGCCGCTGCCAACAGAAAAACAAAACTCAAGGCAAACCGGCTTTTCGATTTCATACATTCAAGAAGTGTCATAAAGTCTGTCTTTACCATAAAAACTGGAGGATAGAAATGGTTTTATTCAAATTCAGCTTTTCCGAAAAATTCAGGACGGTGGTAATCAGGATTTTCTGTTTTTACCGGATTCCAGGTAACGTAGTGCGGAACAGCTGTTTCGTCGCCGCATTTGTAAAAATTGGCCGTGGCCTTCAGGCCTTTAAACGTTTTAAGGTCACTGTAGGAAAAAGCTTCAAGAGGAATACGAATCATCATTTCCCATTCAAAATTACCCGACTTATCATTAAATGGCTCTCCTCCCAGCGACGATTTAATTTCAATTTTTTCAACGGTTTCAGGGTCCACAAATTTCCGGTTATTTCTGCCGGTCCCGTAAGCTAAATGAATGGTTCCAATACAGTTGAACTCAAAATTGTAATAGCTTATGCCATCGGGCGAAACAAAAAACTCTACGCAGCTGTCTTTATAAACTTCTCCGTTGGTGCGGGTTTCTCTGGCCCGCAAATGATTTTCAGCGACATAATATTTCAGCCAAATTTCTTTTCCGGTATGCCCGATTCGGAAATTTACTTTTGGCAGATAGTCGTATTCTTTCCAGTTTAAAACCTGAATATAGTTGGTTACGGTTTGTTTTTCAAGCATATTTTCTGCTTCATCCAGAGAAACTGTTTTTCCGGGGGTAATTTTTTTAACAAAAAGTCGGTTCATTGCTTTCCATTTTAATTTCGGTAAAGGTAAACATTTCTTTTTTCAGGCAAAAAAGTCTTTAATCAGAACGGTGAAAATTTTGAGCATGGTTAAAGCCGTTTCAGGTAACTTTCGGTAACTTTTTCCACTGCATGTATCACCTCGTCCACATTATCTGTTGTGAAACACAGGGGCGGTTTCGATTTAATAACATTGTCGAACGGTCCGTCGGTACTTACGAGGATGTGTCTGTTTCGCAACTCGTTTTTCAGGTGTTGGGCCAGCTTTGTGTCCGGATCAAGGGAAATGCGGTCTTTTACAAATTCAAAACCGATAAACAGCCCCGACCCGCGTACGTCTCCAATACATTCAAATTTTTGCTGAAGTCTGACCAGTTCCTGCAAATAGAAATCGCCAACGGTTTTAGCATGTGCTTGCAGTTGTTCTTCTTCCAGAACATTTAATACTGCGTTTCCGATGGCACACGAAACCGGGTTTCCGCCAAATGAGCTGAAAAACTCCATGCCGTTGTCGAACGCTTCAGCAATTTCGTCAGTAGTAACAACAGCGCCCATCGGGTGCCCGTTTCCCATGGGTTTGCCCAGAACAACAATATCGGGAACTACTCCGTGCATTTCAAATCCCCAGAAGAAATGGCCCAGCCGGCCAAAGCCGGTTTGCACTTCGTCGGAAATGCAAACGCCGCCGTGCTTTCTGATTTCGGCATACAATTTTTTTAAATAGCCTTTTGCCAGCGGAAGCTGACCTCCGCAACCCACAATGGGTTCGGCAATAAATGCGGCCATCTGGTTTTCCGAAATTTTAAGTTGCTGAATGGCCTGGTTTGCGTAGAACACTCCGGCATTTTCAACCCTGAATTCGCCACGAAAGGCGTCGGGAACAGGCAGGCAAACCACATTTTCAGAAACCCCTCTTCCGCCTTTTCCGCTGAACTTGTAATGGCTGATTTCAATTCCGGTTTGTGTGTTGCCGTGATAACCATGTTCCACAATGGCAATTTTCGATTTTCCGGTGAAACTCCGGGCCAGCCGGATAGCAAGGTCAGTAGCTGCACTTCCCGAATTTACCAGAAAAACTTTGGAAAGCGGTTTGGGAAAGTAGTTCAGAAGATGAGCTGTATATTCGTTTAACTGGTCGTAAAGATACCGTGTATTGGTGTTGAGTCGTGCCATCTGCTTTTGCCCGGCTTCCACTACCCGCGGGTGCGAGTGACCCACATGCGGAATGTTATTGTAGGCATCTATATAGCTGTTACCGTATTTGTCGAACATGTACTGAAACGCTGCCTGTTCCATATAAACGGGATTTTTATAGCTGATGGAAAAAGTGGAACTGACTGTTTTAAAGCGTTCTTTTTTTAGTTCATCAACAGGTTTTACAGTAGATGTTTCAAATCCGGCTGCTTTTTTAAAGGAATTGGTGGCATGAACCGGATTGATTGTCACCCATTTTCGAAGCAGTTCCCATGCCGGTTTTTCACTGATGGTGATGTAGTCATTTTCCGGTTGCCGGAGTTTTTCGTATGCCGAATGGCAAACGCTCATGCAAAGCCGGGCAGCGACAAGCCAGTAAAGCATTTCAATTTCGCGCTGTTCCAAAGGCAGTTTTTTATGATAGCCTGAAAGGATGTGACAGGCCCATTCCACCGGGGTATCTTTTCCCATAACTGCGTATGTGATGCCGATAGCCGGTTCGTTAACAAGCTGTGAAAAGCACATATCTCCAAAATCAATCATCCCGGAAACCACTCCGTTTTGCACCAGCACATTCCGGTCGTTGGCATCGCTGTGAATGATGGACTTTCGCAGTTTATGAAGTTCCGGTGCAACGTTTTCGCGGTATTGCAGCAAAAAATAGTGAACCAGTTTTCGGTCGGAAGGATTTGAGATGCAGTACATCTTTTCTGAAACTACCTGAATGAAATGTTGCAAATCCCATTCGGAATGGCGGGATTCAATCACGTAATCGCGGTAGTCTTGAAGTAACGAATCCAATTCAGCCAGAAATTTCCCAAACGATTTGAAAAGTTTCGGTGTGTGCAGTACCTCATATAAAAAATTACCTTCGAGCCAGGAGAGCAGCCTGAAAATGTTCTGGTTTTCTGCATCAGAAACATAGGTTTGGCCGTTTCCTGTTTTCTGAGGCAACGGGAAGCGGTTTGCTGTTTCTTTATTTAGCCCCAGCAGAATTTTATTTTCTGCGTCCGCCCAACCGAAGGCCTGTTTTTCGTTGACATAAACTTTAAGGATATATTTTTTCCCAGCATTTTCAACCTTGTAATTGGCATTGTTGTAGCCTTCAATTTTTTTTAATTCAGTATTTTTAAGGTTCCAGCTATCTTTCAGTATTTGTTCCATTCCTGTATATTTTTCCGTTTCAAAATTATAAATGTTTTAGTTCTACTTTGACACTTTACACTATCATCGAAAAATCTATTCGTTTTATCCTAAACCCCAAGGGGAACCAAATAGATTTTTCTTATTTCTCCCCTTGGGGCCGGGGTAAAAAATAAGAAAAATCGGCTTCTCATATAATCTGTCAAAGTAGAATTAGTCACAACCAATTATAAAAGGTGTTGGAAAATTGTGTATTTTATTCTGTTTTTAAGCATTTTTATTGATGATTATTGTCAGTTGATTAGTTATTTATATTGACTATATTTGAACGATAGTTAAAATCAATTGTGAAATAAAAAAGAGAAATTATGAGTACATATTCAGAACAGGCAAAAAATGTGTTTGATTTTATTGGAACACTTTCAAAAGAAAATCCGGAAATAGCCAAAGGTTTTGGCACCATGCATCATGCCACGGCAGAAGACAAGGCTTTAACGGCAAAACAAAAAGAATTGATTGCGCTTGGCATTGCTATTACCATTCGTTGTGAAGGTTGCATTGCCTGCCACGTAAAAGCAGCTCTCGAAACCGGGGCAACCCAGGAAGAAATAGTCGAAACCATTGGAGTTGCAATAGTTATGGGTGGCGGACCGTCAGTTGTTTATGGCGACAAAGCTTACAAGGCAATGAAAGAGATGATGTAAAAGAATTCATTTTCAGAATAAAAACCGGTTGAAGTATCAGCCGGTTTTTTTTGGCTCAAATCCAGCCCCTTAGTTTGTAGTATGCCAGGGCCAGCATTTCACGGGCAAATGTAATTTCATATTTCAAATGGTTCCAAACCTGGTAGCGTACCTGAATGCTTTTTCCCACATCGGGTGCAATGGTTTTTCTGCCTCCCAGCTCGTCGTCGTTAAATGTGAGGTCGGCTTCGGTGGCGTTTTCGAAGGCAGGCAGGGCGTTCACTTTTTCAAAACCGGCTTTTTGGAAGCAAAGTACCGCACGACGGGTGTGGTCGGGTGAAGTAATCAGCAAAACGGATGTTGAATTGTCGATCATTTTTTCGCAATTCAGCGCCTGCGAGCGGGTGTTGGTCCCTTCGTTTTCAAAAAGAATCAGAAAGGGATCGATACCCCGCAAAATCAATTCTTTTTTCATGAGTTGCGGGGTGCTCAGGCTATCGCTGATATCGCCGGGCATGGCAATTACGATGTTTGCGTTCGGAAAACTACGGGCTGCTTTCCCGGCAAACCAGCCGCGCATCAGATTGCTTTCGCTGGGCATTCCGCTGCCGCCCATCAAAATAATCGTTTCGGGTTCCCACTTCAGTCCGGCTTTGCTGGTGCCCAGCCAGTGAATTCCCCAAAAGGGCAGGGTAGTAAAGGCCAGAACCAACATTGCCAGACAGAAGATGCCCCACAACACGAAAAAAATTCGCAGTATCCTCAAAAAATAAATACTTTTGATTTTTGTTTTAACCATAGGAAACAGAATAAAGCATAAAAATACGTTTAATCTTTCAACAATCATAGTTTTGAAAAACGAAGTTAAGAATGAGATAATCGAGCTGTTTGAGCACCATTTCCAGGAAAAGGTGGAATCGCTTACCATGTTGCCGCCATCGGGTTCGTACCGCGAATATTGCCGGCTCAAAAACAGCAGCCGTTCGGTAATTGGAGCGTTTAATACCGATGTAAAGGAAAATACGGCATTTCTGTCGTTTACAAACCATTTCAGAAAGAAAGGGCTGCCGGTTCCCGAAATTTTTGCCGTCAGTTTCGATCTGAAAAAATACCTGCTGGAAGATTTGGGCAATGTTACATTATTCGATTTTCTTTCCGAAATACGTGAATCGGAAGGTTTTTCTGAAACCATAGTGGCCGAATACCGGAAAGTACTGAAGGTGCTTCCCAAAATTCAGATTGCAGCAGGCAAGGATATGGATTATTCTGTATGCTATCCGCGCGAAGCGTTCGACAAGCAGAGTATGATGTGGGACCTGAACTACTTTAAGTATTATTTTTTGAAACTGGCCAAAATTCCGTTCGACGAGCAGGCGCTGGAAGACGATTTTCAGGCTTTCAGCGATTATTTGCTGTCAGCGCCATCCGACTTTTTTCTGTATCGCGATTTTCAGTCGCGCAACGTGATGCTGAAAGATGGCAAAGTTTATTTTATCGACTACCAGGGAGGACGGCGCGGCGCCCTGCAATACGACCTGGCTTCGCTGCTTTACGACGGAAAAGCCGACATTCCGCAGGAGGTGCGTACACATCTTTTTCAGGTTTACCTTTCGGAACTGAAAAATTACATTGGGGTGAATGAAAAAGAATTCACTTCTTATTTCAATGGATTTGTGCTCATTCGCATTATGCAGGCAATGGGAGCTTACGGTTTCCGGGGGTTTTACGAGAAAAAGGAACATTTTCTGAAAAGTATTCCGTATGCCATTCATAACCTGCAAAACCTGCTGCCGGAGCTTAATTTGCCGGTGGAACTACCCGAACTGATGAATGTGCTGCATTTGCTCACCCAATCGGAGATGCTTAAGGAAATTGGCCAGGTACAAAGCAATTTAACGGTCAGAATCACCAGTTTTTCCTACAAAAAGGGTATCCCTTCCGACCCGTCGGGAAACGGCGGCGGTTTTGTATTCGACTGCCGGGCGCTTAACAATCCGGGCAGGTACGCCGAATTTAAAAGCCTCACCGGCAGAGATTTGAAAGTGCAACAGTTCATCGATCAAAATTCGGAAATGAAATTGTTTCTGAAACCGGTAAAAGCATTGGTTGAACAATCGGTGAAAAATTACCTGGAACGCGGATTTTCACACCTTTCAGTTAACTTTGGTTGCACCGGCGGACAGCACCGTTCGGTTTACGCTGCCGAGAAACTGGCGACCTGGCTGCGGAACAATTTCCCGGTCAATGTTGTTCTTGTTCACCGTGAGCAACAATATTAGAAGACAGAATGACGAAAACGGCATGCAAGAAGAAAGAATTTAAAGACAAGGCAAATCCGAAATACGAATGTAAACGCTGCGGGGCAAGGGTGAAAAAAAAGGAAAAAGTGTGCAAACCAAAAAAAATGAAATCCTGAACTCATTTTCCTGATTCCCGTTCACCGGTTTTTCGTTTACAAAAACTATTTTCGCGGAAATTTTTTAATCACAAATTTAAAGTCATGGGAAGAGCATTTGAATACCGCAGGGCGGCCAAAGAGAAGCGTTGGGATAAAATGTCGCGCACATTTCCGAAACTGGCAAAAAAGATAACCATTGCAGCAAAAGTTAGTGGCCCCGACCCCGATTTGAATGCCGCATTACGCACGGCTATTTTGAATGCCAAGGCACAGAACATGCCAAAAGCCAACATCGACGCGGCCATCAAGCGGGCCAGCGGGAAAGATGCCGCCGACTTTACAGAGGTGAATTACGAGGGAAAAGGACCGCACGGCGTTTTGATTTTTATCGAATGTGCAACCGACAATACCACCCGAACCGTTGCTAACGTGAAAAGCTATTTTAACAAGGTTGGCGGAGGTTTGGTCCCCACCGGTTCGCTGGAGTTTATGTTCTCGCGGAAAGCTGTTTTCGAGTTTGAAAAAAAGGAAGGAATGGATTTGGAAGAGCTCGAGCTGGAACTCATCGATGCCGGACTGGAAGTGATTGAAGAAAATGACGGGGTGGTTTATGCCTATGCCGATTATACCAGCTTTGGCGATTTGAATCATGCACTTGAAAATCTGAAAATTGATGTGCAGAAAGCTGTATTGAAACGTTTTCCCAACGACCCGGTTGAGTTTACGGAGGAACAGCTGGAGGATATTGAAAAAATGCTTGACAAGCTTGATGAAGACGACGATATGCAGGCGGTTTACACCAATATTGCGTGACAGAAATTCCAAATTGCAATGATCAAATAATAACTAAATCCGTTTCCAAAAAATTGAAGTTTTTCGGATTGTGTTTTGAAGTTTTTCGCAGTTTTATTTTTGATTATTGGAATTTTTCCTCCATCATTGGTTGTTTACCGTCAGAATTCAGCAGGTTATCTAAAAAACTACTATCATTAGCTTTTCTTGTTTAGCTTTAACCTTCATTAAAAAAACAGGATTATGCTTGCTGTTGAATCATACATCAGCCACTTTGAAAAATTGTGGGAAAAAAGTCCGGACAGTTTACCCGAATTTGACCAAAGCTATTCAGTTGAAGAACAATCTTCACGGGAAGCTAACTTCAACAGATTTCAGGAGAAGCTAAAAGGCTGTCAGTCAAGAAAAAACATTAAGGTATTGAAAGATTCAGACCCGGGTCAGTCATTTTTTCCGTTATTTCGTGCTTTTCTCGAAAATGTATTCGATTTTGAACCCGACCAGCTTGAAATTATTCTATCCGACGATTTTAAAAACGTTTCCAAAGATTTTTTCTACAAAGCACGTATGTTCGCCCCCGAATTGTCGCCCGAAAACATTTATCAGGGTATGCGCAATGTATGGATTATGAACGGTTTGCAGCTGATGATGGGCATTCCGGTAGAAATTACCCCTTCGGTATTTGCCTACAGCATGATTTACCCGTACAGCGATAATCTGCTGGACGATTTATCCATTTCGGATGAGGAAAAGCAGGCATTTAGCAGCAGGTTTAACCGGAGGTTGCATGGAGAGAATGTGAAACCCCGAATTTTTATTGAATCGCAACTGTTCAGGCTGGTTGGTATGTTTGAAGACCAATTTGCGCGCGACGAATTTCCGGAAGTTTATGAAAGTTTGTACGCCATCCAACAGGGACAGACTCACAGCCTGGATCTGATTAACTGCAACGGACTGGAAGAGGCGACAGTGCGTAAAATCTGTTTTGAAAAAGGAGGTGCTTCGGTGCTGGCAGATGGTTACCTGGTGGCAGGCCGGCTAACCCCGGAACAGGAACAGGCTCTGTTTGGCTATGGCATTTACCTGCAACTGCTCGACGATATTCAGGATGTGAAGGAAGATGCCGATGCCAGCACCAAAACCCTTTTCTCCTGCCTCGACGGAACTCCCGATTTGGGTTCATTTGTTAACCGCACCATCCACTTCGGACGGGAAGCTATGGAAGAACTCCGCTGTTTTGAAGGAATTGAAATGGAAACCATGTTGCGACTGATGAACCGCAGCATTGAAACCATGGTAATCGAGTCGGTTGGGCTTAATCCACAATCCTATTCCACAGAATATTTGCAAAATCTGGAAAAATTTTCACCGTTACGTTTTGGTTTTGTACGGAACAAACGTTCCCAGTCCAAATCGCAACGGTTTTCGTTGTTCAAAAAGTATTTTGATCAGGCGCCGGTAAAGGGAAAGTAATTCGTAACGAGCTATTTATCCCAGGTTCATCCGGGGAAAATATGTCAGTGGTATTAGCTGATTTTTGAGTAAATACCCAAAAAGAATGGCAACCCCCAACCCATAACAGAGCTGAAGGTTGCCATTGTTTAAAAAGGTTTTCCTGTTGCATCAGGGAAAAACGCGAATAAGGTTATTCACGTCCGCCGCCAAGTTGCTTGCTTCTTTCAATCGATTGAAGGGCAAGGTAGTTGTCGCCAAATTTTTTCAGATTGGTCATTTCATCGTCAAACTGGTCGAAATGACGCTCCTCGTCTTCCACCAGCGCTTCAAACAGTTTTTTCGAGGCCGAGTCGTTGTGTTGCGAACATTCGTTTGCCCACTTGTTGTAATCATCGGCGCTCGATTCTTCCATTTTTATAGCTAAATCGAGCATCTCGCGCACGTCGTGAATTTTTTTCACGTCGTCCGAAACTACCATTTCAACATCGCCGCCAAGGAACAGAATCCTTTCGGACAAATCTTCAACATGCACCATCTCTTCAATGGCTGTTCTTTTAAACAGATTGGCCAGCAGGTCGTAGCCCTGGTCGTCGCAGTGAAAATGGAAATACATATACTGGTGAACAGCGGTAAGCTCGTCAGCAACAGCTTTGTTTAATAATTCAATACTTTTTTCTTTCATACTTTTTTCATTTTGGTTTGTTGGTGAAAATAACAAAAATATACCCCTCGGAAAAATCTGAATAGATATTTTCTGATAATTTTAATTTTACTTCATTTCCGATATTATTTTCTTTATAAAACAGCATCCGTTTTAATTCCAGGTCATATCCCTGCAATTCTACTTTCCAGTCTATGCCTTCGGTGTAATTTTACTTCTGAAATTCAAATACAAATTCCTTTTGTTTTTTTCTGGAGTTATGCTGTTCCAAACGATTTTTGTCGTCTTCTGAAAATGAATTTTCATCTGCCGGAAAACCAACGGCAATCATGGTCACCGGTTCATAGTTTTCCTTTTCGAGCTGTAAAAGTTCAATGGCTTTTTCCTTATCGAACCCGCCCATTTGGTGCGCCTGCAGGCCCATTTCCGCAGCCTGGATGGCCAGAGAAACATTAGCTGCACCCACATCGTGCAAAGCTTTTCCGTTGGGGCGGTGTTCAAAATCGTAGTGTGTTTTCATTACTGAGACCATCAAAAGCTGGGCGCTGTTTGCCCATTTTCTGTTTCCTTCATCCAGACAGATAAAAAACTGCTCAAAAGCCTTTTCGTCATCCTTTTTTGCAAAAAAATAACGCCAGGGCTGTTCGTTCCGTGCTGATGGCGCCCAGCGTGCAGCTTCAAACAGAAGTGAAATCATTTCATCCGTCACAGGATGGTCTGTATATTTCCTCGGGCTCCAGCGGTTTTTTATGGCTTCGTTTAATTCTATTTTTTCTGAATTATTTGTCATTTCGCAATCTTTTTAAAAATTCCTCACAGCTTATAACTTCAATCTCACTGAAATAAAAATCTTTTGGGTTTTCGGTAACGATAAAATTACAGTTTTCCTGAAGCGCAGAGTAGTATTCCAGCCCATCTTCAAAATCATGCACTTGCGGATTTGCAATGGCCTGGTTTGTCGTTTTTTCGTCCATACTGGAGATATGAATATTCCGACAAAGCAATTCAATTTTCTTTTTGGCCAAAATTTCACCACTCTTTTTACTCGAAAAATAGAAAGCAATGGCAAGACATAATGGCGATATAAACAGTCTGATGTTGTTTTTACCCTGCAAACTCATCACCCGCGATGACCATGTAAACAGCGGATATTCCCGGTTCAGCGTAGCAATAATAACGTTGGCATCGATAAAAACCTTCATTTTTGCTGATTGAAGAATTCGTCTTTGGTGCTTTTTCGGGTGCGTTTTTTATAAACCGCTTTTCCTTCTGCGACCTGGTTTACCCAATCGGCCACCGGGAAATCCTCAAGCGTTTTGTAATTGCCAGATGCAATCTGCCGGTAAAGATATTCGGTTAACCGCGAGAGGCTGATGTTGTTTTCAGCAGCAAACGCTTTGGCGCTTTCAATCACACCTTTATCAAAATGAAGTGTAAGTTTTGTTTCCATCTGTTTTTATTTTTACGTCAAAAATATAAATTCTTTACGTAAAGCAAAATCATCTGGTTATTCATTTTTAACCCAACTTAATATTTTTTCATCATCGGGTTTCACTTTGGGTTCCACCATATCAACCAGCTTGCCGTTTTCGTCTATCAGGTATTTTTGAAAATTCCAGCCAACTTCCGAATCCATCACTCCGTTTTCTGCTTTGGAAGTAAGCCATTTGTAAAGCGGGTGTATGTCTTTTCCTTTTACCGAAATTTTCGACATCATGGGAAAAGTTACGCCGAAATTTTTCTGGCAGAATGTAGCGATTTCCTCATTTGTGCCGGGTTCCTGTTTCATAAAATTGTTTGCCGGAAATCCGATGATGATAAAACCGTCGCCGCCGTAGGTTTCATAAACTTTTTGCAACTGTTCATATTGTGGCGTTAAACCACACTTTGAAGCGGTGTTTACTACCAGAACTTTTTTTCCTTTCAGACTGGAGAGTTCAAATGTGTTGCCTTCTATGTCTTCCACGGTAAAATCGTGAAATGATTTTTGTGCAGAGGCAATTCCCGTTAAAATTATCATGCTGAAAATTAGAATTAATTTGTTCATTTCTTTCGTTTTTTTGTTGTACAAAAAGAACAATCAGTTCAGCAAAATGTTTTGGCGCAAATTACATTCAGCGATTTGCTTTCCAGCCTGAAACAACCTGTTTCAGTTTTTACTGTTTGACCTGATTTTGATTTCATTTTGTTCAACTCCATCTGATTTTGCACGCAGAACAATTTTACCGGCCTGTTTTTGTGATTTAACAATAACCAATCCCTTGCCTTGCCAGGCTTTTCTTTGCGGTTGCCGGAAACTTTCCGTACTCATGGGATTTGAATTTGCAACAGCTATAATTTCACCAGGCCCCTCCATTCCAAACTGAAGTAAATTCTCAGCTTTTGGATTTCGGATGCCGTTTTCATCCAATAGTTCATAAGTGATATAACTTAAATCATGTCCGTTGGCTGAAATTCTTTTTCGGTCTGCAGAGAGATTGATTTTTACCGGTTTCCCGGCAGTGGCCAAAATATGTTCTGCTGTTACGATTTCGCCATTTGTTGCAACAGCCTTCAACTCACCAGGTTGATAAGGCACTTCCCACAATGCAATAAACTCATTGTCAGCATTGGTTTCTTTTGTTCCCAGCGATTCGCCATTCAAAAAAAGCTCCACATTTTCGTGGCCGGAATAAATATGAACTTCAATAGGTTGGTTTTCATAACCTTCCCAGTTCCAGTCGGCCACATGATCGTGCCAGTGCCATTTGCTCCAGCTTGCCCGGTTTTCTTTTTCGGGGAATGAAGGAACCGGCGGTTTCACAAATATGGAAAGCTGATCGCCCACTTCCCAAAGCACATCGCGGTAAAACGATTGCGGACGTTTAAATCCGCAAATGTCAATGTCGCCGCAAAAAGCATGGTTCCAGGGATAAAAACTTTCATCGTGCGGATAGCCTCGCCAGCCAATACTGGATTCGCCCAGATAATCGAATCCGGTCCACACAAAATCGCCCAAAACATACGCATGGTTTAAGACATCCATCCACGCGCCAAAAGCTTCCAACGGATAAGATTCGGCGCAATACATAATCCGATCACGTACTCGTTCATGGTCAATCTCAAAAATACTTTTTTTCCCGTGGTCGCCGCCAAATGAATAATTGTAGCCTGAAATATCGAGCGTGGCAAAATAAGGGTCTTTATCGGGATTAAGTCCGTTTACTGCGGCAGTTACCGGTCGTGTAGGATCGATATTTCTTACATATTCAGCAAGCATTTTTGAGGTTTCTGCCCCTTCCGGTTCTCCCCGCTCAGGAATTTCATTCCCCGTGCTCCACATAATAATTGACGGGTGATTTCGGTCACGAAAAACCATTGCTTCAATGTCTGTTTTCCACCATTCGTTGAAATAATTACTGTAATCCTGCGGATTTTTTGGCCGCCGCCACATGTCAAAAGACTCGTCAATCACCAACATTCCCAGCCGGTCGCAGGCATTGAGAAAGGCCACCGAGGGCGGATTATGCGCACACCGTATGGCATTAAAACCACTGGCTTTTAACAGTTCAACACGACGCTCTTCAGCCCGGTCATAAGCCACAGCGCCCAGCGGCCCGTTATCGTGATGCACACAGGCGCCTTTAAGCAAAACGGGGTTTCCATTCAGCAAAAACCCATTTTCAACACTGAATTCAATGGTTCGAACCCCAAAATGTTCCTCAATTTTATCAATGGTTTTGCCGTTTTTGTTTTTTAATTCGATTACCGTTTTGAATAACTCAGGTGAGTCGGGTGACCATAATTTTGGAGATTTTACCTGTACCGACTGAACATCTGTAAATTCGGCACCTGCTCCAATTTTAACATCGCTGTTAAATCCGGCAACTTTCTTTCCTGCCGAATCAAAAACAGTTCCGCTTACCTGAATGGTTTGTTCGGCTTTACTCTGATTGATAATGTCTGTGGTAATTTTTACAGTAGCATTTACTGCAGAAATTTCCGGTGTAGTTATTCCCAAACCCCAGGTTTTTATGTGAACAGGCTCAGTAACATGAAGCCAAACATGCCGGTAAATGCCCGATCCTGAATACCAGCGGCTGTTGCGCCCTTCATTTTTCACCTGAACCGCCAGCACATTTTCTTCACCAAATTTTATCAGCTCAGTTAAATCAAACTCAAATGCCGTGTAACCGTAAGGGTGATTTCCCAAATGAATGCCGTTCAGCCAGACATCGGTGTTCATATAAACGCCATCGAACAGAATGCTGAACCGTTTATTTTCCAGTTCTTTTGGAACTTTAAACGATTTGCGGTACCAACTGGTTCCGCCAAGGTAATATCCGGTATTTATTCCCCCAACGGCAGTAGAAATCAACGGCGAATCTGTTCCGGGAATGTCTTCGATGCTCCAGTCGTGAGGTAAATTCAACGTACGCCAGGCCAAATCATCATATTCGGCTAAATGCGCATTTTCTGCATTTCCCCGGTGAAATCTCCAGTCGAAATCGAAAAGGATTTCCTGCCGCGGCTCATTATTGAAAATACTGTCTTTTCCTAATCCGGTACAGTTTGAAAAGATAACAGGAAGAGATGCCATGAGAATCATAATTGCCAGTTTAGATTTCATCGAAACAAGTTTTTCAGATTTGAAAGTAAAAGTAGTATTCAAAATGAATTTCAAAAAAATATTAACTTGTATTATTCATAGAAAATCTCGCAAAGCCGCTAAGTCGCCAAGAAAATAAAATATTTGAACAAAATACAATTCCTTTTACAAAATACATTTCTATTATTAAACTGTTTCATTCCAGACCTTTGCGTCTCTGCGTCTTTGCGTGATATATTATTCAGGTTAAAAACTTTTGGAAAAATCACTTTAACTCATCCTGAAAGTCTAACTTTGAGACTACAGATTATTGTTGGTGAAATAAATGATGAATTATGTGTGGCCGTTTTGTTCAGATTATTGATATTGAGTTGTTTGTGAAAAGGTTTGGTGTAAAAAAACCTTCTGAAATTACTGTTCAGGATAATTTTAACATGGCGCCGGGCGATTTAGCGTATGTAATTACCAACGACAAACCCGACGAATTGCAGGCTTTTCAGTTTGGACTGACACCCCACTGGGCAAAAATACCAATGTACCTGATTAACGCACGTTCCGAAGGTGATTTCAACAAAGAAAATGATGTGAATTATTCAGGAGAGTTGGGTATTTCAAAAAAGCCGGCATTCCGAACCGCCATCAAGTCCCGAAGGTGCCTGGTAATTGCCAATGGTTATTTCGAAGGACCGGAAAAAGAACGGCTGAGCAAACCGTTTCACATTCACAAAAAGAACCAGGAGGTTTTCACCTTTGCCGGAATCTGGGATACCTGGGCAAACAACACCACCGGCGAAGTAGTGCATTCGTTTTCCATTATCACCACTGTCGCCAACGATGTTACCAAACAAATCGGTCATCACCGGTCGCCGGTTATCCTGGAGAAAAAAGACGAACGAAAATGGCTTGATGATTCCCCCCTTCCGCTGGAAGAAGTGCTTGGCCTGCTGAAACCTTACCCGGGCGATGATTTTAAAGCCGATCCGGTTTCCATCCGTGTAAAAGACCCGAAAAACAAAGGCCGCGACCTGCTGATTCCGGTTGATCATGCAAGTACAACCCAATATGAAAGCACAGTAAAAAGAGACCTGAAACTGGAAGGAATGGGCCGCAACCGCCGAAAGGAAGATCCTTTGGGGCGGCAGGGGAAATTGTTTTGAAAAATTTCAGAATTTGCTTCTGGGCATATCGCTCAATGTAAATTCTGTACCTCATCCTAACCCGTTTTCAATCTCTTTAAAAATCTAATATTGCCGGTGCGCTGCACCTTTCTCCTTCTTTAGAAATCACTACTACAAATATTACCGCAGCTCTGCTGCTTTCAATCAAATAATTGTAACATAATTATTTCAGGATTAATGGTGCAGCGCACCCAAATATTTGTAGCATCGTAATTGGCGTTTGAAAATAAGGTGCATCGCACCGAAATATTAAAAAATCTTGTAATACACGCTAATGTAAAATTTGTCGCACTCCTCTCATGCCTTTGGACTGGGCCGGTACGGCAGCTTCGCCATTTTTTCCACTTCCAGCGAGGGAAACCCGAATTCCTCCACCACTTTTCCAAGTATCAGGTAAATGCCGTCGCCGCGGAACGGGTAGTTTTTCAGCGACTGCGGAAAATGCACCGTATCAAAGAATTCGCCGGTGGAATCAAGGAATGTCCCGAAATGCATGATTTCCTTTTTTACCGTGTGCACGTATTTAATGGTAACCAACCGCCCGAGCATACGTACTTTTTTTCCCAAATGGTGCATTAAATCTTTTGCCTGAATTTCGCCCCGGAAACCGGTCTGGAGCATGTCGAAAATGTTCAAACTCACCGGAAAACCCAGCAGTTCGATTTCGTCATAAGCATCTTCCAGTTTTTCATGCTGAAGTTGAGGCAGACTGAAATTTTTGGCCGGCGCCTGGAACAGGGCAAACGATGTGGCGGTTTTTGCCGGTTTTTTCAGCAAAAAATGGGCTTCCCACAGCAGATTCGATTTTTCCTTCCCGGTAAACCGAAACGCTCCCAGCCGGATGAGCAGCACCAGTTGTTCTTTGGAAACCGGCACCCGCTCCGTAAAATCGGCCAGCGAGCGGTACGGCCCGTGACAGTTTCGTTCACTCACAATCAGGTTGATGGTGGTTTGCTCCAGGTTTTGCACGTGCACAAACCCCAGGTAAATGGTTGTGCCGGTTATGCGCGTGGCATTGTTGCTGTTGTTTACACACGGCAGCTCAATGGTAGCGCCTTTCCGCCGGGCTTCGTTCACATAAACCCAGGTGGAATAAAACCCGCCGAAATTGTTGATTACCGCCACCTGAAACTCCAGCGGGTAGTGCGCTTTCAGGTAGAGGCTCTGGAAACTTTCCACCGCATACGATGCTGAGTGCGCTTTGGAAAAGGAATAGCCGGCAAACGACTCAATCTGCCGCCACACTTCTTTTGCAATATGCTCCGGATATCCTTTTTCGGTGCAATTGACAAAATACTTTTCCTCAATGCGACTGAATTCTTTCAGCGAGCGGTATTTTCCCGACATGGCCCGGCGCAGCACATCGGCTTCAGCCAAATCAAGCCCGGCAAAGTGGTGCGCCACCTTAATCACGTCCTCCTGGTAAACCATCACACCGTAGGTTTCGGCCAGTTGTTCCTTCATCACCGGGTGGATGTATTCAAACTTATCCGGGTTATGAAACCGCCGGATGTACTCTTTCATCATGCCCGATTTGGCCACGCCCGGCCGAATGATGGAACTGGCCGCCACCAGCGTGATGTAATCGTCGCAACAAAGCTTTTTCAGCAACCCGCGCATGGCAGGACTTTCAATGTAAAAACAGCCGTTGGTTTCGCCGGTTTTGAGCTGGTATTTTACCTTTTCATCTTCAAAAAATTTATCTACCCGGTGAATATCCACTTCTTCGCCGCGGTTTTCGCTGATAATTTCCACTGCCTCTTTAATATGTCCGATGCCGCGCTGGCTGAGGATGTCCAGTTTTTCAAATCCCATATCCTCGGCAATGTACATGTCCCAGTGTGTGGTGGGAAAACCTTTGGGCGGCAGGTCCAGCGCAGTGTAGCAGGTAATGGGCTTTTCCGAAATAAGAATTCCCCCGGCGTGGATGGTACGCAGGTTGGGAAACTCCTTCATCTGACTGCTCAGCGTGGTAATGAGCGCGGTGATATTGTTTTTGTTGTAATCGTTCCCGGGGTCGTTCACCAGCAGGTCAATCTCCTCTTTGGGCAGCCCGAACACCTTTCCCAGTTCGCGCGTAATTGACCGGTTTTTAAACGTGGAGGTAGCGCCCAGCAGCGCAGTGTGTTCCCTGCCGTACCGTTTGAAAATGTAGTCCTGCACCTCATCACGGTCGCGCCATGAGTAGTCGATGTCGAAATCGGGCGGACTGCTTCGTTTGGGATTCAGGAACCGCTCAAAATAAAGGTTCAGTTTGATGGGGTCCACGTCGGTAATCCGGAGACAGTACGCCACCACGCTGTTGGCGCCGCTTCCCCGTCCCACGTGGTAAAAACCGCGCGACATGCTGTAACGGATAATATCCCAGGCAATAAGAAAATAGGCCGAAAAACCAAGTTTATCGATGATTTGCAGTTCGTGTTGCACCCGTTCCCGTGCCAGCGGATTGTTTCTGCCGTAGCGGTAAACCATGCCGTCCATGGCCAGTTTTTCCAGCAGCAGTTTATCGTCGTAAGCCGACTGGCTGAATGTTTTTTTGTTTTTTATAGCCGAAAACTCAAAACCGATGGTGCATTCATTCAATAATTTTTCGGTGTTTTTCAGAATGGACGGATACTGTTCGAATGCACTTTTCAGTCGTGCTACCGGAATCATTGTTTCGTCCTGCCCTGCAAACTGTCCGGGTTGCAGTTTGCTGATGAGCGTGTTGTGTCCGATGGCCCGCAGGCTTTTGTGCAGAAACCAGCCCGTCTGGTTGCGAAACGTCACCGGCTGCCAAACGAGCAGTTTGTCCTGAAAATTGCGGTATTCGGAAGTAAGGAGCCGGTTTACCTGACCGGGTTTTATTCCGGTAAATTCATAGTCTTTCAGCTCACGCGGCTTTTTCAGTCCAAACGGATAAACCACCGCCACATCGCTAAACGGCCAGCCGCTGATGGAGAATTCCTTTTTGTTCAGGTTGTGCCAGGAGATGTAATCGTTTAGTTCTTTAAACCCGGCGTTGTTTTTTGCCAAAGCGATACACAGCAATTCATCGCCGTTGCGGATTTCCACCCCGGCAACGGGTTTTATGCCAGCTTCGGCAGCTTTTTTCACAAACTCCGGAATGCCCATTGTAGTGTTGATGTCGGTAAGCGCCATGGCTTCCACACCGTTTTGACGGGCAATCGCCAGCAGTTCTTCGATGTTTAGCGTTCCGTAACGCAGGCTGAAAAAAGAATGTACATTCAAATACATAGCTACTTTTTTTTATACAAAACTCCTGAGGCCCGCTGAATGACTTCAACCCCGTAGCGGCGCCTGATTTTATCCATGGACAGATACAGTTTTACCTGTTTTTCGTTGTTGTCGAACAGGTTCAGTTGCTGAGCGCCGTGCACCAGTCCGCCCAGTTTTACGCCAATGAGCCGCACCAGCATCCGCCGCTGGTAAAGCCGTCTGAAAAGCGACCGGGCCGTTTCAATCAGCGTGTGGTCGAAAGCGGTGTAGGCCATTTTCTGCTGCAGGGTGTGCGTGTCGTAGTTGGCATACCTGATTTTTACCGTAACCACCGAAGCCAGTTTCTCTTTTTTGCGCAGTTTAAAACAGAGTTTTTCGGTCATGGTGGTAAGCAGGCGTTCGAGCATCTGCACGTCGATTGTGTCGGTTTCGAAGGTACGTTCGGCGCTCATGGATTTTTCTTCGGAATAAGGAACCACCGGGCTGAAATCGATGCCGTTGGCCCGCCGCCAGATTTCAATGCCGTTTTTTCCCAGCACGCTTTCCAGCATCTCTACCGGAATGGCGCTCAGTGTTGCGATGTTGGCCACGCCCATCGACCGTAAAAGCTGGTAGGTTTTGGGGCCAATCATGGGAATTTTTCGGATAGAAAGCGGGTTCAGGAACGGTTTTACATTTGCCTGATTCACTTCCATTTCGCCGTTGGGTTTGGCTTCGCCGGTTGCAATTTTTGAAACGGTTTTGTTTACCGACAACCCGTAGGAAATGGGCAGTCCGGTTTCGCGAATGATGGCCTGCCGCAATTCATGCGTCCATTTCAGTGCGCCCCAAAAACGGTCGATGCCGGTAATGTCGAGGTAGTGCTCGTCAACCGAAGCTTTTTCGTAAAGCGGGGCTTTTTCGGCAATTACATCGGTTACCAGCCGCGAGTATTTGCTGTACAAATCCATGTCGCCACGAATGACGTTGGCATCGCGGCAAAGGTTCAGCGCCATTTTCATGGGCATGGCCGAGTGCACGCCAAACTGCCGGGCTTCGTAACTGCAACTGGCCACCACCCCACGGTCGGAAAGCCCACCAATAATAACAGGCTTGCCTTCCAGCGTTGAATCGATTAACCGCTCAACCGATACAAAAAAGGTATCCAAATCCATGTGTACAATCGTTCTGTCCTGAAACTGCATTTTGTTTTCCTCCCGTCCAATCTGTTATCTTTATGGTTTCTGTCACAAATTTTGACTATATTTTAATCTAAATTACCGGTTATAAATTAGTCATTAGTTTGGAAATGGCAAAACATTATTAAGATGTACAACAGTTTCACTATTCAAATAAATTAATGTTTTTTCATTAAAAACGATAAAGCGAATTATACAATTCCACATAGGTTTTCATGGGAGATTTACCGGTTAGTTCAATATTTCAAAAAGGTAGTAAGATTAATATTTTGGTGCTACGCACCTCCGTTTCCGAAGGTAATCAGATACTACTACAAATATTTTGGGTGCGCTGCACCTCTTCTCTTCACTGAAATTTGTTTAGAATTTCTGTGGAGTATTTTACACCAAAAACCAATCAGGGGAAAAGCGGCAGCGCCGCGATAATCTTTGTAGCACCGAATAAACTATTAAGTTTAAACACCTAAGAATAAGGTTTTTAAATCCGCTTTATTTTCTACATTTTTTAAATTTGAAAAACATTGGTGTCATTCGTGTTATCCGTGGATAAAGAGTCTTTCCAAAAAAAACGGCTCTCTTTGCAGCACCGCCACAAATTTCCCCTCCTTTAGCGGAAGTTGTTTTGAAATTGGATATTGAGTAAAGGAGGGGTGGCTGAAGTCCCGGCAGGAATAAAATCTTTTCTACAAATTCAGTGGACGAAGCCGGGGTGGTAAAACATCAATAAAAACCTTATTTTCAATCCCTAACCTTATTAATTTCCCTCCCGCTTAATTCATTATCTATCTGATTTCATTTGCACAGTTCAAAAAAAGAGTTTATTTTTGACTGTATTCTAATCATGTTTTAAGATTACAAATCAGTCATTAATATTTAAGAAATAATATGTACCTGTCATCGAACATCAGATTTTTACGAAAAAGAAAACGGTTTACGCAAAGCGGACTGGCAGATTTGCTGGGTATCAACCGGTCAGGCATAAACAACTACGAAAACGGCTCGGCTATTCCGCCGGTGAACGTACTGATTGCCCTTTCCGACCTGTTTCACATTTCTATCGACACGCTGTTGAGAATGAATCTTTCAAAACTTCGGGAAAGCCAGATGTACCTGATTGAAAACGGCTCTGATATGTTTGTGAAAGGCAACGAACTGCGGGTGCTCACTACCACCGTGAACAGCCGCAATCAGGACAACATCGAGCTGGTTTCCATCAAGGCGAAAGCCGGTTATACCACCGGCTATTTCGACCCTGAATTTATTGCCGAACTGCCGGTTTTTCAACTGCCGTTTCTTTCCAAAGAGAAAAAATACCGCACATTTCAGGTTTCGGGCGACTCCATGCTGCCCATTCCCGACAAAAGCTGGGTAACCGGCGAATATGTGCAGGATTTAAGTGACATAAAAAACGATGGATTATATATTATTCTAACCCTGAATGAGGGAATTGTTTTCAAAAAAGTTAAAAATGAACTCAAAGAAAAAGGCTCGCTGCGAATGATTTCCACCAATTCCGAATATGCCGCCTACGATTTGCCGCTGGCCGAAATCCGCGAGGTGTGGAAGTTCATTCATTACATCTCATCTGAGGTACCGGAACCAACAGAAACAGAACATTTGCACCATCAGATTAAAGCCGTGAGAAAGGAACTGGAACAGATCAAAAGAAAGTTGTAGCAACGGGTTGATATTTTTGAAATAAGCGTTAATTTAGCCCGAAATATCATTTTTCTAAACCAAAAATCATGAATAAAAATTCTGAATCCGGCCCGACCTCCGGAAACCCATCCAACACGTATTCACTCAACCGGCGCCGTTTTATTGGCGGTGTAACTACAGCAGCAGTGGGGTTAACCGTAGTGCCGGCCCATGTTTTAGGCGGAAGCAAATATGTAGCACCCAGCGATAAAGTAAATGTGGCCTACATTGGTGCAGGAACACAGGGGTTGCGCGAGTTACCAGCCTTGCTGCAGATTCCGGAGGCTCAGGTAGTTGCTGTTTGCGACCCGCAAAAGGAAGCCATCGGGTATTACGACTGGAGTCCCAACGGGCTGCTTAACGAACTCAGAAAAACCATTGACAATCCCAACTGGAAACCCGGTGGCGACAACAAGATTCCGGGCGGCCTCGACAACGGAAAACAGATTGTAGATGCATTTTACGCCAAATCATCGGCATTGGGAAACTCCAAAGGCTGTGCGGCTTATGCCGATTTCCGTGAAATGCTGGAAAAAGAAAAAGGCATAGATGCAGTAAAAGTGATGGCCACCGACCATTTGCACGGGGTTATGGCTGCCGCAGCCATAAAAAGAGGCATTCACATTACCATGCACAAACCCATAGCCAACCGGCTGCGCGAAGGTTTTGAAGTGATTGAAATGGCCAAAAAATCGGATGTGATTACTCACCTGATTCCCTGGGAATCGAACGGACCGATGAAACAGATTCTGACCTGGATAAATGGTGGGGTAATTGGGACCTTGCGCGAAGTGCACAACTGGTCGAACCGGCCGGTGTGGCCGCAATACGCCGAAATTCCGGCAGACCAGCCTCCGCTGCCCAATGGTTTCGACTGGGATTTGTGGCTGGGACCGGAAGCTGCGCGTCCGTATCATCCGCATTATACCAATATGGTTTTCAGGGGCTGGTATGACTTTGGCGGCGGCGCCATGGCTGATATGGGCCATTACAGCCTGTGGACTGTTTTTAAAGCACTGGAGCTGGAAAACCCGACCGTTATTGAACCCAACCTCAGTCATGTTTGCGGACTTCGCGACACTGCAACCGCCTTCCGGCTGCAAAACGATTATTCCTTCCCGTTTGCCTCGAAAGTGCGTTTTAAATATCCGGCAAAAGGTTCCCGTCCGGCGGTTGATTTAATATGGTATGATGGCGGAATGCGGCCATCTGTTCCGGCAGAATTTTACGAGCAGGACAAAGAACTGCCCATCGAAGGAATGATGTTCACCGGCGACAAAGGTATTATCATGTCGTCGTCGTTTAATGTGCGCGATCCGTATGTCCTTTCGGGCGATTTAAAACTGGCGGAAGATATGAAAATTGACGACCCTTATATTCAGGTTTCCGGAATTCAACGATTCATAGATGCCGTAAAAAGCGGAGAACAACTTCCGGGAAGTTTCCACGAAGCCTGGCCGATTACCGAGGCTGTTAACCTTTATGCGGCTGCACTACGCGCCGGGAAAAACCTGAAATACGATGCGCAGAAACGGGAAATCACAAATGCTTCCGATACAAATTTCTATCTGACACGTGAATATAGGAAAGGATGGAGTCTCGAAGATGTTTAAAGTTCACCCCGTGGAATGATGCCAGGCATCAAAATCTTCGATTTTATTCCACGGGGTAAAGTTCAGAGTTTAAAGTTCAAGATTTAAGAAAGATATGATGAACGAGTCAAGAAGAAAATTTCTAAAAAATACCACTGTTTCAGTTGGGGCTGCTGCGCTGATGAGCCAGATTCCGTTAAATGTGTTTGGATTTAGTGCAAACAAACCGGAATCTTTTGGATTTCAGGTGTGGACGATAAGGGAAAAGCTTATTGAAGATTTTCCGGGTACGTTGAAAATGATGGCCGATCTGGGTTACAAAGAGGTGGAAATGTGTTCGCCCCTGGGGTATTCCAATGCCGGTTTCGAGCCGCTGAATCGAATGAGTGGCAGGGAAATGAAAATAATTATTGAAGATTCCGGTTTGAAATGCACCAGTTCCCATTATAACATGGGCGAACTGCGCGATCATTTGGAAAACCGCATTGAGTGGGCACAAGAACTGGGCATGAAACAGATGATGGCGTCCAGCTTCGGGTTACCCAAAGATGCTTCGGTTGACGATTTTCGCAAAGCTGCCGATGAATTGAATGCCATTGGCGAAAAAACCAAAAAAGCCGGAATTCAGATGGGATTTCACAATCACCACATGGAATTTGAAAAACGTGGCGAAAAACTGATTTACGATGCACTGCTCGACCAGTTCGATCCTGAGTTGGTAAAAATGCAGTTTCAGGTGGCTGTGGTAAATATTGGGTACAACGCTGCCGATTATTTCAGGAAACATCCCGGCCGGTTTATCTCAGCACATTTGGCCGACTGGTCAGCCGAAAAAGATGCCCAGGTATCCATCGGACAAGGCGATGTGGACTGGGACGACTTTTTTGAAGCAGCCCAAACGGGAGGTGTTAAAAATTTCTATGTGGAAATGGCGCCGGAAATGTTTGGACCCAGTGCAGAATTTCTAATTTAATTAACTGTTTACCTTTATGGTTAGTTACATTTTCTGTTTTCTTTTTCAATTTGTATCTTTGGCATATTGTCGTAAAATTACTTATTATGAAGGCAGTTAATATTATAGCATATACCGATGATGCTTCCCAGATAGAAGCTATTAAGGCCGTTTTCAAAGCATTTAAAATAAAGTACAAAATTACTAAAGCAAACGATGAAGATAGCCCTTACGACCCTGAATTTGTGGCAGTAATAAAACAAGGCGAGAGGGATTTAATGAACGGGAAAGGCATAAAAATGACTTTGGACGAATTGGAA
>CAZLGT010000047.1:0-4814 GCA_964559175.1 uncultured Mariniphaga sp. | reverse complement strand
GGAACACCGTTTTGTTTATACTATCGTTGAAAACAGCCTGATAATGGCATCACTTAAAGGGCATTACTAAAGTTATTTAACAGAGTTTATAAGTTTAATCTGGCTAAAGCTGCACCCATTTCAAATGCAAAGTTGTGTGTAATATCCACCAGTTTCACGTAAATATTCAATAGCAGGATAATGCTCAAAAAAATAATCCATATAAGGTAAGGGCTTTTACGAAAGTCGATTGTGGTGTTTGTTTGTTTGTTCATTGCTCTAATTTTAGTTCGGTTTATCACAATATAAAGTTCATCACTTTTTACAAATATTCCGGCTTTTTATTTTTTGAAAGTTGGTTCTTTCCAAAATAGAAAAAAAACAGCCAACTAATTAAAATTCCCACAGAATGATGGGCCAATGGAGCCTCTTTTATATTCCCCCCAACCGAAAACGACAAAAATCTGAGAAATAAAGATATATAGTATCACAGAAATAAATATCCCAAGTATTTTTGCTTTACGAGATAAAATTGCATAATTAAATGCAAAATTTTTATTTTTTCGGATTGAAAAATAAAAGTAAATAAAAAATACAGCAGCAGAGATAAGAAAAACAATTGACATGGTTAATTTGAATTTTCAGGTTTATCTTTAAACCATTTATCTTTTATTCAAAAGATTAAACTTTCAATTTTATCCCAGTTTGAGAATAACAGGTAAAATAATAGTACTACCAGAAGAAATAAAACTACTTTGATTTTCAGTTCATTTTTTGTCATGCGAAAGGTTTCAATAATAAAAACAGTCAAATAAAATATTTTCAAATATAAGAAAGAATGTCAGGATTATTGAACTTTCTATACCAAAGCCACTATCAGCAAAAAAGTTTAATCCCGTCCGGTTTATTTTAGTACAACTTATCGCCTGTCATCCAAAAAAAATGCACAGGTATCCATCAGACAGGGCGATGTGGACTGGACCGACCTTTTTGATGTAGCCCAAACCGGGAGGCGTAAAAAATTTCTATGTGGAAATGGCGCCGAAGTCTTTGGACAGAATGCAGACTTTTTTAAAAGTATAAAGGAATATCATTAAATTTATCAGTCTATGCCATCGAGCTTTTTATCATTTTGACAATTATTGTTATAGAAGGAAAAAAGTTAATGATTGCATGAAAAAGAAGCGAATAAATGAATCCATAATTCATTCGGATATACCCCAGGAATAATCCCATGACAATATAAGGTAAGGTAATTAATGGTGAGGCGATTAACATCCACCAGTAAATATCTTTGTAATTAAATAGGTGAGATAATCCAAAAGCCATTGCAGATAGATAAAACATTACGCGAATGTTGTAAGTCCAGAAAACCTTAAATTTCGAATATATTCTTTTCAGATTCAACAGGATAAAATAAATAGTAAAATATATTGGCACAGATAACAGGTAAACTAGATAACAATCTTTCTGAAATAAAAATAGCTTTATAAAAATTACAAGGATAAGAGAAAGGCTAATTGAAATAGAATTCCGTTTAATTCTCAATGGTAAACGGAAAGTAAGTTCTTCTAATAATGGAGCTATAAAAATTAATAAGAAAAGGGATGTAAAAGAATTATCTAAATCATCAATTTTATTTTCAGGTAAAACTTCTATAATTTGTAAAATTATAAGTAATCCTGAGGCGGGGAGTAATAAAAGATAAAAAAATAGAAGTAGTTTGAAGAATTTAATTACAGATAAATTTTCGTTTTCAGTTAGGTAAGTAGGATTACTTATATAATTAAATAGTTTTTCCAAATGTTATTCTTTTATTTATTAACAGTTTGAATATCTTTTTAGAAAGATTATTTTGACTTCATATAATTATTCTTGAGAATAAATTGAGGCTACCTCGATTATTAACCAGTTAGAATTTGCATCCTGCATCTGCTGATATAATTGAGGTTCGATTTTCATTATCTCGCTTTTGTATTAAAAATTAGGTTGGTTTAAAGGCAGCCTCAATTAGAGCATATTTAATAATACTTACGTGTAAGTACTAAAGCGCCAATAAAGGCAAGAGCTCTTCCTACTGCATATCCGATTTTTTCAGCTGTTTCACTACCTTCCGGTTTCATCGCTTCAACCTCCTCATTAGTATAATAGTAACCACCTGTTATAGCCTTTAATTCTAACTCACAAATTGATTTCATGATAGAAAAATTAGAAATAACTTATAATTCCCTTTATTACTCCTTTTAAGAAGCTTCCAACATAAGCACCACTAAATCCTGCTGCGTAATAATCTCCCATACTGGGGCAAGTAGACCCTCCAATCGTACATTTTAATTTTTGACTAGCCAAGTCTTGAATACCAGCTACCTTCAAATCTAATACTTTTTCCATAATTTTTAAATTTTAAAGTGAATAAATAATTGATTTAAATTGGGATTTACCCGGCAACTAAATTATTTTCCTTCACTCTAAAAAAATTGGAGTAAACGGTATAAACTAATTTTGGATTTTTATTAGGCAGGTGGATACTTCGGCGATGTTAAACAAGATACAATCTCGCTCCAGAGGAGCTGAACAGAGCTTGTTATTTGCAAGTAGTTTTTTCAAAACTTCACACCGGTTGCAAATCGACGCTAGCGGAGGCCAGGACATTTATCGACATAGTCGATTCCCCTTTTCTATGCTGGCAGACATCTTATTTGCAGCTTTGCAAAGCACGCTTGCCTTTACTCAAGGCACATTCAGAGCCAGGGAATTAATAAACAAAAAAATGGCAACATGTCTTAACCGTTTGTCCACTTTTTTGCTGCTAATTCAATATGTTTAGGTCGGGATGGATATATCAGATAACCCAAAACAAAAAACAACAGTATAATTTGGGGTATTTCAAACAACTCTCCCCAAAATTTCATTTTTATTTCTACTAAAAAAGCATCATTAAATAAAAAATATGAAAAATTCCAACCCATATGAAATGCTATTGCAGGTAATAATGAACGGTATTTAAATGTGATTAATGCAAATATTAATCCTGCCAACATAGCGGTCAGAAAAGGCAAAATACTATTATACTGGACATGGCTAATTGAAAATAACAAAGAAGATAAAAAAAGTGCAGTTTTTTTATTGATAATTAAATTTACATACAAAGCAATATACCCCCTAAACAATATTTCTTCGCAAATGGCAACTGCTAATGCCAGAGTAAAATAAAGAACCATATTTAAATAGTTTATTTCAATTACCTCTCGTATTCTGATTATACCAAGATAGTAGCTGACAATAGAAATAAATGAAAACGCCAAAGAAATTAATAAGAAATTCTGTAGAAACAACACTAATAGCTTTTTATTAATTTTAAGATAGTTTAAGCAAATAAGGGTTACTCTGCGATTCATATGTGCGAATATTGCAACACCTAAAAACTCAAAACCAATAAATAATAAATGTACTACATTCTCATTTGTAATCTTAAAAATATACTTTGCCAGAATATAACCTATCCCTCCAAATATTGATGTCAATAAAATTAATTGGAAAAGATACGGAACTAATTTTAAGTACCTGTTTATCATACTGTTGTAAATAATAATTGAAAAAAGGGAGCTTTCATTTATAGTATAAAGCTCCCAAATTTATTTTCAAAATATTTTATTTTTTTTGCAAACTATAGACAGAGTTGGCTCCGCCTTCCATAGCCGCAATAAATTCATCACGATTATCAATTGCATCGATTATCGCTGAAATTAATAATCCCCAAAGGATACCACCTCCATTAACATCAGATAATTCATTCTTATTCAAATGTTCGACACCTTTAATTTTGCTATTCATAATGTTAAAATTTAAGATTAACGTAAGGGGCTATACATATAGTTGCCATCTTGATAATAATAGGTTCCAGTTATTTGAGTTTGATAAATTAAAGAACCAACTAATTTACCTAGAGTTGTGGCAAGAATACCACCCCCATCAACTTTTTTCATTTCTTCTTTGCCCAGCTCTGTTACCCCGGACACCTTCAAATCTAATACTTTTTCCATAATTTTTAAATTTTAAAGTGAATAAATAATTGATTTAAATTGGGATTTACCCGGCAACTAAATTATTTTCCTTCACTCTAAAAAAATTGGAGTAAACGGTTTTTATCTGATTTCCGCCAAAAATTTGTTTTAACTGGTTACTTTTTACAAAATAAAGAGAATACTGAAGTTTTATTTCAAATTCAGTGGTATAAAAGTAGGTCTGCCTGGTGCGTGAATACCTGATGGGAGCACCCATTATTTTCAGTTCTTCAATCAGATTGAACAGGTCTATTTCAGAAAATAACAGGGCTGGTTTATTCGAGCACTTTTGCGGATTGGTTATCCGAAAAAAATGCACAAGTGCCAATTTGAGAGGGCGATGTTAACTGGGCCGACTTTTTTGAAGCAGCTCAAACCGGCGGTGTTAAAAATTTCTATGTGGAAATGGCGCCGGAAATGTTTGGTCCCAGTGCAGAATTTCTGAAAGGTTAACACGTAGCTGTCAATAAACAGTTCATCGCCTTCGGGTACAAAATTTTCAGAAACAATTACTCTGAATAATCCCGTGAAAGCGAAATTTTTTCTCGCAACATGCTGTAAAACAGCAAACCGTTAAACAGGGTTTTGTTAATTTAGTCGAATTTTTATGAACAAACGTTTTTAAATATTTACAAACGGATATGACAATAAAAATCAATGAATTAAACAATGATTTGGTATAATTGGAATATATTCATATATGAACCTTACAACAACGTTGAACGAAACCGCCTCTGGCGGTAACCCTGATGGTCGTTTTCCCGTTGCTCT
>CAZLGT010000046.1:0-46899 GCA_964559175.1 uncultured Mariniphaga sp. | reverse complement strand
ATTTTAGCACATTGTTGAATTTTGCATTAACGATGGATAAAATACTATTACGTTCCGTTGATAGTGTTTTCCACTTTGCTTTTAGAGTAGGGAAGCAGCCCCAGCGGATCACGGGTTTTAACCGCTTCGTTATGGAGCTTCATATATGTTATGGGGTCGGCAAGGTCGATATTTTGAGTGGGCTGAGATATTGAATTTTCAAATCGAATATTCACTTTTGCTTTTCCCTCGCGCCCTTCTTTGGTGGTTACTAAAATAACACCGTTTGCACCACGTGCACCGTATAATGCCGTGGCGGTGGCATCCTTCATAATCGAAAATGCAGCGATATCATCAGGGTGCATACGACTTAAATCATTGGTAGAAAGCTCTATTCCGTCAATCAGAATCAACGGGTCTTTTTTGTAACCAAAGGTAGTAACACCACGAATAAAGAATTCGGCATTGTCTTGTCCAGGCTCACCGCTTCGCTGGTACGAAATAATTCCGGACATTCTGCCTGCCAAGGCGGCTGTCAGGTTACTGGCCGGTATCCTGAGGTCTTCCGGTTTAACTGTTTCAATTGAGGCCAAAACACTCTCTTTTTTCTGTCGTGCAAATGCAACAACAGTTACATCTTCCAGCTCCTCAGTTTTTGGCTCCATGTTAACATCAATAATGGTTTGATTACCCACATCAATAATTTGGCTCTCCATACCGATAAACGAGAAAACAAGTTTATCTGACGGAACTGCATTGATAAGGTAGGTACCGTCGTTATCGGTAATTACACCACGGGAAGTACCCAAAACCGTAATGGTTGCACCCGGAAGTGGCAATCCCTCAGCATCTGCAACTTTTCCGGAAATCCTTGTTTGCTGGCTTGCACCGGACTTTGTTTCCGAAGTACCAGTACCTGCCAAAAGATTAGTGGAAAAAAATAGCATTACAAGTAAACACGAGCAAAACATTGCAACGGAGTTTAATTGTATTACTTGTTTTAGAAAACAAAACAGTCTGATTTTTTTCATAGTAACTACATTTGGTTTTTTTAATTAAAAGACAATGTTCATTAAGGCGCAAGATATTTTAAACCGGCACATTCAGCAATAGAGAATTATGGAATAAAATAGACAATCCTATTTTTTAAAAAATGTTAAAAATATATATGAAACCAGTTGCCTATATTTCGCCGGATTTAATATATATGTATATATTTGAAATTCAGTTCAAAAAAAATGAAAGAAAGAACCGAATCTGGTTTTCCAAAATTTTTTAATCAGAAAAAAAACAAAAAAATAGTAAAGACCGAAACATGAACGAAAAAAGAATAAATGCAGAACCGGTAACCGGGAAGATGGACAGTTTTTTTGGTGACAGGAGTATCGTAATGTCGGCAAAAATCTTACATAAAATAAAAGCAAATCCCTTAATAAAGGACCTTTACGTAACCGACATAGGATTCTATCCTTATGCGCTTCATCATTACCGGAGGAGGGAATCGGGTATTCATGAAAATATTCTTATATATTGTATAAGCGGCAACGGTACTATTCAAATTCATGGACAATCTTATTTAATAGAACCCAATTCCTATTTTGTAATTCCGGCACACCAACACCACATTTACTGGGCTTCTGAAAATGATCCATGGTCCATTTACTGGATTCATTTCGGAGGAGCCAAAAGTCATCGTTTCGAAAAATTTTTCGGTCTCCCGATACCTATTAAAACAGTAACAAGCTCCCGTGTGGATGATCGAATTAACCTGTTCAATGAAATACTAACCTCGCTGGAACTAGGCTTTTCACAGGAGAACATTGAATTTGCCAATTTATCTTTGAATAGTTTATTAGCTTCATTTTTTTTTGTAGAAACTTACCAAGCTTCGAAAGGGTATCATAGTAAAAATCCGGTAGATCAAGCCATTTTTTTTATGCAGGAAAATCTGAATAAAAGTATAAAAAATCAGGATATTGCCAATCATGTTCAATTGTCGGAATCCCATCTTTCCAAAATCTTCAGGAACAGAACAGGGTCGTCGCCTTTCGATTATTTTATCAACCTGAAGATGCAAGAAGCTATTCGTTTGCTGACCAATAAATCGATGAGAATAAAAGAGGTGGCATTTACACTTGGTTATGAAGATCCCTTTTACTTTTCGCGATTGTTCAAAAAACATATTGGAGTTAATCCTACATCATTTTTGAAAACAAGCAAAAGGAAAACGGAATAGTTATAAACAGCCATTGATCAAAATCAAATCGGATATCATGAAGATTACGAAACCTACATCAACAATTTAAACCTGGTTTGGAAAGAATGTTACCGGGTTCTTGATAATGGCTGCAGGATGTGCATCAATATTGGCGACCAGTTTGCAAGGGCTGTTTATTACTTGAAAAATAAACACAAAAATTAATCTACTCCTCCGGAACATCTTCCTGCAATTTCTCCAAAAACTGAATTCCGTATTGTTCCAATTCTGTAAGCACCGGTTCGTAAATCAGCCGGTCTGTGGGAATGTGCATTCCTGTCAAATTCATTTTTCCTGTCAGAAACAATTTAACAGCGACCGCCAGTGGCAAGCCCACCGTTTTAGCCATAGCGGTGTGGATGTCGTTTTCGCCGGCAACCACAAGCGAGCTGGTCAGTTGCATCGGATTGCCCGTATTTTTATCCCGGTAGGTAAATTTGTGCCACATCACCACCAAGTCCTTGTCGCCGGGTTGCAATTGCCATTTCGGCTTCAGAATGTGCTCCATAATTTGCGCGGGCGTTGCGTTTTTCAGTCCTATTTGGGTATTGCTGAAAATCCCCAGCCATTTCAGTTTTTGAATGATGTCTGAATCCTGGTCAATATGCATGTAATGATACAGTTTCAGCTCCACCGAATCGGTTGGATGGTAATACAAAAACGAATTGATGAACTCGCGGTGTGTCATATTTTCGGTATTTTCCATCTCATAGGAATCGTCGGTGGCGCCCAGTTGCACAAATACGTTCCATGCCCTGCAGAATCCCGGCCGGCGCAACGTTCCGCGGTAAATGGTGGGAATTCCCTGCAAGTTGTATTTTTCGATGTATTTCAGCGAATCGCGGTTGGCGTACCCTTCAAACAGTCCGTAGTTTTCAATGTCGATGAGCTCTGTCCGGCGGAAAAGCCGGTTATAGGGAATGTATTTGTATTTACCGTTCTGGATGAATTTTGCCGGTCCGTCCTGCCCGGCAAGCACCACATTGCGCGGGTTCCAGCTAAATTTGTAGTGCCACGGGTTGTTGTCCGACTCAGGCGCCACCAGCCCTCCGGTAAACGATTCAAAACTTTGCAGGTCGTGTCCTTCAACTTTTATGCGGTCAATCAGTTTCATGGCCGACATGTGGTCGAGACCGGGGTCGAGTCCACATTCATTCAGGAAAAACAGGCCTTTTCGGTTCACCTCATCCTCAAACGTTTTCAACTCTTTGGATTCGTACGAAGCGGTAAAAAGGTTTTTGGAAAACTTTACACACGACAGTGCAACCAGCGGATGAAACCGGGCGGGAAGCATGGAAATCACCAAATCAGCCTCACTGACTTCCCTGTCCCGCACTGGTTCGTCGGTGACATTCACCTGACGGTAATCAACCGCTGCATTCTCTCCTTTGTATTTTTCTCCGGAATCGACCACCGTAATTTTCCAGTTATGCTGTTGTGCATGTTCTGTTAAATACTGAATGAGCGCATGGCTGGACCGGCCCGCGCCAAATATTAAGATGTTTTTCATTCGATTTTTAATTCTTCTTTTCAAACCAACATTATAGACTTGTTAAATGCTAAAGCCGGGCTATTGAGATTATTTCTGGTCACCGGGTTAAAACCCGATGCAAAAAGCGAAAAAATCACATGACAAACCTTGAACCTTGAACTTTAAACTTTAAACTCAATCCCCTGCGCCAGCGGAAGTTCCGTTCCAAAATTGATGGTGTTTGTTTGCCGCCGCATGTAGGCTTTCCATGCATCGGAGCCCGACTCGCGACCACCGCCGGTTTCCTTTTCGCCACCAAATGCACCGCCAATTTCGGCACCCGATGTGCCAATATTGATGTTGGCAATACCGCAATCAGAACCTTCGTGCGACAGAAACTTTTCGGTTTCCAGCATGTTGGTTGAAAACATGGCCGACGATAATCCCTGCGGTACGTCGTTGTGCAACCGGATGGCCTCGTCCAGATCGCTGTAGCGAATCATATACAAAATAGGCGCAAAGGTTTCTTCCTGAACAATTTCAAAACGATTTTCCACTTCGGCAATGCAGGGCGAAACATACGTTCCGGTTTTATATTTTTCACCTTCCAGCACTTTGCCACCGACAATGATTTTCCCGCCTTCGGCTTTCACTTTTTCAATGGCGTTCACAAAATCCTGTACAGCCCATTTATCCACCAGCGGCCCCACCAGCGTATTCGGGTCAAGCGCATGGCCAATGGGAAGTTGTTCATACACCGACAGCAGTTTTTGTTTAAACTGGTCATACACCGAATCGTGCACAATAATCCGCCGCGTGGAGGTGCAGCGCTGGCCGCAGGTTCCCACGGCGCCGAAAACCACTGCCCGCAAAGCCATTTCCAAATCGGAATTTGGTGTGATGATAATGGCATTGTTTCCGCCCAGTTCGAGAATGGATTTTCCAAGTCGCTCGCCCACCAAACGACCCACTTTTTTACCAATCCGTGTGGAGCCGGTAAACGAAACCAGCGGAATGTTTTTGTCGCTGAACAGCCCGTCGCCCAGCATTTTGGAGTCGGCAGCCACCAAATTCAGCACACCTTCGGGAACATCGTTTTCCTTTAAAACCTTTGCAACAATGTTATGCACCGCCACGGCGCAGAGATACACTTTTGATGACGGTTTCCACACCACCACATCGCCGCAAACTAAAGCCAGCATGGTATTCCACGCCCAAACGGCCACTGGAAAGTTAAATGCCGAAACCACGCCAACAATTCCCAGCGGATGGTACTGGTCGTACATGCGGTGTTTCGGACGCTCGGAGTGCATAGTAAAACCGTACAACTGCCGCGACTGCCCCACAGCAAAATCGCAGATGTCAATCATTTCCTGCACTTCACCTAATCCTTCCTGGTAAATTTTCCCCATTTCGTACGACACCAGTTTACCGAGCGGCTCTTTGTATTTTCGCAATTCCAGCCCGATTTGCCTGACAATTTCGCCCCGTTTGGGCGCCGGCCACATCCGCCAGCTTTTAAAAGCCTCTTTGGCGGTTTCAATCACCTCACGATAATCTTCCAGTCCGGCCTGCTGCACGGCTGCAATCTTCTCCCCATCGGATGGCGAAAACGATTCGATAACTTTCCCGCTGGTTTCTTTCCAGACGGTTCCGGTGCAAATACCGGGATTCAATTCTTTTATTCCAATTTCTTTAAAATCTTTTGAAATATCAATTTTCATGTTCTTCAGTTTATAATTTTTACTAACCATATTGTATATTCAAAAAAAACCTAAACCTTTTCCAAAATCATGGAAAGTCCCTGTCCTACACCAACGCACATGGTGCACAAAGCAAATTTTGCATCACTGTTTATCAACTGATAATAAGCAGTAGTTACCAACCTTGCTCCCGACATTCCCAGCGGATGCCCCAGGGCAATTGCACCACCAAGCGGGTTAATTCCGGGGTCATTGTCATCCAACCCGAATTCCCGGATGCAAGCCAGCGACTGAGCTGCAAATGCTTCATTCAGCTCAATAATATCCATTTGGTCAAGGGTCATTCCCAGTCGCTGCAACAGTTTATGGGTAGCCGGAACCGGTCCGATGCCCATTATTCGCGGAGGAACGCCGGCAGACTGAACTCCCAGAATTCTGACTTTGGGTGTCAGACTATATTTTTTTACTGCGGCAGGAGAAGCGACAATTACCGCTGCCGCACCGTCGTTAATTCCTGATGCATTTCCGGCAGTCACCGTTCCGTTTTCGTTTAAAACTGGTTTTAAGGATGCTAATTTTTCGAGTGAAGTTAAACGGGGGTGTTCATCACTTTCTACAACAATGTCTTCCCCTTTTTTCTGAGGAACTGGAACAGGAATAATTTCATGCGAAAACTTTCCGTTTTTTTGTGCTGCAGCTGTTTTTAACTGACTGTTGTGTGCAAACAGATCCTGGTCATGCCGGCTGATTTTATACTCAACTGCCAGATTTTCTGCTGTTTTGATTAAAGCATCTGTTCCGAATTTTTTATGAAATTCACTGTTGACAAACCGCCAGCCAATGGTTGAATCATACACTTCAGGGGTTCTTGAAAATGACTGGGTCGCCTTTGCCATCACAATGGGTGCGCGCGACATACTCTCTGCGCCACCGGCAATAACAATATCGACTTCGCCCGACTTAATCGCCCGGGCTGCCATTCCGATAGCTTCCATACCTGAAGCACACAAACGGTTTACCGTAACACCCGGCACCTCTTCGGGAAATCCGGCCAGCAAAAGAGCCATTCGGGCAATGTTCCGGTTATCTTCTCCGGCCTGATTGGAACACCCCAGAATAACATCGTCAATTACCTGATTTTTTAGCTGGGGATTTCGGTCGAGCAGGGTTTTTAGCGGGATAGCTGCCAAATCGTCTGCCCTGACCGACGACAGGACGCCCGCATATTTTCCAACGGGAGTTCGAATGGCGTCGCATATAAAAACTTCGGTACTCATATTACATTTTATTTCGTTTTTCCAACTTCGGTTTTATTTTTCTAAATGCACGTTCCAAACCTTCTGTCAGCCGGTCGATCTCTTTTTTCCCTGTGACTGTTGAAAGCATGCAACTTAGCGTATTGATCATCAAAATATGTTCTTTGTAATACATGAAATCAAGCAGCTCATTCATCCATCTTTTTACCTCTTCCGGTTGATACGCCTCACGATAGGTTCGGGGCGGTGTTTTGCTTAAATGAATGCGAAACATGGAACCTGCCCCGGTAACGGTAAATGGAACATCAACCTGTTTTATTACCTCCTGTATTTGACTGATGGCCAATTGAGCCAGTGCATTTAATTGATTAACAGCTTCACTGCCGAAGTGTTGCATGGCCACATAACCGGCAGTCATTGTTACCGGATTTGCCGAAAAAGTTCCCGAGTGAGGAAAGAGCAATTTTTTTTCATGCGGATCAAAAACGCGCATCACTTCCTCTTTTCCTGCTATTGCACCAACGGGGAACCCGCCGCCGATTATTTTCCCCATGGAGGTTAAATCGGGTTTTGCCGGATAAATTTCCTGTGCGCCACCGTAGTTTACGCGCAGGGTAATTACTTCGTCGAACACCATCAATGCTCCGTTTTTTCTGGTCCAGTCATATATGGCCTGAACAAATTCGGTGCTTGCCGGCACAAGTCCAACACGGTGAGGAACCGGATCGATAATCACACAGGCGATTTCACCGGCATGTCGATCAAGAATGGCAAGGGTTCTTTGGATATCATTGAAAGGGTAAATTACAACTTCATTTAAAACACTTTGAGGAGTTCCGTTTGCAACCGGCACACTGACAGGATTGTTTACATCGCCCCAATTCCCCGGACTTGAAGTTTGACTTACTTCTGCATAATCATACGTTCCGTGATATGCCCCTTCTGCTTTGGCAATTTTTGATCTTCCGGTGTAAGCCCGCGCCGCCTTTATCGTGGACATAACAGCTTCTGTTCCTGAATTGACAAACCTGACCCGTTCGAAACTCTCCACCCTGTCAATTAATAATTTAGCAAAGGCAACTTCAATTTCCGAAGCCATTGTGTAAGCTGTTCCCTTGCGCAACTGAGCCGTAACTGCTTCAACAATGGGCGGAAATGAATGTCCATGAATCAGGGCAGCCATGTTGTTGGCAAAATCAATTCTTTCGGTGCCTTCTATGTCGGTTATGTAGCAACCCGATGCCTTACTGACATAGTCGGGATTTGGCAGGCGAAAAAGCGTATTCCGGCTCACGCCGCCTGCAATTACGCCACACGCCTTTTTGTAAATCGCTTTACTGGTTATTCTTTGTTGCATCCCCTTCAGTTTAATCTGGCTTCCGTTTTTTGTTGTACATATTCAAAGCTCACGCCAGGCGCCAGTTCCCTGACATAGAGTTTTTTACCGATCACATCAATAATGGCGAGGTCGGTGTAAATTCTGCATACCACATTTTTCCCGGTTAGCGGATATGTGCATTGTTTTACAATTTTGGACGAACCTGTTTTTGTGCTGTGTTTCGTGATCACATAAATGGTTTTAACTCCTGCAACCAAATCCATGGCACCTCCCACGGCCGGAATGTCATCCGGATTTCCGGTTGACCAGTTTGCCAAATCTCCTTCTTCGGAAACCTGGTAAGCCCCCAGCACACAAATGTCGATGTGTCCGCCGCGAATCATTGCAAAACTGTCGGCATGATGAAAATAGGCTGCACCGGGGATGGCCGTAACGTATTTTTTCCCTGCATTCACCAACTCCGGATCTTCTGTTTGGGGTTCGGCTACTTTGCCCATTCCAAGTAATCCATTTTCGGTATGGTAAATGACTTCCCTTCCTTCGGGAATATAATCTGCCACAAACTCGGGAATCCCAATACCTAAGTTTACATAGGCACCATCGGGAATATCCATGGCTACTTTCTGCGCCATTTCATCCACATTCCAACCCCTGTTTTTATGATTTGATTCCATGGTATCGTATTTTTTCTGCAACAAGTTTCGATTCGTCGGCAGGATTGCTTATTTCCACAACCTGGTGTACAAAAATGCCGGGTGTGATAACATGTTCAGGGTCAATTGCATCGGGCTCGACGATTTGTCTGGTCTGAACAATGGTGGTTTTGGCAGCCATGCACATGATTGGTCCAAAATTGCGGGCTGTTTTATTGTAAGTAAGGTTGCCGTATTTGTCCGCTTTAAAGCATTTTACCAGCGAAAAATCGGCTTGAATTGCGTATTCCAGCACAGCAGGCTTGCCGTTAAAATCGCGGTGCTCTTTTCCTTCTGCAAGGGGAGTGTGCACCGATGCCGGCGTATAAAAGGCAGGAATTCCCGCGCCGCCTGCACGAATTCTTTCGGCAAGGGTACCCTGCGGTACCAGCTCAAGCTCAATTTCTCCCCGGCTGTATAACTCCGGAAAAACAACTGAAATGGCAGTACGTGGAAACGAACAGATGATTTTCTTCACCTGCCGGTTTTCAATTAGTGCGGCTAAACCTACGTGCCCGCTGCCGGCATTATTGCTAACAATGGTAAGATTTTTGGCGCCGTGGTCAATCAGCGCATGAATTAATTCCACAGGGCTTCCGGCTTCACCAAAACCGCCAATCATTATTGTTGCCCCGTCGAAAATACCGGAAATGGCATCCTCTGCTGATGAAACAATTTTATTTATCATGGCTGTTTTCCTTTGCAATTTTCTGTTCCAGGGCTTCTGAAAGTTTTGTTTCAATCTGAATCAATTCGTCTTCGTAAAAATATTTTTCAGCACCGAAAGGTTTTAGCTTTTCAATGGTATTTTCTTTTTCATCGAATTCTGCAAAATATACCCTGTCAATCCATTGCATGTTTCTGGCCTCGTTAAATTTCAGTGCAAAAACTTTTTCGCCGTTAATTTCAGTGGTCCCGAGCAGCGAAGTTTTTCCGGCAGAAGATGTCATGGTAATGTGCCTCGACGGACGGTTGATGGAGGCCAAAGTGCGGTAAACTTTGCTGAAGATTTTTGTAATATCAGCTAATGGCGCAGAAAAATAATGATGCTCTCCTGTTGGACGTGCACAGTACATTGAATGAAATCCAATTCCCAGCATAGCCAGAATATTTCCCAAATCAATCCAGTTCTGAGCAGACTTCTCGATATCGACTTCGCCATTTTTATTGGAGTACAAACTAATATGGTTCATTATGGGGCTTTGGCTTTTTATTGTCAAACCAAAGCTTTTTAAACGCCTGATTGCCGCAACGGATCCGGGATTTAACAGTTCCCGCGGAGTTGATAAATGGGCCATCCACACCACCTGTATTCCATTGTCGATGGCCAGTTTCAAAAGCCCGAGTATTTTTTTGAATTTATCGCTCAGGATTAATTCAGGATGATAAGTAATTGCTCGTGAACCAATCCGAAGAGTTCTGATGTGTTTTAACTCCGGGTCATCAATTAATGGCATCACATAAGTTGAAAGACGCTCGTACGGAATGTAGCCGGCATCGCCCCCGGTAATTAAAACATCGCTAATTTCTTTGTGCTGTTTTAAATAATCATGAACCTGGTTAACACTGTGTTGCACAAACATATCTTCATCTCCCCGAACCTGTGCATGGCGAAAACAGTAGGTGCAAAACGCGAAGCAATTTTGTGTGCTACTGTCAAGAATGAGTTTTACAGGAGGATATTTGTGCTGACATCCCTCCAGAATTTCCAAATGCCCTTCGTCGTTTATATACCAGGGTTTGTTTAGTTTTTGTTTGCCATCGTGCGGGTTGGTTTTTTGCAGATAGGCCTTCACAATTTTCACCCTCTCTTCATCGCTTTTGGCACTTAAGTATAACTTTACATCTTCGGCATCCATCATTCCGGGCTGCGGAAAAACAAGATGAAAATTCGTGTCGTTTTCATAGTTCCCCCAGTCAATTGAATTTAAAATGTGTTTTGTAGCCAAAAACCGATAGACTTCGATAAAAAACTCCCGCTCTTTAATTTCCCTGATTTCGACACCATGTATTTTCAGATTTTCAATAATTTCACGAAACCCATTTAAGCCTGAATAAAAGGGTTTACCGGTAAAAATGACATTTCCGGATCGGCTGAAGCCCGAATACTGAGGATAACAACTTTGAAGCCTGTTTACCAATCCCGGCGGAAGCAAATTTTCATTTTTAATGGTTCGAATGGTTTCGGAGTTAAAATCATAGCCCTGTATCATATTTTGAACATCAGACACTATAATATCTGTTTTATTGGCAAGGATATTCATAAAATCTTTGTTTAAAATGTTAATTCCCCATATCATTTCTTCTATCTGAATTTATTTGTAATTGATAACAAAAACAATAAACCTGAAAACAGAAGATATGCAATTGCAAAATGAGCAGTACAAATAACACTGCGAACGCAGCTAATGAGAAGCGTTGGAGTCATCGAGGCATTCGGGCAACCCGATGTAGAAAAATACCGGACATTGAAACGATTGTACCATGTGCACAAGTTACGAACTTATGGTATTTTATTTCACAAAAAACAAAATGTTATAAAGCATTTTTACCTTCGGCTTACATATTTACCACAAATTCCTCACTTCGGCACAAGAACAAATAAGATTAATGCCCTGCAAAAAGTATTTTTTTTTAAAAGTTTAAGCTTAAATTTGTCATCAAATATTAATTTCATGGAAGCAGCAAAAAAAATTTACATCTTTTTGATAATTGTAACCCTGGTAGTGGTTTTAATTTATGCTCAGGGCATTATCATTCCGTTCATTCTTGCCATCCTTTTTTGGTTTATGATTCGGGTGATCAAAAAAATGCTGAGTAAAATAGAGTATATAAAAAAATGGCCCGGCTGGGTACATACGATTATTTCCTCTTTAATCCTTTTAAGTTTTTTGTTTTTGATCGTTCAAATGATAACCATGAATATTAAATACCTTTCAAATACACTACCTGTATATGAATCCAACGTGAACAAAATCACACAGTCGATAAACCTAAAATTCGATGTGGAATTGTCCAGTCTGTTAAGCGAATACATCAAGGATTTAAACATTGGAGATATTCTCTCCAGGCTCTTTTCAACACTTACCGGGTTGTTTGGAGATACTTTCATCGTGCTTATTTATCTAATATTTTTGCTCCTTGAGGAACCTACCTTCTCCACAAAATTAAAAGCCATGTACCCGGAGGAAGATCACCATGAAAAAATGAAAACGCTGGTTACCAAAATTGACAAGTCTGTCAGCAATTATATCGCACTAAAAACCATGGCGAGCCTGCTAACCGGTTTCCTGAGTTATTTTGCACTATTGTTTATTGGTGTCGATGCACCTTTCTTCTGGGCATTTCTCATATTTATCCTGAATTTTATTCCCACAATTGGTTCGTTGGTAGCAACATTTTTCCCTGCAGCTTTTGCACTCCTGCAGTTTGGTGAATTTACACCGGCTATTCTTGTTTTGGCTATTGTAGGAGCCATTCAGATAGTGGTAGGGAATTTTATTGAACCAAGAGCAATGGGAAAAACCATGAATATCAGTCCATTAGTTGTAATTCTTACTCTGATGTTATGGGGAATGATGTGGGGAATTCCGGGTATGCTACTCAGTGTGCCCATAACTGTTATTCTAATTATTATCATGTCAGAATTTGAGGGTACTAAGCCCTTTGCTATTTTACTTAGTCGCGACGGAAAAATTCACAAATAAAATACAGCCGGCATGATAAAAAACAAAACAACCATTCTATCAGAATCCGTTTCCTGTCAAGCTTTCCTGAAAATTAAAATCATGTTTTTCATCCCCTTCTTTTTGATCAGCTTTTTTGCATTGTCACAAAATATTACTCCGGGAGAAAAAATACCAAATTACATAACAAAGGAAAATATCTCATACCGAACATCAGAAGAAACTACAAGCGACAATTACATTGCGGAACGTTGCAAACTCGATATTTACTATCCTTCCGAAGAAAAAGGTTTTGCGACCATCATTTGGTTTCATGGTGGCGGAATCAACAGCGGCAACAAATACATTCCCGAGCAGTTAAAAGAAAAAGGGGTGGCCGTTGTAGCTGCAAATTACCGGCTGAGCCCAAAAGCAAAAAACCCGGAGTACATTGAAGATGCTGCTGCCGCAGTGGCCTGGGTTTTTAAAAACATTGAAAAATACGGTGGCGATGTATCAAAAATTGTGGTATCGGGACATTCGGCAGGAGGTTACCTGGCGAGCATGGTGGGGCTGGACAAAAAGTGGCTGGCAGAATTCGGTATAGACGCAAACCAAATTGCCAAGCTGGTTCCTTTCAGCGGCCACACAATTACCCATTTTACCATTCGTGAAGAGCGGGGGATTGAAGGCACACAACCGGTAGTTGATGAGTTTGCACCACTTTTTCACGTGCGGGCCGATGCTCCACCGATAATTTTGATTACCGGCGATCGCGAACTGGAAATTTTGGGACGGTACGAAGAAAATGCCTACTTCTGGCGTATGATGAAAGAAGCAGGTCATGAAAAAACCAAATTGTATGAACTGGATGGGTTTGACCATGGGGGAATGGCTTCTCCGGCTTTTCAGATATTGCTCAACGAAATGAAGTAATTGTAAAGAAACTGCATGAAAATCTCAACGCAGGGTTATGGAACAAAAAAAGGGTCTTGCGAAACAAGACCCTTTTTTCTGAGCACTATAATCGTTAGATAATTTCCACATCAAAAGCAACCGGTCCACGGTCGCTTTCCTTAATTTCAAACTGCACTTCCTGGTCAGTTTCCAGGCCAAATTGTGCATCTTTAATTCCGGTACGGTGCACAAAAACATCCTTGCCCTCATCGGTATGGATGAAGCCAAAACCTTTTACGGTATCGTACCATTTAACTTTTCCTTGCATAAAAAAAACTGTTAGTAACGTTCTCTTCTGTTAAAACCACCACCGCCGCCTCTGCGGTTGCCGCCTCCACGTGAGTCGTTTGATCTGGGACGTGATTCGTTAACTTTAATGTTCCGTCCGCTAAGTTCAGCATTGTTAAGTTCGTCGATGGCTTTTTTAGCTTCCTGGTCATCGTCCATTTCAACGAAACCAAAACCTTTACTGCGTCCGGTCAGTTTATCAGAAATGATTTTAACTGCCGACACTTCGCCATACTCTTCAAAAATTTCTCTCAAATCTTCCTCAACTACGTTGTACGGAAGATTTCCAACATAAATGTTCATCTGTAACTAAAAATTAAATTAATAAAACAGGCTCTGTCGCAAAACGCGAATATTCAAACCGTTTTTTGTTCCCGGATTTAAATGAATATCGAAATGAAAAGTTCAGTAACCAAAAAAATCGTGGTGAAAAACAGGAAGGAGAATCGTGCCCGGCTGCAGAATACCTAAAAACTTCAAAAAAATAAAGACCAATTTGCATAATCCCAGACAATCGAATTTGCAAAAAGTTCAAAATTATCTGTTCATTTGCACCGCAAAGTTAAACTAAAATTGGAATTTTCAAACTTTTATTGCATGGTTATTCACAAAAAACGTTTTCCACCCCTGGTATTGTTAATATTCCGGCAGCTTTGCGGTATTCAGAAGGAAGGATTTAAGATTCAACCAGGTAACGAATGACCACACCGGCAACATGGCATCCGAAAACCGGAGGCATATATGAAATGGTGCCGACTGTCGATTTTTTGTTTTGTCCCTCCTCCAGCCTGATGGCCTCTCCGGGAACCTCCTCGGGCGAAAAAACCACTGTAACTCCGTTCCTGATTCCAAGTTTCGACAATCTTTTTCGCATCATGCGACCAAGCTTGCAGTTGTATGATTTAGAAATATCGGCAACCTGGACTTTGGAAGGGTCGATTTTGCCGCCGGCGCCAAGTGAACTCACCACTTTCAAGCCACGCTGCATGCTGTGGCTGATGAGAAAAACTTTTGGCGACAGGGTATCGATGGCATCCACCACATAATCGAACGGCTGGCTTTCAAGTAGTTCCACGGCTCTTTCATCGCGAATGAATTCATTCACAACAGTAAGCTCAATTTCGGGGTTGATATCCCGAAGGCGGCTGCCAAGAATTTCGGCTTTTGGTTTTCCGGCCGTACTCACCAGGGCAGGAAGTTGCCGGTTACGGTTCGAGTGTTCAACCACATCCCCGTCAACAATGGTCATTTTTCCAACGCCGGCACGGCAAATCATTTCTGCAGCGTAGGCGCCAACCCCGCCCAGGCCCACAACCAACACGTTGGCATTTTTTATCCGGTTCAGTTTTTGGGCGCCAAGCAGTAATTCGGTTCGTTCAAGCCAGTGCATATTAGTTTAAAGTTTAAAGTTCCGAGTTCAAAGTTCCGAGTTTAACGTTCAAAAGTTCAGAATTGTGCATTGTGTTGTGAGTTCTATACTGAGAAACTGACATTCTCAATGCGGTTAAAATTTTCCCAAACTGCAACCTTTATATCTTCAACGGGAATATCTTTCAACGCTGCTCCCTTTTGAAATATGATTTCAATGTTTTCTTCATATTCGTCGGTTTCAAAAAAAATTTTCTCCAGTGGCAGAATTTTAAATGAATCAACAGCTTTGGCTGTTTCCCGAAAAAGCATTTGTCCAAACGAAAAGAGAAAGTTTCTTTCGGAAAGTTGTTGTGTAAGTTCAACGCTGCCGTTGTACCCGTGAAAAATCCAGGGAACAGAAGGTTTATTTTTTTTATGAAGTTCCACCACTTCATTCCAGGCTTTCACGCAATGAATGATTAATGGCTTCTGGTATTCTTCGGCCATAAAGGCCTGAGCATTAAAAGCCCTCATCTGCTCGTCGAACCCGGTTTCGGCCAGTTTATCGAGGCCACATTCACCCACAAAGATTACGTGGTCAAATTCCAGGGCATCCTCCATCATCAACATGCGTTCGTTGTCTTCTTTCTCCGAACCTATTTTCCATGGATGCAACCCGATGGAATAAAAATTTTTCCCGTTGAACGTGGGAATAGCATCACCCGGCAAAAGATTTCTGACGGTTACAGTACCATCGTCAATCCCCGTTTTATGTGTGTGAATATCGATGAAAGGGAATAAAATCACGGTTTCCGAATTATGCCATTTCCAGGATCTTCTTCACCACCTTTTCAGCCCCGTCGGCAATCTGGTCAATGGTGGCATCAAGCATATAACACGGGGTGGTTACCACTTTGTACTTATCATCCACAACAATCTGCCCGTGGCTGGTTTTCTCATGCGTTCCGCCAAGTGTTTCAATGGCCTTCAAAGTGGCTTCGTCCTGGCCGATGGTTACTTTTACATCGCCCAGAATTTTGGCAATAAAAACAGGAGAAATACAAAGCGCACCCACCGGCTTTTCTTCGGCAACCGTTGCGCGAACGGCCTTTTCAACGTCGGGATTTACCTTGCAGTCAACTCCGTCGAACGCAAAGGTGCAAAGGTTTTTGGCTGCACCAAATCCACCGGGAAAAACAATGGCATCGAAATCTTCAGCCTTGTATTCCGAAAGCGGCTTGATGTTTCCGCGGGCGATACGTGCCGCCTCAACCAGCACATTCCGCTTTTCGGGCATCTCTTCTCCCGTGAGGTGGTTTACCACGTGTGCCTGCTCCACATCGGGCGCAAAACACTGGTATTGTGCTCCATTCCGGGCAATGGCCAGCAATGTGAGGGTAGCCTCATGTATTTCAGCTCCATCGTAAACTCCGTTTCCTGCCAAAACAACTGCAATTTTCTTCATAGCATTTTCAATTTCAATTTTCACCCAAATTTACTGAATTCATGGGAAAAAGGAAAATCCTGTTACCTGATTTCATCCAGATTGTAGGGTGTTTCCTGGTAAACGTAGTAATTCAACCAGTTGGAAAACAACAAGTTTGCAGTTGACCCCCAACGCATGCACGGTGTTTTAAAAGGATCGTCTCCCGGATAATAATTCACCGGAATATTGATGGGAAGTCTTTTGGCCAAATCTCTTTTGAATTCGGTATCGAGTGTGTTTCTTGCATATTCAGCATGTCCGGTAATGAATAGTTGGCGGCCGTTTTTAGCTTTTACAATGGCAACGCCCGCTTCCTCCGAACTGGCAATAATCTGCAATCCACCCACTTTCTGAATGTCGCCGGCCCTGATTTCGGTGTGGCGCGAATGTGGCATAAAAAACCTGTCGTCGAACCCCCTGAGAATGGGCAGGTGTGAATTTACATGGGTATGTTCAAAAACCCCAAACATTTTCCGGGGAAGTTCGTATTTGGGAATGCCGTAGTAGTGGTACAACCCGGCCTGGGCTGCCCAGCAAATAAACAGGGTGGAATACACATGGTGCTCTGCCCAGTCGAGAATTTCCTTCATCTCGTTCCAGTACTTCACTTCCCCGAAAGGAAACAACTCAACCGGAGCACCGGTAATGATTAATCCATCGTATTTCTTACCCTTTAACTCGTCGAAATTCTGGTAAAACTCCCGCATGTGCTTCGAAGGTGTATTCTTGGGTGTATGCCCTTTCATTTTCATGAAATCGATTTCGATTTGGAGCGGCGAATTGGACAGCAACCGGAGCAAATCGGTTTCGGTTGTCACTTTCAGTGGCATCAGGTTCAAAATGATAATTTTCAGTGGCCTGATATCCTGGTGCATCGCCCGCGATTCGTCCATCACAAAAATATTCTCCTTTTTCAGGAGGTCGATGGCAGGCAGTTTATCTGGAACATTTACTGGCATTTTTTTAAATTTTAGCCCCTCCCTTCCTCCCCATTGGGGAGGTTCAGGTAAGGGAATGTGTTAATTAATTTTCTTTTTTGCATTGATACAAAAATTAACCAATCTTTTCAAGAGCTTGTTTAAAGTCGGAAATAATATCGTCGATGTGTTCAATACCCACGCTTACCCTGAGCTGGGAAGGTTCTACACCGGCAGCGCGCTGGGCTTCTTCCGAAAGTTGTTGATGGGTGGTGGCTGCCGGCTGAATAATCAGCGTTTTGGCATCGCCCACGTTGGCCAGGTGACTCACAAGTTCCAAATTGTCCACCACTTTATTTGCGGTCTCTTTTCCGCCTTTCACATTGAAGGACAACATACTACCGGCGCCCTTTCTAAAGTATTTTTTAGCGTTTGCGTACGAAGGGTTACCTTCCAGACCAGGGTAGTTTACACTCTCCACTTTCGGATGCTGTTGCAGCCATTTGGCCAATGCCAGCGCATTCTCTACATGGCGGTCCATCCGGAGCGATAGGGTTTCGAGGCCTTGTATCAACAGGAAGGAGTTGAACGGACTGATGGCCGGACCAAAATCGCGCAGTCCTTCCACACGGGCTTTAATAATAAACCCGATGTTTCCGAATGGGCTGTCGAAATTGAACACGTCCCAGAATTTCAGGCCGTGGTACCCTTCCGAAGGCTCTGTAAATCCCGGGAATTTCCCATTCCCCCAGTTGTATGTTCCGGCATCCACGATTACGCCACCTATGCTGGTACCGTGTCCGCAAATCCATTTGGTGGCCGATTCCACCACAATGTTTGCCCCAAACTCAATGGGCCGGAACAGATAACCCCCGGCGCCAAACGTATTGTCCACAACCAGCGGAATATCATACTTTTTGGCCAGTGCACCGATGGCTTCAAAATCGGGAATCACATAGCCCGGGTTTCCGATGGTTTCAAAATATAGCGCCTTTGTATTTTCGTCAATCAGCTTTTCAAACGCTTCAACCGTCAGGGCCTCTGCAAACCGGGCATCGATACCCAGGCGTTTGAAGGATACCCGGAACTGGTTGTACGAGCCCCCATACAAATAGGGCGATGTTACAAAATTATCGCCAGCGCCCAGCAGGGTGTTGAACGTTAAAAACTGTGCGGCATGACCCGAGGCCACGGCAAGTGCGGCAGCCCCGCCTTCCAGAGCAGCAATGCGCTGCTCGAATACGTCGGAGGTGGGGTTCATTATCCGGGTGTAAATGTTCCCAAACTCTTTCAGCGCAAACAGATTGGCTGCGTGATCTGCATTATTGAACACATACGAGGAGGTTTGGTAAATGGGCACCGCCCTTGAGTTTGTTGTTTGATCGGGTTGGTGTCCTGCGTGAAGCTGCAGGGTTTCAAATTTTAAATTTTTTGTTGTCATTTTACTTATTTTTTGGGTTGAAAAATGCTTTGTAAATTTCGCGAACACTTTTTTCTTTGTCGGATGATTTTACCACGAGGTAACTTACCAAATCGGAAGCTCCCGAACCGCTCAGCACCACATTGATTTGGTGCTGGGCTACGGCTCCGAATATTTTTGCCGAAACTCCGTAGCTTTGTTGCATTCCATGCCCTACAACCGCTACCAGCGAAACATCGTCGATTACGGTAATCTCGCTCACTGCAGGAAAGCCCAGCCGGCGAATCAGGTCCAGCGCCCTGGCGCCAGTCCTCTTTTCCAGAATAAAATTGATGGATATTTGCGAAGTAATTACCGATTTGATGTTAATTCCGGCTTTGTTCAATTGGGAGGTAACCCGGGCCAGAATCCCTGGCTTCAGGCCTACGCCGGGGCCGTTCAGCCGCAGCAGCGAAATGTCGTCAGTACAGGCTACACTTTTAACGATTTGCGGTTCCACGTAAGTTTCGGTATTAATCATTGTGTCGATTTTACCATCAGACGAATCTGTATTAACAACAACAATGGGAATGTGTTCAGACTCCAGTGGTTCTACCGTCCGCGGGTGAAAGGAATAGTGGTCGAAATAGGCCAGTTCGCTGGCTTCGGAATAGGTAAGCCGGCGAATCAGCGGACTTTTGGGAACAATTTTCGGGTCAGCCCGCTGAAAATCGTTATCGAGACCCCAAAGTTCCAGCCTGGATGCACCCAGCTCACGAGTCAGGTATGCTGCGGTGTAATCGGCGGCCGTTTTTCCTGCCCGGCCAATTTTTCCCGCAGCTGTTATACCATACGATCCGGGAATAAGAAATGCCCCTTCGGACAATTCATTAAGCTTTTTCTTGTGTACCGATAAAAAAGTAGCATTTCCAAAATCATCGGTAACAAGCAGTTCAATTTCTTCGGGCCATAAAACACGCACATTCAAACCTGCTTTGGCCAGTTGCTCTCTGAATATTTCTGTTGTGAGTTTTTCACTGAAACTCAGTACTTGATCTTTCAGCGCATCAGAATAATCGCCAATAAGTCCGATTCCCCTGAGGATTCCGGTTACCTGATCAACCAGCACCAGGTAAGCATTAGAAGGCTTATTACCGGTGAGTTCAGTAAAAAATGAAATCAGTTTTTCATGTATCAAATCCACTTTGTTTCGGTGGGCATTGCCCACCGAATTCCGGATGAAATCCAGCAATTCAGGAACGGCAGAAACAACAATAAAACTTCTGCCACTGTGCTTGTCTGTATATTCAACCAATTTTTTTGTTGAGCCGGCATTGCCTGTATGGCTGCCTCCCAACCGAATAATTTTATCCGACATATAAAAAAGAAAAAAATAAAACTTTGATTTTACAACGCTAAAGTTTGTTTGCCTTCAGTCAATGGGAAACCACTGAACGAAGGCTAGCGCATAGACATATAAACCGACGGCAACATGAACTCACATACCCGGGCAGCAGATGCCGGACTATTTTGTGAAGTATATTTTTTCTGTAAATTCATTTATTTGCCGAATTTGATTGCGACAAATATAAACTGATTTTCATAAAAACAAAACTTATTTGGAATGAGTTTAAATTAAATTAACTTTGCAGCGCTTAATTCTTAGATAAAAAATCATGAGTTATAATTTACTGAAAGGAAAAAGGGGGATAATTTTCGGAGCGCTAAACCCCGACTCCATAGCCTGGAAGGTAGCCGAACGGGCTCACGAGGAAGGAGCCACCATCATTTTGTCGAACACCGCAGTTGCCATGCGCATGGGTGAAACCCAAAAACTGGCCGACAAACTCAAAACCATTGCCATAGCAGCCGATGCCACCAATCTGGAAGATTTGAAGAAACTTTTTCAGCAATCGATAGAAATTCTGGGTGGGAAGATCGACTTTATTCTTCACTCCATAGGAATGTCGCCCAACGTAAGAAAAGGAAGGTATTACAGTGATTTGGATTACAATAATCTGAACAAAACCCTGGATATTTCCGCAGTTTCTTTCCACAAGGTGCTGCAAACGGCCCGCAAGCTCGATGCCATAAACGAATGGGGTTCGGTGGTTGCGCTTTCGTATGTGGCAGCCCAGCGCACGTTTTACGGCTATAACGACATGGCCGACGCCAAAGCCCTGCTGGAATCCATAGCCCGCAGTTTCGGTTACATTTACGGGAGAGAGCGCCGGGTGCGCATCAATACCGTTTCACAATCGCCCACCATTACCACTGCCGGCAGCGGGGTAAAAGGGTTCGACCGCCTGCTTGATTTTGCCGAGCGGATGTCGCCGTTGGGGAATGCAACCGGAGACGATTGCGCCGATTACTGCATAACCCTGTTTTCGGACCTTACCCGCAGAGTTACCATGCAAAATTTATTTAACGATGGCGGTTTTTCGAGTATGGGAATGAGTGTACGGGCACTGCAGCAATACGAAAAAGGGTTGCACGAAGACTGTGACTGTGGTCCATCGGCAGATGAGCATCTTTTCGATTAATACTGTTTTCAGGGGTTCTGCTCTCCTTCCCCTATGTTTGGATTGGCATCCAACTCGGCCTGAGGAATTTGCAAAACCAGTTTTTCAGAGCCGGCAGGCAGCGACATTACCCGGGCAACCACCGGATTATGGTTGCTGTTGGTTCTGTCAACTCCTTGTTTTAACCGTTTCATATCGAACCCTCGGAATCCTTCTCCCCAAAGCTCAATCCTCCTTTCAAGCCATATTTCATCGAGTAATGCCTGACCTGATGCCGAAATCGTTACAGGATTCTCAAAGCGTTTGTCGCGCAATTGTTTCAGAAGTGCCTGTGCATTTGCTTCGTCGTTCATCCTGGCCCTGGCTTCAGCTTCAATTAAAAGCATCTCCTCGGGGCGCATCATTACCAAATCGGCATTAAATTCCTTGTCGCCGCCGGCAGCGAATTTATGGGGAATCAATCGTCCGGTTTCAACAGAAGAGGCATCGATTAATTTCTTACGAACGTCCTCATCATCCATTTGCTTATAAAGCTCCAGGCTGTATGACTTCTGGCTGAACCCAAACCCGCAGTATCCGCCAATGGTCCAGTCCATGTGTGAAAACCATGAAGCGTATGTAGTGGATTGCTCGCTGTTCACCTCCAGTCCCCACATCCAGTTCTGCCGGGTGTAATTATCAAAACCGGTGCTGAACTGAGCTACCGACATCAAAGTTTGTCCCTGCCTTGCTGCGGCAGCCATTTCCGCAGCTTTGGGCCAGTCCTCCATGACAAGTGCCACGCGGGCACGAATTCCCATGGCTACCTGTTGTGTTGGATTGGAAATGTGCCGCTGGGGTAAACCGCTCTCCTCAAAAAGTTTCACCGCCTCATCCAAATCAGATGTTATCAGCGTGAAAACTTCCGCCATGGTGCTTCGCGGTTTTCCGTCAATGGAAGCCTCGGTATAAACGGGAACACCCGGAGCGTTTTCATTTCCGGTATAGGTTTGCTGGAAAAGCTGTGCCAGCTGAAAGTAGGCATAGGCACGTAAAGTTAATGCCTGTGCCTTCAGGTTCTTCTGCAGGCTTTCACTCTCTGAGGCAGCATCGTCGATGTGGTTTATCACTCCGTTCACATTGTAGATTATGCGGTAAAACAACGACCATGCATAAAGCGGACGCTGATCAATGGCCAGGCGGTTTTCAAACCGGTAATCGGCGCCAAACCAGTGAAACTGTTCAACAGCAATGTCTTCTCCCATTAAATCAACTACCAAATCAATGGCTTTCACGCCAAACTGATCGTGCTGGTTTTCGCCTCCATGCTGGCTCCGCATGTCGCGCAAAATACCGTCGATTACTGTTTGAGCCCCGTCAACCGACTGAAATACCAGCTGATCGGAAATCTGATTGGTAGGTGCAGTCTCCAGGTAATCTTTTGAACAGGAACAAAGAACGAGGGTAAATATTAACGAATGTAACCAAATTTTCTTCATGCTTTTTCCTGATTAAAATTGAACATCGAAACCAAGAGAGATTGTGCGCAAAGGCATATATTGTCTGCCATAATTACCATCGAACGATTGCCTTGGATCGAGACCTTTCCTGGCCGAAAACAGCGCCAGGTTGTCTGCTGTAAGGTGTAACCGGAGCGCCGACAGGTTCAATCGTGAGACAAAAGTTTGGGGCACACTGTATCCAACTGAAACATTACGGACACTTAAATAGCCGGCATCGGCAAGAAAACGCGTGGAACGCCGGTTGGTAAACTGGTCGCCGTCGATGGCCGGCACATCTGTATTCCGGCTTTCAGGAGTCCACCGGTTCAGGATGTCGTTGTGAAAATCGTAACCGTATTGACCGGAGTGCATGAGCCACTGATACCCCTGATCCATCACTTTCCCACCCAGCGCAAAATTTAGCAGAAAAGATACATCGAAACCGAAAAAGGCAAAGCTGTTATTCACACCGCCGAATAATTCAGGAATTGTTGAACCTGCGTAATACCTTCCGGCCTGTGAATAATCTTCGGTGACGTCCCGTTCGCCTGAAAATACAGGAATACCGTCGTCTGAATAAATGATATTGCCGTTGGCATCCGTATCGGGAACATCGTAAAACCATAGTGATTTACCTGTCTCAGGATTCACCCCGGCAAACTCCTCCATCCAGAAGTCGTATATGGAGCGCCCCACTTCCCAGCGCTTGTTACCGGTTATAATGGATTCCTGCGGCAAATCTCTTATTTCGTTGCTGAAACGCCCCAGGTTTATATCCATAGTCCAAACCAAATCTGGCCGGTTTAGTAACATTCCACTCACCTCCAAATCCATTCCGGAATTAGATAACCGGGCGATGTTGGCATCGATGGTGGTGAAACCGGTGGAAGGAGCCAGTGGCTGTTCAAACAGCAAATCGTCGTTCCGCCTGATATAATATTCAAAACTCATCGCCAGGCGATTAAATATTTTAAGCTCTGCACCCAAATTCACAGATTTGAGCGATTCCCAGGTTAATCCGGGCGTAGAAAGTCTGCTGGCCAGCAAACCGGGATAACTAATGTTGTTTATTCCGGTTTCGTAAAGTCCCTGCCAGGCATAATACGATCCTACCTTGTCGTTGCCCTGTTCGCCATAACTCATTTTCACGCGCAAGGTATTCAGCCATCCTTTGTTCTGCATAAACGATTCTTCCGAGATCCTCCATGACACACCGGCTCCCCAGTAATTTCCCCACCGCACTTCGCGTGCAAACCTTGAGTTGCCATCGGTTCGCACATTGAAACTTGCCAAATAACGTCCTTTCCAGGAATAATCAACCTTTGCAAAATAACTTTCGAGCCGGTAGTTGTCTTCGTACGATCCTGAGCCTTCTCCAATGGCGGCGCCATCGAGTTCAACCAGTCCGGGAAAAGGAAATCCCGACCGGGTAGCCGAAAGCACATTGAACTTGTAATTGTAATTTTCGTGAGCAGTCAGAAATTGAAAAACATGATCATCAAACCCCAGACTGTATTGCAGCATTTGGTTGGCTGAATAGGAAAAGGTGCGGTTGGTTTCCCGTTCGGTACGACCGTTAAAATTTTGTCCGTCGCCATATTTCATGTTCTGGTGCGTGAGGCCTGTAAATGTGTAGTGGTCGGCACTGAGCGAGGTTTTTAATGACAAACCGTTGGTTATTTGAAAGTTGATATATGCCCTTGCGGTAAACACATCTCTTTTGTAAAGCCTTTCATCCAGCTCAATGGTTCCAAGCGGGTTCAGACCCGATCCATACACCCTTGCCCTATTGTAACCGGTTCCGTAATCGTACAACCTGCTTCCTTCGGCATCGGTTTGCACATTTCCATCCCGGTCGTACAAATAAACCGGGTAAACGGGGGCAATGAGGCCTGCAAACATAAACGGATTCAGGTAAGATGACCCGGAAGAAATGGGATAATTTTGTTCTGAAATGGCGCCCGACAGGTTTATTCCGGTCTGGATCCACTGATTAAACTGTGTTTTCAGGTTTGCCCTCAGACTGTATCGTTTCAGTTGTGAGGCTTTTATAATTCCTTCATCGTCGAGCATGGCTCCCGAAAGATAATAGAGGGATTTATCAGTACCGCCATTTGCGCTAAGTGTAATTTCTTTGCGTGTGCCCGTTACCATCATTTCTTCCTGCCAGTTATCGCTCCACAGCAGTTGCATACCGGGGTTAACTTTCCCGTTGCTGTCAACTACTTCACCATCTGGTACCGGGTAAGCATTGTACCCGCCCAAAGCGGGAATCAGTTGCTGCTGAGCATTCCTGGCTGCTTCAGCAGGTGCAAATCCATTCTCCACCAAAGCGTTTCTGATTCCTTCCCATTGCAGTTCGTAGTATTCCGGTACCGAAACCCTGTTGTATTCGGGAATTCCCCGTTCAGAAATGCCATACCGGACATTCAGGTGCAACTCGGCTGTTCCGGACACTCCGGTTCGGGTGGTGATGATAATCACTCCATTGGCGGCACGCGAACCGTAAAGTGCAGTAGCCGATGCATCTTTCAGAACTGAAATGGATTCAATTTCGGCCAGTGGAATGGAACTGAGGTTTCCGTCGTAGGAAAATCCGTCGAGAACGATAAGCGGACTGGCATCGCCAAAGGTACTGAATCCACGAATTCTGATTTCAGCGTCGGTGCCAGGCTGACCGCTGCCACTGGTTGTAAGCACCCCTGAAGACAACCCCTGCAATGCTTTTGAAATGCCGTCTGCCTGAAACCGTTCCAGCTGAACTCCGCTGATAGTGCTCACTGAGCCTGTAAAACGCTCCTTTAATGCAGTGCCGTAGGCAACAACCACAACCTCGTCAACGCCAACAATATCAGGGAAAAGCACAGCATCGACCGAAGAGCCCTGAACAGGCAATTCAACCGTTTTCATGCCGATGAATGAAAAAACCAGTGAATGTGCGTTTTCGGGAACGATTAACTGATAATAACCTTCGCGATTGGTAACCGTGCCTACGGTTGTACCCTTTGCCACAACAGAAGCACCTGCAACGGCACCTCCGTCGAAGCTCGTAACCACACCGGAAATCCTTTGAACCTGGGCATTAACAACAATAACACTCAACCAGGCGACGTAAAGGATCGCCAGCACATATTTCCCCATAAATCTGCAGTAATTTTAATTCCCTAAAACAACTGTGCGCTAAAATAGTAAAAAAAAAGTTTTTGTGAGGAAAACAAATTGAAAATAGGAAAATATCAACAAAAAAGGCTGCCCGAAGACAGCCTTTTTTATCATTTGGCAATAAAAAAACAAAATTAATAAAAATAAAATTTCTGCTTCTTTTATAAAACCTTTTCGTTCTTTTTACCAATCAAGCCATTTATAAAGAATGTTCCCGATAAGGGATTTAATCTTATGGAAGTACCAAAACCTCCTGGAAAAGACCAAAACTTCCTGCAGCAACTGTAAACTCGGCATAAAGGTTAAAGACATTACCATCTCTGTTGGGTTGAGTGTATTCATCTCGTGGCATAGTGAAATGTACCATTCCATAGTCAGAATGAACATACCCCATAGGTTGACGGGCAAAACTGATTTCCCCGTCTTGTATTGAAAATTCAATGTGATAACCTCCATAGTAACAATTGGGGAGTCTGTAATAATCAGCCTCTTCAGCCTTCATAACCTCCTGAGCCCACGACTCTCCAAAAAATTCAGTGGTAAAAGTGCCCGTACCTAATGACTTAAAGGTCAGTTTACGTTGAGCTGAAATTTTAATAGTACCCTTACCACCCGGGGAAACCATTTCCTCATCAATCGTTAACTCTATTTCATACTTTTCACCACCGAATTGATTAATATCGGGATAGGTAAACGTTAGGTAAGCTTTATTTTCTCCGGCAGCAAAATCGAATTGCTCTTTTTCTGGAGTAAAAACGCCATTTGTATTATCAGTGACGGTAACAGGAACAGTTGCTGCTCCTTTGGTGTTACCACGCCACATCTCTACTACAATCTTATTCCCATCTTCCGCAATCATCTGATAATTTACGACTGTAGAAGGGAATGAAGCTTCCACCTTATCTGTTAATTCATAGGCTACACCATCATCCTGTTCACAGGAGACAAAAGTAAATAACAGCCCAATTATTGTTGTAAAATAAAATATTTTTTTCATGTCAATTTATTTTTTTGCAGATCATTAATTCTGGCTAGGATTCTGATCAGTGCTTGCATCCATATTTTCATTCCCGTCGAATTCCGCCTGTGGTATCCATAAAATAAAGGCAGGAGAAGCAGGATTAGTATTTTTTCCAGTAAGAAGCACAGTATGATTACTGCCTTCAAATGATCTGTCGAAGCCTAACCCCAGACGTTGCAGGTCGTGAATTCTTGGTATTTCACTCCAAAGTTCAACTCTTCTCTGAAAAAGAATCTCATCCATCAGTGTTGTTAACTGACCAGTAGTATTCGTATTATATTCTTTGCTATCACTAAATCCAGCCAAACGTTCTTCATAATTCGAATCTCTCATCTCACCAACCATTTTTACATAGTTTCTTGCCTCAGTGAAATTTCCCAAATGACATGCAGCTTCAGCAGCCATCAAGGCAATTTCCTCTTTTCTCATTAAAATATGGTCACCTGTAGAGGCTGACACATCCAGATAAACAAGTTTTTTCTGCGTCCAGGAACGTTTCGAACCTTCTTCAGTACCTGCTGTACCCCATTCTTCTTGTGGTAGTGGAGCCGTCCACCATTCAAGTCTCGCATCAGTTTCAGGTATTTGATCATAAAGCCAGGAAGATACAAGGTGTCTCGCAACCGAATAAGTTGTTTTACTGTCTGCATCCATATGAGAGAAAATATCCCATGACCCAATAGCTTGATCTGTTTGAATTCCCAATCCCCACATTACGTTAGCCTTTCCGTTATCATTTACGTTTTTAACATTTGCAAACGGAACAATATCAGCAGGAGAATCCATCGCTTTTTTAGCCGCTTCCAATGCTGTAGGAAAATCCTGTTGAACCAGCGCATGACGAGCTTTAAGACCATACGCAACATATTTATCAATATGCGATTTGTGCATTTGAGCAACATTTGTATTCTCCAACAGTTCAATAGCTTTATCAATATCGCTGTTTGCCTGATCATATACCTGCTGCACAGTACCTCTTGGTTGTCCGGTAGTGCCTGCAATGGTTGGCTCAGAATATAGAGGTACTCCTGGCTTGGAAGGGTCGTTTTGCTGATAAACCTGAACAAGATACATATAAGCAAAAGAACGTATTGCATAAGCTTGCCCGATTACATAGTTTGCATAATTTGCATCGCCCTCCAAAGTTTCCTCATTAGCAAGGATATAATTTGCATTTGCAATCAGTGTATAGAAAAAGTTCCAAATTTGATATTGATGACCTGAACTATGTGTATAATCTCCCCATGTATTATACCCGTAATCATACCAAAACCAACCAGAACCAGAGCCATCCATCACATGATCTTCTGCAAGCAAATCAAGTGTTAAAATAAAAGCTGGTAATCCTCCGTTCTCAGCTTCCCAGCCACCGCCCCATTCACCTGAGTACATGAGACGGTAAATGCCGTTAAGTGCTGTTAATGCATTCTCGGAATCTGAGAAAATTGCTGTACCGGAAACTCTATCTGTTGGATCGGTATCCAATAAAGAGTCGGAACAACTTTGCATAAACAAAGCTCCTGTCAGAATCGTAAATACTAATAATATTTTTTTCATATCTTTTTTAATTTAAAATCGTTTTATTAAAATATAAAATTAAATCCCAATGAGATAGTTCTGGATGGTGTATAAGTATATCCCGTGGAACCCGAAAAGTTATATTGTGGATCCATTCCTTTAAGAGCAGTGAATAAATAAACATTATCTGCCGTTAATGTAACTCTAAGGTTTTCTGCATTAATCGAACTAACCCATTTTTTTGGAAGTGAATAGCCCAAAGTGATATTTTTAACAGCAAAGTAGGAAGCATCAATCAACTCATCTGCTGTTCGTTGTATGTTAAATATACTCCCTACATCTATCCTGGGAATAGTTACAATATCACCCGGTTCTTTCCATGAGTTTTTCTTGTCAGCATGTGTAGCTTCACCTACATAATTACTATACAATAAACCATAATAAACGCCGTCAAGAATTTTTCCACCTACTGAATAGGTAGTCATTACACTGAGATCAAAATTTTTATATCTGAAATCATTTGACCACGATCCATAAAGATTGGGAATACGACTACCGACAATATTACGAGACTGCTGAGCTTTGGTTTGGCTGTTACTGATATATTTCTCACCAGGTTCACCATCTTCATCCTCGTCCCATACCCAATAAAGTTTGTCACCAGTTGCAGGATCAACACCTGCTGATTCTGGCAGATAAAATGAATTTAGTGTCTCTCCTTCTTTTATAATGTAATTACCGGATATAATTTCAGGTTTATCGGCCAGGTTAAGCACTTCGTTTTTTACTGTAGAGCCCATCAATGTTGAGTTCCAGCTAAAGTTTGAATTTCTTATTACATCCACTGCAAGTGTAAACTCAAACCCGGTGTTTTTCATATTCCCAACATTTTTAGAGTAGCCATCAAAACCCGTCGATAATGCCATTGGAAAATTCATCAACATATCACGGGTATAACGGCTGTAATATTCTGCAGATATAGAGAGTCTGTTATAAATGCGTGCTTCAATACCTGTATTGAAGTTTTCATTCTTTTCCCATTTCAAATCTTTATTTTCGAGAGACGTAACAACAGCTCCCGGCATGCTTTGATTGGGATAAGTAAGAGAGTAGAACGCCTGCCATGCATAAAGAGAGCCAATGGCATCGTTCCCTTGCACACCATAAGAAGCTTTATAAGTTAGGTTATCCAACCAACCGAGACCATCCATAAAGGACTCTTCAGAAATCCTCCAGCTCGCACCGACAGACCAGAAATCACCCCAGCGAACATCTTTGTAGAACCTTGAAGTACCGTCTTTACGGTAACTTGCTGACAAATAATACTTATTTGCATAATCATAATTTAAACGAGAAAGATAGGAGTCTATCACGTATTTATTTGTATATGATTGTGCGTCTGCAATTGTAGTTGCTGCATTTAACTCAAAAAGACCAGCAAATGGAAAGCCAGTTTTTTCTCCATACAAATACTGATAATTGTAATCGTAAAGCTCATGTCCTACCAAAACGTCAAAATTGTGCACGCCGAAACTGCGATTCCAGGACAAAAGCTGATTAAATGTAAAGCTAAAAGTTCTACCATCAGAAATTGCTGACAGCCCTCTTAAAGATTTTGCATTTCCAAAATCAGGGTTATAATATGTTTTGCTTTTACTTAATGCATAGTCAAATCCAAAATTAACAGACAGTTTAACTCCTTCCAGGGGGCCTTGCTTAAGACCTCCAAGTTCCACAAATGTTCTTCCACTTACGTTGTCGGTAGTGCCTAAATACTTGTCCACATCAAGGTTTGCGAGCGGGTTCCATCCGGCACTTGCTCCTGAAGGTCTGTGAGCTCCCCAATCGTATTCCGGTTTTCCTTCTATATCATACACTGTTTCCCCATTTTCATCTTTCAGATACACCGGGAAAATAGGAGCCATCCCCATTGCAGAGTAAAATATATTTGAATAGGCTGAACTACTGGTTTGTGCTGAACCCAATGAAGTTGAATTGGTTGAGTTTGATGCCAGGTTAACATTAAGTCCGGTTTTAAACCACTCTTTTATTTGCGACTCAATGTTGGCACGGCCTGAATAACGTTGAAAATTTGTTGATTTCACAAGTCCTTCTTCGTCCAAATAACCAATAGAAAACATATAATTTGTTTTCCCGGTTCCACCTGTTAAAGTCATCTGATACTCCTGACGAAGAGGATTATCAGCAGTTGCTTCATCTAACCAGTCTTCATCCCATTTAAGGGTTGTACCATCATAAATTTTACCGGTTGAATGATCTATTAAGTCCATTACAGACCTGTTAAAAGGGTTGTATTCCATATTATTACCAAATATCTTGGTTGGACCTGTAGCCATTTCCTGAAGAGCAGCAAGACCGGCATCTACCGGGGGGACTCCTCCGGCAATCTTTTGGTTTTTATACATATTGTACACATCCTCTGTCCACTCATAAGCATCTAATGTTTCATAGCGTGAAATAGCTCTTGAGGAAACACCCCAGTTAGCTTTAAAATTAACAGAAACATCTCCTTCTTTTCCCTTTTTAGTGGTAATCATTACTACCCCATTTGCACCACGAGCGCCATACAAAGTTCCTGCAGACGCATCTTTGATAACTGTCATTGACTCAATATCATTCGGGTTAATAGCATTAATTGCACCGTCATACGGCACACCATCAACAACATACAATGGACTAGTACTTGCTGACAGAGAACCAAAACCACGAATAATTACTGAGGCTCCGGCACCAGGCTGCCCTGAACCGGAGGTTGATTGAACACCTGAGACCATACCATCTAAAGCTTTGGTAAGATTGGCTACTGTCCTCCTTTCCAACTTCTCAGATTTTATCACTTGGGCTGAACCGGTAAAAGACTCTTTGGTAGCTGTACCGTAAGCAACAACCATCACTTCGTCCACACCAATCGCCTGCGATTCCATAGCCACATTAATATTGGACCTTCCGTCAATGGTAACTTCCTGAGAAGCCATACCTACGAAAGAAAAAATCAAAACATTTGATTCCTGTGGCACTTGTAGCGTGTACTCACCATCAACATTGGTGACTGTTCCCAAGGTTGTTCCCTGGATAACCACTGAAACTCCAGGTATCGGACTACCATCCTCAGCACCTGTAACAGTACCTGTGACTCTCCTTACCTGAGCTTCCACTGTAAGCATACCCATAAAGGCAATGCCAAATAGCATTAGCGCAATTTTCTTCATAAATCGAATTTTAAAAATTAATTACTCACTCTTTAAGACGGCTAATATAAAAAAAAAATCAGGGATTAACTTATTTTCACAATTTTTTGAATTATTTATGTAATTATTCGCCTCACCTTTTGATTGATTTAACAGTTGAAATGCTTTTTATTCTTTCAATCTGAAAAAAACCGGGCGCAAAAATAAATAACCTGTATATTCACCGTGTGATTTTAGTCACAAAGTCAAAATAACAGATTAAATCAAATTGACCATGAAAAAAACATTTTCGTTATGGATTATTATGCTGCTCCTGGTAATTGGCAGCAAAGCACAGGAAAAAATCAACGTTATTGTCATTGGCGCTCACCCCGACGACTGTGATATCCGGGCCGGTGGCACTGCAATAAAATTTGCCAAAGCCGGCCACAATGTGTTGTTTGTTTCATTAACCAACGGCGATGCCGGACACCACGAAAAAGGGGGTGGTGCGCTTGCCCGCATCAGACGCGCCGAGGCTCAGGAAGCAGGAAAACGGCTTGGTGTGGAATACGTTGTTTTGGATAACCACGACGGCGAACTGATGCCGACCCTGGAAAACCGGCTGGAATTGATTCGGTTAATCCGTAAATGGAACGCCGATTTGGTGATAGGCCCCAGACCCAACGACTACCATCCCGACCATCGGAATACAGCGATTCTGGTTCAGGATGCCGCTTATATGGTCATAGTGCCCAATGTAGCCTCCGATGTTCCGCCGCTGGAAAAAAACCCGGTGTTTTTGTATGTGGAAGACCGTTTTCAGAAACCTTATCCTTTTGAACCGGATATTGCCGTAGATATTTCGGAAGAATTCGAGCAGAAAATATATGGCATTGCAGCCCACGAATCACAAATGTTCGAATGGCTGCCATGGACCGGCGGACGGCTCGACCAGGTGCCAAAAACAGAAGAAGAACGGCTAAAATGGCTGGCCGACTGGCGAAAGCCAAACATTTCAGATAAAACCCGGGAATCGCTTGTTAAGTGGTACGGCGCCGAAAAAGCAAATAAAATAACCGCTGCCGAAGCTTTCGAAATTTGTGAATACGGCAGAAGACCTTCGGATGAAGAAATCAGAAAGTTATTTCCGTTTTTTGATTAACTCAATTCAGCTTTTCTAATTTTAACTGAGCAATTCACCGCCTGTATCTCCATGCCCCCACCACAACTGGCTTTCGCCACTCCAGCCAAAATCTCCCGGTTGTGTTCCTGCTGAGCCCGAAGCAACATGCATAACTTCAAGGTGTTCGCCTTCTGTTTTTCTATCCTCATCCATAACCGGCGGATAAACATCTGCACGCACCAGCGCTACCGGATTCTGAACGGCTTCCACATCGGGTTTTACGTTTAAATAATCGCTGAACAACAAATCGTTACAAATTTAATCTTCAAGTTGACAAAAATGAGCGGAAAAATTATTTTTCTTCATATTTTTATCTACTTTGCAATTGTTGAAACTATGAAAATTTTAATAGAAGAAAAATGGACAGATTAAATTGGCGCTTTTCCGATTTAAGAGTGAAGTCGAAACTGGCTGTGCTTATTGTAATGTATATAGCGAGCATTCTGCTTATTGGGCTTATGGCCAGGTATCTGTTTAATACCAGCCAGACAGTTACCGTATTGGTGAGCGAACAGAGGGTTTTTCTGGAGAAATTTTCTAACGGAACGGAATATTTTTATCAATATGAATTAACAGGGAATGAGGAATATCTAAAACAGGCCCAAAATGAATTTAGAAAAGCACAATCCATTGCATTTACTTTCGCCAGAATAGACAGTTTGATGCAGGCAATGGAAAAAGAGGAATGGTTGCCGCTTTTTTATGATGTATTTAAGGAGGGGGCGAACTACGAACTAAGAAAGGTTGAAATGTTGGCAAGACAAATAAATCGTTTCATAAAAGTTAAGCCCGGCAAAATAAGCGAAATTCAAAAAACAGCAATTGATGCTTCCCTGCTCGTTGAAAATGTAAATCATCAAATTTCAACCTACCACCTAAATAAAACTCCGGATCGACTAAATGAACTTCACCGGAATTTTCAAAAGATGAATGGTATTTCCGGTGATTTTTCCGCCTCGGTGTATGGTCTTACCGATTACATTAATAAGTCAATGGGACTCATTATTCTTTTGTTGGTGTTATTTCTTGTAACAGCAGGTACAATCATAGCTGTAAAAATTGCCCGGTCAGTTTCTGTTCCGATTATGCGTCTGGCCGACAATTTCAAAAAAATTGCCAAAGGAAATCTGAGCTCTTCGGTTAATATTGACACGAAAAATGAGATTGGAGAGCTTTCAATCGCTTTTTCCGAAATTCAGGTAGGTATTCAAAACATCATTGCCTACACAAAAAAAGTGGCGCGGGGCGATTACAGCATCAAGCTAAACCCAAAATCGAAAGAAGATGAACTTTCGATAGCCCTCAATAAAATGACGGCCCGGCTCGAGGAAACCCAAATAAAAAACGAAGAAGAGAAGTGGTTTCAACAGGGCATGAGCGAACTCGATGACCAAATGCGTGGAAATTATCAGGTGAACGAACTGTCGGACCGAGTTATCCGGTGGCTTTGTAATTTTTTGGGAACCGAAATTGGCGCAATATATGTTTACGACGAAGAGTTGGAACAACTGGAGCTTACCGCCTCGGTTGGGTTAAATCTCTATGAAGTGAAAGGAATTCTGAAACCGGGCGAAGGTTTGGCAGGTAAGGCAGTTCTTGAAAAATCGCTTCAGATAATCAATGTCGAAAAAAAATTCCATAAAATTTACAGTGCTACCGGCGAGTTTTATCCCGAAAAGTTATACTTGTTGCCCATGCATTACGAAAACCAGATGCAGGCGGTGATTGAACTGGCTGCCGTAAATGCATTAACTCCGTTAAAAACCGGTTTTCTTCAATCTGCCTCCGAAAAAATATCGGCAAATGTGGGAGCAGCTGTTGCCCGCTACCGGCGAAAAGAGTTGCTCGACAAAACCATTGAGCAGGCCGAAGAACTAAAAGCCAAAGAAGAAAAAATAAAAAAAGAACTGGCTGAGAATATTCGGATTAAAGAAAACCTTATTCGCGAAAAAGCGTTGCTCGACTCCATGCTGAAAACCCTGCCCGACTTCGTTTACTTTAAAAATCACGAAAGCAGGTTCCTGCGCATCAGCGAATCGATGGTTGAACTGTTTGGCGTCAAATCACCGGAAGAAATTATTGGCAAAACCGATTTCGATTTCCATCCTCAGAAAGATGCCCAAAAGTATTTCGACGAAGAGCAGAAAATTATTCGTGAAGGAAAGGGCTTCGTTGATGAAATAAGGCAGGGCGTTGATGAAGATGGCGGCGAATTGTGGACGTCGGTAACCAAGCTGCCTATGTACGACGAAACCGGAAAATGCATTGGCACATTTGGTATTTCGAAAGATGTTACGGAGATAAAAAAACTTGAAATTGAAATTAAAAACCAGAACGATCAACTTCAGTCGAAGCAAACTGAATTAAGACAAACCATTAACAAACTGCAGAAAACCCAGGATGAACTTGTTTGGGAAAAATCGCTGATAGATTCACTCATGAATAATTTACCCGATGCAGTTTATTTTAAAGACAGAAATAGTAAATTTTTAAAAGTAAGTAAATCGTTGGCGAACTGGTTCAGTTTAGAAAATCCCGAAGAGCTTTTGGGAAAAACAGATTTTGATTTCTTTACAGAAGAACACGCAAAACCCGCATATAAAACCGAGCAGGAAATAATAAAAACTAAAAAACCAATAATAGGAATCATTGAGAAAGACACACTGAAAGATGGAAAGGAAAGGTATGTTTCAACTACCAAAATGCCATTAATAAATGAAAAAGGTGAGGTAACTGGCACATTCGGAATTTCACGTGACATTACAAAAATTAAAGAACTGGAATTGGAGATTCTCGAAAGAAATAAAAAACTGCAGGCACAACAAGAAGAATTAGAGGTAATTAACGAACAGCTGAAGCAACAACAGGAAGAATTAAAGACTAGGCACGAAGAGCTGAAAACCCAGGAAGAAGAGCTGAGAGTGGCAAACGAGGAATTGAAATCGCAGGAAGAAGAATTAAGGGTGGCCAACGAAGAGCTTGCCGAACAAACCCAAATTTTAACGGAAAGCGAAAAAAACCTTCATACCCAGCAGGAAAAACTGAAGGAAGTAAACAACGAACTAAGGCTGGCCAGTCAGTACAAATCGGAATTTCTGGCCAACATGTCGCATGAGTTACGTACTCCGCTCAACAGTTTGCTTATTCTGTCGAAATTGCTCAGCGAGAACAAAAAAGGGAACCTGAATGACGACCAGTTGAAATCAGTAAATATCATTTACAAGAGTGGGAAAGACCTGCTCGAACTGATTAACGAAATACTCGACCTGTCGAAAATTGAGGCCGGAAAAATGACCTACAACTTCAGTCACATTGCCATTGATGAGATAAAAACCGATATTGTTCAGAATTTCAAACCGGTGGCCGAAAACAAAGGACTGAACCTGGCAGTAAAACTTTCAGAAAACCTTCCTCCTGTTATTTACTCCGACAAGCAGCGCCTGATGCAGATTTTAAAGAACCTGATATCAAATGCCCTGAAATTTACGTCGAAAGGGCATGTGAACATCCGCTTTGACCGGCCATCTGATGAGGTTAACCTTTTAAATGCTGAATTAAACAGCAAAAACACATTCTACATTGCCGTGGAAGACACAGGGGTTGGAATTCCTCCTGAAAAAGTAAATGACATTTTTGAAGCATTCCAGCAGGCCGACGGCAGCATTTCACGAAAATATGGCGGTACCGGTCTTGGACTTTCCATCTCAAAACAACTGATTCAGGCTTTGGGGGGCGAAATTCATGTTGAAAGTTCAGAAGGGAAGGGTTCAATGTTTACGGTTTACCTGCCTCTCGACGAAAACATGGTGGGCACAGGGCACCAGCAACCGCAGAAAATAAATAATTCATTGAAAGAGACACATCAAAAACCAAAGTCGCAGGATAAGAAAGAACATGAGGAAAACCAAAAAACAGAATTGCCTTTTTTTATTGACGACGACCGTTATTTTAAACCCGATCAGCTCCTGGTACTTATTATTCACAATGAAAAAGGAAAAGCCCAAAAACTGCTTGACCTCTGCCACAAAAGAAATTTCAACGGCATTGTGGCTTCAGACATAAACGATGGGATATCCCTGGCAACAAAATTTACACCCCAGGCCATTATAATATCCGATGGATTGCGCGATTCGCAAGACCTTAAAAAACTGAAAGAAAATAAATTCACGAGGCAGTTACCGCTGCATCTGGTTTCAAGAATTGAAGATTCGGTGCTCGACAACATCGAAGACCTGGCAACACCCGAATCGGAAAGTTTTCAGAATATCTCGAACAACATTGAAAACAAACTCGACAATGAATTCAACCAGATTTTGGTGGTTGAAGACGATCCTGTTACCCGCGAAGCGATTCACCTCCTTTTCGAGAAAAAAGACCTGGTGCTACATGAGGCAAAAACCGGACGGCAGGCCTATGATATGATCTCTGCCAAACCTTTCGACTGCGTAATTCTCGACCTTGGATTGCCCGACTTCTCGGGAAACGAACTGCTAAAAAAGCTAAAAGAAGATCGAATACCCATTCCCAATATTATTATACATACGGCAAGGGAACTTTCAGGACAAGAACTTCGCGAATTGCAAAAGTTTTCAGAATCTATTGTTATAAAAGGCCTCAAATCGGACGAAAGGCTGATGGACGAAGTGACTCTGTTTTTGCACCAGGTAGCCAAAAAAACATCCAAATCGAAGGCAGCTGTACCCGACATCTCCGATGATGACACGTTTAAAGGCAAAAAAGTGCTGGTGGTTGACGACGATATTCGAAATGTATTTGCCATTGCCCAGATTCTGGAAGAACGAGAAATTGAGGTTTTGGAGGCAGAAAACGGAGCGGCTGCATTGGAAATGTTAAAAAACAACCCCGGCACCGACCTTGTTTTAATGGACATTATGATGCCTGTAATGGACGGCTACGAAGCAATGCAGAAAATAAGAAGCAACCCCGAAACAGAGAACATACCCATCATTACCCTTTCGGCAAAAGCTATGAAGGAAGATTACCAAAAAGCCATCGACAGCGGAGCCAACGATTATATATCGAAACCGGTAGATGTGCACAAATTATTATCGTTGCTAAAAATATGGTTATACAAATAAGCATATGGAAAAACCAAAAATACTTATCGTTGACGACCGGGAAGAAAACCTGGTCAGCCTCGAATTGCTGCTGGGTGACTTTGATGTAACTTTTGTCAGGGCTAATTCAGGAATGGAAGCTCTGCGCGTAACCCAGAAAGAAGATTTTGCACTGGCCATACTCGATGTTCAGATGCCGGGAATGGACGGCTACGAAACTTTGTCGCTTATGCGAAAAAGAAAAAGAACAATGTACCTGCCTGTTATTTTTGTTTCGGCCATCCATCAAAGCGAAGTGCACATTATAAAAGGCATTGAAACAGGGGCGGTCGATTTCATACCAAAACCCATCGTTCCTGAAATACTAACCGGAAAGGTCAGAGTCTTTCTCGATTTGTATTTGCATCAGCAGGAATTACAAATACTTCTGAACACCATTGAAAAGAACAACAAAGAACTTGAGGTTCAGAAAAACAAAGCAGAAGAAGCCACCCGGGCTAAATCCATCTTCCTGGCCAACATGTCGCACGAAATAAGAACACCCCTGAACGGGATAATAGGAATTTCGAAAATGCTGGAAGAAACAGAGCTGAAATCAGATCAAAAAGAACTGGTTGAAATCATAACTACATCGGGCGAAAACCTCCTGAGTATCATTAACGATATTTTGGATTTTTCAAAAATCGAATCGGGCCAAATTCAACTTGAAAACATCGAATTCAAACTCTCGAAAATCACAAGCAACATTGTTAAATTACTGAAATTCAAAGCCGATACCAAATCCATCAAACTGGTTACCGAAATCGATAAAAAAGCACCCGACCAGCTTCTTGGAGATCCTTTCCGGTTAAATCAAATACTAACCAACCTGGTAAACAACGCCATTAAATTCACAGAGGAAGGAAGCGTAACCATGAAAATTGAGCTTCTGGAGAAAAAAAACGATGCGGTTAAACTCATTTTCAGGATAATAGATACCGGCATTGGCATTTCTGAGGAAGGACAAAAAAAACTGTTCAAAGAGTTTTCGCAAACCGAGAGCAGTACTACCCGTAAATACGGAGGAACCGGATTAGGCCTTGCCATTTGCAGAAACCTTACATCGCTTATGAAAGGGGAAATCGGGGTGGAGAGCCAGCCGGGAGAAGGTTCGGAATTCTGGGTTAAATTAGACTTTGACTACACCCCCGGACAGGAAAAAGAAGAAGAACAGCAGGTGGAAAAGGTGGATATTCCAAAAGATATAAAAATATTATATGCTGAAGACAATTTGGTTAACCAGCGGATAACAAAAGTAATTCTCCAAAAAATGGGAATCACCTGCGATATTGCCGGCGACGGGAAAAAAGCGTATGAAATGTATAAAACCAACGGTTACCAGCTAATTCTGATGGATATGCAGATGCCCGAGTGGGACGGAATCGACGCTACTGTAAAAATACGTGGTTATGAAAAAAACCGCAAAACCAAACATCCGGCATATATTGTTGCAGTAACAGCCAATACGTTTGCCGAAGACAAGAAAAAATGCATGCAGGCAGGAATGAATGATTTTATTAGTAAACCTTTTAAACTGGGCGAATTAAAAAAAATAATCGAGCATGTCGTCAAAAACAATAACGAATAACATAGTGGTCGATCAGGATGGCATGGAAACCCCTGACATTGAAATGAACCTATTGCTGCAGGCCGTTTACATGAAGTATGGGTACGATTTCAGGAACTACAGCAAGGCCCACCTGAAGCGACGCATTCATCAGCGGTTACAAATGAGCGGGATGGAAACCATTTCGGAACTGCAGAACAAAGTGTTGTGGGATAAAACCTTTTTTCGCACCTTTTTGCAGGATTTGTCCATCAATGTAACCGAAATGTTCCGCGACCCCGAATTCTACCTTACTTTCAGAAAAAAAGTGGTTTCGGACCTTAAAACATACGCCCACATAAAAGTATGGCATGCAGGATGCTCCACCGGTGAAGAAGTTTATTCGCTGGCCATTTTACTGAAAGAAGAGGGGCTTCTCGGTAAAACCCGGATTTATGCAACCGATATTAATAAAGGTGTGCTGGAAATTGCCAGGCAGGGAATTTACAGCAAAAAAGAGATGGAGCTATATGCCCGCAATTACTCCGAAGCAGGTGGGACGGGAAAGCTTTCAGACTATTACACCTCCAAGTACGGGTCAGTACTTTTCGACAAATCGCTCTCAAAAAACATTGTATTTGCCGATCACAACCTGGTAACCGACAGTGTTTTTGCAGAGGTAAACCTGATCTTTTGCCGGAATGTATTGATATACTTCGATAAAACGCTTCAAAACAAAGTACTCCATCTTTTTAACAACAGCCTTTCAAAAAGAGGATATTTATGCCTGGGAACCAAAGAAAGCCTGAAGTTTACCGATTTGGAAAACAGTTTCGCATCTATCGACAAGAAGCTGAAAATTTATAAAAAACTGCATATTTAATACACATGAAAGCAATTGTTGTTGGTGCATCTTACGGAGGAATGGAAGCTATTAAGACACTGCTCTCTGCATTGCCTGAAAATTTCAGGGTGCCGGTAATTGTTGTACTGCATATTGGCAACAACAACGTGAGTGGTTTCCTGAATTATCTGAATAAAAACACACCCTTTAAAGTAAAAGAAGCCGCTGAAAAAGAAAAAATCAGGCCGAAAACGGTCTATTTTGCTCCTCCCAACTACCATTTGCAAGTGGAAGCCGATTGTTCGCTCAGCCTTTCGACCGATGCTAAAGTGAATTATTCGCGGCCTTCCATCGATGTGCTTTTTGAAACCGCAGCATGGACCTACCGAAATGAGCTCACAGGTATTTTGCTGACCGGCTCAAACAGCGATGGTTCAAAGGGGCTGCATACCATACAAAAATATGGAGGTATAACCATTGTGGAAAATCCTGAAACCGCTTTTGCCAAAGCAATGCCTTCCTCGGCCATTGAGCTGTTTGAACCCGACTTTGTGCTGAATGTAGATGAAATTGCAGAGAAATTGGCTGGACTTTCGGGAATGGAAGCTTCAGGTTAAACCTATAATTTCAACCGGATTCCGATTCTTGAAAGCAGCGCCGCGAAACCAATCATGGCAAATGCCCAAACCAGCGAGCCGGCAATCACCAGCAGCGGGCTTTCCAGCTGTTTGTAAAAAAGCAACGGAAAACCGGTCATCCATACGGTATAATAAATAATGTCGGGCGCCAGATAGGTGGTCAGCGAATTTTGTCCGGCCGGTTTAAAAACGGAACTCCAGCGGATTTTTCCCCACACATCCAAAATGAGAAAAAGCAGCACAAACAGCAATGTACTGATTCCGGTGCAAATTAATCCCCAACTTGGTGTGGCTTTTATTTTTGAAATGATGAACCAGTTGCGCAGCAAAAATCCGCCAACCAGCATCAAAATACCGAGTAAAATTCCGGTGATGGCAAATTTTTTCCACTGCTCCGAACCTGTTTTTCGGAGAATTAAACTGAAAAACAAGCCGGAAATAACCAGCAGCGGCGTGTTTCCGCCAATGAGCACACCGAAGACCGGACGCAAAAAATTCAGAAACGAAAGCATTCCCGTTTGCGAAAATATATTCAGCGCCAGAAACAACAGCCAGAACAGCCCGGTTTTTAAAAGGTTTTCCTTTGCAACCAGGAAAACAAGCGCTGTGGCAAAATATCCCCAGCCAATCAATCCTAAAATTCCCCACCAGCCGGTAGTCAGCCAGCCTGGATTTTCTGCTGTTCCGCTTCTGAATAGAAAAACCAAAACAATCAAACCTGCAATCCCCAAACCTTTCAAACCAAAAACTACTTTTTGGGAAATGTTTTTGTACAGGTTCCAAATCAGAAAAACAGAAAGGTACATCAGAATGGCCCAAAGGTTTTTGTTCATTCCTGTCAGTTCCGAATTCAGACGCGAAACATTCAGCATTAAAACACCGATTAAAAGCAAACTGATTGTCCTGATAATTATGTGCAAAACAATATACCGGGTAGATTCTCCTTTTTTCAGCCGGCTTTGCACGGCAAACGGAACGGCCATACCCACCATAAACAGGAAACCGGGGAAAACCCAGTCGGCCAGTCCCATACCATCAAAGTTGGCTTCGGTGTGCCCCAGCCACCAGGGCACGTTTTTCATGTACAAATCGTTTACAAACAGCATCAGAAACAGGGTAATCCCCCGCATGATATCGATGGTGAGAATACGCTTCATCAAATTCAGTTCTTGTAAGTTTGGGGTGAAGATAAAAAAAACTACCCAAGTTTCTCCTTAAAAAAATCTACAGTCCGTTGCCAGGCCAGTTTGGCGGCAGCTTCGTCGAACCTCGGGGTAGTGTCGTTGTGGAAACCGTGATTTGTTTCAGGATAAAACCAGGCTTTGTAATCCTTACCATGTTTTTTCAGCGCTTCCTCGTAAGCAGGCCAGCCTGCATTTACTCGGGCATCGAGTTCTGCAAAATGCAGCAACAACGGCGCTTTAATTGCCGGCACATCCTCTGCATCGGGTTGTCCTCCGTAAAACGGAACGGCTGCCAGCAATTCGGGGATTCGCACGGCCATCATATTTGAAATCCAGCCGCCAAAACAGAAGCCAACCACACCTATTTTCCCATTACATTCAGGATGTGATTTCAGATAGTAAAAGGCTGAAATAAAATCTTCAAGCATTTCATCCCGGTCACGTTTGGCCTGAAGTGCCCGTCCGTCGTCGTCATTACCGGGATAGCCTCCCAGAGGTGTAAGTGCATCGGGCGCCAGCGAAAGAAAACCTTCCAGGCCTGCACGGCGGCCCACGTCTGCAATGTGCGGATTCAGCCCCCGGTTTTCATGCACCACAATCACACCCGGCAGCTTGTTGTTATTGTTTACCGGCCTCGATAGTTGCCCTTTGATTTTCCCGCCTCCTTTGGGCGAATCGTATTCCACAAATTCCGATTTCAGGCGTGGATCATCCGCTTTAACCTGAATTTTATCCTGGTAATCGGGCATAATAAAACTCATGAGCGATGAAACGGTCAACCCTCCAACGGCATACACCGAAAGTTTTTCCATAAACTGCCGGCGATCAATCCTGTTGTGCGCATAATCATCATACAGATCGAATACCCCCTGGCTGATGTTCTCTTTTTTAATTTCTTTCATTTTTATGTATTTATTCTATTTAACTGAAGAAGAAACAGTTTTGTTCAAAATCTCTGAAAATCATTTCAACTTTTTTGTTGGCAATTATTTGGCACAAAATCATTGACATGGCAGCTTTTTTTCAGTAACTTTATTTGAAAATCCAAAAAACGACAGCCATGGAAAAATATTATTACCTGGTGTTTACTCCCGAATCATTTATCGCATCTCACTTGCCTCCGGAAGATTTTGGCCATTACCTTTCGGTTGGGACCAAAAAACGCATTCGCAGTCAAAACATCTTTTTTGAACTCGACTCCGGGAAGATTAAGAATATTCCGCACGATTACATTGACAAAAAACTGGTACAATATACCAACGGGGAGCCCAAACGTTCGGTATTTTTCGGTATTTACCGGGTACTGGAACAAACACCGCTGGCTGCGCTCAAAAAATTATACCTGGCCACCGACGACGGGAAAGTACTGGGCATCGAATCGTCGAAATACGAAGAGGTGGAATCGGATGAAATTCATCTTTACCAGCAGTTTAACCCTGTGACTACCCGTGTGGCCAGCAAGTTGCTACCCAACGAATTTATCCAATTTTTAACCGACCCCCAAAAACCGGTTTCCACACCCAAACTTTTTTTTGCCGAATTGCTGCTCAATGAACTGGCCACCGACCCCTACGCCGCATTGAGCAATTTGCCGTATCCAAACCCCGATCATTTGCGGGAATGCCTTCTGAAACTTCACCAAACCAAAGGGAAACTTACAAAAACCGTATTGAGGTTCTTGCGTGACGATCTCTCCTATCGAACCATCAAAAACGGCTTTTTCATAGGAGAAAAGAGAAACTACCTGTTCTATCCCTTTCCATCGGTTAAAGAAATGGAAGCAAAACATTTTAGCTGGTGGAGGTCGGCTTTAACACAACATTTTTAAAAAATTGCTATATTCCCCTTTTAAAAATGAAATTTAACTATGAGAACATCTATTTTGCCATTCGTACTAATGCTGCTTTTTATTTCGTGCAATAAAAAGCAGGAAACCGATAATGAAAACACCCCCCAAAGTAACCTCGTTTACGGCGGCGATTTTTCCATCATGAAAAAACTGGAAGATTTGGGCGGACAATATAAGCTTGACGGCGAAGTAAAAGAAGGGTTTCAAATTTTTAAAGAGAATGGCTACACCTGGTGCCGGCTGCGTATTTTTCACTCGCCCAACATGGAAGGACCAGTGTGCAACGATTTGGACTATACCATTGCCCTGGCGCAAAAAGCAAAACAATTCGGATTTAAAATTTTTCTGAATTTTCATTATTCCGATACCTGGGCCGACCCGGGCAAACAGTTTGTGCCCAAAGCCTGGGAAAACCTTAACTTTGAAACACTTACCGACAGTGTTTACCATTATACCAAAAACGTGATGCAGTCCATGAAGTCAGCCGGTGTTTTTCCTGAAATGGTACAGATTGGCAACGAAATCAACAACGGAATGATTTGGCCGCAGGGCAGACTGTGGGACAACGGAAACGCCCGCTGGGACGAACTTTCTGACTTGCTGAAGGCCGGAATTCGCGGTGTGAAGGACGTGGAAGGAGGCGCTGAAATTCCGCTTATGATTCACGCAGCCACAGGCGGTGATTTGGTAGAATCGGACAATTTTTACAGCAATATTCTGCAACGCGGAGTGGAATTCGATATTATCGGATTGAGTTACTATCCATGGTGGCACGGCACTCTCGAGGATCTGGAGAAAAATTTGGAGTTCCTTTCAAATAAATACGAACAGGAAATATCTATGGTGGAAACGGCATATTATGCAAACGGCTGGTACCCCGAGCCGGAAGAATGGGTGTTGGATGTTCAACCCTATCCGCCATCAGAACAGGGGCAGCACGATTTTCTGGTAGAGTTGGCAGAACGTCTCGAAAAGTACCCGAAGGTAACCTCGGTTTATTACTGGAAACCCGACGGGCTGGATATTCCCGGTTCAGGAATACCATTTTTAGGTCGCAGTCTTTTCGATCGCAATGGCAATGCTTTCAAAGGAATTTCGGCCTGGAAGGAAGAAAACTAAACGCTTTATTTCAAATTGCGGCGTTTTTCGCGGTTGCTCATTTCCAACCCTCTGATTTCGTTGGGGTGAACAACTTTGTATTTCTGAGAAGAAAGCAGGATGCCGGTTTCATTTTCATTAGTAACAAATTCAGGGATTACAAACCGCAAATCGCTGGAATTGAGGCTGCGCTGAAAAATCAAAACGATGATTTCGGTGCTGCCTGGCGCCACGATACCCAGTTGCTGTCCGGCAAATATTTTTTCGTTTACTTTCAGCTTTTTGCTGGTGTCCACCACATTACGGTAGCAAGTCAGTGTGCCGTCGGGCTGCAAGACTGTGATTGAATTATTCCACGTATGATACCATGTTTGCGGTTCGCCGGTGCGTTGTGCACCAACAATTTCCACAATGATGCCGGTGCGGCTGGCAAATACCGGTTCGCCGGGAACTGCCAAGAAACCGGTAGCATTCCACGAATCGGGCAAACTTGTTCCCCAGAATCCGGCCAGACCCTTTACATCGAAAACCGAAACATCTTTTCCGGGACTGAAGGGAATGAGGTAGGGAAAATCGAGGTCGGCCAGCGCCATCGGATTGGATTTGAAGGATTTTATTTGGTAATTAAACCGCGGTACATCAGCGTCGGGATAGCGATGCAGGGTGAAAAGTGTGTTAAAACCCGGTTCCAGCAATTTAATGTATGGCAACTGTTCATTAAATGTGGTGTTTTCCAAATCGGCAAAATCCACATTCAAAAATAATGGCGCCGGGGTGTTGTTGTATGCCACAAAATCCACATCGCCCACTCCATTGTAGTTGGCTTGCACTTCAACAAGCTGGGCGCTTGATTTGATGATTAAGAAAAAAAATACAGCTATCAAAAGTTGCTTATTCATAAAAATCTTTAAATTTCGTTTACTGGTCAATATACAATTACCTCACCAAGGACACAATTTCATCCCTCAAATCCGGATATTCCTTCAGCAACCGGCCATCGGCCAGTTCAAAATCCTCGAAATGAAAGCCGGGAGAAACAGTGCATCCGGCTAGTGCAAACCCCTCTGAATTGGCTAATCGCGCAGAAAACCAGGTATTTTTCGGAACAATAACCTGAAAGGTTTCCCCGCGCTCCGGGTCGTTGCCAACCAGGTATTTTTTCAACTTGCCTTTTTCCAGCGAAAGAATTTCTATGGCTGAAGTACCTGTGTAGTAGTGCCAGATTTCGTCGGACTTTATCCGGTGGAAAGCTGAAAAATCAGTGCCTTCGAGCAAATAGTAAATGGATGTGGCAAAACTACGTTCGCCGCGAAAGCTGGAAGGAAGACCCGTTTGCGGCACAATATCGTCCGACAAATAAATTTCGTTGTACCAACCACCTTCCGGGTGTTTTTCCAGTTCCAGTTTTTCAATCCAGTATGCTGCACGTTTCATAGTAATTGTTTTTAAGTGGTTCCATTGTGAACTTTGTGACTTCATGAAAATAACAAAATTGCCAATAAGCCTCCAAGACTCTAAGATTCACAAAGTTTATTTTTTTTCCTCTTCGTGATTTCTTTGTGGCTTCGTGCCTTTGTGGCAAAAAGAAAATTTTCCAAAAAATGCTAATACTGCTATTTACTTTCATTTCAATTTACCAAATATTACCTCTTTTCAAAAGTAAAAAATTAATATTGCTTTTTAATCTCGGAAAGTGGGGAAATCTAAAACATGTATTCAAAAGAAGAGGCGAAAAAAATACGGCTGCAATTTTGGGAACAGTTTGGCAAACGGTGCGAAATTCATC
>CAZLGT010000045.1:0-46907 GCA_964559175.1 uncultured Mariniphaga sp. | reverse complement strand
TGTCGGCTGCATTTTGTTCGAAGAAAATACCTTTAATAATGTCTTTTGCAGTAAATGTTTCATCGGCTGCCCAAACATCAGCAAGAATAATATTTACTTCAGTCCAGGTGTTGGCAGCCAAATCGGTTGCAACATAATCTGCCAGCATTAATTTCCCTGTTTTATTAGGATCACCGCTGTGAGACTCTAAAAAGAATTTTGGCAAAGCTGATTTTGGCAGCGCTTCAGGCGAGTAAATCCAGAATTTAAAGTTTTTCATTGTTGTTAAATCGAAAGACTTCCAGTCAAGAGCAGCTACCATAGCCATCCATGAGCCACCTTCCACCGACTTCCATTGCAGTTTCAGTGCATTTGCGCCTGCTTTTACCGGTTCAGTTACAACGGGAAGTTTATCGCCATCAGGCAAGCCTGGGCCTTCCCAATGTTCCTGGACCAATGTGCTTGGAGCAGTTTTGGTTGACCAGCTTTGATCGTGGAAACGGTTGTCGGCGCTGTTATCGAAAAACAAAACCGAAGTAACAACCGGAATTTCTTTAGCTTTGAAAATAAATTCGTCCAGGTACAACGTATGCTCCACATTGTCGGCTGCATTTTGTTCGAAGAAAATACCTTTAATAATGTCTTTTGCAGTAAAGGTTTCATCGGCAGCCCAAACATCGCTTAAAAGTATATTTACTTCAGTCCAGGTATTGGCAACCAGGTCTGCTTCAATATAATCCGCAAGCAATAGTTTCCCGGTTTTGTTTGGGTCTCCGCTTCCCGCCTCGAAAAAGAATTTAGGCAATGCAGCTTTTGATAAATCAACCGGAGAGTTAATCCAGAATTTTAAGGTATCCATTGTTGTTAAATCGAACATTTTCCAACCAATGGAAGCAACCATAGCCATCCATGAGCCACCTTCGGCTGATTTCCATTGCAGTTTTAGTGCATTTGTGCCTGCTTTAACCGGGTCAGTTACAACGGGAAGTTTATCGCCATCGGGCAAGCCGGCGCCTTCCCAATGTTCCTGAACCAATGTGCTTGGAGCAGTTTTGGTTGACCAGCTTTGATCGTAAAAACGGTCGCTTTCGCTGTTGTCGAACAAAACAAGTGATGATGGACCCGGCGGTGGAGTTACCGATTCATCGTAAATAATTTTAATATCGTCGATGTAGGTTATTGCAGTCGGGTCAATTGGTTCATAAAAATCGGGAAACATTCCGAAAACTTTTATGTTTTTAATCTCATTTTCAGTAAGATCAAAAACCAGTGTTTCCCATTCGTTTGTTTTTGTAGCCGGTGTAACAGAACTTATCTCTTTGGTAACCGCTCCTTCTACTTTAATTTTTAGTTGCGAAGTAGCATTTGTACGCAGATACTTTACTTCAATGCGATGGTAACCATTAGGAATCTCGTTTTTTAGAGTTGCATAAAATCCTGCCCAGATTACATTGGCAGTTTCAGCGTCATACCGTTTCCATTCCCAAACTTTGTCGCTGGTGTTAATCCCTTCTTTTACCGGATTATCAACCACCGCAACATCCATGTGTGCAGGCGGGTTTACATTTACCTCTTCGGTAAAACTTACCTCGCCACTTTCAAAGTCATCCAGCAGGATGTCTTCCAAACCCTGTGCGAACAAGCCCGCAAAGGAAAAGAGAGTAATAAATAAAGTAAAAATCATTCCTTTCATAATCATTAATTTTAAATTGTTAAATACTATTTATTTATCTCAGGTTTGTTAAAATTGAATATTCCTTACTATCGGGAGTTATCATTTTTATTACATATTGTTTCCCATTTAAAATATCATTGCTGTCAAATTCAAGTATATTTTCTCCGGCAGCTGCAGAAACAGATTTTTCAAAAACAATTTTGTCTCCGGCTTTATTTGTAATTGTAAACTGGGTATTTCCGGCACTTTCCAAAAAATAATTCAGTTCAAACTGTTTCCGGTCCGGATGTCGCATCATGTCATATTCTTCGGTTGCCGTGTTTATCATTGCCAGGTAGAATCCCTGTTCATATCCGGGCTTTTCCTTTACGCCGGCGCGGCTTAATCCTCTTTTAACGTGTTCACTTTTCATCATCAGGTTCCAGATTAGTCCTGAACGGTAATTTTCCATCATCACAACGATTGGCCCCTGGTCGATGGCAAGATGCTTTTTTTCAGAGGTGTTTGTTGCAGGGCTGTAAGAATCGGCAAATCCGTAGTTTCCGTGAACCAAAGGCAATTCTGCCAGATTAAGCAAAACCTGTGTGCTGTAAAACGGGGTGTACGGATATGAAGCTAACGCGGCTGTTGGCGCAATAACTCCATCGTCGTTTAAGGGTGAACGTGCTTTGTATTCCCATGGCGGTTTTCCGCCGTAGCAAGCGGTTAAACCCCAGTTTTTTTCATCATATTCATTTGCTTTTGGTGCGTCGGCAACACAATAATGCCGGTTAATCATGGTGTGCGCCACATTTTGTTTCCAGTAATTGGCGTAATTGTCTTCCAGTAATTGCGGGTTTAGGCCCAGAAACGAATAATGGGCAAAAAACAGCGGGCCACCCTTATCTTCGCCTAAAGGAAGTTCGTATCCATAAAATGACCGGTTCGGGTGATAAAAATCTCCGTTCTTTTGCCATCCCTGTTGATATACCGATTCTGAAATTGCATTATTTTCAGGAGCCCCCAAGGCCAGAATATAGGCAATCCATCCTTCGTGCCAACCGTTGATATTCAGTTCCAAACGGTTTTCGAGCGAATACCAGAGCCATTTCAGTTCTGTACCTGACTGGGCATAAAATTTCCAGTCCATGGTATTCCAAAATGAGGCGACAGAATCACGAATTTCAGCTTCAACAGGTGAATTTGAAGTATAGTATTCGGCAGCAGTGAGCAGTCCGGCCATCATGAACGAGCTTTCAATCACATCGCCGGTTTTCACCTGGTTGCCAAATGGGTGTGCGGTTCCATCGGTGTTGTACCAATGCGACCACATTCCTTTGAAACGTTCGGCTTTTCCTAAAAAACGCACTATTTTTTGTGTTTGTTCAGCAGCCTGCTGGCGGGTAATCCAACCACGTTCAGAACCAACAATAAGCGCCATTACCCCAAATCCGCTTCCTCCTGTTGTAACTGTTGTTCCGCGTTCATTCCCTTCGTATGCCATTCCGGTTAGCGGGTCGCCACCTTCATAGAAATAACTGAAATTTTTGCGATGCCATTCCTCCAAAACCGGTTGTACCTTTGCCGGCGAATAGGTATCATCGTTTTTATCGACCTCAATTGTCGGCTCGGGTTCTCTGCCACAGGCAATCAGACTGAATAAGGCGAATACAGAAAAAATTACATTCTTCATCATATCTTGTTTTAGTATCCCGGATTTTGAGTAATAACGCCTTCCGATTTGTCGATTTCGGTTTGCGGAATTGGGAAAAGTTCGTGTTTGCCAACCACAAAATTTGGAATTACAGAACTTGCTTCTTCCCAGCGAACCAGGTCGTAAAAACGTTCCCATTCCATGGCCAGTTCAATTCTTCTTTCCTGGTGAATTTTTGCCCGCAACTCATCTTTGTTTGTGGTTGTTATTTTTGGGAGTACAGCGCTGTTTCCGCCTCTGGCACGGGCCCTTACCATTTCCAGCTTGTCGAGCGCATCAGTGATATCTCCCGATTCGCATGCTGCCTCGGCATGCATCAGTACCACGTCGGCATATCGTATCAGCCTGATATTCATCCATTGGCCATGACCGTCAACCGGTCTTCCATAAATTCCACGTTCAGATGCAGGTGTATATGCTTTTTTATTAAAGAATTTATATCCGCTGGCATCAGCCCGTATTTTCTTTCCTTCCAGAGTTTCACCATCCGAAATTACCGATGCTGCTTTACGAGGGTCACCCTCTTCATACGAATCCATTAGCACCTGGCTTGGTGCATTGAATCCCCATCCTAAATTTGGAATTCCGCGAATACCTTGTATCTCGCTGAACTGGCTGCCCAGATATATTTCTTCTGCGGGCTTTTCCTCGCAGTAAACTTCAAATACCGATTCTTCACCGTACTCATACGCTTCTGTAAACATCTGGTCGTAAGGTGTACTTAAACTGTTGTCGCCCGAATTGATAATTGCGGAGGTCATACCAAGCGCTGCCGACCAGTTTTCCTGATAAAGATATATTTTGGCTAACAACGCACTTGCAGCATTTTGTGTCGCCCGTCCTTCATTTTGACTGCTTAACAGCATTTTCCGTGTTGGAAGAAGAGGTATCGCTGATTTTAAATCTCGTTCGAGGTTCTGCCAAATTTCTTCTTTCGACATGCGTCCGGGTGTTTTTTCGTCCTGCCCCAACACTTTATCAACATACGGAACACCTCCAAAAGCCTGTGTTAACCTGAAATACATAACCGAGCGAAGAAATAAACCTTCGGCGATGTACAAATTCTTTTGAGCTTCATTGTCATTAATTGTAAGAGCCAGTGCCAGCGCTTCGTTAGCCAGATAAATACTGTTGTAGCAAGTGCTGTAATAATCGGCGATTTGATTATTGCTGGCTGTATAACTCATGGGTTTAAACTGAACGATTTGCTGGCCATCGCTTGGTGTGCTGCCCTTTTCCACATCGGGCGTGGTGTAATTTTGCATTCCGAATGCCGGGAAAATGAAGCCATAATTGCGAAGCGATGAATAGACCTGTGCCAGCTTGGCTTCAACCAAAATGCTGTTGTCAAGTTCACTGTCGGGATTATAATTGTCGTGATGCCAGCGCCCTTTTGGATACCGATCGAGAAAATCATCGGAACATGCATTGCTGATAACCAGTACTGTAAAAATTAAAAGTATCCTTTTCATAGTTTCAGAATTTAAAAGTTAACTGTTATACCCCCTGTATAAACTGACGGAAGCGGATAAGTGCCGCCGTTATCAATTCCACCATCAAGAATTCCACCACCAATTTCCGGAGTATATCCACTGTTCTTTTTAATGGTGATTGGATTCTGAGCATTTACAAACAGCCTGAAATTGCTGCTTCCAATCGATTTTGCCAGTTTTTCGGGAAGACTGTACCCAAGTTGAATTGACCGAATTCTGAAGTATGCCCCGCTTTCGAGTAAGTTGGTCGATGGTTCAAAATTATTTCCGCGGGCTGTGTTCAATATGGGTTCAAAATTTGAAGTTCCTTCTCCGGTCCAACGATTCAGTGTGGTTTCGTAGTAATTGAATTGTGCGAATGTTGGCAGTTTCTTGGTATTTACAATGTCATTTCCATACTGTCCGTTAAAATCAATATTGAAATCGAAATTTTTGTAAGCTGCATTTAAGTTAATACCGTAGGAAAAAGTTGGAATACTGCTTCCAATAAAATCGCGGTCTTTGTCGGTAATTTTTTGGTCGCCATCCAAATCCTTATACTTTATATCACCGGGTTGTGAAGTCCACGAAGCAGGGTAGTAATTGTCAATTTCAGTCTGATTCTGAAAAATTCCATCCTGAACATATCCGTAAAGTGCGCCCACCGGATGCCCCACCGAAGTGCGGTGATATCTTCCGGTAACAATATCCGAATCATCGTTTCCAAGCGAAATTACTTCATTGTTAACCGTTGCACCGTTGGTGCTGATTCCGTATGAAAAATCGCCCCGTACTCCACGCCAGGTCAGAATGTACTCGAATCCACTGTTGCGAATTGACCCCGCATTGGTAATTGCATAACCAGCACCAACCGAAACCGGCGGTGCAACGAAAGCAAGCAAATCGCTGGTTGTTTTGGTGTAATACCCTATTTCCGCTAACAGGCGCCGATCGAACCACTGACTTTCAAAACCGGCATCGAAACCGGTTACCACCTCCCAGTGAATGTTCTCATCAACCAGGTTGCTGACTGTGGGAATGTAATATGTTTTTCCATCAACAACAACCTGTTGCCCTCTGGGATTAATGGTTGGAAACCACAGGTAATTGCCTATTTTATCGTTACCCAATTGTCCCCATGATGCTTTTATCTTTAAATAATCGAGTTTTTCGATTTTGTTTTCCATGAAATCTTCTTCGGTTGCAACCCAGCCTAAGCCAATTGAAGGGAAGTACCCCCACCGGTTATTTGGGGAAAATTTTGATGAACCGTCGGCACGAAATGTGGCAGTTATCAGATACTTATCGGCATAAGAATAATTAAGCCTTGCCAGGTACGAAATGAACGATTCAGCTTCGTAAAAGTCGCTGTTTGTTTTATTTTGGGTAGAACCCATATTCAACATCCGGAAATCTGCAGGTACATTCCACATGTCAGCGCTTACCAGCGTATCGGCACCGGCGCTAAAACCCTGGGTTTCCTGAACACGTGCAGTGTAACCAGCCATGGCTCCAATCCGGTGCAAATCATTAATTTTATTATAATTAAGAAGAATATCGGTCTGGTATTTTGTGTATTCTCCTGTATTTCTGTTGAATGAGGTTTTCTCGCTTTTGTGCGAAGAATTTGAGTTCTCGTTGTTTACATCGAAACGCGGGTTGTAATTGCTCCCCATGTTTATTCCAACATCAGCATAACCGGTAACACGAAAGGTAAAATCATTCAGAAATGCTACTTCTCCATAAACATTGCCTACGGTTCTGTACCCATAACTTTCGGCAGTGCCCTTATTAATTTCCATTACCGCAACCGGATTGGGAACATCTTTTTGAATTCCGGGGGCCGGAGTATAATATGAACCGATGTTTTCGGGATTATGGTCTTCTACCGGCGAATATGGAGAATAAGTAGGCAAAGCATGGGCTGCATTCGAAACATTTGCAGTTGCAGGATTTGTATCCCAAAGGGTTATTGCAATATTTCCTCCTGCCTTAAATGCCTGGCTTATATTGTATTCGCCAGACCAACGTGCATTATAACGTTGGTATGAATTGTAATTCACAATACCATCCTGTAAAAAATATCCCAACGAAAGCACACTACTGGCTTTTTCTCCGGCCTGAGAAACAGTTACTCCGTGATTGGTAATTACCGCAGGACTGAATATTTCCGATTGCCAGTCGGTTCCGCCACCAAGCAAATCCGGAACCCATTCTGCGGCATCAGGATCCATATTTTTGATTTGCTCATTGTAGAGCATTGTAAATTCTGAGGCATTGGTTAAATTCAACCTGTCACGATCATGCAAAATCTGCACTCCCGCGTAACCATCATAACTTACAGCAAGTTTTCCTTTGTCGGCGCGTTTTGTAGTTATAATTATAACACCATTTGCGCCCTGAACCCCAAAAATTGCCAGCGACGAAGGGTCTTTCAGCACCTCAATCGATGAAATATCATTTGGATTTACAAAGTCGATATTATCAACAAACATTCCGTCAACAACATACAGCGGATTAGTGCTTGCATTTACAGTGGCAATACCACGAATCCGAACTGTTGGGCTGCCTCCTGCGGCGCCGCTGTTAATCATTACCAAACCGGGAACTTTCCCCTGAAGTGCTTTAACCGGATTGTAGTCAGGTGAAGTTTTGAGACTTTCACCGCTCACTGAAACAATTGAACCTGTCAGGTCGCGTTTACGTGCAACGCCATAGCCAATTGCAACAACTTCATCTAACCCAAAGTTAGCCTCGGCCAGTTCAATATTGATGTTGGTTTGTCCGTCAACGAGTATTTCCTGCGAAACAAATCCCATAAAACTAAACACCAAAATTGAATTCGATGCTGCCTGCATGGTAAAATCCCCGTTAACATCTGTTACCGTTCCGTTTGTTGTTCCCTTTTCAAGTATAGATACACCCGGCAATCCAAATCCTGTATTATCGGTGACCTTACCTGTCAGGCTTATTATTTCCTGTGCAATTCCAGAAGTAACAAATAACAGAAGAGAGAAAAAAAGTATAAGTTGTTTCATAGTTATTTTATTATTTCAGTTATAAATCAAATTTCCGTTATTCTTGTATTTAAAAAAAATAACCTGCCTCACTACTGCTTCTCAAATGAAAATGAAGTAATGTAGCTACCTCATTTTTACCTCATCAGTCTTAATTTTTATTTCTTATATTGCTGAATTACAAATATTTAAAAAAATAATTATTGTCAAAACATATCACAAATTCAATTCATGTTTTTTACGAATAATGTAATCAATATCAGAGAGGCAGATTAATTAAAATGCCATTAAAATATTTTACACTATGTTATTATTGTAATCAACTTGCTTAATGATTAAAGATACTTCAGTCTGATTTTTTAAAAGTTACATAACTTTTAAAAAAAGTTACATTATTCACACATTTTCACATCAAACGTAATTTTACTATCTTTTGCCTGACCTTATTTAAATGAAAAAGTATTCTTTCATATTGCTTATTTTTATCTTTTTTGGTATCTGTCAAAGTTCCTTCTTATGGGCGCAAACAACTGAGCCGGGGCTTAAAAATTTTACCAAAAAAGAATATAATGCGGCTAATCAAAACTGGTCGGTCGATGCCAGCCCCAATGGGTTTATCTATTTTGCCAACCACTCCGGTCTGCTTGAATTTGATGGAATTAGCTGGAAACTTCACCCTTTGCCGAACCAAACCATTCTTCGGTCTGTCAGGGTGGTTTCCGACAGCCTGATTTATACCGGGGGTTACCGTGAAATTGGTTTTTGGAAAACAAATCCGGCCGGTGAATTGACTTACCACTCGTTAAATAACCTGGCTGGTGAGTTGTTGGCAAACAACGATGAATTCTGGAATATTTGCCTGCTGAATGATGCCGTTTATTTTCATTCCTTTTCCAAAATTCTTGAATACAGGAACGATACCATTTCTCTGGTACAGCTTCCCGGATTTGCTAATACCATGTGCCGGTTTGGTGACAAAATTTTGGTTGCGATTTCGGACCAGGGAGTTTATTCCCTGGAGGATGGGCAAGCTGTTCCGGTAATTACCGATCCCCGGTTTCGGAATGTGTATATCCGGTTTCTTTTACCCTACAAAAACAATCAGTTGCTTATTGGAACTGCCATTGACGGAATTTTTTTATGGGATGGCGAAGAACTCACAGAATGGAATTCGGAATGGGGTGATTATTTCAGGCAAAACGAAGTGAATCGGGGTCATATCAACGAAAAGGGGCAATTATTAATAGGAACCATTATTGACGGGGTAACGGTGTTCAATAAGAAGGAAGAGCATGTTGCCACCTGGAACACTGCGAAAGGTTTACAAAACAACACTGTGCTGGGAATTTCCACTGATGCTTTTGGGAACAGCTGGCTGGCGCTCGACAGCGGAATCGATTTTATTTCTGATGACTTTTCTCCCGGGCTTGACGTAGAGACAATTCCCGGCATTGGGAGCATATACGATGTTGCTGTTTTTGAAGAGAAAATTTATTTGGGAACAAACAGGGGATTGTTTGTTAAAAATCTGGAGGATGAAGATGCTGGCTATGAACTTATTCCCGAAACCAGCGGGCAGATTTGGGATTGCACGGTTTTAGACGATCAGCTTTTTGTGGGTTTTAACCAGGGAGTTCTTGCTGTCAGAAATGGAAGAATGCAGTCCATTTCAGGGCAGGCAGGGGGATTTTGCATCAGGGAAGATCCCCTGGTGCCTGACCGGCTTGTTGAATCCACCTACACCAGTTTGGTCATTATGCAAAAGGAAAACAACAGCTACCGGCAAACCGGAATCATCAGGGGATTTTACGACCTGATACGCTACATTGAGTTCGATCATCTCGGATACCTGTGGGCCAGCCACATGCACAGGGGAGTTTACAAACTGCAGATGAACAGCCTCCGCGACAGTGTTGTGAACGTGGAATATTTCGGCGAAAATTCTGCATTTGGTAAAGACCATTCCATTCATGTTTTTAAGGTGGGAAACCGGATTGTTTTTACCACAGCAGAAAAACTTTTTACATGGCACGATTTGGAAGATTCAATTGTGCCATACACGTTTTTAAATGAGCGACTGGGGCATTTTTCCAGCGCCCACCGCATAGTTGCAGCTCCTGAAAACCATTACTGGTTTATAACCCGCCAAAAAATCGGATTGATTCAAATTGCAGGGAATGAAGTAAAGCTGGTAAAATCTATCCCCAAACAAGTTTTTTCACCCGACGAAATGATCGATGATTTTGAGAATATTTTACCGCTTACTGCCACCAAAGCCATTATTTGTCTCGAAAACGGAATAGCATGGGTTGATGCCGAAAGGGCCGGTTCTGAAGCCGAAATTGAAAATTACATGCCAAAACTAAGGGCTGTTTTATTGTACGATAATCAAAGAAACACCTTTAGCGAAAATGTAGAAAAAACCGATTTGAAGGTTAAGTACAGGTACCACAACCTTCAGTTGCGTTATGCATTTCCGCATTTTACCCATCAGCCCATTTTTTTTCAGTCATTTTTAAACGGAATCGATCAGTCCTGGTCGGAAAAAATGCCCACACCTGTATTCCATTTCGACCGTTTACCTGCCGGCGAATATGAATTGTATGTAAAGGCGATTGATTTATGGGAGAATGAAAGCAGACAGCATAAACTGAACATCGTCATACTTCCCCCCTGGTATTTAACAAATTATGCCAGAGCCGGCTATGTCCTGGTTTTTTTGCTTACAGTTTTTGGATTACAGGTCTGGGGAATAAAACGAACCCGAAAAAAAGAGCGAAGACGGCTTGAAAAAAGAGAACAGGAACTGATTAAACTGAGAAACGAAAAACTGCGCAACGAAATTGAGCATAAAAGCAAGGAACTGGCCAACTCTACTATGTCAATAGTTAAAAAGAACGAATTTCTGCTGAAATTAAAACAAACCCTTTCCAGACACAAAGACCAACTGGGTTCCCGTTATCCCGACAAATATTATTTTAGCCTTACCAAAAAAATTGACGAAAACATTTCCAGCCAGGACGACTGGCATTTGTTTGAAACAAATTTTGAACGCGCACACGAGCAGTTTCTTCATAATATGAAAGAGCAATTTCCTGATTTAACTCCCAAAGATTTGCGTTTATGCGCCTTTTTAAGAATGAACCTTTCATCGAAAGAAATCGCCCCGCTACTGGGTATTTCCGTGCGTGGTGTAGAAAACCACCGCTACCGGCTGCGCAAAAAAATGGGGCTGGACCATGACGACAATTTGATTGATATGATTTTGAAAATGTAGAATTAATAAAGCAATCCGAACAACCATAAAGGAATGATATTTCCGGAGGCAGTTTCAATATTGTCTTTTACAACAAAAGCGTTGGACAAATCTTTAATCTGATGTTGGGATTTTCCTCTTCCCCCTACTTCAAATATAAATTTATTATTCACCCTGAAATCCCCTTTAGATGGGTATGTAACAGTGTTTTCTACTTTTACCTGATTTAGAAAAAATGTTTCTCTGATATTTCCTTCATTTATTAAATCTCCGCTTAATGCAAAAGCAAGGTTCGTATTTTGAAGGAAAAGTTTTTCAGGTTTATTTAAAAAATTTATACCGTGACTATCTTTCCCCAACCAATTGATAATTTGTGCCTTTTCAAGATAAAACAGATATCGGAGCAGAGTTTCCCTGGTAACACCAATTTGTTCCGAAAGCCTTTTAATATTCGGTTTATATGGAACAAGCCTGGAAAGTATAGCTATAAGTTTTTTTAAATTCACAACTGAATTAAAATCAATATTGAATATGATAGGCAAGTCACTTTCCAAAACAACATTTAAGACGTTAAGTAGCTTTTCGTGGTAAAGACTTTCATTTTCAATAAAAAAAGGATAATACCCGCTCTGTATGTATTCCTTAAAATATTTTACAGGTTTTACCTCCGGGGGAATATTTGTTGTAATTTCCCTGGCTGCTGAAATAATATCATTAAGGGTTACCAAAGGTAGTTGATAGTTATATTTTAAAAGTACAAACTCACGTAACGAGAGCCCCGGCAACTGGTATAAAACCAATCTGCGGCTAAGATCGTGGGAGCCTTTGTAAACTTCCAAAGCTGAAGAACTGGTAAAAACAACTTTTAGCCCGGGAAGGTTATCGTATATTATTTTCAGATCGTGGGACCAGTTTTTATATTTATGAACTTCATCGAGCAAAAGGAATTTTCCTCCCTCCTTCTCAAATTGAATTGCAAAATCGTAAAGTGAATTTTCTGCGAAATAGATATGATCCAGTTCTAAATATATGGCTTCGGTACTAAAACCATGTGTAATTTTCAGGTATTGTAAGAGCAGGGTTGTTTTGCCTGCTCCCCGCGCTCCACTAATTCCTGTCAGCCGATTATTCCAGTCAATTTTATGGAATATAAAACGTTCGAAGCGAGTAGAAGTATTTCTTACTTTGAGATCCGAAATTTCCCTAAGCGTATTCATAATTTTAAATATTTACAAAAATAAATTATCCATAATACAAAATTTTTCTGAAAATCACCTATTGATAGTGCAAAATTATACAAAATTTGCATTGCAGATAAGTCATTTTGTAGTATTGAGATAATAATATTTTATGATTATCGTATTCAATGCCTAAATCGCAAATAGATTTTCTTCATTTACCCCGGCCCCACAGGGTGTGAAGAAAATCAATTTGCTCCCCCTGGGGTTGGGGTAAAAAATTGATTTTCTGAACGATGTATTTCTGTTAGGTAATAAATACGATAATCAATAATATTTTTGTTTGTACCGAGGGAGAACCACCGCTACCGGCTGCGCAAAAAAATGGGGCTGGAGTATCTGGAGTATGATGATAATCTTATTGATATGATATTGAAAATGTGATGTTCCTTTTTTGAAGTTGCGTTGTTTCCTCACTCAAATTCATATTCAATTCCCTCCGGTAACGGCTCTGCCTTAAGTTTCATCCATTCTCCGTTAATTTTTATGACAACAATATGGTTGTCGCTGTCATAAAAAATGGTACCGTCCCCCGACTCTTTTAATTCCCTGTAATTTACATGCTTGGCGCTTTGTTCCGCATTTTGTTCATCATCTCCTTCGAGCTGTTCTTCACGAAGATCATTTTTCCCGATATTTCCGAGTGTAAAAGCATTGGAAAGTTTTAACGAACCGTAAAAAACGGCCTTGTCCCGGCTGAAAAGAAAAGAATGCTGCCTGACATCCGAACCAATCCGGAACCAATTGTATGCTTCTTCAGAATGGTTGTAAACCGTTCCATAATAATACATTTCGGCCACCGGTTTTCCCAGCTCCACATGTTTATTGACCAACATGGTTATTCTCGATTTATCGTCGCTGGCATACCCCTCGAAAACATGAAACCCCCAACGTTTTTTGTTGATTTCGTTTTCATTGCCTCTGACCTGAATCATGTATGGAGTACTAAGAATCCCGTCCACCGTTGTGTACATAGGCGTAAATTCAGGGTTAAATCCAAAATTGTAACCTCTTAATCTCCATTTTTGCCAGGTGGTATCAATATCGGAATACAATTCGACTCTATTCAATTTTGAATTTTCTGGGCCTGGAATTAAACGAAAATATCCGTTGTTGAAAATTCCGGGTGCATTCTCCTGGCCATGGGCGACAAATAATAACCCAATAAAAGAAATGGACAGTAAGGCCTTAAGAAGGGATGTTATAATCATAACGTACTTATTTTATTTACCAATAACTTTTTCAATGATTTTATTACTCCCAAAAATCAGGGAAAAGTATAAAATCCATCGCCATCTTTCTTTAAGTAAAACTCACTTTTTTGTACATTCCCATTTTTATCTTTCCAGCTAACAACATATCCACCTTTAAATCCCTTAAAAGTTGCGACCCCATCCTCATTTACCTTTAAAACCAGATTTGTTTTCCATTCTTCATTTATGAGCTTATTCATTGCATAAAAAGAGGGTTTAGGTTCCATATTTCGTGTAAACAATCCTGATATGGTCGGCTCACCGGGAGCACCGCAACCATCTACAACATTCCACCAAGTGATTCCCATCATTTTTTCGATACTAAACCATAGGCGGTAAAGGTTTCGGGTAATAACAGCCTGGATTTCGCGTCCACGCTCATCATCTCCCGGTGAAGTGATTGTTATTTCGCTAAGATGTATTGGCAATCCTGCTTTTGAAAGCGTTTCCATTTTATTCCAAACAATTTCAGGTGTTTCAATGGGTTTCCCTTCGGCAATATCCAAACATTGCTGCGGATTAAATAAGTGCATTTGAGAACCCACAATATCTATTTTTACCCCACGGGATCGCAAATCTTTTACCTGATTCAAATAATCGCTATCATTTTTATAATCATTTATATTTAGCAAAACATTTTCAGGAAAAACACGATCAGCAGTTTTAAAAGATTCAAAAGTATAATCTCCTGGCATTAAACCATAATGACTTTTACAAACCTTATCTCCAGGAATCATTCTCCCCAAACCAAAATCTGTTGCACTTTCATTTACCACATCCCAGCTATGAATCCGGTCTCCGTAATAATTTGCCATCTCAACAATTCGTTTATGCATCAAACGATTCATTTCACGTGTATAAACTGGTGCCATTTCTTCAATTTGAGAAGGGGTTAACTCATATAACTCTTCTTTACTTAAGCTGTTGATTTTCTCTTTTTCATCTTCAGGGCAAAATTCTTCAAACAGCCATTCCGGATGTTGCCACTTGCGAGTGCCCCATGTAATAGGATGTCCATGTAAACGGATTCCCTTTTTTCTGCAAAATTCCACTACCGGATCGGGAGCCGGACGTCTCCAATGAGGCTCAAATTCTGGTTCTTTTACTTGATTCCAGTAGGCTTCGGTATCCCAGTATTCTTCTTTAAAACGGGGACGATTGGGTTGCATTTCAAATGGCTTCCAGTAAAAGGCAATAGTTGCTGAGTTGAAAAGCGACCCGTAAAGCTCTTTGTACTTTCGGTTACGTTCTGGTGTACCTAACTGGTTAAAGTTAAAAATATGCGCGCCGAAAATGAAATCATGTGATATCTGTTCAACCTTAACTTCCGATCCAACCGGCAGATCCTCAATTTTAAGCACTGCATCAGCTTTACGATATTTTTCGATATCACTGTCAATTCTGGCCTGCACCTCAGGATTCCATATATCCCAATAAGTCTGGCTCATTACCTGATCAGTTTCTGCACTTGTCCCTACTCTTCCATATTGATCGGATTTCTGTAATTCTTGTGCCCCTGTCCGAAAAAGACATAAAATGATAAAAAAAGATAATAACTGTAGTCGTTTCATAATTTTAATAATTTAATTGATTTCTATTTCATACCAAACAGTTTTATAATTTGGGTCAATATTAACACTTGAACCACCTTCACTGGAAGATACAACCGGAACTTGTTCTTTTCTGTTTCCTGTTGGATCAAGCGCATAACATTTAATCCTTAAAGGATTGACATTTAGAATTATATTAGCAGGTATTCCTTCCACATAAATGGGCCCCTCACCCCAATCCGCTAGTTTTATTTTCGAATCAGAGGTTTTATCTATTACCATACCTTTATTTTCAACTAATCCAGTAGCTGTTAACAAGATGCTTGCAGATTTACCTGACTCACCAAAACCAGTGGCATTCTTCGAAACCAAAGAAATGGTTGCCCAGCCAAGCCTCGTATTCCCGATTTCAAGCGCAATACTTCCCAAATCAATTGTTCTGCCTTCGGGGAAACCAGTGAACAGTTTCGTGTTTGTTGTATTAACAGTCCAATAACCAGCGTCTTCTTTTTCCATATTCCAGGTCAACTCTCTGGTGTCGCTGGTAATTATTTTCTGACCGTTTGTTATTTCTGAATCCGGAATTATTGTTTCAGCTGGCGTTTCTGTTAATTCGACACTTGTTTTATGAACTAAACTTAGTTTGGAATCATACCCTGCCGCATCGATTCCAACCCTAACCTTTTGGGATATAGACAGGCTATCAAAATAAGCTGAATGGTTCACTTTTGCCACCACAGACTCGTTTGCCGTTTGCACGTCTCCCCGTAAATAGATGGCAGCGCAGGCAGGCATGTGGGCAAGTACATCTGTACGGGCAATCATATCAAAGAAATAAGTTATGGCTTGTGGCTCAAAATCAAGTCTGTGATTGTATGTGTATTGAAACACGCCATCCCAGTCCTGTAACCGTCCATAGGCCCTCAACATTGGTTGCCCTTCAGCTCCGTACTGGTTTGGAAAAGGATGGTTGTATTCGCTTATTGTGAAAGGTTTACCTTCAACACGCTGAACAGCCATTTCAGTAATATTATTTAATGAATTGACCATTGATACATTTCCGATTTCCCATGCCGGATTTACCGGACCAGGGTGACACCAGTAAGAATGGATGTCGATATAATCAAGTTCCGCCTGTAAAAACGGTGACGTATAACGAAGCTGTGTTCCAGAGACTACCGGTTTTACACCAAGGTCGTTTTTTAGATACGCATATAATCCGGTCCAGTATTTTTGCTCCACTTCATAAATAAACTGATAAAAATCCCGTCTCATCTTTGAATAGGCCTCATCTTTTTTCACAGTCTGGATTGTTCTTTTACTGAAACCTTCCATCAGTTTAGCTTTATCTGTTTCCCATGCCCGACTGAGTTCATCAGCCGACTTATATTTTTTATGTATCCATTCATTCCATTGTTTTTGGAATTCTGAAGCATAAGGTTCGGGCAATTTATCTATTGCTCCGCTATGGTACTGATTAAAAAGTGCATTCTCATTATTTATTTCAATCATGGCTACACAAGGGTCATCGGTATATGCGAAGTTTGTATAGGGATTAATGTGAGTTAAAAGTTTTTCAGCGTATTCTTTTTGCAGGTCAATCATCCGGGGTTCAAAATTATCAACGCCCTTGTCCAAATGTGGCCTTTGCTCAACCCCAGTAAAACCGTCACGCCCATCTAACTTTCTGGCTACATGTAAATTAATATTTACATATATTCCTTTCCCCTTGAATTGGGCAATCATATAGTCCAACCGATCCATCTGTACCGGATCTAAATTTCTCTGCGTAACAGAATCATCTGCAAATATTCCATGCTCCTCCCCTTCCATAAAATTGCTATAGTTGGCATCCATATAATGTAGTCGTACGCAATTAATTCCAAAACGGGCCAATCTTTCAGCTAAAAGATCGGCCTGCTCATGAGATGGAAAGTTTGCAGAGCCGGTAAGATTGGTAGCGTTTAACCATACCCGGCCGGCATCATTCACAAAATGCCCGTTTTCAATTCGCAAAAAACCATTTTTACCAGCCGGGGCATCAATCAAATGCGACATATTGGTAACATTATCCGGCCCATCATAGGATATTACGAACGGGAACAAAGGGACAAATTCTTCTTTAGTCTGCTTTTGGGAACAAGACAAGAGAACCAGACAAATAAAACAGCCGATTATTTTTTTCATAGTTGATTTGATTTATTTATAATTTATAGTCCGTCGCCATCGTTTCTCAGGTAAAATTCGACCTGCTGTTCTTTTCCTGACTTATCTCTCCAACTCAGGCGATATTGCCCCCTGAAACCACGAAATTTCACTATACCATTTTCCTCTGTGCTGACGGTTATGTTCGTTTTCCATTCATGATTAATCAGGTTGTCTAAAGTATAAAACGCGGGCTTAGGTTCCATCGAACGCGTAAATAATCCCGACTTTGAAGGTTCACCGGGGGCGCCGCAGTCATCGACAACATTCCACCAGGTGATGCGGTAAATACTTGGCCATGAAAACCATAACCGGTACATATCACGGGCAATTACGGCCTGAATTTCATCATCAACAGGCGCATTGCCCGGGGACGGGATGGTTATTTCGCTTAAATGGATCGGTCGCTGTAAAGAATCCAGAGATTCGAGGTACCGAATTACATCCTGGGGTTTCCATGATGTTTTATTCGGAAAAACTGTTTTCCCATCTGCAACGTCAAGACAAGACTGTGAATCGAAAATATGCATCTGAAGTCCTACCACATCAATTTTTGCCCCTCGTGAAATTAAATCCTGGATAAATGGGGGATACACTGGCCGCCAGGAATCGTTAATACACATTTTTACTGATTCAGGAAATAGTTTTTCTGCCAGTTTAAACGATTTGAATGTATAATCATCGGGAATTACACCATACCGGGGTTCTCCCGGCGTTGGATCAACACTTTCATTTACAATATCCCAGCTCGGGATACGGTCGTTATAATAATTGCATATTTCAGTAATCCGTTTGTTAAAAAGGCGTTCCATTTCCGTTACCTTATCCGAATCTTTCGATATCCAGGAAGGATGATTCCATTTTGTATTCCCCCAAATTAGCGGGTGTCCGTGCATGTGAATATTTTTCAACTCACAAAACTCTATGATTTTTTCCGGAGCCGGCCGCCTCCAATGATATTCTTTCCATGGTTCCCTGTGCCTGTTCCAATATTCTTCAGAATCTTTAAATGAAGCTTTATATCTTGGTTTCCCCGGTTTTGGTTCAAAAGTTTTCCAGTAAAATGGTATAGTTGCGGAGTTAAAAAGCGTTCCGAACAGTTCCTTGTACTTTTCATTTAACCGGGTTGAACCAAGCTGGTCGAAATTAAAAATGTTAGCACCAAACTCAAAATCGTGTTCCCGCTGCTCTACTTTTACTTCTGTCCCTTCCGGCACACCTTTCAATATGATATACGCATTGGCCTTACGGTACTTTTCGATATTTTGGTCAATCTTAGCCTGAAATTCAGAATTCCATAAATCCCAGTAAGCTTTACCCATCACACCGTCTGTTTCAGCTCTGGTGCTAATTGTGCCTTTCTGAGAAGCCACTGGTGATTTCTGTGCTAACAAGTTATTCAGACAAAAAATAGAAATAATAGTAAAAATAAGTAATCGTTTCATTTACTGACAATTTAATTCAATTAATCGAAAATCATAATAAAAGATCTCTCTTCCACTTTCCCCAAATTGATCTCATAAACATTTTTCTTCCCGTCAGTAACTATTTTTATTTTAAATAGTATTCTTTAGTTTGTACATTTCCCATTTGATCCGTCCATGTAATCCGGTAGTTCCCTTTAAATCCACGGAATTTGATTTGTCCGTTTTTATCCGGTTTAGCGGTTAAGTTTGTTTTCCACTCATTGTTTATTAAATTGTCAAGCGCATAGTAGGCTGGTTTCGCCACCATGTCACGAGTAAAAATACCGGAGATAGACGGTTCACCGGGTGCCCCGCAATCGTCCACCACGTTCCACCAGGTAATTCCCATCATTCGTTCCAGGCTGAACCATTGGCGATACAGATTTTGAGCGATGATCGCCTGAATCTTTCTGCCTCTCTCATCATTTCCCGGTGCAGTAATTGTGATCTCACTCAGATGAATTGGCAATTCGGCCTGACTTAACCGTTCATTCCACCCCCAAATATGATTCGGAGTCTGAATCTCTTTCCCTGAAGCGATGTCCAGGCATTGTTGTGGATTAAACAGATGCATTTGTGATCCCATAATGTCTACTTTACAGCCTCTGGACAATAGATCTTTCGTTTGATCGGTATAACTCTGACTAAGATTATAATCGTTGATGTTTAAAAGAACGTTTTCGGGAAATACTTTCGTCGCCACCTTAAAAGCTTCATAAGTATAGTCTCCGGGCATAATGCCATAAACGCTTTTCGCAAGACCACTGCCCGGAACCAACAAGCCTCTCTGGTGATCTGTTGCACTCTCATTAACTACATCCCAACTGTTTACACGATCTCCGTAATATTCAGCCAATTCAACTATGCGTTTTTCAAACAGCATTTTCAATTTTTTCGTCAAATCCGGAAACATTTCTTCCAATTGCTCTACCGTTAAATTCTTGTAGGCTTCAGAATATTTTTCACTGTCCAGGTAGTTTTCCAAATCCCCGTACGCAACGATCAATTTATCCATTTTTGCCTTCTCTTCGGGGGTCATGCAATTTTGTATGATCCAATTCGGGTTATGCCATTTTCGATTACCCCAGATAATTGGATGACCGTGGATACGAATTCCTTTACTCTCCAGGAATTCGATAACGGGATCCGGTGCCGGTCGCCGCCAATGCGGCTCTTTCTTCGGTTCCGCTAAACTGTTCCAGTAAGATTCTGTGTCCCAGTACTCCTCCTTGAAACGCGGACGATTCGATTGCATTTCAAACGTTCTCCAATAAAAGGCAACCGTAGCCGAATTAAAAAGGGTGCCATATAATTCTTTATACCGGTCATTATACTCAGTTTTACCCAACTGGTTATAATTAAAAATGTGAGCTCCAAAAATAAAATCATGCGAAATCTGTTCTATCTTAACTTCCGCACCCAGAGCAAAATCTGTCAGTGTTAGTTCACCATCTGCTTTTCTGTGTTTTTCGATATCCTGGTCGATCTGTTTCTGCACCACAGGATTCCATATTTTCCAATAAGCTTCACTCATGATCTTTTCACGATCCTCTTTTGAACTTTTTGGAAACGATGATTGCGCTTGCATGAGTACACTAAAAAACATAGCGAATAATGTGATCAATAGATTTTTCATTGTTTGTTTGTCAATTTATTATTTAAATTTCTGTTTCGTACCAAATGTTTTGTATTAAAAACCATCCCCATCTTTCAATAGGTCGAATTCTCTCTGTTTCATTATTCCGGACTTATCCTTCCATCTGACCACATACCGTCCCTTGAATCCACGAAATTTTATATCTCCGTCACTGGAAGCTTTTAAAGTCGCCTCGGTTTTCCACTCCTTGTTAATCAGCTCATCAAGAATATGATAAACAGGTTTTGGGCTTAATTCTTTGTCGTATATTCCGGAAAATGATGGCTCTCCAGGCGCAGCACCTCCATCCACCACGTTCCACCATGTTATTCCCATCACATTGGGGTAGCTGAACCAAAGTCTATATAAATTTTTAGTGATTTCTACTTGAATTTGTTTTCCGGCTTCACTATCGTCCGGAGCGCTAACGGTAACTTCACTAACATGCAATGGCTTACCTGCATCAGACATTAGATCCAGTCTCTCGTATATTTTTTCAGGTGTAAGAATATCTGCTCCGTTTGCAATTTTGCGCGATTCTTCAGGATTAAAAATGTGCATTTGCATTCCCACATAATCCAATCGGATACCTCTGTCAATTAAATTTCGAACGATTTCCAAATACCGACGGTAAAGCGTCATATCCCAGTGCATGTCAGAATCGTTGATATTGAATTTAACTGAATCTGGAAAATATTTCATTGCCCATAAAAAGCTTTTATACGTGTAATCATCCGGCATTATTCCCCTGTTAGCCTGATCTGTTGGTTCGTTTACCACATCCCACCGTTGAATCCGTCCCTGGTATCGTTCTGCCAATTCCTTTATATGATTTTCAAAATATCCCTCCATCTTTTTACGATCTTCAGGCATCCACTCAGGATGTCCCCATCGACGCATTCCGTAAATAATTGCATGCCCGTTCATGTTTATTCCTTTAGATTCACAAAATTCAACTACGGGATCTATTGGCGGACGTCGATATTCATAAGAACTACCAATTTCATATCTTGGTTTACCTTGTAACGGTTCCAGTGTTTTCCAGTAGAAAGGAATAGTAGCAGCATTAAAAAGTGAACCGAATGTATTCTCATATTTTTGATTATTCTCCGGACTTCCACAATCCCCATAAAGGAAAATATTACCGCCAAACAAAAAATCATGGCTTATTTGCTCAATTTTTATTTCTGTTCCTACAGGTAGGCCTTCGAATTTAAGAATAGCATCTGCTTTACGGTAATTTTCAATATTCTCATTGATCCTTTCTTGTAACTGAGAATTCCAGAAACTATAATAAGCCTCGCTCATAATCATCTCTGAATTCTGACTATATCCAATGTTAAAAGCCATCAGAAGAATTATTAATATAAATGGTAACTTTAGTTTCATATTCTATTTTTTATAAATTCTCAATTTTTCAAATAGGCTAAAGTGTATCTTATTAGCTTTTTTAAAGCTAAATAAATATTGAAATAGATTTTGCATTCAATGCACTTATCTTCAATGCAATATTCTTGTTAATTATATCTTCTCTAAATCTTAGGGTAAGGGCAATTGTTCTTTCCTCACCAGGATTCATCCAAAAATAGTTATCAGTAGCAAAAAATGTTCGTTTTGCTCCAACAACATCAATTTTGGTCATAAAAGCCGGGGTGTCTCCAGTGTTTTTAATTTTAAGTTTCACCTTATTATTTCCATTTTTATCTTTAATATGACTAACAACCCTAATATCAAGTGAGGTAGTTGTAAGTGAAACAGTTGATTTTAACCAAGGACCATTTTCTAGTGTAATCCAAGGAATTGGCTCCCCTATGTATTTTTTATAGAAAACAGGATTGTCTAACATTGAAAGGACTCGTGGATAATAAACCGATCGTGATAAAAGATTATTGTTGTTATCTTTCAACTCTACTATAATGAATAAGAAACGGTCCCTATAATTATCTGGAATTGAGTAACTTCCTAATTTTTCATGAGCCACGGATGTTCCTTTTTTGATATCGGAAAACTGGTCATTATTGAAGAGCTGTTTAAACTGGTCATCTAATACAGATATTGAAACTTTTACGTCTGGATACGCAGTAGAAGCATTGATAATTTTTGCATTTAAATCAATAGTTTCACCCGCTCTCCAAAGAAGTCGTTCTAAATCAAGGGCAATATGTGTTGGTTCATAAGTTCTTTTCATAAAATAATATGGAGCTGAAGCTTGTCCAAACCAATCCATCATTTGAATAGCTATTGCTGGCCAATGACGTTTAAATACCCAGGGCATTAATCCTGTAGTTACCGGATAGTTTCCCTGCATTTTTTCAGATACAATTTGATACCACTCAGCAGTTCCAATTTGTGATGCTTCAGTTATAGATTCAATCGAAGGATCGGACAAATCAATGATATGAGAGGCCCTGCTTAACATACGAGGTACCCGGCCAGGACTATATTCATCAAAATGATGAACAAATTCAGGATGATTTTTAGAAAAATCCTCATCCCACATTTTACCAAGGTCAAAAAATTCCTGTTCATCTACTAACTCATAAAATAAATTAGCCTCAGGCATGCTGTGCATTCCAGTTTCAGCAATGAATGGTTCGAATTTGTAACTTTTATTATACCAGCATGGATCCATATCGGGATATGCATGCATACTACCAGCATCAGGACTTGTTCGTACAAAAAGTCTCGTATTATCAAAAATAGACAAATTTCTTTCAATAATTCCTATACTTGCAGTATTCCCGTATGAATAAGGGTTAAACTCATTTCCCCCACACCATACCGCCAAAGATGGATGATTGCGTAATCTAAAAATATTTTGAACAACCTGAGCCTCCCAAACATCTTGAGGATAATCAGGTGTATCCTGATTCCCGATTGGAAAATCTTGCCAAACCATTATACCCAGTTCATCACAAATATTGTAAAAATGGTCAGTTTCGATTAATCCGCCACCCCAAACCCTAATTAACTGAATTCCCATATTCTTAGCAGCTTCCAATACCCATCTGTATCTTTCCTTTGGCACATCTAAAAGAACGTCTATAGGTGTCCAGTTCATTCCTTTAATGAAAATCTCTTCACCATTGATAATAAAGTGCCAATCTTCCCAACGATCTGCGGTCCTTGGTCCGGCAGATCTTTTTCTTTCGATAGTTCTTATACCATAATTAAATTTTATTTGGTCAATGGGAATGTCGTCTTTCTTCAATGTGATAATTACGTTATAGAGATTCGGTTCACCTAAACCATTAGGATACCACAACAAAGGATTAGGTATATCTATCTCCTCTTCCACCCAATTGTTTCCCTGAAAAATTTTCGGTAAATATTCATTAGAAAAAACGGTTTTATCTTTAGTAATTAAGTCGACTTGAATACTCAAATTTTCATTTACCTCAATAAAAGTTTTACCTGAGGCACCTGGATGATGCATTTGTGTGTTTTGCCAAGGGTGGAGTTGTTTGTCAAAAGATGTAATTTCACAAAGTATTTCCAAGGATAAATGTAATTTTGCTTTATCCTTTGTAACTTTTTTTGTAGTTAAAAATGGTCGCTCCATATGATATTTAGGCAATATTTCAATACGTGCTCCATTCCACATACCTACACTAAAAAAAATACCTCTTCCAGCTCCACCACCACCCGTAATCCAGGGTTTTATTATTTTACCAGTAGATCTGGAATCATAATTTGGGTCTCCCCAGTTGCCAGCTTTAACTTCAACAGTAATTTGATTTTTTTTGCCAATCTCTATAAAACTACTGATGTCAATTATTGGTCCACCAAACATTCCTTCATGCATTCCTACTAAACTATCATTTATCCAGACTTTTGAAAAATAGTCAATACCATCAAAACACAACATTATTTTATTACCTCTTGCAGACTCAGGAATTAATATTTCCTTTTGATAATACCACACCTTATTTGTTATCCATTTATATTGCAAATAATTAAGTGCTGCATAAGGATGAGGTAATTTCCCTGCTTTGTAATATGACCAATGTACAGAATTGGGAATCTGTGTTGTAAACGAATCCCTTTTGTTTATTTTTAGTTCCTCCACCGAAACAATTGGTTCCTCCATATGTGATATTTCCCAGCTGCCGTTAAGACTGATTTGCTCATTAATTTTCGCTTCACGTGGGAAAATATAATATGGTTGCCATAGTTTAGGGGTGCAATTTGCACCTTCTATAAAAACTAAAATTGAAAAAAGTGAGATTATTAATCTCCTATAAACGATATGATTTTTCATTATAAAAATAAAGATTAGAAATCATAATAAAACTTAATATGATCTATCTTGCATTATTAATTCTTTCAATTTAAACACCTTTTCTGTGTTATTTAAAATTTCTATTCCAATTTTATATTGAGCTGCCTGTTAAGAAATAAAATACCTTGAAAAAACTTACTCTGCCTGATTTAGGTAGATTTTAAACGCAAAAATATGTTTAGAAAGTGGTTAGTCAAGTGGAAATATGACACCAGACTTGAAATAAGTCTGGTGTTATATTATATTTAATACAAAATCCTATTTTAATACCCAAAATTTTGATCTTTCTCAGGATCTATTGCATCATTATATTCAAATTCATTCTCAGGTATTGGCCACCACAAATGTTTATCTGCGACATTTATTCCATATGCCTCCATTATTGTTTCTTTTACTTTACCTATTCTTTTCAAATCTAGCCATCTTTTACCTTCCCAGATAGTTTCATACATTTTTTCCTGGAATATTAGGTCAATAAAGGATTCCATGTTGTAATTATTAATATCATAATCCACATTTGAATTGGCATATGGATTTTTTCCATATCCCCTGCGATGAACCATATTCAATTTTTCCATTGCTTCAGCTGTAGGCCCATTATTCATTCTACATTCGGCTTCTGCATAAAAAAGCAGTAACTCAGGATATCGATAAATTGGATAATCATTTCTTCCTGCATTGACTCTTTCTGGATCAATGTATTTTTTAAATAACACAGTTGTAGGAGATATACTGATATCATAATAATAAAGATTAAATGATTTTCTTAAATCGTTATAGTCCCAATCCTTAATTTGTTTGTTGTTGACAGAATCAGTATAATGTGCATACCAACCTGCTCCATTGAAATAAGGTGAACCAGGATGATGAATAAAATATGCAAGGTTTGAGCTCTGAGTGGAATTATATTTTATATAGAAAATTTCCTCTTTGGAAGTTATGATGTCAGGACCAAAGATTTTATAAAAATCATCAGAATTATCAACACTAATTAATTCATATTTGTTTGAATTAATTACTTCTAATGCTTTATTTCTTGCATCCTGCCATCTTTCGAGCTGAAGGTATACCTCAGTTAATAAAGTTTTTGCTGCCCATTTTGTAGCTCTTCCCGGAACAGATTCACTTTCAACCATGTGATTTTCGGCAAATTCTAAATCTTGAATAATAAATGAATAAATTTCAGATGCTGGAGTTCTTGCAAGCTCTAATTCGAGCATGTTAGATTCATTTCGAAGAGGGATATCACCCCAGTTTCTGACTAGGTGAAAGTAACATAAAGCTCTCAAAAATTTAGCCTCACCAATTAATTCATTTAATGTTGATTCATTTACGTCAATTGCATCTGGAGCATTTTTAATCACTAAATTCGCATTTCTAATTGACCTGTAAAAAGAAGACCAAAAATCAGCAACACGGCCAATATTTGTTGCATCAAGTCCCTGAAATTCTGAAACCGGTGCATATGAACCTCTTCCATAGCCATAATCACTTTGGGCTTCCATTTGTGCAATATACATTGCACCAAAAGTGTTATTGTTACTTATTGGAGAATAAATTGAAAGAACAGCAGATTCAATCTCACTTGCAGAATTATAAAAATTTTCTATTGCAACTGCTTTGGGTTCCTCTTCCAGAATATCGCTGCAAGCAGTTATACCAATTAGTATAGATAATAAGATTAATAATTTTTTCATAACATTAATATTTTTATTTAAAAACCTAGTTTAACACCAAATGTTATACTTTTTGCAGTTGGGTATGTATAATAATCAATACCTTGATTAATTGAACTAGATCCACCACTTGAATTTACATCTGGATCAAACCATGGATAACTTGTTAAGGTCAACAAATTTTGACCACTTATATATATTTGCGCATTATTAAAAAATGACAACCCGGCCCTTTTAACAGGAATATTGTATGCTAGCTCAACATTTTTCAATCTTAGGTAAGAACCATCATATACGAATCTATCACTCATCAAAGGTGCTGTCGTCCTGCTAATTCGCGGGTATTTTGCATTGGTATTATCAGGCGTCCAATGGTCATATAGTACCTCTCTTAGTGTATTAAGGCCAAATCCATAATCCATTGTTTGATTTAAGAGACTAAAACTATAAATATCATTCCCATATGTACCTTGGATAAATAATTTGAATTGAAAATTTTTATATTTAATAGATGAATTTATTCCATAAATAAAATCAGGATTAGGATCGCCAATAAAAGTCTTGTCATCTATTGAAATATCCCCACTCAAATCATTGTCTTTATATTTATAATTTCCATTTTCATCAAACCCATCAGTTTCATACCCATAAAAAGCTGACATTGGATGTCCTTCTCTCAATAAATTAACATAGTCTCCTACTACACCTAAATAATAGGAATACCCTGGGATATCCTGTCCTCCATAAAGATTAACTATACGATTCTTATTAAATGAAACATTTGCTCCAATATCCCAAACTACACTTTTATCAATTGCTCTTGTATCTAGCTGAAGTTCTAAGCCCTTATTTTGAATCTCCCCTACATTCATAATTGTATTTGTATAACCTGATGAACGTGGCATTTGTACGCTGTTCAAAAGATCGCGTGTGTTTTTGATATAGTAATCTAAAGAAAACCTTATTCGGTAATCTAAGAAAGATGCATCAACGCCGAAGTCAGATTGTGCAGTTGTTTCCCATTTTAAATCTCCGGGATATCTAGTGGAAGGGGCAAAATAGGTATACAGCTCATTCCCAAAAACTCGGTTCCCTGTTGAAAGCATACTTAATGTTGAATAAGGTCCTATAGCAGTACTTCCTGATTCTCCATAACTTACTCTGACCTTTAAATCTGAAAGAAATTCTAAGTCAGACATAAAATCTTCTTCTGAAACCCTGTATGCGATTGCTCCTGAAGGGAAGTAGCCCCATTTATTACCTGCACTATATCTAGAAGAACCATCAGATCTGAATGTTACAGTAGCCAGATATTTGCCTAGATAGGAATAATTTATTCGCCCAAGGTAAGACATTAAAACCCACTTTGAAAAGGAAGTACTTGGTGGATTATTATTTTCAGCGGATCCCAAGTTATAAGTTTCAAAAACATCACTCAAAAAGCCCGAACCAGATCCATTTAAGGATTTATAGACACTTTGTTCATATGTAAATCCAGCAGTAAAATTAAATTCATGTTTATCATTAATATTTTTTATATAGTTAATGATATTATCATTATTTAGAGTCAAACTATTATTAGTTCCCACACTTGCACTACCAGACGACCCTGGATATAGCCTAGTAGTATAATTATCAGTACGAACATCAGAGTTTCTTACATTTCCTGAGATTTTGATAGATAAATCATCAATTGGTTTGTAAGTAAATGCAAGATTTGCATTTACTCTGTTTGAAGACCAATTATTTGATGTTTCATTGACATACGCAACTGGATTTATTATTGCATTACTACTAAAAGGATAAACTGTTGTAAGCAAACGGTATGTCCCTTCATCATCATATGGTGTAGTAGTGGGCGGAGCTGCGACCGTTGCGCCAAGTAATGACCCCCCACGATTACTCCCTGAACTTGGTTTTGAGCTATTAAGCGCTTTACTTAATATTGCATTATATGTTATATTGAATTTATTACTTATGTCGTGATTAACATTTGCTCTTAAGGCGGCACGATTATAGTTGCTCCCAATGATTATTCCATCTTGATCAAAATAACTTCCACCGATTGAAAATTGCGTTTTTTTACTTCCACCACTCACATTCAATGAATGACTACTTATGGGAGCCGGCCTAAAAATTAAATCTTGCCAATCTGTCCCTTCTCCAAAGTTATTTATTTCATTTTCGGAAAAATATTCTTCTCCAGTGTCATTCTTTTGTTGTATGTTATAAAAAGTAGCATATTCTTTAGCATTCATCAAATCCAATTTTTCTCTTAATGACTGAATGCTATAACTGGCTTCATAATCAACTTTAGTTTTCCCCGCTTGGCCTCTTTTAGTTGTTACAATAACAACTCCGTTTGCTCCACGTGAACCATATATAGCGGTAGCTGAAGCATCTTTAAGGACTTCAATGCTTTCGATATCGCTTGGATTGAGCATGTTGGGATCACCTGGGAAACCATCTACGACCCATAAGGGGTCATTACTTCCCTGAATTGAATTAGTACCACGTATTCTTACTTGAATTGTTGCCCCCGGAGCTCCTGTATTTTGAAGTATATGCACCCCTGCAGTTCGACCTTGTAGTGATTGAGCAAGAGTAGTAGCTGGAACTTCTGTTAAGTTATCACCTTCAACGGATGAAACAGAACCAGTTAAATCACTCTTTTTCATTGTTCCGTAACCAACTGCTACTACCTCCTCAAGGGCATAAACGTCTTCCTCAAGAACAACATTATAAGTTGATGAAGACGTAATTGGGACCTCCTTTGTTTTCATTCCGATGAAACTAAACACAAGGGTTTCTGTTCCTTCCGGAATGTTCAGGGAAAAATTCCCGTCAGCATCGGCAATCGTTCCCGTTGAGGTACCTTTTACAACTACCGAGGCGCCCGGTAACGGTTCCCCGTTTTGCAAAGTAATTGTACCGCTAACGGTAATTTCCTGGGCTAAAACCGTCCAGCATGAAAGAAAAACCAGTAGCTGGAATACTGAAATCTTTTTAAGCCATTTTTTCATAAGAATTCATTTTAATTGATTTGACAAAACAAATTTAAAGGAAAACAAACTACAATACACAGTAATATAAAATGTTTTAAAACATTATTTTATATTATAAAACATAAGCAATTAAATAAAAATTCAAATAACCTATACATCAACAATTTAAAACCTATTTTCTTTTATTTAGTAGACAAGAAAAAATATTATCAAAAATAATTATTGCTTAGAGGTATTGTTTTTTACAATATCAAATTTAAATTTGCATATCCTATTAATGTAAAACTGAACAAATGAATACAAAAAAGTATTTAAAAGTAGAGAAGGTTCTTCCTTATAAATGGGAACTGATTTTATTATTATGGTTTACCTTTTTTAATCATCAGGGAGACCGACAGGTATTTAATGTAGTATTGTCCGCAATCCGTGACGACCTTTTCCTTACCGACGCCGATATGGGCCTGGTTGCTGCAGTTTTGACGCTTGCATACGGAATATTGGTTCCTATTGGGGGATTCATCGGAGACAGGGCGAATAAAAAATGGATTATTATTATCTGTTTGATGATATGGAGTTCCGGAACCCTATTTACCGGAATGTCAACTTTGTTGATTCATCTTGTCATTTTGCGGGGTATTGTAACCGGAGGAGGAGAGGCCTTTTATTCTCCACCTGCCAACGCCCTCATTGCCGAATATCATGAAAAGACACGGGCAACTGCCATGTCTATCCACCAAACTGCATTATATGCCGGCATCATCATAAGCGGGTTTCTTGCAGGATGGATAGCAGACCGATTCGGATGGAGGATGGCATTTTATGTTTTTGGCGGGTTGGGGATTATAAACGTAATATTATTGTTGCTACGGTTAAAGGACTCTGTACCTGCAAAAAAAGATAGCGGGAATAAAGCCATTCCAAAAATTCGCTTTTCGGAAGGTTTGTTTGTTTTTTTCAAAAAGCCCACCGCCCTTCTTCTAACCCTTGCTTTTGCCGGGATGGTTTTTGTTAATGTCGGGTTTATGACCTGGATGCCGACCTACCTGTTTGAAGATTTTGGTTTTTCCCTGACCCGTTCCGGTTTCGACTCTACTTTTTATCACTATCTGGCTGCATTCTTCGGGGTTTTGATAGGGGCCAGAATTGCAGATCATTACGCATCCAGGGTGACGGGAATGAGGGGAATTGTCCAGGCTTTCGGCCTGTTGCTGGGCGCTCCGTTTATTTTTCTAATGGGTATTAGCAACACTCCGTTTGTTGTTTATATTTGTCTGGCCTTGTTCGGATTATTCAGAGGAATATACGATTCCAATATTTTTGCTGCCTTGTACGATGTAATAGAGCCCAAATACCGATCAACCGCCACAGGTTTAATGTTAATGTTTGCTTTTGTTACCGGAGCGGCGGCGCCCTATATTTTGGGAATTATCAAACCGGCTTTGGGATTAGCCTGGGGTTTGTCTGCATTGTCGGTTGTTTATATTTTGTCTGCACTCTCTATTTTTATTGCAGTCAGATTTTTCTATAAAAATGATTTGATAAAAATATATAATTATGATACAGGTAGTTAACAGAGCATTGGATATTCTTGAGCTTATCGCCCGGGATCGTTCCAGGTTATATACTTTGAACGAAATTTCAGGACAATTAAACCTGAATAAAGGCACTTGTGCCAATATTATTAAAACGCTTGTTTACAGGGGTTACATTGAGCAGGAGGGAAGAATGACAGGATACCGCCTCGGTTCCATGTCATACCTGCTGACCGGCAATTATTCACACAAGCGTGAACTCCTGGAGGTGTCGTCGGAACCCATGAGCAAACTTTCTGACGAGTTAAACGAAAGCCTTATACTATCTGTATTGAAAGATAATATGAGACTCGTTCTGAACGAGGTCAAAAGCACCCACGAACTCCAGGTGATTAATAAAAAGGAAAAGGAGGCCTACAGGACATCTACCGGAAGGATGATACTGGCGTGTATGGAACCCAAAGAACAAAAGAAGTTTCAAAAAAAATACGGATTGCCTGCACCGGATGTGTGGGCAGGAATCGAGGACGAAGACGATCTTGCCATTGAGCTGCATAAAATAAAGAAAAAACAGATGGCTGTTCAGATATCGAAATCGCAGATTATTGGAATAGCTATGCCGGTTTACAAGGGGAAAAAGATTATTGCCAGCCTGGGAGTTTATCTTCCTCAGGCGCGATATACAACGTCGATGCAGGAAATAATCCTTCAGAAACTGAAAGAGACAAATGATCTGATAAATAAAAAATTGAACGAAAAAGTTTTGGAAGAATGAAAATATTCGATTTAAAAGCACGTACAGTGGCAATTCCACTAAATGCCAAGTTAAGGCACAATACAGGTGTTCACCCGGGATATTTTCTGCGCACTGTTATTGAAATTGTTACAGATGAAGGAGTTGTGGGGCTTGGAGAAGTCGGAGGGGGTGATCAGCGAAAAGCTTTTGAAAAGCTAAAACCACGTATTGTCGGGCTCGATCCTTTTCACCTGGAAATCATAAAGCAAAAGGTACTTCGCAGTATTTATTACCTCTCGAATGCCCGCCTCTATGCGGCAATTGAAATAGCCTGCCTCGACATCCAGGGGAAAGTTTTGAACCGCCCGGTGAGCGACCTTCTTGGAGGTCAAATACGAAACAAGATTCCTTTCATTGCTTATCTTTTCTGGCGGTACGATCGCCCCGGGGGAGGCCATGATAAAACGGCCGAAGATTTGGCTGATTATTGTACGCAACTCCATGAAGAACTGGGCGTGAACTCCATGAAATTAAAAGCCGGTGTGATGGAGCCGCGGGAAGAAGTTAAAGTATTGGAATTGTGCCGGAAGAACCTTGGTGATAGTTTTGGCCTTCGAATCGATCCCAACGGCGTTTGGTCGGTGACCACCGCTGTTGGAATGGGAAAAATCATGGAGGAATTAAATCCTGAATATTTTGAAGATCCTGCATGGGGTTTGGAAGGCAATGCCGCCGTGCGCAAGCAAATCCGGATTCCGGTTGCCACCAATATGTACCCGAACAAATTTGACGACCTGGGGCCTGCCATCCGGATGAGGGCAGTAGATATTGTACTGACCGATCTTCATTACTGGGAAGGCCCCAAAGGAGTGAAAGACCTGGTGGCTGTTTGCCGGACTTTCAACCTGGGAGTTGCCATGCACAGCGGGGCCGAATTTGGAATTGAACTGGCGGCCATGCTTCATACTGCATCAACTATCCCAACCATGACATTTGCCGGAGATGCTCATTACCATTACCTCACCGATGACATTATCAAAGGCGGGCTAATGAAATATGAAAATGGTTGTATAAAAGTGCCTGACGGTCCCGGCCTCGGAGTTGAACTGGACGAAGAGAAAATGGAAAAATACGAACGCTATTTCGAAGAGAAAGGAGATTATTACGCCCGGTTTCACCAGGATGAATACCGGCCAAACTGGTTCCCGATTGTAGGAAGTATCTGATTAAAATATGGATTACAAATGCATCATATCAGATTTGAAATTTCCGGAAGGCCCGGTTTTCGATTTTGACGGAAACCTTTGGTTTGTAGAAATCAAAGGGGGAAACCTTTCATGTTGGGACGGGAAAAACCTCACCCGGTTCGATGTGAACGGAACGCCCAACGGAGCGATGATTGACAGGGAAGGTAATATCTGGTTTTGCGACAGCGGGCGCGGGGAAATAAGAACGTTCAGTCCCAAAAATCAAAAATATGAAATTATTTGTCAACAAACAACGGACGGAACAAGGTTGAAACGGCCCAATGATCTGATTTTCGATGCAACGGGAAATCTGTTGTTTTCGGACCATGCCGACGGACGGGAAGAGCCCATCTCAACTTTTTGCGTTTTGCCAAAGGGGAAAAGCCAGGCGAAAGTCATTTCTGAGGGTAAATATTTTACGAACGGACTGACTTTGAGGTCAGACGGCAAAACCCTGATTTTTGCCGAAACGTACCGGCAGCAACTTTGGATTGGTACATGGGATTCCAACAGACTTGAAATTCTGAATGAACGGCCTTTTGCAAAAGCAGGAAACGGCCCCTGGGGACCTGACGGTATGGCTTTCGATGAGGAGGAAAATCTTTACGTCGCTGTTTTCAATGAAAGCAAAATAAACATTTACAATAAAAACGGTGAATTGTCGGGGTACCTGGATTGCCCGGGCAGCCGGCCTACAAGCTGTGCTTTCGATCCGTCGGGCAAACCGGGACTAATTGTTACAGAAGCTGATCAAGGACAAATTCTTTCGTATAAAATAAAAAACAAAGGACTACCAATTTTTTACAGATGATATGGAAATTAAAAATTTATTTAGCCTGAAGGGAAAAACCGCTTTGGTGACCGGGGGCAGTCAGGGAATAGGGAAAGCCATCTCTCTTGCTTTCGCAGAATACGGCGCCGATGTGGTCATCAATTACCGATCGAACGGTGAACTTGCGGAACAAACAAAAAAGGAAATTATTGAGAAGGGGGCAAAGTGTTGGCTTGTCGAATGTGATTTGTCGCTGATCGATTCAGCAAAGATAATATCCCGGTTTCTCCACCAGAGTGAGATTTCTCCTGATATTTTAGTACTGAATGCCTCGGTCCAATATCGTAAAGCATGGGATGAAGTGACGCCGGAGGAATTTGAAGATCAAATCAATATTAACTTTAGATCATCGCTTTTTCTAATTCAGGAGTTGTTCCCTTATATGAAAAAGAACGGTTGGGGCCGGATTGTCACGCTCGGCAGCGTTCAGCAAGCCCGTCCCCATCCGCAAATGATAGTGTATGCGGCTTCAAAAATGGCACAATTGAGTATGGTGAAAAATCTGGCGGCCCAGATTGGAAAATACGGAGTGACCATCAATAACCTGGCTCCGGGTGTATTTCCCACCATCCGAAACGAAGAAGTGCTTCAGGACGAAAAATATAAGGCGATGGTGGAAGAGAAAATACCACTCGGTTATATTGGCGATATTGCTGATTGCGCAGCAACTGCTTTAATGCTTTGTTCGGATGCCGGTAAATACATTACAGGTCAGGACATTTTTGTAGATGGCGGAATGGGATTAAATTTTTGAGAGATAAAAAAATTCAAGAGAAATATTATGAGTGTTGAAAAGTACAAAAAGGAAATAGGGATGATGAATCTGGAAAAACTGATTAAGACCAGGGAAGCCATTTCAAATAAAGAGTTTCCAATCCCGAACGAAGAATTGCTTGGCAGATTCGAGCAACTTTACACAGGCGCAGTGAATGACGTGTTGCGCGAGTTTTGTTTCCTGGACCAGGCATTGCCGGGACGCATTAAACCGTTGCGGGAATACCGGACGTATGCGGGATTTGCTTTTACAGTAAAGAGTTCCCCCAATGTAAAAATCACCGGTGAAATGGAATTTCGCTCCCAAATGCTGGATGAAATGCACGAAGATGCATTTATCATCTGGGATACAAGCCGTGACGACAAAGCTACTTTGTGGGGCGGTGTAATGACGGCAACTGCCAAAAGCAAAAAAGTGAAAGCCGCCTGTATCGACGGCGGAATTCGTGATACACATCAGATTTTGGAAGCTGATTTCCCGGTTTTCTATGAATACCGGATTTCCAACGGAAGTTTAGCCCGCTGTCAAATTACACATTTCCAAATCCCAATTAAAATTGGAGATGTGACAGTCAGACCGGGCGATGTGGTCCTCGGAGATATTGACGGAGTGCTTGTTGTGCCAAGAGAAATTGCTTATGATGTCCTTATCCGGGCCGAAGAAATTAAAGAAAATGAAAAAATGATTTATGACTGGGTGAAAGAGGGGCATTCCATCGATGAAATCGTTAAAAAAGGAGGATATTTTTAATTCAAAGTATAATTATACAATTTTCCACCTTCACTGCCAACCAGCAGGTTAAATCCATCAGCGTTTTCTGAAAGTTTACCGATGGTGAATTCGGTGTTTCCCTGCAACGGAAAACCCGGATGCAGTTTGCCATCGGGGCCGTACAGGAAAATGCGGTTTGTTGCAGCATCGGTAATTCCCACCATTTTCAGGTCGGCAGCAAAAGTGTAAATAGTAGGCGGATGTTGTGCTGAACTGTTCAGCTTCCGGTTAAATATTCTTCTTCCGTTTTCATTCAGTACAGTTAACTCGCTGCCATCCAAAAAGATAAACTCCAGAGTTCCGTCGCCATCCAAATCGTCGGCCGTAAAGAAATGGTTTTCACTAACCCTGCTGCTTGTTTTATCTTCAAAGGTACCGTCGAAATAAAGATACCAGACTTTGCCGCCCGTGTCGGTGGCCACAATTTTTGGCCTGCCGGTAAGGTTCAGCACCAGCGGATTTTTAGAGTTTGCAAATCGCGCATTTGTTGAAACACGGGTGTCGCCCTGCCTGTCCTGAATGTAAATTTTCGAATTATCCTTAAAAACGATGTAATCTTTGCTATCTATTCTGAAATGCTGCACTGGTGTGATAACCGTCGATTCCGTCTGGTCAAATTTCCAGCCGGTAATAATTTTCCCGGTACCATCGTAGGCATAAATCCTGTTGTTTTCTCCTGCCACAAAATAGCGGTAATCGCGGTTGTTGTGGTAATCGAACACATTTACGCCGTTGGTTGCCGGCGATTGAAGCGTTACCGGAAAATGGGCCACATTATTTCCGTTGCGGTCGATGAGGTACAGTTTTTCTTTGGTGTTGAAAAGGTATTGTAATCTGCCGTTTTTATAATAGTCCACCTGGTGAATTTCACTTAAAACCGGACCGGGCAGTGGTAACGTCCAGCGAACAAGCCCGGAATGCGAAACCAGGTGAAGGTTATGTTGCTTGTCCTGAAAAATGATTTCCCGGTTGGCAGGGTCGTGGTGATTTATCACCAGTTGAGGTTTGGTGGCAATATTGTTGCCGATAACGGTTTGCCAGGTGGTTTGGGCATCTACTGCGGCATCGGTCAGAAAATCGATGGCAATTGAATTTAAAAATGCAGCTTTATCCCGCTGCACCTGCCAGCTAATCATCCCAAATTTCCGAATGCTTTCCTCTTTGTCTTCCACCTGCCTGAGAATTTCGGGTGTAAAAAGTTCGTTTCGAAATCCGTACGCTTTGTTTACATCTGCAAAAACATGGATGTTTGCCCGGTTCGAACTACTTTGTTTGAACCGCTGGTACCGGTTGTCTTTTGAAAGCGTATTTCCGATGGACATGTTTCGCAGGTATTCGTGCAGGCCCTGTTCCGAATTGGAAAAGACCATGGCATTGTTGTAAAACGAAACAAACCGGGCCTCGGCCATGGCAAACGGACTGCCCATCCACAAGCCCGGAAACGAGGGGAACGGAAACCGGTAAACCGGAAAACGAACCTCGTTGTTCATTGAATATTCTGAAACGAGCTGTCCGGGCTCCATTCCGTTTCGCAGAGCATAATTGTTCAGCAGTCGTTTAATCTGCTCTTCTGCTGTCGCCCTGCTTTCGGTATGCACAATAAAATATACGGTTTTATTTTCCGGGTTCACAGGGATGGTGGTGGCTGCTACAATCACCTCGTCTTTTACCAGTTCCTGAAAAATATTTCTTACGTTTCCCCGGAAACCCTGGTCGAATCGTTTCATTCGCTCTTCGCGGTGGTAATAATTTCCCGAGTGGGCAAAATAGTTTTCCATCTGTTCAAAAAAGGCATTTTTGCCTGAGAAAGCATAGCTGCAAAAAAAAGAAGTATTCAGTGGCAACAAATCTTCGGCCCTGAAACGAACAGGTTGCTGGTTGTTGAACACAGCCAGAAAATGGTTGAGGGAATCATCGGCAGCCGATAACCCGGTAAACGTAAGCTGGTTGTTGCTGATGCGGAGATCCAGTCCGCTCCAGCTGGCAAAATCACGAAATTTTTCTGCCTTAACAGCCGGCTGATTTCGCCTTATTGCGCCAAATTCGTCGGTTGACGATGTGGCTGTTCGTGTAAAAATATTTCCCAGAAAACTGTTTATCCAGGCATGATTTAAAAAAATTGAAATGCCTGTGTTTGAAGCAGCTTTGCTTACTTCGGAAAAATAAGGATTTTTTAAAATACCCGGGGTTGATAATTGCCTGAGTACCTGTTCTGCCACAATGGATTTGGAGCTTACCAGCAACAATCCGTTGGCAAACGAAAAAAACATGGATTCACTGCTGCCGGCTGAGGCAATTTCGGTAATGGTGTGTTTCCCGTATTCTTTTTCAGTATATGAGAAACTGCCGGTGGGATAAAGCTTCTGAATGAGTAATCCGTATGCTGACTGTTTGTTTTGTGATTCTGCTTTGGTTATGAAAATTGGCACCAGTTCGTTTCTTCCGGAAATTCCAAAGGCAATAATGAACGGGTTGTTTCTCAAATTTCCGGGAATATCTTCAGTGATATGTATAAGTGAATCGGCATTTTGAAGTACCTCAAACCAGGAATTGGCAATGCCTGCATCCTGCAGCTCTTTAACAACCGGATTACCGGATGGAATGGCGCCCATGCTGCTGAATTCAAAAAACAGAGGAGCTGAAACCGGCACAGCTTTGTAAAGCGCGTTGTCTTTTGAAAAAGGGGTACTTTCTCCCGCAAACCAGTAATAACCGGCGGCAGCTGCCACAACAAGAAATAAAACAATTATCAGGTTTCGTTTCATACTCCTGAATTTTTCACAAAACTACTAAAATGAAAATGGCGTGTTGTATTTTTTCAGAATAGTAATGAAATATTGCCTGTTGATAACTGCGAATTACAGCTGTTTGGCCACTTCCACTTCCTGGAATGCTTCGATGTGATCGCCCACCTTAACATCGTTGAAATTGTCGATATTCAACCCGCATTCATACCCGTTTTTCACCTCTTTCACGTCGTCTTTAAATCGTTTCAGCGAACCGAGGGTTCCGGTGTAAATGACAATGCCGTCGCGAATAATTCTGATTTTCGAGTTGCGGTTAATTTTTCCGTCGCGAACAATACAACCGGCAACTGTACCTACTTTAGTCACTTTAAAGGTTTCGAGCACTTCGGCTGTACCGGTAATTTCTTCTTTAATATCGGGTGAGAGCATCCCTTCCATGGCCGCCTTAATTTCGTTAATAGCGTCGTATATAATGGAATAGAGGCGGATATCGATTTGTTCTTTCTCGGCCAGTTTGCGTGCACTCAGCGAGGGGCGCACCTGGAACCCGATAACGATGGCTTCGGAAGCGGCTGCAAGCAGGATGTCCGATTCGGAAATCTGACCAACAGCTTTATGCTTAATATTTACCTGAATTTCTTCGGTGGACAGCTTAATTAATGAATCGGATAGCGCTTCGATGGAACCATCCACATCGCCTTTTACAATTAGGTTCAGTTCCTGGAAGTTTCCGATGGCAATTCGGCGACCGATTTCGTCGAGGGTAATGTGTTTTTGGGTGCGAAGTCCCTGTTCGCGGGCAAGTTGTTCCCGTTTATTTGCAATGTTCCGGGCTTCCCGCTCATTTTCCATTACATTGAACTTGTCGCCTGCCTGCGGTGCACCGTCGAGTCCGAGAATAATGGCCGGTTCTGCCGGGCCTGCAGCTTCAATGCGCTGATTTCTTTCGTTAAACATGGCTTTCACGTGCCCGAAATACTGACCGGCAAGAACGATGTCTCCGGCTTTCAGTGTTCCGTTTTGCACCAGTATGGTGGCGACATATCCGCGGCCTCTGTCAAGGGTCGATTCAATGATTGTGCCGGTGGCTCTTCGGTTCGGATTTGCCTTAAGTTCAAGCAGTTCGGCTTCGAGCAATACTTTTTCCATCAGTTCGTCGATACCGGTTCCTGCTTTAGCTGAAATATCCTGAGACTGGTATTTTCCACCCCAGTCTTCAACCAAAAAGTTCATGTTGGCCAGTTCTTCCTTAACCCGTTCAACATTGGCATTGGGTTTATCAATTTTATTTATGGCAAACACAATGGGTACCCCGGCGGCAGTAGCATGGTTTATTGCTTCAACCGTTTGAGGCATCACATTATCGTCGGCAGCCACAATAATAATGGCAATGTCGGTTACCTGGGCGCCGCGCGCACGCATGGCTGTAAATGCCTCGTGGCCGGGAGTATCGAGGAAGGTGATTTCCCGTCCGTCTTCCAGGCTCACGTGGTAAGCGCCAATGTGCTGCGTAATACCTCCGGCCTCACCAGCAATTACGTTGGTGCTCCTGATGTAGTCGAGCAACGAAGTTTTTCCGTGGTCAACATGGCCCATAACCGTTACAATCGGCGAACGCGGTTTCAAATCTTCTTCAGCATCTTCTTCCGGTTCAAATGAATCCTGAAGGGAGGCACTTACAAATTCCACCTGATATCCGAATTCTTCGGCCACAATAGACAGGGTTTCAGCATCGAGCCGCTGGTTTATGGAAACAAAAAGGCCCAGGCTCATACACGATGAGATAACTTCATTTACGTTTGCATTCATCATGGTTGCCAGTTCGCTAACAGAAACGAACTCGGTCACCTTTAATGTTTTTTTATCCTGGGTTTGTTTTTCCTGGTCTGCCTGCATTCTTTCGCTGGCGGCAGCTCTTTTATCGCGGCGGTGTTTTGAACCTTTTGATTTGCCTTTTGAGGTTAACCTTGCAAGTGTATCTTTAATTTGCTTCTGTACTTCTTCTTCGTTAACCTCTTTTTTCAGCAGCACTTTTTTCTTTCTGCCGGTCTGTTTTTGTGGTTTTTGGTCTCCTTTCGTCCTGTCGCCCTGTTTGTCTTCAAATTTTATGCGGCCGGTCTCCTTAATTCTTTTTCTTCTTCTTTTGTGTGAAGAACCTTCGGCCTCATCTTTTTGTTTTCTGACTTTTTTGTCGGGCAAATCAATTTTTCCAACTACGGTTGGCCCGTTCAGTTTTCCGGCTTTCGCTTTGATTATTTCTTCTTCGGGTCTTTCAGCAGTTGCTTTTTCCGAACCCTGTTCAAGCGCCTTTTCCCGGGTTTTCGTATCCGTCGGTTTTTTTCTGCGCCTTTCTTTTCGTTCTTTTTCGCGTTCTTTTCGCGATTTTTTCGCCGGACGGGTTTTTTGGTTTAAAGAATCCAGGTCGATTCTTCCTACCACTTTCAGTTCTTCAACTCTTGGTATTTCAGTTTCGATAATATCTTCTTTTGTTTTTTGTGTTTCTGTAGTTTTTTCAGGTTCAACCGTTACTTCTGCCTGTTCCGGTTCAGCCGGTTTTTCTTCCTGGGGTGTTTTTGGGGTTTCTTTCTTTTCTTCTTTTTTCTCTTTCTTCTCTTCTTTCTTCCCGGTTGCTTCAACCGGTTCGGCTGGTTTTTTCTCTTTTGTTTTTTCTTCCTTTTCCGTCTTTGGTTCTTCTTTTTTCTTTTCGGTTTGTGCAGCAGGCTTATCCAGGCTTTCCAAATCAACCTTTCCAACCACTTTAATTTTATCCTCTTTTTTGGGTTTCTCTACAGGCGCCTCTTCGGGTTCTTCTTTTTTCTGCTCTTTAACCGGCGCTTTTTTTCGGGTTACCCGGGGAGTTTCTTCAATAATTTCTTCTTCTTCCTCTTCAAAATCTTCGTCGTACTCTTCTTCGTGTTTGTCCTCAATAGAAATAACTTCCTGTTTAGGCCTGTGGCTTTTCAGAATAATTTTTTCCGATTCCTTTTTCAGGTTCAAATCAACCTTATATTCTTTTTCAAGAAGGGCTAATGCATCTTCCGAGACTTTCGTGTTCGGGTTCGAGTCGTAATCGAAACCTTTTTTATGCAGAAATTCCACAATGGTGTGGATCCCTACATTAAATTCTCTTGCAAGTTTACTAAGTCTTATTGTCTTGCCTGCTACCATATATTCTTTTTTCCTTTCCTTCTCCTTTGTTAAAAAGTCTCTGCAAGTTTAGCCAAAAGCTTCAACAGTCGTTTTAAAATAAGTTTATTTTTTCTTATTCAAATTCCGACTTTAATACTTTCAGCACATCGTCGATGGTTTCTTCCTCCAAATCTGTCCGTTTAATCAACTCGTTGCGCGGAATGTTCAGCACATTTTTGGCTGTATCGCAACCAATGGCTTTAAGCGCATCGATTACCCAGCTTTCAATTTCGTCGGCAAATTCATCCAGGTTCACATCGTCGTCATCCTCTTCTGTTTCGCGGTACACATCAATTTCGTAACCGGTAAGCTGACTTGCCAGCCTGATGTTAAGCCCTCCTTTACCAATGGCCAGCGAAACTTCTTCGGGTTTCAGATAAACTTCGGCTCTTTTTTCCTCTTCCTTTATTTTGATGTTGTTGATTTTTGCCGGATTCAAGGCCCGCTTAATGTACAACTGATTGTTGGCAGAGTAATTAATTACATCGATGTTTTCATTTCTCAACTCGCGCACAATGCCATGAATGCGGGAACCTTTCATTCCCACACAGGCTCCAACCGGGTCGATGCGTTCATCGTAAGATTCAACGGCAACTTTGGCCCGTTCTCCCGGTACCCGCACAATTTTTTTAATGGTAATCAAACCGTCGAAAATTTCAGGAATTTCAAGCTCGAAAAGGCGCTCGAGAAATTCCGGTGCTGTACGCGACAGAATAATCAGCGGGTTGTTGTTGCGCAACTCCACCTTGTAAACAATGGCACGCACGGTATCCCCTTTTCTGAAATAGTCGGACGGAATTTGTTCCGATTTGGGCAGAATCAGCTCATTCCCCTCGTCGTCGAGAATGAGAATTTCTTTTTTCCAAACCTGATAAACCTCGCCTGTAACAATGTCGCCAATTTTGTCTTTGTATTTTCCGTAAATGTTGTCTTTTTCAAGTTCCATGATTTTGCTGGCCAGGTTTTGCCGGAGGTTCAGGATGGCACGGCGGCCAAAATCAACCAGTTTCACCTCGTCGGTTACATCTTCGCCCACTTCATAATCAGGATCAATCTTCTGAGCTTCGGAGAGGGAAATCTGAAGATTTGGGTCTTCCAGTTCATCGTCTTCCACCACCGCACGGTTTCTCCATATTTCAAAGTCGCCCTTGTCGATGTTGATAATCACATCGAAGTTTTCGTCGGTACCGTATTGTTTAATCAGCACACTGCGGAAAACATCCTCGAGCACACTCATCATGGTCACCCTGTCAATATTCTTAAGTTCTTTGAACTCAGAAAAAGTATCGGTAAGGTTTATAATTTCCATCGCTCTTCTTTTTATTTAAATGAAACTACAACTTTTGCGCTTTTAATGTCGCTATATTCAATCTGATGCTCTCTGACAATCAACTGCTTTTTTTTGTGCCCTTCCACCTTTTCGCGGGCCGATGTTTCGAGCAAAATAAAACCAGGCTTTGCCTCTTTTAGCAGCCCGGTGCTTTTGGTTCCTTCGGTGGTAACAATTTCCACTTCGCGACCCACATTTTTCAGGTACTGTTCTTTTACCTTGAAGCTTTCGGTTAACCCGGGCGAAGACACCTGCAATTCAAAATCTTCGCTGTCGCGGTCGAGGCTGTGCTCCACATGCCTGCTGATTTCTACACAGCGGTCGATTGTGAATCCGTCGAAACTGTCAACAAACACTTTTATGGCGTTGGATGCACTTACCTGTACATCCACCAGAAAAGTTTTTTCATCGAGCTTTTCCTTTACCAGTTCCTCTATTTTCGCCTTGTCCATCATATCTGTCAGTAACAAAATAGGGAACCTCCGGTCCCCTATTTCAGGTATTCTGAAAAATCTGCGCAAAAATAGTAATTTCTTGCATAAAAACAAAAAATAGGAGGTATGATAAATGCCTTAAACCGAATTAATTAAACTTTTGTATTTTTAGCCATTCGATTAAAAGAAAATAAGTGGCCGAATATTATTTAAACAAGAAGAAAATCATCAATGACCCTGTTTTTGGGTTTATCACCCTTCAGTCGGAACTGGTCTTCGATTTAATGGAGCATCCGTTTATGCAGCGGCTGAGGCGAATCAAGCAGCTTGGGTTGTCGTACCTGGTTTATCCCGGCGCCAATCATTCGCGGTTTGAGCATGCGTTGGGTGCCAGCCATTTAATGCGGCAGGCCATTTCGGTTTTACGGATAAAAGGACATGAAATAACCGACGAAGAGGCTGATGCTGTTACCATAGCCATTTTGCTGCACGACATTGGCCACGCCCCTTTTTCACATGTGCTGGAAAACACCCTGGTGGAAATTCCGCACGAAACAATTTCACTGCTCATGATGAATGAGCTGAACCGCCAGTTCGACGGGAAGCTCGATATGGCCATTGAAATATTTAGGAATAAATATAAAAAGCAGTTTTTGCATCAGCTGGTAGCCAGTCAGCTCGATATGGACCGACTCGATTATCTGAGCCGCGACAGCTTTTTTACCGGAGTAGCTGAGGGGATTGTTGGCATCGACCGTATTATTAAAATGTTAACTGTTTGGAACGATCAGCTGGCAGTGGATTACAAAGGAATTTATTCCATCGAAAAATTTCTGATTGCCCGCCGCCTGATGTACTGGCAGGTTTATCTGCACAAAACGGTGGTTTCGGCCGAATTTCTGCTCATACATGTGCTGAAACGTGCCCGGGAATTATGTGCCCGGGGAGAATTGGTCTATGCCACGCCTACTCTGAAAACATTTCTGACACATGATTTTTCGGAAAAAGACTTTTTTGAAAATGCAGAAGTGGACGGCAGCAATGCGCTTGAGTGGTATGCCCGGCTCGACGATTACGATATCCTTTCATCGGTGAAGGAATGGCAGCTGCATCCCGATCCGGTGCTCTCCCGGTTGTCTCAAAGCATTATGAACCGGAAGCTTTTCAGGGTAAGACTGGAAGATAAACCAGTGACTGTGAAGTGGAAAGAAAAAATGCTGGTGCGTATTACTAATGAAATTACAAACGACAGCACTATGGCCCCTTATTTTCTAATGACCGGAGAAATTACCAACAGCGCATACAACCGGCATTCTGAAAATATTAAAATTTTAATGAAGGACGGAAATGTGAAAGATATGGGGGAGGCGTCGGATATAAACCTCTCGGTTTTAACCAAAACAGTGCGAAAATATTTTGTGTGTTATCCAAAAGAATTGGACATTAATTAGTTTAAACCTATATTTGCAGCGCAAAAAATTTGATGAATGGAATTTAAAGCTACAGACATTGCCTCGTTTCTTAATGGAGAAGTGGTTGGAGACGGCAATGTTAAAGTTTCTGGCATATCGAAAATTGAGGAAGGGAAACCCGGAACGCTCTCTTTTCTTGCCAATCCGAAATACGAAAATTACTTATACAGCACAAACTCCGACATTGTTTTGGTAAACCGGTTGTTTGAGCCAAAGTCGGAAGTGAAAGCAACGCTTATAAAAGTAGATGATGCATACCAGGGGTTTGCATCGCTGCTCGATTTATATGTTCAAACCAGTAAAAATACCCGCACCGGAATTGAAAACCCAAGTTACATCGATCAGTCGGCCATACTCGGGAAAGATATTTATGTGGGCGCCTTTGCCAGCATCGGGCGAAATGTGAAAGTTGGCAATAACGTTAAAATATTTCCGCAGGTTTTTGTGGGCGACAATGTAACCATTGGCGACAACTGCATTTTGTATGCAGGCGTAAAAATTTACGACGATTGTGTCATCGGAAACAGTTGCATCCTTCATTCCGGAGCTGTGATTGGTTCCGATGGTTTTGGTTTTGCTCCGCAGGAAGACGGCACCTACAAAAAAATACACCAGATAGGCAATGCAGTGCTGGAAGACGATGTGGAGATTGGCGCCAATACGGCCGTTGATTGCGGTACTTTTGGTTCAACCATCATTCGCAGGGGAGCAAAAATTGACAACCTTGTGCAAATAGCCCACAACTGCGAAATTGGCGAAAATACGGTTATTGCCGGCCAAACCGGTATGGCAGGAACTACAAAGGTGGGTAAAAACTGCAAATTTGCCGGTCAGGTGGGTCTTGCCGGGCATTTAACCATTGGCGACAACGTGCAGATTGGCGCACAGTCGGGCGTGAGCAAATCCATTAAAGACAATGAAATCGTACTGTCTTCACCGGCAGTAAATTATAAGGAAGCCATTAAAACTTATACCATTATTCGGAACTTGCCCAGGCTCCGTGAAGAATTTATACAGCTTCAAAAAGATGTTGAATCCTTGAAACAGGCGAAAGCTGCCGGTTCAAAGTAATTTTCAGGTATGGTTGTAAAACAAAAAACATTAGCAAATTCATTTAAAATAGAGGGGAAAGGATTGCATACCGGTGTAAATGTGTCCATGAACTTTTTACCGGCTCCCGAAAATCATGGGTTTAAGTTTAAACGGGTCGATTTGGAAAACCAGCCCGTTATTGATGCCGATGTAGATTTGGTGGTGGACACCTCGCGTGGCACGCTTCTCGAAAAAGACGGTGCACGCATAGGTACCATCGAGCATGCACTGGCAGCCCTCACCGGAATGGATCTCGACAATGTGCTGATTGAAGTGAACAACGAAGAGGCCCCCATCATGGACGGCAGCTCGCGCTACTTTGTGGAAGCCATTGAAAAAGCCGGAGTAATTGAACAGGAGGCTGAACGCGAATATTTCGAGATTCAGGAGAAAATAGAAATTTTCGATGAAAAATCGGGTTCGCACATCATTGCTCTTCCCGACGACGATTACCGGCTGAACGTGATGATTTCATTCAAGTCGAGGGTGCTGAACAACCAGTTTGCCACGCTCGATTCCATCAGCGAGTTTAAAGAAGAAATTGCCAGCTGCCGTACGTTTGTTTTTCTGCACGAGCTGGAGTTTTTGCTAAACAACAACCTGATCAAAGGAGGAGAACTGAACAACGCCATTGTCATTATCGACAAGGAAGTGAGCCAGGACGAACTCGACCGGCTGGCCGAACTCTTTCACCACGACAAAGTAGAGGTGAAACCCCAGGGTATATTAAATAACCTCGATTTGTATTTCGACAACGAATGTGCCCGTCACAAGCTGCTCGATGTAATTGGCGATCTGGCCCTTTTTGGCAAAAGAATCAAAGGGCGCATCATTGCCTACAAGCCCGGGCACCGGCCCAATACTATTTTTGCACAGGCGCTGAAAGATGCCTGGAGGCAAGCGCAAACCGGAGTTCCTGAATACGACCCGGATGCAACTCCCGTACTCGATGCCGTTCAGCTGAAGGAATATTTGCCCCATCGCTATCCTTTTCTGATGGTGGACAAAATTATGTCGGTTACCGACACTGAGGTGGTGGGTGTGAAAAATGTTACCCACAACGAACCTTTCTTCCAGGGGCATTTCCCCAACGAGCCGGTGATGCCGGGAGTGCTGCTCATTGAGGCCATGGCACAAACCGGGGGCCTGCTTGTGCTGTGTAAGCTCGAAGGAAAATATTCCACCTACTTTATCCGGGTTGACAACGTGAAATTCAGGAGGAAAGTGGTACCGGGCGATACGCTCATTTTTAAAGTTACACTTACTTCGCCCATACGCCGCGGCATTGCTACCATGCGGGGAGTTACTTATGTGGGAACAAATATTGTGGCCGAAGGTGAATTTATG
>CAZLGT010000044.1:9324-47701 GCA_964559175.1 uncultured Mariniphaga sp. | reverse complement strand
ACCAAAACAGTTATATAAATGGTAAACTTCATGGTATCGTTGTTTTGTGCAAAATAAAAAATTTCTGCCAAAGCTGCCGGATTTTTATGGAGATGCACCATTCTCAAAATAAGAGAAAAACGACTTTTTGCCTAAGTGGCTTATTTTTAGAATTTTACTCAAATGTTGTGTTTTGAAGATTTTAAAGCCCCATCTATATATATTCCTCAAAAGCGGAAAAGGTAACCCTGTGTTTTGTATGTCATGAAACATTTTTTCAATTCCACTTCTCAAATCACTAAAAAACAAAGACTTGCAAAAAAAATAAAAAATTATTCAAAAAAAAGTTTTGTTTTTTTTATTCGAATGCCCGAAATTTGAATAGCAGTTAAAAGATGTTAAACCCTGTTTTGGCACCCCCGGAACAGGATGATAACCAAAGATAATGCAAATCATTTTTCCAAATATTAACAAATTTATTGGGTAAGCCTCCCCGGGAGCTTGGTCCACGCGTTACTTTGTTCCCGGCCCGGGGAGGCAGGCGGTTTTGAAAACTGCCCGCACAAAACTACTATCCGGGAGCGACTTTTGCAAATTGGCACGTGCAAAAGTGGGGTATTCACCAATAGTTTCACAAAAAATTCAAAAATTATGAAAAAAATAGTAATCACAGGAATCCTGCTATTGACCATCTGTCTTGCATCGTTTGCAAGAATTTATACAATATCGACCCCTTGCGGTTATTTTACCGGTACTGCCGAGGAATGTGGTGAATATCTGGAAATATGTCTTGAAGAAATAGTGTAACAATATGCCTTGAAAGTATGAATATCGAGTAACTCAATTTTTGTACTTCTAATTTATTTCAATTATGTAAAAATCGAGGAGGTTGTCCAAAGAACAAGTTTATTGTACTTGAAATATTTTTCAAAGAATCATTAAACAAAACTTTTTCAGGCAGCCTCCTAATTAAAAAATTTATCTTATGAAATACTTGGTTTTTTTTTACTTACTTCATTTTCTGCCTGGAATAAGTACATCTGCACAAAAACAAATTAATGCAATTGAGAATGATGATGCCGGCTTTAAAATTTTAGACAAAAGCAAATATAAATGTACTTACAGCTATTCTTACCTTAGCGATTCAACAAATACAGAATTGCGGAAGGAAGAATCATTTGTTCTTTTAATAGGAGAACAACATAATCTTTTTAAGAAAGAATATTATTATTACATTGACTCATTACGTTATCTGAATTCGAAAGGACTCGTTTCTAATAAACAGGTTAGCAGAGGCTTTACCACCTACACCCCAGGCAACAGCCTCGTTAATTATTTTATAACAGAACAGCACAATAATCCTGAACTGGTAATAACTTATTTGACCACGGAGGGAACCTGGGAAACAAAAGATACGGTTAAAATACAATGGACATTAGGGAAAGAATCGGAACATATTTGTGGATTTGACTGCAAAGATGCTTACACTTTTTTCAGGGGGCGGAAATACATTGCATGGTATGCCCCGGATGTCCCATTACCTTACGGTCCCTACAAGTTTTCAGGATTGCCAGGACTTATTATAAAAATCAGCGACATTCAAAACAGCCATAGTTTTGAATTGAAAGGTTTGGAGAATCATTCATTCGTAATCATCCGGGAAAATAAAAAGACAATTAAAATGTCGAAAGAACAATGCGATAAAGCCGTCAGGAATTACAAAACAGGATTGGTGGAAAAAGCAAAAATGTGGTTTCCCAACGAACCGGAAAGGGCAAAACGATTGGCAAAACGGTTTGGTAACGAGAATAATCCTATTGAGCTTGAATAATCTTAAATATATATTGCTAATTATTCTTTATCAGCCTTTCAATTTAATGGCTCAAAATATAATTAAAGGGGCCATTTATAATAATGGGCAAGGAGTGGCCAGTATAAGTGTATTGGCGCATGCGCCGAAAAATAAGAACAACATTATTGCCTTTGCCATTACTCAGTCCGACGGAAGTTTTCAATTCAGCTTAAACACTCCGCTTGATTCAATTAGTGTAACAGCACAATCGTTAAACTATTCTGATACAACTGTTACCGTTGCTAACAGAAGCCAGGAAATTTACCTGGAAGTAATACCGGAAATATACGAATTGAGCGAAGTATTGGTAAAAGCGGCCCCTATTCTTTTAAAGAAAGATACAATCGTTTATATTGTCGGGGCATTTGCAAAAAAAAATGATAGGTCTATTGGAGACATTATCAACCAACTTCCTGGTTTTGAAGTAGAAAGTAACGGAGCAATCAACTACCAGGGAAATAAAATTGAAAAATACTACATTGAGGGTATGGATTTAATGGAAGGGAAATACGGGATAGTAAACAATAACCTTTCATACAAAAAAGTAGGGACGATTGAAGTTCTGGAAAACCACCAACCGATAAAGATGCTTGATTCTCTTGTTTTTTCTGATAAAACATCAATCAATATTCATCTGAAAAAAAATGTGAGTACGGTAGGTAAAGTAAAATTAGGAACAGGATTGAGCCCTTTCGTTTGGGATGTGGGTTTTACACCCATGATTTTTAACAAAAAACAACAAGCGATTGCCTCTTATCAAACCAACAATATTGGCGAAGATGTTTCGGAACAACTTATTCAACATTACTATGATAATATGAAGGACGACGCAAAAGAAGAACTTCTAAACCTGGTTACATTAGTTCCTCCGCAAATTACCAAAAATCGTTATTTAAACAATAATATTCATTTGCTCACATACAACCACATCCTGAAAATAAACAACAATGCGTCTTTCAAAATTAACTCGTCATATATAAATGACAGCCGGTTACAGGAGGGTGGAAGTCAGACAAATTATCTTATGGCTGACGATACAATCCGTATCAGGGAAAATATTTACAATAAGCTTTTTACAAGCAGGTTCCATGGTGAAGTGATTTACAATGAAAATTCAAAAAACAGGTTTTTGAAAAATAAGTTTAGTATTAACAAACACTGGGATCATGCGTGGGGGATTGCAGATAATAACGGAATGCAAATACATCAGCATTTAAAAGCGCCTTTCTCTTCTGTAAACAACCATTTTGAATGGATTATGCCAGCTAAAAAAGACTTTGTTACCATAAAGTCAAAGGTAAGTTACGGAAAAACACCTGAAAGGCTGATTATTACCCCGGGAGCCTTTAACGACATATTAAATGACGGCTTTATTAGCAGTAATACCCGACAACAGGCTACATCAGAGAATTTTACCACTCAAAATCAAGCTGGGTTTACCCTGAATAAAAAATATTGGCATTTTGACAGTAACTTCGGATTTGAATTTCAAAAAAAGAAACTCAATTCCAACATTTTAACGAATGAGGCAATGAACGAAATTCAAAACTTCAGGAATAATCTGAACTGGAATTTCTTTTCTCCTTTCTTTTCCGAGGTGTTTCGTTATGAAACCCCTGATCTCGTGGTTAATATTACTATCCCTGTAAAATATGTTGCTTATACTATCAACGATAAATCATTTAATAAAAAAGAAGTGGTTAACAAACTACTTATTGATCCTTCCATATTTTTACATTATAAAATCAGCGGGTATCTGGGCACAAACATTTCAGTCGGATTTAATAATCGGTTGGGCAACATCAATGATATTCATTATGGTTATCTTTTGACAAACTACCGGACATTTTCCATCAAAGATACTCCTTTGTTACACCGTAAAGATTACAACTATAATTATTTGCTAAAATATACTAACCCCATTGAAAGCTGGTTTGTTTCCCTTGCTATAAACCAGGTATTTTCAACAAAGAATATTTTATTAAGCCAAACAATTAACAGCGATGGGGCCATGGAAACAAATGCTTTTTTGAAAGACAATAAAAGTAAAAACTCAAATATCTATTTTAAAGGGAGCAAATTGCTTTATGATTTAGGAAGTACAATTTACTTAAACTCAGGATACCGTTCGGGCAAAAACAAAAGATATAGTAACGGTTTGCCGGATGATGTAAAAAACACCTATATTTTTATCGAACCCCGCCTTAGTATTACAAAATTTGGATGGATGGATGTTGATTATAAATTTCACTATTCTGAAATGAATCAAAATGTGGGCCTTCGGAAATTTAAGTTCATACAAAATAATCACTTGCTGAATCTAAATTTCTTCCCTGTGCCAAAGCACAGTATAAGAATTGATTTAGAATATTATAGTGGAAAATCGGCAAATCATTACAGCGAAACCAGGTTGGCGAATATTAATTACATCTGGAAACCCCAAAACAGCAAATTAACCGTGGAATTAAAATGCTCTAACCTTTTTAACGACAATAAAATAGTTTCATACTTTAATACCGATATTGCCAATATTGAAAATAGTTACCAAATACGCCCCCGGCAATTTATTCTCAGTTTTGATTTTTCTCTTTAATCAGAATAAAAAAAATTCTGAAAGGAACCAGCCTGTCGGAATTATACCAGGCGGCGCAAAACATGGGGTTCGAGGTGGCCGGTTGCAAAATGGGAATTACTAAAAAACAAAGACTTATAAAAAAAATAAAAAATCATTCAAAAAAAAAATTTGCTTTTTTATTTTGAATGTCCGAAATTTGAATAGCAGTTAAAAGATGTTAAACCCTGTTTTGACACCCCCGGAACAGGATAATAACCAAAGATAATGCAAATCATTTTTCCAAATATCAACAAATTTATTGGGTAAGCCTCCCCGGGGTTCACTCACGCTAATTTGTTCCCGGCTCGGGGAGGCAATCCAGGCCCGCCTGCATGACACAGTCGGGCAGGCTTCGTAAAACCCGTTGCGGGGTTAACAGTTTTTTTTCAAAAACTACTTTCCGGGAACCGCTTTTATCCCCACTGGCTGTAAGGACATTTGCCGGGGCAACCAGCCAATTGTTTTACAATTAAATTCTAACAATTATGAAAGAATTGAGTTTTGAAAAGATGGAAGAAACCAAAGGCGGTAAATTTTTTGGAACAGAAAGTGTTGTTCTTTCAGGCTGTGTAGATGGACAGCAACTGGTGTTACATAAAAACTACTTTTTTTGGATCAAAATATCCAGCGATGTAATGTGGATGCCTTGTTAATTGGTTATAACGAAACCTTGCCCTACGGTAAGGTTTCTACTTTCTACTTTAATATTTATTCCTATGATTAAAAAAATAACTTTCGTAGTACCAATAATGTTTGCAGTAACTTTTCTAACAGCGCAGGAAATAACAGGTTTTGTTTTCAATAAGGAATCATCAGAACCAGTTAAATATGCAAATGTTAAAATAAAAAATTTAAATAGAGGAACTTATGTAAATGAACAAGGGCAGTTTAGGATAAAAGCCGAACAAAATGACACTTTAATAATATCTTGTATTGGCTTTAATATTCAATTTTTTCCTGTATCCCTTTTAAATTCGGGAGATACATTGTATCTAAACCCACGAAGCTATATAATCCCAGATGTTGTGATTACCAATAAATCAAAAACTATAGAGGTTGGTTACCTGGAAGAAAAAACAAAATTATATCATGTTTTTCCTGCCTATCAATGGGGAACAGAATTTGTGTGTTTTATCAGTAATAATTCAAAAAAAAATAGCAGAATATTATCAGTATCTTTTATAGCCAAACCAGGTAAGGCAGAATCAATAATTCGGCTTCATGTATATGAACCATTAAGTTCAGGGAAACCGGGAGAAGAACTTTTACAAAAAGATGTTTTAGTAACATCGTCTCAAATATCTAAAGGGAGGTTAGAAATAGATATTACTAACCACAATATAGTTTTTCCTGAGAATGGTGTTTTTGTGGGGTTAGAGCTGATTGGTTATAAAAATTATAATGCAATAAAAGAGGATTTAAGTAGAACGACTAATAAAATCATTGAAATCGGGTTAATAAAAGCAGTCGATTCAAAATGCTTCACAAAATTTATTTTTGATGATAATACCAATTGGAAAAGAGTTTATAATTCAAAAGCAATCATTGAAAATTTTGGAAATCCACTTTCTTATCAAATTGGACTATTGATTCAGGATAGCTAATAATAGTAGATATCAAAAACTTAAAAGAGGGAAGAGAAAAACATCTTTGGTTTCCAGAGTTGATGTAGATAAAAATTCCAAATATGAAATTAAGGCACAATAAAATCTGCGTCTTTCCGCGCAATCAGCGGAAACATTATATTTTGGACGGAGAAATAATTACCTAAGAGACTGTTTTGAAATAATATTGGCACAGTATATTATAGTTTTTAAGTATTAATCCGATTAAACGCTGACAGGTCTTAAAGACGCTGTCAGGTTTCCGGCACCAGACCTTTCAGTCCAGATAGCTATCGGGATGCAACCTGAAAGCGTCTAGTTTATAAATCAAAAAACATCCTTGAGGTTTCACCAGGAAGTAAAATGATTTCTATCTATCTTGTATTTAATTATTTGCGATTTCCATTTTATCCAATAATAAATTTTTGTGAATCTTCGTGTCTTCGTGTTTTAGTGGCATATTCTTTCTTGCCACAAAGACTCAAAGACACAAAATTTCACGAAGAGAACATTAAATGCGATTCTTTAGATATTAATCGATATTCAACTGCCTTTGTAAAGCTGCAATTTCAGCTTCCAGGCTACTTTTTTGCTTCAACGCTTTTGAAAGGGCAAGGGCATCTTTCACGGCTTGTTTGTCGTATGTTTCCAGAATAATGTAATAATATTCGATGCCCAGGAAAACCGCTTTCAGATTGCGTTCCACGTGGTTGGCAATAAATTCCATTACGCCGTTGTCTTTGCCGTTGCGGTAACTCACTTTTTCCCATTTGGCCTCCATAAAATCGCTGCGGTGGTTGTTCGGGTCGCCAACGGGAATCTCTTCAGTTTTGGCATCGTCGCCCTGGTCGTAAACGCGCAGTGCCGTGTGGTCGAGCCAATTTTCGCCGTGGTAATTGCTGCTCAGGTAAATTTCGCCCCGTTCATCCAGATGCACCTGAATGTAGGAGCGGTCCCACGCCCGCTGAAATGTTTGCCGGTTGTGAATGTACTGGGTGTAGCGGTCGAATTCTGTTTTTTCCTTGCGAAAAGGTTTTTCAAGCGTCTCAATTTTAACTTTCAGCGAATCGAGTTGTGCTTCTTTCCGGTGCAGCAAATCGAACTGAACCTCGTTTACCAGGTTTTTGGCAGCATTCAACGCATAAACAGCTTTCGGGTAAAGCCGCGGAATGCTGTCGAGGTGGCGCAGCGCAGCGGTCGTATCATTTTTTTCCAACAGCGACTGGGCCAGGTTCAGTTTGGCACTGGCTTTTTCTTCATCGGAAGGCCCGCAGGCGAAAAAAAGCATCCCGGCAACCAAAACAGTTATATAAATGGTAAACTTCATGGTATCGTTGTTTTGTGCAAAATTAAAAATTTCTGTTGGAAGCGACCTGATTTTTATCGGGATACACGAAAAGCAATTAAAGTAAAAAACAAAATTCAACCAAGTAACTGATTTTTAATATTTTGCGTAAATATTGTATTTTATCGATAAAAATACCCTATCTATATATATTCCCTAAAACCAGAAAAGGTAACCCTATATTCTGTATGTCATGAAACATTTTTTCAATTTTGTTTTACAAAATTCTCAAATACAGCGTATTACAAAAAAGAACTAAGATAATCAATCAAAAAAAGTTTTGTTTTTATTGTTTGAATACCATAAATTTGAATAGCAGTTAAAAAATGTTAATCCCTGTTTTGGCACCCCCGGAACAGGATTAAAATCCAAAGATAATGCAGATCATTTTTCCAAATATCAACAAATTTATTGGGTAAGCCTCCCCGGGGTTCACTCACGCTAATTTGTTCCCGGCCCGGGGAGGCAATTAAGGCCCGCCTGCATGACAAAGTCGGGCAGACTCCGTAAAGCCCAATGCGAAGTTAACAGTTTTTTTTCAAAAACTACTTTCCGGGAACCGCTTTTGTCCCCACTGGCTGTAAGGACATTTGCCGGGGCACTCAGCCGATTGTTTTACAATTAAATTCAAAAATTATGAAAGAATTGAGTTTTGAAAGAATGGAAGAAATTAATGGAGGTAACTCTACACGAGAGTTTATTTGCAATATGACAACAGGAGGTATTGGAACAATTTGGGGCACTTGGGCAGGTGGAATTGCCTTTGCTCTTGGAGCTACCACTGCTGGAGCCGGGTTTATAGCAATTGGAGTTACAATAGCTGCTGGAGCTGCCTTAAGTACTTTAATTTGCTGAATTAAATAATAACAGCCATACTATTTTCAAAATAAGTATGGCTGATTTTTAATATTCGAAAAAATGTGAAGATGTCAAACTATAAATTTTGAATTTCAATGAAAACTAGTAATAAATATTTATCAATCTATATTCTCATTTTAATAATTTCAGCAATAACTGGTATTGTTTATGTCTTACTGGAAAAACCTACCAGAATTGTTCAAAATATTTTTATTTACTATTTCTGGGGAGTAGTCACATTAACAATATATCTATTGGTAATAGTTCCAAAAGTAAAAAAAGGTAAACTGAAAGTAAAATCACTTACCATAGTAGCTATTGTTGCTACTATTATTTTATCAGGGATTCTGTTTTTTTTAATTTAATTTTTAGCAATTAAAGTTTTTAGATTGTTGGCGTCAATAATATTATTGTCAACACTCCTCTCCAAAAAGAATAGAAAGATTTAAATATTATAGTTTTAAAATTTTATCCATTATGTAGAAATATTATAAATAAAATGTCCGTCCCTAAAGTCTTTTTTTCTCTGGTATTAATTTTTCTGCTACTATACTTGGCCAGTAACATTGTCATACCAATTGATTCTATTTATTATCAATTATTTGGAAATAATTTGGAAATAGAAGAAATTGATAAAATAATTAATTTTGCCAAAAAATGGCATTTTTTTGGTTTTGTCATTTTACCAGTAGTAACTTTATTGCGCATATTTTACACAGCCATCTTTCTATATATTGGCATATTCTTCACCGAATTAAAAGCCGATTTTGGCAAGCTGTTCAAAATAGCCTTGTTAGCCGATTTTGTTTATGTTTTGTCTGGTTTAGCCAAGCTGGTTATTCTTATCTTTTTTAAGCAGGTGAATACCCTGGATGATTTACAATTTCAACCGCTTTCTGTAATGGAGTTGTTAAATACCAAAAGTATCGACCCGCTGTTTGTTTATCCTTTAAGTTTAATCAATGTATTTGAGTTAGGTTATTTCCTTGTTCTGGGCTGGCTGCTGGTCAGTGTTATCAACGAAGCCAACGAGGAACGGCCCGTAAATTTTGGCAAATCGCTAAAACTGGTCACCGCATCGTATGGCAGCGGATTGCTTTTGTGGGTGGTGTTTGTAATGTTTATAACCCTTAACCTGAGTTAACTATGAAAAAGTTACTTAAAACCATTTTAATTGCAGTAATTTCGATTATTGGAGGATTCCTTACCTACCAAACAATCAAGGGATATAACGAAAAAAAGGAAGCGGAAAAACGGATTCAGACTTTACCACAAGCAGAGTTTGTCTCGCTAACAGGAAAAGAGGTAAACCTGCATGATTTTGACCCGGAAAAACCGATGGTAATTATTTACTTTCACCCCGAATGTGACCATTGCCATTACGAAGCACAGGAGATTGGCCAAAATGCCGCTGCATTCAACCACTGCCAGGTGGTTATGGTTACATCCGATGATTCACTGAAACGAATAGAAAACTTTTGCGCTGAATACCATCTTTGGGAACTGAGCAACATTGAAGTTTTACTTGACCCCAACAACCGGTTTAAAAAAGTTTTCGGAAAAGCAGTTGTTCCTTCGGTTTACATTTACAACTCTGGCAGGAAGCTAAAAAGGTATTTTCCGGGCGAAACAAAGCCGGAAGCCATTATTTCAGAAATTAATTCATAACAATAAACTCAAACTCATGGCAAAACTATTTTTCTATTTCGGGGTATTGCTCTCCGGTTTTCTGTTTACAGGTAGTATTGTATCACAAACAAGGATAAACGGGAAAGTTGTCAAAAAAGAAGTTGTCATAGAAAATGTTAAAAAGAATGACGCCCAAATTGAACGTAACCAAAATTAATAAATCCTTTACCAGACAACACAGCCAGTTTTATTGTGGCCTGGCCTGCCTGGCCTCGGTGGTAAAATACCACGGCGGTGAAACTACCCAGGAAAAGCTGCGTGAAGAAAGTGGTACAACCCTGAACGGGACCAGTCTGCTGGGCTTGTACCAGGCGGCACAAAAAATTGGGTTCGAGGTGGGTGGTTACGAAGCTGATATCAAAAACTTAAAAGACCAAAACGAACCGCTTATCCTGCATATCATCAAAGACGGGACTTTGGAGCATTTTGTGGTTTGCTATGGTTTTGAAAACAGTAAATTTATTATAGGCGACCCGGCAAGCGGTATTGAATATTACACGGAGGAAGAGCTGGCTTCCGTTTGGAAAAGCAGAACCCTGCTAAAGCTTACCCCAGGAAAATATTTTGTTACCCGGAAAAACGAAACGAAAAACAAACATACCTGGTTTTTGCAGTTGTTAAAGCCTGATTACCCGTTGTTGGGGATAGCCGCTTTTCTGGGTATCGTTATTTCGGTGTTGGGGCTGGCAACAGCCATTTTTTCGCAAAAACTAATCGACCGCATTTTGCCCGAAAAAGACACCCGCACCCTGGTTTTGGGCCTTATCATATTTGCAGTAATACTGATTGCCCGGGCTGTTATTATGTATGTGCGTGCTATTTTTCTGGTCCGACAAAGCCGGGAAATGAATGTGCGCCTGATTTCCAGTTTTTTTGGAAAGTTGCTTTTTCTGCCTAAACCCTTTTTCGACAGTACCTCAACCGGTGACATGGTAGCGCGCATGAACGATGCCGGCCGGATACAGAAAACAGTGGTTTATTTAAGCAGCCAGGTTGTTATCGATGTGTTGGTGGTGCTGGTATCTGCCGGATACATTTTTGTGTATTCCGTTTCAACCGGTTTGTTCAGTTTGTTGTCCATTCCGGTTTTTAGCCTGCTTGCATGGCATTACAACAAAAAGATTATTGTTGCCCAGCGCGAAGTGATGCAAAGCTACGCCGCCACCGAAAGCAAATACATCGATACTATTAATGGAATTAAAACCATTAAAACGTTTAATCGCGAAAATTTATTTGCCAAAGTTGTGAATGTGGTTTATGGTTTCTTCATGCTAAAAGTTTTTGGCCTGGGATTGTTGGGCGCAAAAATGAACCTTTGGATAACTGCGGGAAGCGCCTTGCTTTTAACCGGAATCATTTCGTGGACTGCCTGGCTCGTTTTACAGGAACAACTTTTATTGGGACAAATGATGGCCATTATTACTTTGGTTGGCAGTTTGGCCGCATCGGTTATAAATATTGCCATGGCAAATATCCAGTTACAGGAGGCGCGTGTTGCTTTCGACCGCATGTACGAGTTTGCTTCGGCAGAACCGGAATACAATCCCGAAGATGCTACAAAAGAGGGTGGCAATAACGAATTTCAAATAGAAAAACTGGAAATCAGGAATTTAAATTTTCGTTTCCCCGGTAAAGGTTTGTTGTTGAAGGACATCAGCTTTGACGTTAATAAAGGGGAAATCATTACTTTTTTTGGTGAAATTGGTTGCGGAAAAAGCACGTTGCTTTCCATACTTCAACGTTTTCATAGAATTGAATCGGGTACAATTCTGGTAAGCAACAAAAACTGGAATTCGTTTTCCACCAAAGCGTGGAGGAACCATGTGGCAGTTGTGGAACAACACGTGCAGCTTTTTAACGGCACAGTGCTTGAAAACATTTCACTTCAGGAAAAACCGGATTTTGACCAAGTTGTAACTTTCTGCCAAAAATATAGATTTCATGATTTTATAATGGAGTTTCAGCAAGGTTACGCAACAATTATAAACGAAAACAGCTCCAACTTATCGGGAGGGCAACGGCAGTTAATCGCTTTGGCGCGTGCTGTTTATAGCCAACCCCAACTTTTACTGCTCGATGAAGCCACTGCTGCCATGGGAAGAAGGACCGAAAAGTTTGTAATTGAATTGCTGAATAACCTAAAAAAAGAAATCCCCGTAGTTTTTGTGACCCACCGCCCGCAATTAGCCCGCTATACCGACCGGATTTATGTGATTGAGAACAAAACAGTTTCTGCCTTTGGAAACCACACAGACCTGATAAAATCAAACTCTTTTTACAGGGCCGCTTTTGAAGAATTAATAATCCATTGACCCCGGAAAAGGGAACCTTTTTTTCTGTAGGCTATCTTATTTTTTACGCAAAGCATTAACAAACAACAACTCTCAAAAAAAATTTGTTTTTTAAAACTGAATGTCCGAAATTTGAATAGCAGTTAAAAGATGTTAAACCCTGTTTTGCCCTCCGGAACAGGATGATAACCAAAGATAATGAAAACCATTCTTTTCAAAATTAAAAGAAATATATGTTACCTGCACAGCTTCCTTTCATCTTGCATTTTAAAATCCATTGCTTTCATTACCTTGATTCTGTTAGTAGCCTGTTTGCGGGAAAAAGAAATATCCCTGGAGGAGTTTTATGAGGAAAAGCCTGTTGTTTACAGTATTTTGAACCCTGATAAAGATATCTGTGTTCATGTTTCAAAAACAGTACCATTCAATTTTTTGGAAGAAGAAATTCCGGTAATCCGGGATGCGAAGGTTGTTTTAACTGGAAATGATGTCGAAATTGAAATCCCTTTTCATCAGGAGAAAGGACTTTATTTTATTTCCAAAGACAGTTTTAACGTATTGCCCGGTAAATTATACCACCTGAAAATTTACTTTCAGGATGGGCAGGAAGTTTCGGCAACTACGACGGTACCGGAAACAAAACCGGTTTGGGAATCAATAGGGCAGGAAATCATTGTAAGAAATCCGGGAGATGAGACTTCTGCGCTTATTCGATTCCATTTTGCATGGCAAAATGATTGGAAAACCGATGGTGCTTATTATGTCTTTTCGGAAGATATTTTTCAACATACAAGAAGCGGCGATTATTTTATTATCCCGGAAGAAACACAACAGGGGAATATTATTGGGGCGGTTTACACTTCAGCGTACAGCAATTTCCGCCCCTTCTCACGAGCCTCAGTTTCCCTGGTGAAAGCCAGTGCAGAAATGAAAATCTTTACGGAATATGAAGGACGATTGCGGCTCATAAACGACCAGCTCGATATGGGATTGTTTTGGGAACTTTACCGCGGGATTATTCCAGAATACACAAATATTGATGGTGGGTATGGAGTTTTTGGAAGTTATTTGAAAACGGATACTACAATAAGTATTCGGTCTATGTATTAATCTTATGAAATTTGATATAAAAACCGGTCTTTTTGTATTCCTGTGCTTTCTGATAATTAAGACGAAAGCTCAAAAAGAGTTTTATATTTTGGAAGGAGAAGTAGTGAATTCGCAGACAAAACTGTTTGTTAATGATGCTGAAATACGGTTTCCTTCCTTGAAAATTGAATTCAAATCGGACAAAAATGGTTTTTTCAGAATTGCTGTCCCATCTGAAGAAATCATTCCAATTATAATTAATCATCCGGATTATGAACTTAGGCTCGATGGGTTACGTGTAAAATCAGATACGGTTATAACATTCGAGATAGAGCCATTAATCCGGTCTTTTCTTATTGGCGAAGTTGAAAAAACAGCAGAGCGATACAACAAGGTACAGGAGCCACAGGCGGGAATGGAAAAGCTGTCGTCCATTGGCATAAAAAATCTTCCGGTATTGGCAGGGGAAAAAGACGTGTTAAAATCTTTCACCTGGTTTCCGGGTGTTCAGAGTGCCACTGAGGGAACAACAGAACTTAATGTGCGTGGTGGTTCCTCGGACCAAAACCTCTATTTGCTTGACAACAGTACAATTTACAAATCGTCGCATCTTTTAGGGATGCTTTCCACTTTTCAGGCATTAACAACTGATGAAGTTAATTTTTATAAAGGGGGATTTCCGGCACGTTTTGGCGGGCGGTTATCTTCTGTGGTTGATGTAAAAACAAGACAGCCTAACACGCAGTCGTTTCAACTGGAGGGTGAAATTGGGCTGATATCTGCAAAAATATTAACGGAAATACCTGTATTGAAAGGCAAATCCGGCCTGATGTTCGCTGCACGAGGCACTTACATCGATAAAATTGCACGAATTTTTGTCGATAAAAACGAGTTGGAATCATTCAGTTTTTACGATGTGCAAATAAAATACATCCATCAGTTTAACAAAAACAACAAAGTTGTATTTAATTACTTTACCGACCGGGATGACTATTATTTTTATGACAGGCTTAAAACTGTAAAGGATGTTTATACACTGAGCGAACAAACCTGGAAAAACCAGATATTTAGTGCGGACTATTCCTTAAAACTGAATGAAAAACTTCAAACCCGTTTCTTTGCAGGTTTTTCCCGGTACAATATGCACCTGAAAAACAAACAGGAAGACCCTGACAGCACACTTAACTATTTCAATAAATTTACGTCAATCATCAGTGATTATTCTCTGACCAACAATTCTTTCTGGGATATATCCGCTAAGGTCAGGCTCGACATGGGCGGCGGTTTTACTTTTCATAAAATAATTCCTGCACAAATAAGAAAACAGGACTTTGATACAACATTTACTGCACATAATTTGGAACCGGAGAATCCATCAGAGAATTTTTTGTATGCTGAGTTGTTGTTCATGCTTTATCCGAATCTCAATATAAAAACAGGAATCAGGAACAGCAACTATTTTACCGACAATGGCAAAACCTATTCGTTTCTGGAACCTCGGGTGCTGGCTCATTTCTTATTGAATAAAAACAGTTCAATAAAACTTTCCTATTCAAAAATGTCACAGTTTCTTCATTTGTTAACCAATCCCGGTTTAGGATTGCCAGTTGATTTGTGGATGGCCTCGGGCAAAGAAGTTTCTCCCGGTTTTGCAAACCAGGTAAGCGCAGACTATAACCGGAACTATAAAAGTGGGAATTTACAAATGGCTTTTACTGCAGGAGTTTATTTTAAGAAAATGCAAAACATCACCTCTTATCTCGACGGATACAGTTCTCATAATTTCACCACACCTTACTTTTTCAATACTCATTCCGGCTGGCAATCTATTGTCACCCAGGGACAAGGTAAAGCCCGGGGTGTTGAAGTAATGGCAGAAAAACTTTCAGGCGATTTTACCGGATGGTTCAGCTACACGTGGTCATCAGTTACCCACCAATTCAAAAAGATAAACAACGGAAAACCATTTCCTGCAGGTTTCGAACAAAAGCACAATATATCGCTGGTGGGCCAATATAGAATCAATCAGAAATATGATTTCTCTTTCAGTTGGGATTATCATTCAGGAAATCCGGTTACCATACCACTTTACATTTATTTTCCCGGCAACTTCAATTTTGAAGATGCTACCGTAAACTATAAAAACAAACGCAATTTAAGTTTATATGCACAAGGTGAAAGAAACGGACAACGCATGGAAGCATTTCACCGTCTGAACATTGCCATTCAAAGAAAATTTGAAACTAAACATTTTTACGGGAATTTTGAGTTAAGCGTTTATAACTTATACAACAGGCACAATCCTTTTTATTACTATCTGGATTCTGTTTACAATCCTCATTTGAATTCTCCTGGAGGAAATCCACCTCCAGCCAAAACGGTATTAAAATCAGTTTCTGTTTTGCCTGTTATTCCTTCTTTTTCTGTATCGTTTAAGTTGAAGTAAAACCATTTTTTGTTAGGAAAAAACACAGAACTTCTTAAAGCCAGGTCTTTTTACCGGGCTGCTTTCGAAGAATTGGTACTCTGTTAAATATTCACCTGGTAACTGGTACTGCGCCCCTGTCCGGTAACCAGAAAAGCTTTGATTTCAGCGAGATGTTGAAAATTTGCCAGTTATAAATTTCCATGAGCCGAATACGGATTATTTGCGGCTCAAACATAGTAGAAATAATGAGCCGAAAACAGGGATGAATTGGCTCATTGCTGGATTATTTGTGAAAAGGTTTTGTCAGTTAATATTTTGTTACCAACCCACTTTATCCCGTCTTTCTTTTTGCATCAGGCAATTAATTCCTATTTTAGGGCCAAATTTTACGCGCCATGATTACGCTGACCCAATTGGAATATATTGTTGCGGTGGATACCTATCGTCATTTTGGCAAAGCCGCCGAATCGTGTTTTATCACCCAGCCCACACTTTCCATGCAAATAAAAAAGCTGGAGGAAGATTTGGAAATCATCATTTTCGACCGCAGCAAACAGCCACTCATTCCAACCGACGTGGGCCAACGGATTATTGAACAGGCGCGCATTGTGCTGAAACAAGCTGAAGAATTGAACAATATCGTAAAAGACCACAAAAACCAGGTTTCGGGCATGTTGCGCATCGGAATTATTCCCACACTTGCCCCTTACCTGTTGCCCGTTTTTATTGGCCGGTATAAAAGGAAGTATCCCAACATTTACATTAAAGTGGTGGAACAAACCACCGACGAGATTTTAAAGCTATTGAATAAAGACCTCATCGATGTGGGAATTTTGGTTACGCCGCTGAAAGAGGAAAAAATTATCGAAAAACCGGTGTTTTACGAAGAGATGATGATTTATGTGAATCCGGAAAGTGCTTTGTACAAAAAGAAGGAAATCACGCTGAAAGACATTGCCACGCCCGAAATCTGGCTGCTGAGCGACGGCCACTGCTTTCGCGACCAGGTGGTGAACCTCTGTTCGTTCCTCGGAACGGTTGACTCCCAGTTGCCTTTCCATTTCGAAGCCGGCTCGCTGGAAACGCTCATGAATATTGTGGACCGCGAAGGCGGAATTACACTCATTCCCGAGCTGGCAACCCTGAGCATGTCGGAACAAAGGAAAGAGAATGTGCGGTCGTTCAGCAACCTGAAACCGCTGCGCGAAGTGAGCCTGGCCTATTCGCGGCATTTTGCCAAGCATAAACTGATAAACCTGCTGTGGCGCGAGATAAAAGATGCCATTCCACAGGAGCTTCAAAATGAACAACGTGGAACTGTTGTAGAATGGAAATAAATTTTTTGCTATTCAAAAAAATAATTACCTTTGCGCCCTGTTTTTCGCGGACGTGGCGGAATTGGTAGACGCGCCAGACTTAGGATCTGGTGCCACACGGCGTGGGGGTTCGAGTCCCTTCGTCCGCACAAACACCGCCGGCTAACCCAACAGGGTTTTGCCGGCGGTGGTTTACTGTTAGGTTCAGAAAATAAATTTATCGACTCAATATGAAGGTTACCAGAGAAAATATCGACAATGTAAATGCGGTAATTAAGGTTTTAATTGAAAAAGCAGATTACGAAAAAACGGTTGAAGAAACGTTAAAAGACTATCGCCAAAAGGCTTCAATCCCGGGTTTCAGACCAGGGAAAGCACCCATGGGGCTCATTAAAAGGCGTTTCGAAAAATCGGTGATGGTGGAGGAAATCAACAAAATGCTTTCGCAAAACCTCACCCGCTATATGATGGATGAAAAACTGCAGATTTTGGGTGAACCGCTTGCCAGTACCGAACATCAGAAACCCATCGACTGGGAAAACGATGTGGATTTTGAGTTTGCATTTGATGTGGCTTTGTCGCCCGAAATTGAAGTTACGTTAAGTGAAGAAGACAAACTCAACTATTTCACCATAAAAGTTACCGACGATATGGTGAACGAACAGGTGGAGATGATTCAGTCGCAAACGGGCGAAAATGTCGATGCCGACGAGGTGGCGGAGAAGAGCCTGGTGCGGGGCGATTTTGTGGAACTTGACGACGAAGGAAATCCAATAGAAGAAGGCATTAAAGCCGATGGCGTGCTGCTTTCGGTTGATTTGGTAAAAGATGAAGAAATTAAAAAACAGTTTATTGGAAAACAAAAAGGCGAAGTGCTGACCTTCGACCCGGTTGTTGCTTACGGCGACAGGCACGAAGTGGGCCACCTGCTGAAAATCAGCCACGAACAGGCGCACGATTTAAACAGCAGTTTCAATTTTACCATTACCGAAATTCTGGATTACAAAAAACCTGAACTGAACGAAGAACTTTACAAAAAAATATACGGCGAAGATACCGCCGTTAAAACCGAGGAAGACCTGAGAAACAAGTTGAAGGAAGAAATTGCCAACAGTTTGTTGCAGTCGTCTGACCGGCGGTTTGCCTACGACACCCGCGATGCACTGGTGGAAAAGGTAAAACCTGAATTGCCCGAAGCATTTCTGAAACGCTGGCTGAAAGAAGCCAACCAGGAAGTAACTGAAGAACAGATTGAAAATGATTTTGACGGTTTTGTGAAAGACCTGCGCTGGCAGCTCATCAAAGATTTCATTGCAAAAGAAAACGAGCTGAAGGTAGAGGAAGAGGAAGCAATGGGTTTGGCAAAACAAATTGCACACGCCCAATACAGTCAGTACGGCATATACAATGCGCCCGAAGACCAGCTGGAATCCTTCGCCAAAATGATTCTGGAAAAACCCGAAGAGAAAGAACGGTTATACAATAAAATATTGGAAGACAAGGTAATTAACGTGGTAAAAGGAAAAGTTACCCTTGAAAATAAAGAAGTTACCCGCGAAGAGTTTGAAGAAATGGCTAAATAACAATAGCTGAAAGTTATAGCAAACAACTTTTTTATAACTTTGTAGTTCGTTTTCAACATAAAGCAGAATTACAAAGTTATTTTATTATAAAAGGAAATAAAATGGACAGACACGACGAATTCAGAAAATATGCGGTAAAAGGCGCCGGAATTAGCAGTATGACTCTTGACCGCTACAGCTCAGCCTACGGAAGCTATATATCGCCAACTATTATAGAGGAACGCCAGTTAAATATAGCATCGATGGATGTTTTTTCCCGGTTGATGATGGACCGGATTATCTTTCTGGGCGTTCCCATCGACGATACAGTTGCCAACATTATTCAGGCACAGTTGCTGTTCCTGGAATCAACCGACCCGTCGAAAGACATTCAGATTTACCTGAATTCGCCGGGCGGACATGTGCATGCCGGACTGGGGATTTACGACACCATGCAGTACATTTCAGCCGACGTGGCCACAATATGCACCGGAATGGCTGCATCGATGGGAGCTATTTTGTTAACCGCCGGCGCCAAAGGGAAACGTTCGGCGCTGAAACACTCACGGGTGATGATTCATCAGCCCATGGGCGGTGCGCAGGGACAGGCTTCCGACATTGAAATTACAGCGCGTGAAATCCTGAAAATTAAAGCAGAATTGTATAATATTATCTCTGAACATACCGGGAAATCGTTGAAACAAATTGAAAAAGATTCAGATCGCGACTATTGGATGACTTCGGCAGAAGCATTAAAATACGGCATGATTGATGAAATTTTAGTGAGAGATAAGGCAAAAAAATAATCGATGACAAGTAAAATCAGAATGGATAAATGCTCTTTTTGCGGACGTGAAAAAAAGGAAGTAAGCCTATTAATTGCCGGCATCGAAGCCCACATCTGCGACCGTTGCGCCGAGCAGGCTTACTCCATTATCCAGGAAGAAATTAAAAAAGACAGTTCTTTCGATTTGGCCGGGATTCAACTCCTGAAGCCAAAACAAATCAAGGAGTTTGTTGACCAGTATGTGATTGGTCAGGATGAAGCGAAAAAAATTATTTCGGTAGCGGTTTACAACCACTACAAAAGGCTCACACAGCCCTTTGATAAAGACGAAACCGAAATTGAAAAATCCAACATCATTCTGGTAGGCGAAACCGGAACGGGAAAAACCCTGCTGGCGCGCACCATTGCCAAAATGCTGCATGTGCCGTTTACCATTGTGGATGCCACCGTACTTACCGAAGCCGGCTATGTGGGCGAAGACATTGAAAGTATTCTGACCCGCCTGCTTCAGGCTGCCGACTATAACACGGAAGCCGCCGAACGGGGCATCGTTTTTATCGATGAAATTGACAAAATTGCCCGCAAAAGCGACAATCCGTCCATTACCCGCGATGTGTCGGGTGAAGGCGTTCAGCAGGGTTTGCTGAAACTGTTGGAAGGCGCCGTGGTAAATGTTCCACCGCAGGGAGGACGCAAACATCCCGAGCAGAAACTGATTCCGGTGGATACCAAAAACATCCTGTTTATTTGCGGAGGCGCTTTCGACGGCATTGAAAGGAAAATTGCCAACCGGCTAAATACAAAAGTGATTGGCTACAGCGCTGCCAAAGAAGTGGACCGCATTGAACGCGAAAACCTGCTGCAGTACATTGCTCCGCAGGATTTGAAATCGTTCGGCCTGATTCCTGAAATTATTGGCCGGCTGCCGGTTCTGGTTTATCTTGATCCGCTGGATAAAACGGCTCTGCGCCGGATTCTTACCGAGCCCAAAAATTCAGTAATCAAACAATACAAAAAACTTTTTAAAATCGATAAAATCGAACTGGAATTTGAAGAAGAAGCACTTCAGTACATTGTTGAAAAGGCTATCGAGTTTAAACTGGGCGCCCGCGGTCTGCGCTCCATTTGCGAAAGTATAATGAACGACGCCATGTATGAAATGCCCTCTGAAAAAACAGAATATCTGGTTATTACACAGGAATATGCCCAAAATAAAATGGACCGATCGAGTATCCGGCGACTGAAAGCAAGTTAACGCTGTTTCTACATCAAAAAAATACAAAACCGGGCCCTTTACTGACCCGGTTTTTTTGCAGTGGTAAAAACCTCCTGCCATTCATCTTTCTGATTCATCTTGCGGTTGCCTCTATTACTGCAACCGGCAAAAGAGAAGTTGGGACGGATATCACTATACCCGGCTCTTTCGTTTCTTAATCTTCTCTTCCTGCTTTCTCATTTTTTTCTCATGCCGCCGTTCTTTGATACTCTTTTCCGGAGCTTTCGGGCCGGCACTTTTCTTAGCCATAATTTATGTTTTAAAATTTAACTAATGCACCTGCTCGGGAAGGGTGATGTTTTTAATCTTCACCTTTTTTACCCCCCGCGGAGCCTGAAAAGAAATAACGTTACCTGTTTTGTAGCCCAGCAAAGCACTCCCAAGCATCGACAAAACCGAAATGTTCCCTTTTCTGAAATCGGCTTCCCTGGGATAAACCAGTTTCACTTTCATTTCCCGGTTCGTGTCCAAATCAATCACTTCTACCTGAGAGTTCATAATAATAAAATCAGGTCTCTCCTTTCTTTCATCAATTCGTTTTGCACGTTTAATCTCTGAACCAAGATAGTTGAGATTGTTCATCTCGGTGGTGTGCGCCATCTTTTCAGCCCTCACCAAATCACATAATTTAATGTAATCGCTTTCTGTAATGTTAATGTTACTTTCCATATTGTTGTATTTTTTATCGTATCCGATTTTAAAAACATCGTATCCGATGCAATATTAGTAAAACTTTTATACATTTGCAAAAAACAAAGCTGCATGGGAAAAAACAAGTATGCCATTCTGAAACAAATAATTGATCTTTATGAGGATTATGAACTGAAGGAAAAGCATCTGGATTTACTGTCGTTTGCCAGGTGGGTAGTTGAAAAGCTGGAGGAAAATCCGGATCTAAACCGGAAGGCCCCCAGGGAAAAGCACCCTGGTTTTTCAGCTGGAAATGATTCAGTGGCAATTAAATCTGACGAAAAAACCCGTTTTTTGGAATCAATTTCCCGCATAGCCCGTTTTCATGAATATTACGCGCGAAAAGCCCTGAAAGACCTTGTAATAAATACCCGGCTGGAATTTCTCTTTCTGAAAACGGTAGATGTAATGGAAAAGGCCAAAAAGACCGACCTGATCAATGCCTACCACCTGGAATACACCACAGGAATGGATACCATAAGGCGCTTGTCAAACAACGGCCTGCTTAACGAAATACCCGACGAAAACGATAAAAGGGCCAGATTACTGGTGTTGACAGCGAAAGGAGAAAAAATTCTTGCCCAGGCTATTAAAAGAATGGGCGATGAAAACAAGATGTTTCTGTCTGCTATAAACGACAACAAATGGAAAAAAGCACTGCAAATTCTTGAAGAGATGGATGAATTTCACAGTGCTTTTTATCAAAATCACGGACACAAACCCTTTGCTGAACTTTGTAACCTAATGGATTCGTTGAAATACCTCTATAAATAGTACGCTTAATTCACGTTCAAATCGTATGGCATTCGGGCAAAAATCCCGTTCATTTCCGACGATTTTTTCAGGAATTCGTAGTACCGGTAATGTTCACCAAGTTCATTTTTCAGAAACCTGGCCCGTAAATTATCTGTTCCGGTTTTAAACAGTTGCTGAAACGGATCCAATTGGGCCGGAAGTTGCACGGTACGGTAATTTTCGAGGCCTTCAATCTCGGCAGCCAGCTCTATGGCACGTTGCAAACCGCCAAACTCATCAACCAACCCGATTTCTTTGGCATTTTCACCACTCCAAACCCGGCCTTCGCCAATCTCATTCACCTGTTCTTTAGTCATATTACGCCCCTCGGCCACATGCGTAATAAAAAGATCATATCCCTCTTCAATGTATTGTTGCATCATCTGGCGTTCAAATTCCGTCATTGGCCGGCTAAGTGAAATCAGGTCGGAGTTTTTGTTGGTTTTTACCACATCGGTAGTAATTCCCAGCTTGTCGTTAAAAAGTTCACCCATATTTGGTATCATTCCGAAAATGCCGATGGAGCCGGTAATGGTGTTTGGCTGAGCCACAATCTGGTCGGCAGCACAGGCAATATAGTACCCACCCGAAGCAGCCACATCGCCAAACGAAACCACCATGGTTTTTTCTTCGGCGGCCAGCTTCACCTCGCGCCAAATCACTTCCGAATCGAAAACTGCACCTCCCGGCGAATTCACACGCAGAACAATAGCTTTGTAAGAGCTGTCCTGGCGCACTTTTCTGATTTCTCTTCCAATTTCATCACCAATAATGGCTTCTCCGCCCATAGACATCCCAATGTCGCCACTGGCATAAACCACCGCAATTTTATTCCGGCTAAACGGTTTGGTTTTCCCCTTTACCGGTGCTTTTGCATAATTTGCAACCCCCACAACCGGAACATCTTTGGTTCCCTTGGTTCCGGTAATTTCCCGCAAATCGTCGAACACTTCGTCTTTATACCTGGCGGCATCGACAAGGCCCGACTCAACCGCTTTATTCCCCTGCCTAAAGGTTTGCACTTCGTCAGCCATCGCATTCAACTGATCCACAGAAATGTTTCTCGTTTCCGAAATGCCTTTCAACATTTGATTCCAGAGGCTGCCCATATAGGTCAACTGCTGTTCGCGGTTTTCCTCGCTCATTTTCTCAAGCATAAATGGTTCCACCGCTGCCTTAAACTTGCCGTGCCGGACAATTTGCATTTCAATGCCCAGTTTTTCCAGCATTTTGGTATAAAACATCATTTCCCCGCCAAGCCCCCTGAAATCAACAGCTCCAAGGGGATGAACCACAACCTGATCGGCTACGGTGGCCAGGTAATACGATTTCTGATCGTAATTGTCACCGTAAGCATAAATGGGCTTGTCGCAACTGTCCTTAAAGGCAATCAGCATGTTTCGCACCTCTTCTACCGAGGCCATTCCACCGGTTACCATCGAAAGCTTCAGGTAAACGCCTTTGATACGGTCGTCGTGAACGGCTTTATCCAGAGCGGTCTGAATTTCGTCCAGCCCAATGGTTTTCATGGTTGGAAAGCCCGGAATATCGACATCCTGAAACGGATCGTTTGGGGTCCGGTCAACAATCTGCCGCGTCATATCCAGCACCAGCATGGAGTTGTTCTGAACCATAACCTGTTTTTCGGTTGAAGAAATTAAAATCCCAATGGCCATAAAAAACAGAAAAAAACCAATGATTGAAACTGCTATTACTCCAACAACAGTTGCCAGCACATACTTAAAAAATTCTTTCATATTATTTGAATTTATGTTTTCATTACCGTTATTTGGTAAATGATGGGTAATTTTATAACCTAAATCATTACAAAATTACGGCTCAATGTATCAGGTTTTTTTGGGAATTGGAGGAAATACCGGAAATAAGCGGATGAATTTTGAAAAAGTTCACTTTTGGGTTGAAGAAGAGCTGGGGAAAATCCTTTGCGAATCCTCGGTTTACGAAACAGCTCCCTGGGGTTTTTCTGCTGATGAAAACTTCTGGAACCAGGTACTTCTGATTGAAACGGAACTCCGGCCGGAAGAGTTACTCGTAAAAATAAACCGCATAGAAAAAGCATTTGGCAGAAAACGCGAACCGGGGAAATATACATCGCGCGAAATGGACATCGATATTTTATACTGCGAAGATTTGACAGTTAAAACAGAAAAGCTTGTCATTCCTCATCCCCACCTGTCACAACGAATGTTTGTTCTGGCTCCGCTGGCCGAAATTGCGCCTGAATTCCGGCATCCGGTATTGAAAAAAACCAACCGCCAACTGCTCGAAGCCTGTACTGACGAATCGGAAATTAAAAAAGTGGAACTAAAAACTGAATCATGAAGCAACAACCTGAAATTGAAGTGGGAATCATTGCCCGGGAAGAACTTCATTTTTCACTAACCGGCACATTTTATTCAGAAGGAGAGAAACCGTTTTCGCCGGGCGAATATCGCGCTGTTGTTCACAAAAACCGGATTTCTGTTTTCCCGGCAACAGGAGCGAATTCAGAAGAAACATCGTTTTTGATCTCTCCCGGAAAAGCTGATTCCTTTTTCGAGCTGAAAAATGTCATCATCGGCGTTGATTTTCACTGGGAACAGGAGGAAAACCAGCAGTTTCAGGGAAAACTGAAACTGATTCCGGAAGATGGAAAAGTGCGCGCCATCAATGTAATCGGCCTGGAAGATTACCTGAAAAGTGTGATTTCTTCGGAAATGAGTGCCACCAGTTCGCCGGAACTACTGAAAGCACATGCCGTTATTTCCCGAAGCTGGCTGCTGGCACAAATCGAAAAAACCAAATCGCTGAAAGCCGGCGGAGGCCTGTACCAGACTTCGCACGAAACCGAAGATGAAATTACCCGGTGGTACGACCGCGAAGACCACACTACGTTCGACGTATGTGCCGACGACCATTGCCAGCGCTACCAGGGAATCACCAAAATTCATTCGGAAAAAGCACTTCAGGCAGTGGAAGAAACCTGCGGAGAAGTGCTCATGTACGAAGATAAAATCTGCGATGCCCGTTTTTCAAAATGCTGCGGCGGCGTTTCCGAAAACTTTGAAAATGTTTGGGAACCGGTGCGGCACCGCTACCTCACCAAGGTGGTCGATTCGGAATTTGGCGATACCACCTGCGTCGATCTCCGGCAGGAAGACGAGGCGGAACTGTGGATTCGCAACAAACCACATGCTTTCTGCAACACCACCGACCAAAAAATCCTGAGTCAGGTGTTGCCCGATTTCGACCAGAAAACCACCGACTTTTACCGCTGGAAAGTGGAATATTCACAAAAACAATTGGCGGAATTGATTAAAAAACGTTCGGGCATCGATTTTGGCGAAATCGTGAAACTGGAACCGCTAAAACGCGGACATTCCTCGCGGCTGATAAAACTGAAAATTCACGGAACGAAAAAAACACTCACTGTGGGTAAAGAGCTTGAAATCCGCAAGTGGTTCTCGGAATCGCACCTTTACAGCTCGGCTTTTGTGGTTGACCATCTGGATGAAAAAAACGGGCTTCCGCAAAAATTTGTGTTAACCGGCGCCGGATGGGGACACGGGGTTGGCCTTTGCCAGATTGGCGCTGCCGTAATGGGCGAAAAAGGATATTCTTACAGGGAAATTCTGACGCACTATTTTAAGGATGCAGCCCTCGGAAAAGGATATTAATCATGAAAATTAGGAATTTGATTCCAGTTTTTCATGTTTATTTTGTATTTTTAAACCATGATTAAAAGATTAGCTGAAAATAAAATAAAAGAACTAACCAAATACTTTCCGTGTGTTGCAATAATTGGCCCCAGGCAAGTTGGTAAAACAACATTGGCAAAACAAATTATAGCATTTAATAAAAATGAATATGAGTATATCGATCTTGAACTCCAGCGCGATGCTCAAAAATTATCTGATCCTGAAACTTATTTTTTAAGTAATCCCAACAAGAACTTTGTAATAGATGAAGTCCAGCAGAACAAAAAACTTTTCCCGGTTTTACGTGCAATTATCGATCGGGACAGAAGACCAGGCAGATTTATTTTATTGGGTTCAGCATCGCCTGATTTGCTAAGAGACAGTTCTGAATCTTTGGCAGGAAGGATTGCTTATTATGAATTAACACCTTTTTTGATTGAAGAAATAGATAAGAATAAAGCACTTGAAGATTTGTGGTTTTACGGAGGTTTTCCTGATGCTTTGCTAAAAAAACATCCGTGGGCAGATTGGATGAACAATTATATCCGGACGTATTTTGAGAGAGATCTGATTAATCTTGGATTGAACGCTGACTCCATTGTTACCAGGCGGCTTTGGTATATGCTGGCTCATAGTCATGGAAACATGATAAATTATTCTGATTATGCAAAAAGCCTTGAACTTTCCGGAAAAACAATTAAGCATTATATCCACTTTTTTGATCAGGCATTTCTTGTCAGAGAATTACAGCCATATTACTTTAACATTAAAAAACGAATGGTAAAATCGCCTAAAGTTTATATCAGAGATTCCGGATTATTGCATTTTATATTAGGACTTGAAAAACCGGATGACCTGTTTTTGCACCCAAAAATGGGAGCTTCCTGGGAAGGTTTTGTAATTGAACAAATTCTTGCACGTATAAAATCGAACAGACAAACCTATTTCTTCAGGACACACAATGGCGCCGAACTCGATTTGGTGATTGAAAGAGGAGGAATTCCGGTTGCCGGAATTGAAATTAAATATGGCTCCAACTTTACACCTTCCAGAGGAAATACAGAGGCTATTATAACCTTGAATACCCCGAAAAATTTCATCATTATAAAAGAAAATGAAGACTTTATGCATAAAAACTTCAGGGTATGCGGAATTGAAAATTTTATTGAAAAATATTTACCTGAAATATAACCGGCTCAACAAATGAAAAAAGGAATTCTTTTTATTATTATTGGCTTCCTCACATCAATATTAAATGCAGTTGAGATCATCCGCATTAACCAGTTGGGCTACCAGCCGCAATCGGTTAAAGTAGCCGTCTTTTTATCTTCGGAAGAAATAAGGGCACGGAATTTTACCCTGCACGATGCCATTACCGGCAAAGTGGTTTTTAAAGGAAAAACGCAACAACAACCCGCTGCAGAGTGGGGCATGAAAACTGCTTCCAGGTTGAATTTTTCAGCTTTCGAAACCGAAGGTGGCTACTACCTGAAGCTGGGTGAAACACGTTCGCCCAACTTCAGAATACATGCAGATGTTTATGAAGGAACAGCCGATTTTCTGCTTAATTACATGCGGCAGCAGCGGTGTGGCTACAATCCTTTTCTGAAAGATTCCTGCCATCTGCACGATGGTATTATTGTCGATCATCCCACACGTTCGGGCGAGTTTATCGACGTTACCGGCGGCTGGCACGACGCCACCGATTACCTGCAATATTCCACCACTTCCATCAATACTATTTTTCAGATGATGTTTGCGTATAAAAATTACCCTGAAATATGGAGCGATTTTTACGACGCAAGTGGACATGAAGGCGCCAACGGAATTCCCGATATTCTGGATGAAATTAAATGGGGCCTGCAGTGGATGCTAAAAATGAACCCTGCCCCGGGTGAAATGTACAACCAGATTGCCGACGACCGCGACCACATTGGCTTCCGGCTTCCGGTAAACGATCCGGCAGATTACGGGTTGGGAAAATACCGCCCGGTATATTTTGTAACCGGCAAACCGCAGGGACTGGCCGAATTCAAAAACACCAGCACCGGAGTTTCGTCCATCGCCGGAAAATTTGCTTCGGGTTTTGCACTGGGCTCTGAACTTTTCAGGGAATCCGATCCGCAACTGGCAGAACAGATGAAACTAAAAGCCATTGACGCCTGGGAATTTGCCCTGTCCGACACCGGTTACACCCAAACCGCCTGCAATGTTTCCCCCTACTATTACGAGGAAAGAAACTATGCCGACGATTTGCAACTGGCAGCCACTCAACTTTTTCAACTCACAAATCAAAATACATTTTTAAAAGAAGCCGAATTTTGGGGAAAGCAGGAGCCTGTGAGTCCGTGGATACAAAACGACACGGCCGGACATTACGAATCGTACCCGTTTATCAACCTCGGCCACCACTACATGGTGCTGAACGAAAAGGAGGAATTTGCGGGTTATTATCAAACCGGACTACAGCTTCTTTTTGAACGGGGGCAAAAGGATCCGTTCTTTTATGGATTGCCGTTTCTCTGGTGTTCCAACAATCTGGTGGCTGCAGCCATTACACAGGCAAGACTTTTCCGCGAACAAACCGGGAATACCGATTTTGCCGAAATGGAAGCTGCTTTGCGCGACTGGCTGTTTGGGTGCAATCCGTGGGGAACGGCCATGATTTGCGGACTTCCGGGCGTGGAAGATTCGCCCATGCTGCCTCATTCGTCTTACACCGTTTTGCTGGGCGGAACCACACCGGGCGGCCTGGTTGACGGCCCCATCGATGCCCGGCGCCATAAAAATCAAATTGGAATTGTCTTGCAAAACCCCGATGAATATGCAGCATTCAACAATGGCAAAGCGATTTACCACGACGATATTGGCGATTACGCCACCAACGAACCCACCATGGACGGTACCGCCAGCCTTAGTTTTTACCTGGCTTCGCTGGAAAGTGACGGACGGAAAATGACTGAAAAAACCGAAAAAATAAAAGACAATCAGGGCGCCATCATCCGCATCAATCCCAATGAAAAAAATATGTACCTGGCCTTTACTGCGGATATACAATTTGAAGGAGGTGAACATGTTCTTCAGGTTTTAAAAAAGCACAACATCAAAGGTTCGTTTTTTTTTACCGGAAATTTTTTACGAAATCCGGAATTCAAGAACATTACCAAACAGATTGTAGAACAGGGCCATTACGTTGGAGCACATTCCGATGCACACCTGCTTTACTGCGACTGGAAAAACCGCGATTCCACCCTGGTTTCTTTTGAAGAATTTGAAACCGACTTGAAAAACAATTTTGCTGAACTGGAAAAATTCGGTGTAAAACCTGCCGAAGCGCGCCGGTTTATGCCGCCTTATGAATGGTACAACCGGCAAATTACGGACTGGAGCCGCAACCTGGGACTTGAAGTAATCAACTTTACACCCGGCACCGGAACCAACGCCGATTACACCAACCCCGGAATGGACAATTATAAATCGTCGGTAAAAATTTACACCAACCTGCTGCAGTTTGAGCAGGAACACCCCGATGGGCTGAATGGCGCCATTTTGCTCGTTCATCCCGGAACAGCGCCCGAGCGTACCGACAAATTTTACCGGATTCTGGATGATGCAATCCGGCACTTTTCTTCCAAAGGGTATCAATTTAAATCGTTAAAACCATAATTATGTCGAAACCAGCAACCCGAAATCCGTGGGCGTGGATTCCCACACTCTATTTTGCCGAAGGGCTTCCCTACGTTTTTGTAATGACCGTTTCGGTAATCATGTACAAGCGTCTCGAAATTTCCAATACCGACATTGCCCTTTACACCAGCTGGCTTTATCTGCCCTGGGTGATAAAACCGCTGTGGAGCCCCATTGTGGATATTCTGAAAACCAAACGATACTGGATTGTGGTGATGCAGCTGGTGATTGGCGCCGCTCTGGCCGGGGTTGCGTTTACCCTGCCCGCAGGCAGATTTTTTCAGTACACCATTGCCTTTTTCTGGCTGATGGCGTTTAGTTCGGCTACGCACGACATTGCCGCCGACGGGTTTTATATGCTGGGCCTCTCGAAACACGACCAGGCGTTTTTTGTGGGAATCCGCAACACCTTTTACCGCTTTGCCATGCTGGCAGGCCAGGGACCGCTGGTTATACTGGCGGGGCAAATGGAAAAAATTTCCGGCGACAACAACCAGTGGGCCTGGAGCATTACCTTTTTTATTTTTGCAGGACTTTTTCTGGCTTTTTTCATCTGGCACCTGTTTATTCTTCCCTATCCAACATCGGATGTGAAACGCGAATCGAAATCGGTGAAACAGGTGGTTGCCGATTTTGTGGAAACGTTTGTCACTTTTTTCAAAAAAGACGGTATTGTGCTTTCCATCATTTTCATACTGATTTTCAGACTGGGCGAGGCACAACTGGTGAAGCTGGCCTCGCCGTTTCTGCTCGACGACCCGGAAGTGGGCGGGCTGGGACTTTCAACCAGCAACATCGGTTTTGTTTACGGAACTGCCGGCATGATTGCCCTCACCCTGGGTGGAATTTTAGGCGGGATTGTAGTGTCACGAAAAGGATTGAAATACTGGATGCTGCCCATGGTTATTGCCATGAACCTGCCCAACCTGATGTTTGTGTTGCTGGCCTATGTGCAACCTGAAAGTCTTTGGATTGTCACCGGTTCAGTAGTTATCGAGCAATTTGGTTACGGGTTTGGGTTTACAGCTTTCATGCTGTACATGATATACATTTCGGATGGGGAGCATAAAACAGCGCACTATGCACTTTGTACAGGCTTTATGGCGCTGGGAATGATGTTGCCGGGGATGATCAGCGGCTGGATTCAGGAAATGATTGGCTACCAATACTTTTTTATTTGGGTGATGCTGTGTACCATTCCGGGGTTTATCATTATCAATTACCTGCGGTATGATCCGAAATTCGGAATGAAAAGCGGGAAGTAGCAGAAAAACGGGTGGCGCGCCCCGATAGCTATCGGGGTAACCGCGCATTTTGCAAGTTACCCCGGCGCCAAAACCGAAAACGGATAAAAAGGAAGGTTTCGTAATAACCAAAACAGCAAAATGATGCCGAAAATAACCCACGGTGTGTTTTTCATATAAAAAACATTGGGCAGTTTCCAGCCAAACCAGCGGTTGAACAGGGGATGAACAAAATGGAACGCAATGGCCAGCACCGCCGGCAAAAAAAGAAAATTATTTTGTACTACGCCGGCCATTTTCAGGTGCAGCAAACTGTGAATGGCCCGCTGCGAACCACAACCCGGGCAATACCAGCCCGAAAGCGAATAAAAAACACACCGCGGGAAAAGGATATGTTCAGCCGGGTCGAGCACAAAAAAAAGAACTGCCAATCCCGCCAGGGCAATCAGCAGTCCTCCAAAAAAAAATTTCTTCATTGGTTAAATATCGATCCCCTCAAGCATTCCCAGCCCGAGGCCGGCAAACACGCCAAAAATAACCAGGAGGAACCATAGCAGGGCGCCGGCAAGTGCCACACCAAAAGAAATCCATGCCCATAGTCTGGCATTTTTACTGGAAAGTTTTGCGCCTTCAAAATCGCCCATTTGCCACTTGGAGTTTACCTGTGCGGCATAAACAATGGACACAATACCAAATGGAAGACAACACAAAATAGTTGTTAAAATGGCCCAAACCAGGTAGTTGGGCGGAGGGGACTGTTGGGTTGCTTTCGGTTGCTGTTCAAGTTGTTCATTCATAATTTTGGATTTTTGTTTTTCATTTTACTGTTTAACAAATGTACAGTTGTTGATTAAAATATCCATTCAATTTCAGAAATAAATTCCAAACAGGCAAAAAAAAGCGCATATTTATCTGTTTACGGGTAAGGTCAAACCTTTTATGTAGTACATTTTAAGTATTCAGACTCCCTGCCTTTACTCCTCTTTTTGCGTTCGGGCCTGGTAAATGCTGGCATTCAGCTCGAAACCCACCAGCAGAATGAGCGACATCACATACATCAGGAAAAGGAGGATAAGCAATGTACCAATGGAGCCATACAGTTTGTTGTACTGGCTGAAATTATTGATGTAGTATGAAAACCCGCCGAGCGCACCAATGCTTAAAACGGTAGCCAGCGTGCTCCCTGCCGAAATAAAACGCCACCTGGTTTTTTTGGCCGGAGCCATATAATACAAAAAAGAGTTGGCAAAAAAGAGCAGAAATACAATGACAATCCATTTTCCAAAATTGAGCAGAAAAATGGTGAAGCTGTCGCGCAAAACGTCGTTTTCGCGCAAATAGCTAATCGCCACCTGCCCGCCGGTTATAAGGGCAATGGCTGTGGTAAGAAGCACCGATAAAATAATGAGCAGCCCGATGGCAGCCAGCCGCTGGCTGATCCAGGAGCGGCGGTTAATGCTGTGGATGGTGGCATCGAAGGCACTCATCATCGATGCCAGTCCGTTGGTGGAAAAAACAAGCGCCATGGCAAAACCCAGCGACAGCAATCCACCCCGCGGGCGCATGATGATGTCGGTTACCGTATCTTCAATGGTTGCGAAGGTGCTGTCGGGAACCACTTCCTGGATGATCATAAACAGTTCGTTCTGGAAATTTTCGATGGGAATGTACGGGATAAGGGTAAAAATGAACAACACCCCGGGGAAAAAAGCGATAAAAAAGGAAAAAGCAATGGCCGATGCCCGTGTGGTTATAGACCCGTCCACAATGCTTCGCCAGAAAAACACCGCCACATCGTACAGGGGAACGCCATCGAAAAAAGGCAATGAAATTTTTTGAGCACGATCGATCAGCCGGTCTCCAATTTTTTGGTATTTGTCGCGGTTTAGCAACCCTCTCTTCATCGGGTTATTCCTGTTTTTCAATTCTCAATTGGTGTATAAAATCTTTCCCGTCGTCCTTTTTCAGCAAAAAATAGACACGAAAAGCGTTGTTTTTTGTGACCAGGTTACCTATAACATACTGGGAGTCCTCCTTTCCTCCATGGTGTTTAACCACAAAGGTTTGGGGCGGGTAATTGCTGAAAAATTCATTTACAATAAGCTGTGCCTGTGCCTTGCTATATACATTGTCGCTGTCGGGGACAACCAGCTCCACGTTCTGGTTAAAATAGGTTGAAAGGACTTTTGCATTGCCCGTTTTCAGGCTCTGAATTATCTCTTCCGGAATCTGCCCGTTTGCCTGCCAGCTCAGGAGAAAGAAACCGGAAAAAAGAGAAATCATGAATAATTTTTTTGTTATCGATGACATGATTTTAAATTTTTTCAATTATTAAGCGCCAATTCCATAGCAAAAACTGTGCAAAAACAAATTCATCGCCTTTTTTTTGGTAAATTTATAAAATTATTATTCATTCATATGCATGAAACTTACTTTATTGGTGGTTGGAAAAACCGATGACAACTGGCTGGAGGAAGGAATTACCCGTTATACGGAGCGTTTAAAACATTATGCCGATTTTTGCATAGAGGTCATTCCCGATGTAAAAAAAGGAAAAAAAACAACCGTTGACCAGCAAAAGATAAAAGAAGGTGTGCAAATTCTTTCACGGTGGGCGCCGTCGAAAGAGTTGCATTTGTTCGACGAAAAGGGCAAAAACTGTTCCTCACGCGAGTTTGCAGGCTTTCTTCAAAAGAAAATGGCCAGCGGACGAAAGGAGCTGGTGCTGGTTATTGGCGGACCTTATGGCTTTTCCGACGACGTTTACCGGCAGGCGGCATCCACCATTTCCCTTTCGCGCATGACTTTTTCGCACCAGTTGGCGCGACTTTTGTGTGTGGAACAGATTTACCGGGCTTTTACCATTTTAAAAGGCGAACCATATCATCACGACTAACGTGTTTTGGAAAATTAACAAATACAGTATTCTTATTGTTGCCCTGTGCTTCTTTGCTGCAGCGGCCATCATCGAAAACGGTTTGCTCAAAAAGCACCCCGAGACGCACCTTATCCGGGATTTCCAGGAGCAACTGCAACAAAACGAACAGGAGCTCGAACTGCACATTCAGCAGATTTCCTCCCTGGCAAAAAGTGAAAGGTTCGACGGCCAGTTTTTCGGCAACCTGGATTTGCCCTCCCACCTGCTGGAAGAGAAAGGATTTGCTTTTCTGGTTTACAAAAACGATGAGCTCGACTACTGGTCGAACCGCTCGGTTGCCTTTTTCGGGCAGCGCAGCCAGTTGCCCGGGACCGGAGGCGTAATGCGATTCCCCAACGGCCTTTACCTGGTGCACGAAAAGGTGGTTGACGACTATCATATTTACGGGCTTCACCTCCTCAAACACAGTTACCGGTACGAAAACAAATACCTGAAAACCGCATTTTTCAAAGGATACAACCTTCCCGGTGAATATAAAATTGAAATGGATTCCCAACCTGCTGATTTTCCGGTGTACAGCGCTGCAGGCGAGTATCTGTTTTCAATTCATCCGGGGGGAACCTACCTTTGCACTACCCGGCAGCTTTACTTTCCGGGAGTGCTTTACTTTATCGGGCTGCTTATTTTACTGCTCTATTTCAGGCGCGAGTTTCTCGAATCGCAGGCGCCCTTCTTCCTCCGGCTGATGGGTATGGCCATAGCCCTGTTTTTGGTGTACTGGCTCCACCTGATTTTTCATATCCCCAAAGTATTTTTCCTGCTCCGGTTTTTCAGCCCGTCGGTTTTTGCCATGAACAGCTGGCTGCCGTCGCTGGGCGATTTTTTCATGCTGGCGCTTTTTTTCCTTTTCTGGCTCTACCATTTCGGCACCCACCTCGATGTAAAACAACTGCAAAAAGACTCCCTGCTGCCGAGGCGTGCCATCGGGGTATTGCTTTTGCTGTTTTCGGGCAGTACCTATCTGCTTGTTCAGTTTTATATCCGCGAGCTTATTTTTAACTCCACCATCTCCTTCTCGCTCAACCGCATCATCGAAATTTCGGCGCAAAGTGTTCTGGCCATTTTTTCGGTGGGATTGCTGCTGCTGGCCGTTTTTCACCTCACCATTAAAATCATCGACAACATTCGCGACGATTTTAAGCTGACCCACATCGCTGCCGTTGCCCTGCTCATTGTGGCATTCCTGGCCGTTGTGCAATACATTTCGGTACAAAAAATTTCGGAAGAAGCACTTTTGCTGTTTTTTGCAGCCACCATGCTTGCCTCCTTTTTCAGCAAAAACTACCTGCAGAAATTTACCCTCAGCTACCTCATCATTTTTGTTTCGGCAGCCTCTTTTTATTCGCTTGTGGTATTTTACACCACAACCGCTTCCAAGCAGCGCGACGAGCAAAAACTGATGGCCGTTACCCTGGTTGCCGAACGCGACCCCGCCGCCGAAGTGTTCCTCACCGAAATACAAAATGAAATCCGCAGGGACTCGGTTATTCCGCGCCTGCTCATCGAAGAAGAGGGATTGATTGACTACATTGAACAAACCTATTTCAGCAGCTATTTCAACCAGTACGATGTGCGGTTTTTTGTGTGCTCGGGGGCCGACAGCCTGTTTATTGAAATGGACAAGCGAATGGCGCCGTGTGTCGATTTTTTTGAAGACATGATTTTTGGGCAGGGAATTCAAATCAGGGGCACCAATTTCTATTTCATGGACAACATGAACGGCAGGATTTCCTATACCGGCTGGATTCACTATCCGCTATCTTCCGAAACAAGGGGCATTTCCATTTTCATTGAGATGAATTCGGAGCTGCTGTTCGAGGGCATCGGGTTTCCCGAGCTGCTCATCGACAAATCGATGGCCAAGCCCGAGAACTACAGAAAATTCAATTATGCCAAGTATTTCGGGGGCGAACTTACCGACAAGCACGGCGATTACAATTACAACTTCTACGTTCATTCGTACCTCACTTCCGACAGAGAATTCGAATACAATGTGTGGGATGGCATGGAGCACCTCATTTACCACACCCGGCAAGACAACTACGTGATTGTTTCCCGCGAAATTTTCACCTCGATAGACTACCTCATTTCGTTTCCCTACCTGTTTGTGTTCTATTTTCTTTCCACCTTAATCGTTTTGGTCATCAGCAACCGGTCCATCCGCCGGCGTTCGGTCAAGTTCGATCTGAAATTCAAAATTCAGGCAGCCATCATCTCCATTGTTTTTGTGTCGTTGCTGGTGGTGGCCATGGGTACTATTTTTTACAATGTGAAAGAATACAAGGAAAAACACCGCAACGATTTGAATGAAAAAATGATTTCCATTGCCGAAGAAATTGACATGCGCCTGGAAGATGTGGATGAGATTAACCCGCAGCTGATTGACTGGCTGAACCGCGAACTGGCCAAGCTTTCCAATATTTTCCGTACCGACATCAACATTTACGGTACCGACGGCAGCATCATTGCATCATCGCGCCCCGAAATTTTCTACCGCGGACTGGTTTCCGACCGCATGAATGCCATGGCTTTCAATGAAATTTTTTACAATTTTCAAATCAGTTATTTTCAGCCCGAAAAAATCGGAGCGCTCTCATACCTGTCGGCCTACCGGCCGGTAATAAACAACACCGGCGAATATCTGGGAGTGCTTAACCTCCCCTACTTCATCAAACAAGACCGCTACAGCCAGGAGCTTTCAACCATAATTGTGGCCTTTATCAACCTGTATGTGCTGCTTTTCCTGGTTAGTGTAATTGTTGCCATATTTATCGCCAACCAGATTACCCGGCCTTTGGTGCTCATTCAGGAAAACCTGCGAAAAATTGAGCTGGGCAAACGCAACGAACCCATTTTTTATAACCGGAACGATGAAATTGGAAGTCTGGTAAAAGAGTACAACAAAAAGGTGGAAGAACTGGCCGTGAGTGCCGAGTTGCTGGCACGTTCCGAACGCGAATCGGCCTGGCGCGAAATGGCCAAACAAATTGCCCACGAAATAAAAAACCCGCTTACCCCCATGAAGCTAAACATCCAGCACCTGCAACGCACAAAGGGCAAAGGCGAAGAGTACAACAAATTTATCGACCGGGTAACCTCAACCCTCATCGAACAGATAGACAACCTGTCGAACATTGCCACCGAGTTTTCCAATTTTGCCAAAATACCTACCGCCCGCAACCAGGTGTTTAAGCTGGCCGAACAAATTCAAAAAGTAATCGACCTGTTTGAAACCCACCAGCGGATGACCATCCGGTTTCACACCAACGGCCTGGAGTACCTTGAGGTAAATGCCGACCGCGACCAGCTTTCCCAGGCCATCATTAACCTGGTAAAAAACAGCATCCAGTCGGTTCCCGGCGACAACGAGGGGTTGATCGAAATAAGCCTCAGCCGCCATGACCACAAAGCAATTATTGCGGTTTCCGACAACGGCGAAGGAATTTCCGAGGAGCTGAAGCAAAAACTGTTCAACCCCAGTTTCACTACCAAATCGAGCGGCATGGGACTGGGACTGGCCATTGTAAAAAACATTGCAGAAAATTTCTCGGGCCGCGTGTGGTTCGAAACCCAGGAGGGCAAAGGCTCCACGTTTTACATTGAAATACCCGTTTACGAAGGATAAACAGGGTCGGGGTAAATGAAGAAAATTAATTTGCGGGTTAGGTATAAAATACGATAACCATTTTCTTAAATTTGTCAGCAGAACTAAAAATACCGTAAATATGGTTCCGTTATCTTTTCAAAAAATTGCCGAACGGCTGAAACAAACGCCACTGCCCGAGGTGGATGTGGTGATTGGGATTGGCTCGGGCGGCATTGTGCCTGCCAGCATGGCAGCGTTCCACCTGGGCGCCGAGTTGCAGGTGATGGTGCTGAACTACCGCGACGAACAAAACACCCCCCGGTTCAGCGAACCCAGGGTGCTGCAAAAACCCGGCGGAGAACTCCGGGGCAAACGCATCCTGCTGGTTGACGACGTCTCCGTTTCGGGCAAAACCATGAACAAAGCCCTCGAACAACTCGAAGGCCTCGATGTAAAAACCCTCGCCATGAAAGGAAAAGCCGATTATGTGCTCTTCCCCGAAATCAAAGATTGCGTAAAATGGCCCTGGAAACCTTAACAGCTACACGTAAATTTCAAATTCAAAATTTAAATCATGAAACTACATTTTTATCTGCCCGGCATGGCCGTATGCGCCGTCCTGTTGTTTTCCTGCGGACAAAAACCATCGCAAAATCAAAACGCTGTATCCCAACGACAAGGCAACCGGTTACCACATCAATGAGCTTCGCGGAATGTGGAAAATCGGGTTTGAGATGCAATAACACAGATTTACTTATCGGGCAAAGGGGATGAAGCCCGTTGAAACGCAGTTAGTTGTTCAGAGCGCGTCCCCCTTTGGCTGAGAGCTTGCCATGAAAAACGGATGATGAATGCCAAAGGGGGATCAAGGGGGATTCAGAAACTTTCAACTTTTTTCAGGACGACACAGACGATACAATTGCTTCTGTGCTCCCAATCCCCCTAACCCCCTTTGCATACAAAAATGTACTGTCCGATTTTATTATCGGGCAAGGGGGATGAAGCCCGTTGAAACGCAGACTGTTGTTCAGAGCGCGTCCCCCTTTGGA
>CAZLGT010000044.1:0-9224 GCA_964559175.1 uncultured Mariniphaga sp. | reverse complement strand
TTGCTTCTGTGCTCCCAATCCCCCTAACCCCCTTTGCATACAAAAATGTACTATCAGATATTATTATCGGGCAAGGGGGATGAAGCCCGTTGAAACGCAGACTGTTGTTCAGGGCGCGTCCCCCTTGGCTGAGAGCTTGCCATGAAAAACGGATGATGAATGCCAAAGGGGGATCAAGGGGGATTCAGAATTACATTCCTGATTGCAAAAATCAGCTTTTCTGAAGTCAAAATCAGCAGATTAAATGCAAAAGATGATTTTGTTAAGCGTATCTTTACATTCTTATGTTTATATAAGGTTTTTTATGCTGATTTATAATTTATTAACAATTGAATATAAAATAACTGTCCGTCCTTTTGATAAAAAAGTGCCGGAATTTTATGCTGATTAGCTGAAAATACCTTAAATTGCATAGCTAAATGTCCTGCGGCAAACTATATTGGGCATTGATTTATTGGTGATGGTGAAAAATAGGGGTCACATAACTCTTGTTAGGATACTTGTCCTCGTTACATTCCTTCTAACCGTTGTTTTGGATGAACAGTCCGAAGCAAAAGAGGCTTTCTATTACCAGCTGGCCCGGTCGAAAAGCCGCATCATCCCCTGCAACTGCTCTTCTTCCGACAATACGGCACCCCCCTGTCCCACCCTGCTGCTACCCGGAAAAACCCGCCCTCCGGGCACCAGTCTTTCGCCTCAAAATCCATCGCCTTCACCCCTGCTCTGGCAAAATTATTCCCAATCTGAAACCCGGAGCTACCCTGCGGTTTACCCCGATGCAACCATCCGTATGGGCATTCACCCCATCAACGGGCCTCCGGAACCATCCGGCCAAACAGAAGATATGCTTTACCAACCATTTAAATCAGAAACCACCACCGCGTCGCCTGCAGGTTCCTGCAATACGATTCCTGATATTCTGCTGGCCAGTATTCACCCCGGTACTTTCCCTTCCGGCAGAGACTTTTTTTATGCAACACACACATTGCCTGAACTTTATGCCGGAATTTCTGAGAACACAGCAGGTATTTTGTTTTTTCAGGGAAGCCATCCGGCAAACTCTTCCGGCGCACAGCAAACCATTGACCTTACCTGTCCCGACGACATTTCCACCTACACCGACATCAATACCTGTGAGAGCTACATCTCGGGCAACCTCGACCCGCAGTTCGATGAAGACGCGGTGGTGCGCCTCACCTGGGAAATGACCGGCGCCACCGAAGATGCCTCCCCGCCGCAGGGCATCCACCGCATAGGCAGCCACACCTTCAGCGAGGGCCACACCACCGTTACCTACACCGCCACGGGCGTGGATGGCACTACCGCCACCTGCTCGTTCTCCGTTACCATCTCCGACAACCAGGTGCCCCGCCTGGAAAACATGCCGCCCGACATTACCGTGGTTGCCGCCCCCGGTACCTGCTCCGCCACGGCTTTCTGGTTTGAACCCACCGCCACCGACAACTGCACGCCCGCGCACCAGATCATCAGAGAGGGAACAGCCCGCCCCGGCGACGTGTTCCCGGTAGGCGCCACCCGCGTGTATTACACCGCCTGGGATGCCATGGGCAATGAAAGCACGCTGGAATCGTTTACCGTTACCGTGGAAGACCGCCAGCCGCCGGTGCTCACCCTGCCGCCTGACCTCACCGTGCAATGCGGCGACCCGCTGCCTGCACCGTGGAACTCCGTGCAGCAACTCACTGCCGCCGGAGGCTCGGCCACCGACAACTGCTCCCCCGCTGAAATCACCTTCCGCCTGCTTAATGAAACCAAAAGCCGCGAAACCTGCCCGTATATTCTCACACGGGTTTATCAAATTACCGATGCCGCCGGAAATAATGCCACTGCGGAGCACAGAATTGTGGTGGAAGGAGAAGGGGAAATCGTTGAGCCGGAAACAGAAGAGGAGGTGTCGTTGAAAGGGGCAATGGCAGGTATTATCATTACTGCAAAGGCAAATGGAGATTGGAACGTTGCAAGTACTTGGAATCCTGAACAAGTGCCAACGTGGGAAGATGATGTTATTATACCAGAACCCTACAATGTTATCATAAACACTTTAGCAGAATGTAATGATATCGAAATTCAAACAGAAGGGAGCCTTGAAATTTCGGGCACCAATACTTTGGAAGTTTCAGGCAACTGGACCAACAACGGAATTTTTACTGCAGGTACCGGCACAGTGGAATTTACTGGAACAGGAATTTCAACCATAAGTGGAAGTGCTGCTTCTGAATTTTATAACATTATAATTAATAAAGGTTCTGATATCAGTTCTGTGGTTGAAACAAATGGGACAGGGATTATCCGGAATACAGGAAATCTATCAATCACTAATGGTTTGTTTAAAATTACTACCGGAACTTTTCAATTTGGTGGTACTTCAAATGTAACTTTACCAGCGAGTGCAGGTGTATGGATAAATGGAGCAACATTAAGCTCCACTTATTCTATTACAAGTTATGGTTTGTTTCGAATTACAAACGGAATAGCAAATATTGGAACTATCCCTGGGAATTATCTGGAAATTAACAATGGCGGAGGGCCACCTCTTTATGCATTTCTGGATATTCAGGGCGGGATCATAAATGTTACTGGCAGATTATTTATTAATAATCGTGGGACAATAATGATGACTGATGGAATTGTGAATATTTGCACAAACGGTTTGAGCAATAGTAGTAATGCATCTTTCGAAGTAACAGCTACTTCTCACATTAATACCATAAGCGGGGGAACAATAGTATTTCAAAATCCAAATGCTAATACTACCGGAGGCGATTTTTTAATTTCGACAGGTGCTGGTACAAGAAATATTACAGGTGGCACTTTTCAGATTGGAAACAGCGCAACCCCTGCAAATTCCTCTTTCAGAATTAATACGTTTTATGCACTTCACAACCTCACCATCAACAGCTTTAACAACCCCGGCATTCTGATATCCGGAAACGATTTGACTCTCAACGGCCAGCTGACAATGAATGGCGGAAACATCAATGCCGGCAGCCAAACCCTAACTCTCAGTAATTCAGACCACAATGCGTTAGGCCATTCAAGTGGGTACATTATCGGTAATTTCCAAAGGGCAATTGCCACATCAAGTGCTGACTACCTTTTCCCAATTAGTGACGGTACAACCTCATCAGAAATTAAGTTAAATTTTGCAGGAATTACTACTGCCGGAAACGTAACCTTATCATCAACCGGCACATTGCCCGCCGGTTTGCTCCTTAATGGTACAACAGCCACAAGCACTGCATTTATTACTGCCAATACCGTTGGGTTTTCTTCAGTTTCTGGCAGCTATACCACACCTGAAACCTGGCCGGCAAACCAACGGACTGCCCTGTTTAACGGAACCTTATGGAGCTACTTCCAACCTCCTGGCCCTGCTGCCTCTTTCAGCGGTTGGACAAACCTGACCAACGCAGCTTTTGCTTTGGCAGATTGTGAACCACCGGTTATTTCTTCATCGGCCAGTTCAGTCTGTGTGGGGTCAACCATTACACTGACACCCTCAACTGGAGGAACATGGTCAAGCAGTGACAATTTATTGGCAACAGTAACCGATGAAGGAGTTGTTACTGGTATGGCTGTCGGGACAGTTACTTTTACCTTTACTGAAACAGCAACCGGATGTTCAAATACATCCAGCGATATTACTGTAAATTCATTACCAACCATAAGCGGCACCTTATCTGTCTGTGCGGGCTCAATTACAACACTGTCCGGGTCAGGAATATCTGCTTCTACTAATCCCTGGACTTCTTCCAACACTGCTGTGGCAACTGTTAATGCATCAGGCGAAGTTACCGGTGTTTCTGCTGGAACTGCCGACATTACCTACACCGATATCAATGGTTGCCAAACAAATGTGGCCGTTACTGTAAATTCATTACCAACCATAAGCGGCACCTTATCTGTCTGTGCGGGCTCAATTATAACACTGTCCGGGTCAGGAATATCTGCTTCTACTTATCCCTGGACTTCTTCCAACACTGCAGTGGCAACTGTTAACGTATCAGGCGAAGTTACCGGTGTTTCTGCTGGAACTGCCGACATTACTTATACCGATAATAATGGTTGCCAAACAAATGTGACCGTTACTGTCAATTCATTGCCCACCGCCTCTATCGCTGGAAATAACAGCCCGATTTGTTCGGGGCAGGATGCCCAATTTACCCTGACAGGAACAGACGGAGCAACAGTTACTTATAATATTAATAACGGAACTAATTCAACTGTTTCATTAACCGGAGGAACTGCTGCAATAACTGTGAATGTCGCCACAGCTAACCAAACGTTGAATTTGGTATCAGTTGCTGATGCACACTGTTCACAAATCTTGACAGAATCGGAAACAGTTATAATTAATTCAATCTATGCCGGTACAATAACCGAAAACCAAACCATCTGTTATGGCGGAAACCCCGCTTTATTTGCTGTTAATGCTGCCGCCTCCGGTCCGGGAACAATAACTTACCAATGGGAAAGCAGTACCGATCAGGCAAACTGGACATCCATTACCAATGCGACCAATGCAACTTACGACCCGCCCGGGCCGCTAAATGAAACCACTTATTACCGGCGAAAAACTACCTCAACACTGGATGGTGCGGCATGTTTCGATTACACCAACCCCCTGGAAGTTACGGTTCAGCAACAAATAGCTGATAATACCATTTCAGGTGAACAAACCATTTGCGAAGGAGAAACACCAGCCGGACTAACCGGAAACGAAGTAACCTCAACGCAGGGGGCCACAATAGCATACCAATGGGAAAGTTCGCCCAACGGGACTTCGTCCTGGACACAGATAACCGGTGCCACCGGCCAAAATTTTCAACCGGGTTCATTAACAAACGATCTTTTCTTTCGTAGAATTGTAACGTCCACACTCAACGGCAACAGTTGTCAAAACATCAGTAATACTGAAAACGTATTTGTAAATAATGTAAATCCGGGTGGAATAGCAGATTACCAGGAAATTTGTCTGGGTGACGCCCCGGTAACAATTACCAGTACAAGTCCTGCAACGGGTGATGGCACAACAACCTATAGCTGGTTTGTAAGCACTGAAGGCCCAACAGGAAATTTTACTGAGATTTTACCTCAAGTAAGTACAGAAACCTATACGCCCCCTGCTGGAACTGAAAACACAACCTGGTATCGCAGGGTGGCAACATCAGTGCTTAACGGAGTAATCTGCTCGGATTATGTTATTCATGAACTGTTTGTTGGGAAATACGATCCGGGAACCATTGAAGCATCTGACCCTGATTTAAACTATTGTGCCGGCGATAATCCGGGAATTATAAATGGGAGCGATCAAACAAATGTTTATGAGGCACCAATTTCATTTCAAAATTATATTTGGCAAAGCAGCACCACCGGACCAACAGGGGGTTTTACAACTATTGCAGGCGCCACAGCTCAAGACTACAATCCACCAGTTATTTACCAAACCACATGGTACCGCCGTATTGTAAGGGTCAAATTAAAAGGAAATAAGTATTGTGAGGCACCAGGTGAACCAGTTCAGATGAATGTATATCCGGTGCCTGAGATTGAGGATATTCCGCCCATAGAAGTTTGCAAAGGCAATGAATATACAATTACCGTAAACGCAAGCAATACAGGAACTGAAACCCCTGTTTACAAGCTGGAATACATCAGTGGAACCTATCCAGCCGGAGCTGAACCTGTGGTACAAACAAATTCTACCGGTGTGTTTACAATTTTACCCCTTGAATCACCATATGATCCTGCGGTAGGCCAGCAGAGTTTTGAAGTGTCTATAACCAATGGCGACGTTGGACAATGTGAGGTAAAAAAAGAGGTCATTGTAAAAATCTTTGATATACCAACCATCACTGTTACAACAAATTGTGCGACCGGAAACGATGGTATAATTACGATTTTTGCATCACTGATTAATGCTAATTTTCAGGGAATTGACATCGGTTCAATTGAATACACCTATGATAACGGCGCTACCTGGGTAAGTTCCAGTTCAAAATCAAACCTGTCATTAGGAACTTATTACGCCGGAGCACGTAATTCAGCAAGTCCGGGCTGTGAGGTCATTTTTGAGGTTACTATCGGGACGCAAGCCGTGGAAACTACAAATTATTCCATTTGTCAAAATGCTTCTGTACCCCAGGGAGAAGGTCTTACAGGTGTTGGTACCCAAGTGTGTATGTCTCCAACAAATGCAAATCAAATTGATGGAAGTACTTCTCTTCAACCTTATTACAGATCAACCAATAATACTACTTATATTCCAGGCACCAATGGAGAATACTATGAAGTAATTTCTTTTATTTATGACGGTGGAGGAAATATTAGAGTATGGCCATCAGCCCAATCGGGAGACTGGCATATTACATTATATCACTATCCGTTTAATAATTCGTCTCCTGCTGATAATTTTATTCGAATGTATTCAGATGTTGGTCAAGGAAATCAGCAAACTATACCTGGTAATATTTTAACATCAGGAAACTACTATTCAATCGTTGTATCATCAAATTCAAGTCGAGATTATAAGTTTCATAAAACCGGGGGTAGCAAAATGCGTTTTATTGAGTCCGGCGATATAAAATGGTATTTAACAGAAACCTCTACAACAGTTCTTGGCGATGGTTACTTATTTAATCCGGTTGGAGTACCAGGCTCAGGATTATCTGATACATCAACCCCCGGAACTTATATATTTTATGCTGAATGTGGAGGAAATGACTGCCGCGAACCCGCTTTTTTTACCATTCATCCCATCCCATTTGGGCAAAATGCTGAAGTTACCATTTGTACAGGTGAGACTACTGATATTCAGCTGGTAAGCTTAAACAATGCAGATGAACCCATCGACCCGGCAACAATTACCTACACCTGGACTGCCCAATTGATTCAGGGTTCGGCAACGGGTTTTGGTGACTGTGTCTCTGGCTGTGGTTCTTCCATTCAGCAAACCATTACCAGCAATGATATGAATGTTTGCCCTGTTATTCGCTATACCGTTACTCCAAAAGTGGGTGATTGCGAAGGTGTTCCTTTTATTGTTGAAGTGCTGGTTATCAACGATAACCTGATTAGTCTCGATCCTTTAACCCCTGAGCCTGCAACAACTGCAGAATACAAATGCATCACAGACGTTCCGGAGCTTACCCCGCTGATTGGAACCCATGCCTGCCTGGGCGAACTTACCTCTTTGTTTGAAGAAACCGATAATGGAGGAAGTGGATGTGTGGGCGACCCATTGATAATTTACCGAACCTGGACATTTGAAATTGTTTGTGGTGATGTGGTTTACAACCAGGAAATAACAGTGATTGATGATGTAGGCCCAACTTTTACTGTCCCGGAAGATATTACAATTTACATCAATGATTTGTGCAGTTACAATGCAAGCGTAACAGTGACAGGTGATGTGGAGGATGAAGCTGACAACTGCACACCTCCTGAAAACTTTAACGCTCAGTATAACGATGTAATTTCAGATGGAGATTGTGATGGTAAACTTATCATTAAACGTACCTGGTGGCTGGAAGATATATGTGGCAACCGGACTGAAAAGGTTCAAACCATTACAGTTGAAGACAACATTCCTCCTGCCCTGGATTGCAATATTGAAAACAACTTGATCGAAGCAGATGCCGATCCGGGCAAAACTTACGCTACTTTAACGCTGCCTGACCCAATTTATTCAGACAATACGGAGGAATGTGTTCCTGAAGGTACAGTAACTTTAACCTGGTCGCTGGTAAATAGTGCGGGTAATGGGAACAAAACAAATCAACCCGGGAAAATTCCGGTCAATTACCAGTTTCCGGTAGGAACCAACACCATTACCTACACAGCCACTGATGATTGCGGCAATCCATCAACCTGTAGTTTTACCGTTATTGTGGCGCCCAACGACCCGCCAGTACTCGATTGTACTGTTTTGACTACTCCATTGGCATTAAATACCGACCCAAACGTTTGTACAGCTGAAGTATCGCCTCAGACCCCAACTCTTGTTTCGGGTACCCACCCCATTGTGTGGACCTGGACCATCACTTTCCCTGCTGCATCAGGAATTGCAACCGTTACCGGGACCTATACCAGCTCCGATGCCAATCCCTATCCACCCGATCTCGGCAATTACAATTTTCCGATGGGTACTTCAACCATCACATGGCATGTTAAAAATATTGCCGGAGAATATGAATGTGTACAAACAATAATTGTGGAAGACAATTCGCCACCTGTCTTCGACAAACCATCAGATTTTACAGAATGCGTGGACATGCTCTACCAGGCGGTTTACACGACCGATTTATTCCGCTATCTCGACCATAATGGGGCAGCGCCTGATCCTTATCCGATAGATGACGGAGCAGTGGAAGACTTTTTCCTCTTCATCAGCGGGAATGAGGGTCTTGATCTCAATTTGGCCGCCATTGGCTACTCTGATAACTGTTGCTTGCCAACTGATGGTTATACCATAGAATGGACCATTACCTTCGATGCACTTACACCAAACGGCGTTGGAGGAACTACCATTTCAGGCTCAGGTCAACCCTCAACACATCCCAATGATTTTGAACTCTGGGGCGACAGGGTAAATTACACGACACTAAAACACACCATAACTTATATCCTTTTTGATTGTCACGGAAACGAAAGTTTACCGGTCACAAGAGATATTTACATCACACCACGACCGAAAATCATAAAAGTAACCGAATAAGAAATGAAAAATATATACAACATATTACCACATAAAGCCCTTTCCCCATTGCCGCGGGAAGGTGGTTTTAATTTCGGCGATTGTCCCGGGGCTGCTGCCATCACCATTATCTTATCTTTTTTCAGCAGCCTCAGGGGCACGTTGGGCTTTGCGGGAGCAGAGAGCAGAGAGCAAAGGGCAGAGAGCATGGGGCAGAGAGCATGGGGCGAAGAGCTAAGAGCAGAGAGCAGAGTGCAGAGGGCATGGGGCGAAGAGCAAGGAGAAAAGAGCGAAGAGCGGAGAGCAGAGAGCCGTGCCCAAACGGGACCCGCAGTCCCGATAGCTATCGGGAGTAACTGCGGATTGCATTTCGTTTGGACTGCCGGCGCAGCTAACGCAGGAAAAGAAAATAAGAAATATCGAATAAGCCTGCCCGGCCTTTTGACGGGGAAAGATGAATGTCGAATGATGAATGATGAACCAGAAAGAAATATTACGGTGCGCTGCA
>CAZLGT010000043.1:8095-47726 GCA_964559175.1 uncultured Mariniphaga sp. | reverse complement strand
GGTTCACTGAAAAGGAAAGGGTTGCAGCAATTTGTTGCAGCTCTTTTTTTTATTGTTGCTGCTAACCTGGAACTGATCCCGGCACCGGTGGTTACAATTACACGAACTACCTGTTAGCCGATAAAAACAACATCTTCATGAAAGTGGCAAAATTCGCCGAAAACGACTGGGTTGATTTAATCGAGAGCAATGAATACAGCAATTGATCATTTCCGAGATACAAGATGCTAATGCGTATTCATAAGGTTCTCGATATGGTTGGTTGAATACCTGAAATTCGGAGTTCGCAAAATTTTGCAAAATTTCGATAAGGAATGTTTTCGGTACACCGATACTTTTTTGCGCATGACATTGCCCAATGCGGTGGTCCAAAATAGTTCTTGATGATAAAAAGAGCTACAAAAAATCAATTCTTCAGAGTAAAATGCGGTTCAAAAGGAAATACCGAAATTATCCACCATTCCTTCTTAGATGAGTGTCTTATCCAGAAAATAGGGCGATTTTTAGTGTCACTTAAAAATAAACTTTGTCCAATGGATAAAAGGATACAGCCATTTCTTGACTATATCTCCAAAACTTTCAGAACAATTTATGGAAGTTGTTAATAGTCGATTGTTGAAAAGAAAGAACGATGCCATGTGGTTGATTGTCAATGAATAAAGTGCATTTTTTCAGAAAAATAGTGTTGAGTAAAAGTATGATAAAAAGGAGATTTGCGCAGATCTGATATTTGAGAATGAGATGAAAAATAATAAAGTTGAACTATATCAGGTATTTGAGGCTATTTTTTATAGATTAAAAGCAGGGTGTCAAGCGGCAGATTCTCATGAAACAGTTTTTCAAAGTTGAGTATCAATTGCAAAGTGTTTTCCACCACAATCAAAGATGATGCAAAGATGGGAGCGGGGAAAGAACTTGGCAATACATTTTTGAGAAAATACAAACATTTTTTGGATATGTCCAGCATCTAGTAGGGCGTTACTCATACGCCGGTCAAGCAGAGCAGTCAGACTGTCGCATATCAAGAGAGGATGAAGTCAACAACCAGTAATATGCTGATTTTAAATGATTGCGGGACACACCTCTGGTCTGTAACGACTTGGTTGATGGCAATTATAATGATGCTTTTGACATTGACCCAACAGTAGAAAAAATGATTGGCGGTATTCAATCCAGCGGGATAGCAGTGGAAGAACATTTTTTTGATGAATTGCTGTATAAATGCAGGTTTGTTGTAGAATGCACAAATGCCTGGTTAGATGCTTCTATTGCAGTTCTGGTACGATTTGAATTGAATCCTGTACATTGCCCTTAATTTAATAACATTTTGCGTATCAACTCTAAACAACTTCATGGAGTAATTTGAAAATTGCCCATAAATATGTTATAAAACATCAGAAATTATATTTTTGATTAATCGTTTAAGCATATTTTTGTCATTGACAATCTAAAATAAGCGAATAGGTAAATCTATCATTTTTTAAGCGAAGGTATGTCAAAAAGAGTATCAATGAAAGATATTGCCAATAAGGTTGGGGTATCGACAGCCCTTGTTTCTTATGTACTGAATGGTTTGGAAAAAGAGAAGCGAGTCGGTAAAGAAGTTGTGCAGAAGATTCACAAGGCGGCAAAAGAATTGAAATATAAACCTAACCAGATAGCCCGTAGCTTGCGGAAGGGTTCTACAAATACAATTGGACTTATTGTTGCTGACATTTCGAATCCATTTTTCGGGCAGCTTGCACGGGTGATTGAAGACGAAGCGGCCAAGTCGGGCTACACGGTTGTTTTCGGGAGTTCTGATGAAAACAGTGAAAAGTCTGCCGCATTAATTGATACCCTCCTTAACAGGCAGGTTGACGGATTAATAATAACCCCTTCTGAAGGAAGTGCCGAACAGATTAAATCGCTTATGCTGGGGGATATTCCCGTAGTTTTAATAGATCGATACCTACCTGATATTTCGACAAACCGGGTAGTTCTGGACAATTATATGGCTACTTATTCCGCCGTAAATTGTTTTATATCAAAGGGTTATAAGAAGGTGAATATGGTTGCCTATAAATCGTTACTGGTGCACATGCAGGAACGAATACGCGGATACCGGGAAGCGATGAAAGACCATGGACTTGCAAATGGGGTTGTTGTGAAAGAAATAAGATACAACCATGCAAAAAGTGAAATGGAGAGAGCAATGAAAGACCTTCTTACAGAAAGAAAAATGGATGCGTTGCTATTTGCAACTAACGCTTTATCCATTTCCGGGCTGTATGCCATAAGGAAACACAATATTAAAGTACCTGAAGAACTGGCGGTTATAGGATTTGACGGGCACGAGGTTTTTGATTTTTTTGAGCCTCCGCTGACTTATATTCAACAACCGCTTGAAGAAATGGGAAAAGAGTCGGTTAAAATACTGCTCGACCAGATTAAAGGATCAAGAAAAAAAGTACAAATTGAATTGACGCACCGATTGGTTGAACGCGCTTCCTGCTAGCAAAAAATTTAATATGATGTTTAATCGATTAATTAAAAATTTATGAATTATGAAACGAATCGTTCTTGTTTTTATCGTCTCATTAGTCGCTGGTCAATTATACGCCCAGTCAGGATTTAATGGCCTCGATATGAACATGGGCAATCTTTACCGGTTGTCCGATGCCAAAACGCATTCCATTAGTCCCGAAAACTTTACGGGGGAAAAGGCAGAATGGCGATTCCGGATCCGGATGCGATCAGAAATACTGCAAACGCAACCTATGCTGCAAGGGATTTGGGACAAGGATGGAGGCATGGAGGAAGATATCTGCCGCAAAAATCCGACATTTCTTCTGTTGCATTCTGGTACCAGGCTGAACCTCATTCAAAATTTCCCAAACTGCCGGCATGGAAAGAACTGGAAGTAAGATAAACCAAATCATAATAAAGTGAAAACCAAAATTATTACAAAAAAATTGAAATGATATGAGTAATAGGTTGATAGGTCGGTTGCCCAAAGTCGGTATTCGCCCGGTTATCGACGGCCGGGAAAGAGGAGTGCGTGAATCGCTTGAAAAGCAAACAATGGACCTGGCCAAATCTGCAACAGATTTAATAGAAAACAACCTTCGCTTTCCATCGGGAGAAAAGGTAGAATGCGTAATTTCTGAAACCACCATCGGAGGTGTTGCTGATGCCGCGAGATGCGCCGACCAGTTTGAACGAGAAGGGGTTGGTGTTTCTTTGACTGTAACTCCTGCATGGTGTTATGGAAGTGAGGTAATGGATTCTGATCCGTTGATTCCCAAAGCAATTTGGGGATTCAACGGGTCTGAACGCCCCGGGGCTGTTTACCTTGCAGCTGCACTGGCAGGCTATACGCAAAAAGGATTGCCTGTTTTCAGTATATACGGGCACCATGTGCAGGACTCTGATGATACATCTGTCCCGGAAGATGTAAAGGAAAAAATTCTGCGTTTTGTAAAAGCCGCCCTCGCGGTGGGCCAGATGAAAGGGAAATCATACCTGTCCTTAGGATATACTTCGATGGGGATTGCCGGGTCGATGGTGGATGCGAATTTTTTTCAGGACTATTTCGGGATGCGAACGGAGTTTGTAGATATGACCGAAATCCACCGGCGTGTTGAAGAAGGAATTTTCGACAAGGAAGAATTTGAAAAAGCCCTTGCATGGACCAAAAGAAACTGCAAAGAGGGTTTTGATAACAACGCTGAAAAAATACGACATTCAAAAGAGCAAAAAGACCGGGAATGGGAAATGGTCGTTAAAATGACGCTTATCATTCGCGACCTGATGATTGGAAACCTTAAACTGAAGGAAGCAGGATTCGGAGAAGAAGCAAAAGGGAGAAATGCATTGATTTCAGGGTTTCAGGGACAGCGTCACTGGAACGATTTTTTCCCGAATGGTGATTTTTCCGAAGCCATTCTTAACTCTTCATTTGACTGGAACGGTATCCGGCAGCCATTTGTAGTAGCCACCGAAAATGATTCGCTCAATGGTATTTCCATGTTGATGGGGCACCTGCTGACCAATACCAGCCAGATATTCTCGGATGTACGCACATTCTGGAGTCCTGAATCGGTAAAGAGAGTGACAGGTAAAGCGCTGAGTGGGCTTGCCTCACAGGGAGTTATTCACCTGATAAATTCCGGATCGACAACCCTGGATGCCACGGCACAGCAGCGAGACAAAGACGGCAATCCTGCGATGAAACCTTTCTGGGAAATCACCGAAGCAGAAGCGCAGGCATGCCTCGACAACACCCAATGGTGCCCGGCCAATCTTGGGTATTTCCGGGGAGGAGGTTTTTCCTCTCAGTTTAAAACCGCAGGGCATATGCCGGTGACCATGTCGCGCGTGAATATTTCCAAAGGACTGGGGCCGGTGTTGCAAATTGCCGAAGGATGGACAGTGGAACTACCGGAAGGAATCCATGATGTACTCGACAAACGAACCGATCCCACCTGGCCCACCACCTGGTTTGTTCCGCGTACCGGCGGAAAAGGGCCGTTTAAGGACGTTTATTCGGTGATGGCAAATTGGGGTGCCAACCACGGTGCTATATCCTATGGGCATATCGGGGCAGATTTGATTACCCTTGCTTCCATCCTGCGCATCCCGGTGTGCATGCACAATGTGCAGGAGGATAAAATTTTCCGTCCCAGTGCCTGGAATTCCTTTGGGAGCGACCTGGAAGGAGCAGACTACAGGGCATGTAAAACTTACGGACCTATATACGATTGAAATTTTCAAAATACCTGAATAAAATGAATACAACGATTTTTAGAATAATGAAGATGACATGGGCTATTCCCCTGTTTTTTCTGCTTGCCTGTACCTCTTCCGGACGTAAAAATTCAAATGAAGTGAAAGAAAAGATAAACGGGTTCGAAAAGGGAACCTACGGATATGATTTGGCTTTTTTAAAAGAAAATCATATAGAAATTATAGAACTAACAGAAACCAATTCAAAAGCCAAAGTGCTCATTGCCCCCGGTTATCAGGGAAGAGTGATGACATCTTCAGCCAATAATGAACAGGGAACAAGCTTTGGCTGGATTAATTATAAGCTGATAGAATCGGGTGAAGTAAACGACCAGTTCAACCCGGTTGGCGGGGAGGAGCGTTTCTGGCTGGGGCCTGAAGGCGGGCCTTTCTCCATCTATTTTGAACAAGGGAAAGAACAAATTCATAAAAATTGGAAAGTTCCTGCGGTAATCGATACGGAAAAATTTGACATTAAAATGCAAGAACCTGGCAGTGTGAAATTAGCAAAAACGACATCACTAATAAATGCTTCAGGCACAAAATTTCTGTTAGATATTGAACGTACTGTTAGCTTATTATCGGGGGATTCGCTTACTACCCTGTTCAATTTCAATTTCCCGGCAGGTATTTTCGATGTAGTTGCCTATCAGTCAGAAAATACAATAACCAATATTGGTGATAATGCCTGGATCAAAGAAAGCGGTCTGTTATCTATATGGATATTGTCAATGTTTAACCCCTCACCGACTACCACTGTTTTTATACCTTACAGAACAGAGGCAGAAGGACCGGTGGTAAACGACGAATATTTTGGGAAAGTACCTTCAGACCGGCTAATTGTAGAGCCTGGTACCGTTTATTTTAAAATCGACGGGAAATACCGCAGTAAGATCGGCATTCCGCCGGATAGGGCAACAAACCTCTGTGGAAGTTACGATTCAGAGGAAAATGTTCTTACATTGGTTTGGGGGTCCCTGCCTGCAAAGTCCATGGATTTTGTGAACTCAACATGGGGCGATCAGGAATATCCCTACGCAGGAGATGCCATCAATGCATACAACGATGGTCCTTTGGAAGATGGTTCCATCATGGGACCATTTTATGAGATAGAGACTTCTTCACCAGCTGCAAATTTGCAACCCGGCGAGTCGCTCACTCATATCCAGCGGGTGGTGCATGTGCAGGGAGATCCTGTGGAAATGGCTAAGCTTGTTAATGAACTTTTCGACCTCAACCTGTATTCAATAGCCGATAAGTTCAAATAAAATATTCATCTATTTATCCTATGGAAAAGCAACAAATTATACCTAAAGGAATTGTTTGGCCATTTATTCTTTTGACTACATTGTTTTTTGCCTGGGCAATACCCAATAACATGACCGACACGATGCTGGCAGCATTCAAGCGGATTATGAGCCTTACCGATTCCAAAACAGCCTGGATACAACTGGCCTGTTACCTGTTTGGGTACGGAGGATTTGCCATACCGGCTGCCCTTTTTATCAAAAAATATACTTACAAGTCCGGGGTGATGTTAGGGCTCGGATTGTATGCGCTTGGAACATTTATGTTCTACCCGGCTTTGCTTATGGCCGGTGTCAATATAAACATCAGCTTTATGATGTTTTTACTGGCACTTCTTATTCTTTTTGCCGGGTTATCCATTTTGGAAACATCAGCCAATTCGTACGTGTATGCCATAGGGCCTGAACAAACCGGGACACAACGCCTCAATTTTGCGCAATCATTCAACCCGTTTGGTGCAATTACAGGCGTAGTGTTGAGTCAGGTCTTTGTTTTATCGCAACTGAATACTTTAAGTGCAGATGAAAGGGCGGCCCTTCCACTGACTGAGTTGGTTAAGATTCAGGGAACGGAGTTGAATGCGGTAACTACTACATATATGGGCCTGGGTCTTGTGATGGTGGTTATTCTGCTTGCCATCTATTTTACACGGATGCCTTATGCTAAAGAGGAAGACAAAAAGCTGGACTTTAAAGGCACCTTTGCAAGGTTGATAAAAAACAAAAATTATGTATGGGGGGTGATTGCCCAGTTTTTTTATGTAGGGGCGCAAATTGCCGTATGGTCGTTTATTATCAGATATGCTATGCAGCAATTAGATCTTGAGCTCATAGTTAATCAATTAGGTGACAATGCTGATTCTGAAAAGATAATATCAACGCTCAGGGGGGTCGAACCAGTTGCAGCCGGATTCTATAACTTAAGTGAATGGCTGGGTATTAAGGCCTTTTTACCACGAACACCCGAGCAGGCAGGTGCAACATACTATATTATTTCGCTTATACTTTTTGTACTTGGCAGGTTTATCAGTACTGGTTTAATGAAATATATAAAACCAAGAAATATATTAACATTCCTTGCATTACTTGCCATTGTTTGCAGTGTTGTAACAATTTATGGTAAAGGATGGATTGGAGTTTATGCTCTCATGGGAATATCCGGATGTATGTCGTTAATGTTTCCTACAATTTACGGATTAGGTATGAAAGGTCTTGGAGACGATACAAAAATGGGTGGAGCTGGTATGGTAATGGCAATTGCCGGGGCAGCAGTGTTGACCCAAATCCAGGGAATTGTCTCCGACCAGTCGGGCAGTATCAAACTCGCATTTTGGGTGCCTGCTGTTGCGTTTATGATAATTGCTTATTACAGTGCAGTTGTAACACGAAAATACTCAACTTAAATAACAATTGATTTAAGTAAATTTTACCTATGAGAAAGAAGAAAAGGAAACTGTTACTATTATTTACTCAAGTTTCCTTTTAAAATCGCAGAGAGTAAAATCATTATGACATGTAAATTTGTTTATGGTTGAGCTTTTGATTCCGGTTATTTTACAGAACAAATTTTTAATTCCGATTCTATTCATCTCATCATAAAAGTTCTTATCAGAATCTAAAATATTACCCTTTTCATCGCTGGCTCTGAATTGAAACCCAGCAGTTAATGCATCAAGAATGAAGTTAAAAGGTAGATTTTGTTCAGCGCCCAAATGAATTGCCCCTGCAAGTCTGTCATTTTTCCCTAATTTTCTGTATAAATCACATCCTACACGATACACTGTATCTTTTAAACATTTGTTTCGAAACCGGTCCAATAAATCCAAAATATGATTATGTAAGTCATTCATCGAATATTCTTCCGGATACTTACTTTGAATAATTTTTGCCGATTGCAACATCGCATTATAAGTTTTTTGATAAACAACCGGATTTTGCAATACTTTCCAAAGCATTTTCTCATCCGGAACTACCTGAAAACCAAAATAAGCCGCCGAAGCATGACCAAGATTATGGATGAAAAATTTCCGATCCACCCATGCTTTAAAATTTTCTTTTAGGCATAATCCTTCTATTTCGGGAATAGAACTTATAAACCCATTGGAATCAACTAATAGTGTATTAAATTCTTCCGCAAAGAGCAGAAGAGGGTCTTCACGCAAATCCTTTTCCAACATAACAGGTACCATTTTACCTATACTGGTTTCCACAAGCCCGACATATTTATCGATAAGAAAATCTTCTTTTAAATATTTTTTCAATTCTTTTTTAAAAAGGATAGCTGCATTCCGAATATTTTCAGCAATGATAATATCGATTAACTGAGTTGGCCTTACTTTCCTGCGAGCGGACAAACCTTCTGCCAAAATTGGAAAAACGGAATTCAATCCCTCCTTCCCAACGGAGGTTACTATAACGGATGCTGAACAAACTTCTTTGATAATCGCATCTTTTTCCGATAAAAGGAGCGCCCGGATATTCTCAACAGGTATAATTTTCTCATTTTCGCCTTTTACAACTATATTATAATTTTTCTTTTGGTTTAACAATGTAACCAACTTAAAATTTGAATCCACAAATACAATTTGATAACCCGCATGACCAAACAATTGGGCAATGAAAGACCGGCCTATTTTCCCGGCGCCGAAAATTAATATTTTACTCATTTACTTAGATGATTCCGTATAAAAAAAGAAGAGTTGACTTTTTAAAAGCCTCTGTTAGATATATATCCCCTGTTTGAGAACATGATAGATTTTTTTGAATTGTTGAAATTTACCGCGATAGAAATTCGAATTTTGGGGATGAAAGGTAGATGCCGGGCGAACCCATTTTTTTTCAATATGATGAATGTCTTCAGAGAAATGAGCGGCTTTTGCAAGCATGGCAACTCCACGGCAACCAGCTTCTGTTATATCGGGTGTGGAAATTGGTTTATCGATAATATCGGCTCTCAGTTGATTCAAAACAGATGATTTTGCTCCACCTCCAATTGCAGTCAGTTTATTTATTTTATAACCTGCCTTTTCCAGAATTTCAAGATTCAACTTTATTTCAAAAGCCAGTCCTTCCATAAGTGCCTTTAATACCTCTCCTCTTTTTGTCGATAAATCGAGCCCTAAAATGGCCCCTTTAACAAATGTGTTGAAATAGGGCGTTCCTGAAGGTGTAAAATACGGAAGAACAAGAAGCCTGGTAGGATGAGACGGCATTTGATCAAGCAAAAGCTGAAAGGGATCGGATTCTGTTCTATCTGCAATTTCTCTCTCTTTTTGCCCAAACTCATCACGAAACCATTTTAACAGGTTTCCTCCTGTCAAACTAAAAGCGACCGTAGCATACAAACCTTCGACAACATGATCATAAGTGCAGTAGTTATTTTTCCGCAGTTTTTCATTGAAAACGGGGGTTTCAAAGGCAGGTGTTACACACTCCACCGTTCCGGCAGCATATACAGCCATGCCCGGCTTCACGGCGCCTGCACCTAATGCCGAACAAGGCTGGTCATGCCCACCTGTGACAACAAATGTTTGTTCTGACAGGTTAAGTTGTCGGGCTATGCCTTTGTCCACATATCCGGCTACCGACCCGGATTGTAACGGTCTGGAAAGCTGACTGCTTTTGATTTCTGCCTTTTCAATAATTTCGTTACTCCAGCAATGCTTTACAACATCGAATAGCATTGTCCTTCCTGCAAGAGACCATCCAATCGCCGGATCTTTGATACCGAGCCTGTATTCCAAAAGGTCCTCAAAGCATAAAATCTTATATGCATTCTCCCAAATGGCAGGCATATTGTCTTTTACCCACAACAATTTAAACAAGGAAAACATGGGATGAGGTGTATGTCCTGTAATCCGGTACAACTTATCGTCCTCAAATTCTTTGGTCCAGCGGGTTACATATTCTTTTGCTCTGATATCAGATGAAACAAATGCGTTGCAAAGTGCTTTCCCGTTTTTGTCAATGATTGTAAAAGCCTCTCCCTGGCTGGATATTCCGATGCCCGTTACAATTTTGGGAGTAACTGTTGTTGCTGACTCGCGAATTACCTGAAAACATTTTTCAATCACTTCGTCAGTATCTAATTCTGCCCATCCTTCTTTTCCTAAAAAAATATCATATTCCCGGTAGGCAGCAGAAAGCTGTTCGCCGTTTTCATCGAAAACAACAGCTTTACATCCACTCGTTCCTATATCAATCCCCATATAAGAGCACATAGCCAACTTTTTAAGTGTACCAGAGATGAAGGTATTCTAAAACAATTTCCTCCATTTTTGTAAAAATGATATTTTGCCTGTAGGCCGTTGTATAGTGCGAAATTGATTTATCTGAGGACATATCAACATAATCTCCAAGCAGCCCCATTTCAATCATCTGATCTGTCTTCTCCTTTCCAATAATTTTGGAAGCATTGATAACCATATCTTCAAAAAGTACAGGGGAACTATCCCGTTCAAGCCTGGTCCAGATATTTACTTTGGCAATACCATCATTGAAAAGATTCTTTATCTGATTTGCCGGCACCGAAGAAGCACCGTGCAAGACCAGCCTTGGGCCGGTTTGTTCAGCGATCTGTTTTGCCAGACTGCCCTGGTATTCCAGATCTGCCGTATTTGCCCTATGCTCGGTGCCCAGGTTGGCAACAATAAAATCTACGTTAGTACGATTCAGGTAATTTGCAGCATCTTTCGGTGTCGTCAGGTCACTTGTTTCATTTCCTGTAGCATCAACAATCTCATCACAGGCTCCTTCCACGACAATTTTATGGCCATTTTTTTCTACAAATCGGGCGGTCTTTTTTATATTTTCCTCGAACGGTAAATGGGAAGCATCATACATAATGGATGAAAACTGTCCCATGTCCCACCGCAGCAAAGCTTCATCCGCATCCCACTGCGTGTGATCAAGATGTACCATTACACTGAGTTTTTCAAAAGGAGACCCTTTGCCAGTCAATACCTCCAATTCTTTTAAAAAAAGTCGTAAGCCAATATCCCATCGTTTTGTGTGGGTATAATTAACCGACTGGCTTCGGTGGCTGTACTGATTAGTGATAGCCACAGTGATGGGAATGTCAGGTCGGTTTATGGTTCTGCTATGTTGTAATGCAGCAGACAATATTGCCTCTGTAGTGGTTAAGTTTTCTGTGCAGATTGTAGGTATAACCCATTTGTTTTGAGCAGCCTGGGCATGAACATCTAAAACCGCTTCACGAGCTGTTATTAAAGGCATAACGATTCTGCTTTTTCTTAGTTTTACTTTATTGATTTATTCTCCAGCTAATTTCCCATTGGAACGATCCTGAAGCAGGCACTGTCAGGTATGTCTCTTTGCAGTATGATTCCTCCAAATTACTGTTGAATCCGGGTATTGGCTCAAACGCACATTCGTTCCGTCTGATTCCTTCTTCGTCCGGATAGCCGTTATTATTCCACCAGATACCAAACGTTGGAAAAAGCTTATGGTCAAAATCAATTTCAAGAGACATTTGATTACTGAAAGTTATTTTGGTTTTATCACCTTTTATTCCTTTTAACAAAAGCATCCTGTAAGCGCCGGGTGCGACACCCCGTAAAAAACCGTTCACTTCCTGCGAGTCCTTCAATTCAAGAAAAGATTGATTATCTTCATCCACCACATGACCAAATTTGGGAACATCAACCTTATCGACCCTATCCAGGCGCATTAACGGATGCATTACGTGGAGAAACTCAATTGCTTTCCCCGATCTGTTTTTAACTTCAAAATGCCAGTAAATCTTATCTTCTGTGAATACCAGCACCCTCACAAACTCTACCGGGAGTTCTGTCAATTGTGTGGAACATATCAGTTGTCCAACCTTTTTCTCAACAGTCCAACTCTGCCAGCATAATTGTCCATGATCCCTGCATTGAAGATTTTCATTTGGATACTGACAGGCAGTAACTGTGGGAAAGCAATCATCATATCCGTAAACCGGCCTGGTTTCATATTCTCCGTAGTCCTTTTTCGGAGGAATAAATTTAACAGGGGCTGTTGTCAATAATTCATATCCCTTGTATTTTAAGGATGAAATTCTTGCCCCATCCTCCGGGAGGCATTCAACCTCCCAGGAGGCATGACTTAGGTGGATCTTCCTGGTCACAGCGCAATAGCTTTTATCCCGGTTAATTCACAAAAGGCGATCAATTCCTCATACAAATGCGCCCCGTAACCCAGGCAGGCGTATTCATTATTCCAGGCCTGAAGCAAAGCATCGATGTCACAATCCGCCTTTACAAACCCGTGCGGCCAGAATGGAATACCGCATTCATTTTGTCGTTTTTCGAGCTGATCAGCCGGAGGTTCAAAAATTGAACAACGTGTAATGACCATCTCAAACTGTCCGTTATTTCTGCCTAACCTGGCAAGTACACCTTCCCCGACTTTGCATACTAATTTAATGGACAGACCGCCCGCTTCACCTTCTGTGGGAATACCATGTTCTGCAAATCCGGCAGGACCGAGTTTCCCCGCCAGTGAAGGTGGACAGGCGCCGTCGCCAATTATTTTAATTTCATTATTCGATTTATCTATATGTTGCAAATCGCCGTAATAAACCGGCTCTTCACTCAAATCGGTCAGGCATTTCACTGTGAGTGCGGTATTGAAATCACCTAAGGTCGATGTTCCTACCCCATCTTCCAGTATCATACTTTGTGCAAAGCAGGTTGCGCTGTAATTATCGCCCAGGCCGGGGAAAGATTGAATAGTGTAGAAATCCCAATTGTTCGACTCAACCAGTTGTTTAATGGCCATATAAAGACTGATTGAACGATCAGCCTGTTCACCATCGGGAATGGGTTCAGCAAAATAATGTTGTATGTTTTCTTTTGTTTTTGCAATTTCGTCTTTACTGAACGACTTTGCCACTTCCAACAGGTCAGTCGTATCACGTGAATCAATATCTACTCCGAACATTTTCATCCACTGTGACGGATCTGCCACCCCGCAAGTCTGCCCCATACCCCGACCACCAAACGTACCTATCGTACTCATATTCAACCTGTTCTTAAGGGAGCTTGCCCGGCAATACGAAACAATTTTCTCTAATTCTTTGGGGTCATCATATTTTCCATATACAAATCTATGCGGAAGCCCAATCTCTTTCATTGCGCCTTGCATTACCAGTCCGCCCACGGGCCTCCAGCCCTGGCTTCCCGGGTTAACCCACAGGACGATTCCTTTGCCGGTAGCAGCAAAATCACGTATTCCCCCGATCATATGAGCCGACCACACCCACGTTCCGGAAAAAAGAATAACTGCATCGATGTCATCCATTTTCTTGTATTTGCCAAAGCATTCTTTTACTTCGCCTTTTGTTGCCAGAATGGTGTCATGAACAACCAGGTCCAGCCCGGCTCCGGTAAGTGCATCTTTAGCGTTTTCAACTAATTTTTCGTCAATAAAAGGTGTGCCTGCCGGATCTTGCAAACCATCTTTATGTACACCAAAAACAATGAATCCAACTTTTGATTTAATCATTTTTATTAATTTTTGTTGATAGAATTTAAAATACAGATATATAACTTATTGTGTCCCATATAGGCTGTTTTTGAACTTTCGCTTCAGTCTGACAGTTTTATTGTTAATCAATGGTTTTGCCCAGTAAGATATGCTAAATACATACGACAATGTGATAAAGAGAAACAGCAGTGCCATTTTCAGGCCAACCATGTCTCCCAGCCAGCCGATAACCAAGGGGACCAAAGCGCCGCCTAAAATCCCGGAGCAAAGTATCCCCGAAAATGCCCCGTGGAACTTCCTCTCAGAATTCAAGGCCAGTGAGAATATGATTGAAAACATAACCGAGAGAAAAAAACCAGTGGCCGGAAATGCTATCAGAGACAATGTGGTTGAACCAAATAAGGCAATACCCAGGGCAAACATTGCCAATACGGTAAATACACGGAGGACTAACTTTGAATCCAAAATTTTAAGTAAGACCAACCCTGACAAACAACCTACCGACATTAATCCCCAAAACCAGGAGACTGCCGAAGCCCCCGCCCCTTCCGGGTTAACGTCATGATAAGTCATTAAAAACTTACTCATCCAGGTCGCAATTCCCTGTTCCGTTCCTACATAAGTTACTATCCCCAGGAAGAAGAATATTATATTCCGCTTTTTAAGAAGACCTTTGTAAACTTCAATTGCAGCAGGTTTTTCATCTTCAACAAGATCTACCTTAGGAAACTTCACGAACCTGATAATTAATATCATCAATACAAAAACGAATGCAAAAATCCAGTATAGTGAGCTCCATGGGAGATCTTCCGGGGTTATCCGGCTTAACCAATAGACAAATAAATTGCTGTTCCCGGCATCATTGGACAATTCGTGCATCAGGTACTTAAATACATGAGGACTTATAAACGAAGAAGCGCCAAATACCAGTTGTCCGAGAACAGAAAAAAACGCAAAATGTTCCTCTCCGCCTGCAACCCGCATTAATGGATTAATAATAACCTGCAACATGGCCATTCCAATCCCGATTATAAATAATGAGGGCAGTGCTATCTCATAAGATGGTATTAAAGCAAAAAGAAACGACCCCGTAAATGTCAATCCAAAAGCGATTAACATGGACATTTTTTCACCGTATTTTTCCATTATTGCCCCGGCCGGAACGGACATTATCCCGTATGCAAGGAACATTGAAAAAGGCAAAAATGCCGCCATCGTCAAACTTAGTTCATAAGTGCCGATTAAAATTGGCATTATGGGCCCTATAATGTTAGTTACAAATGAAATAACGAACCAAATCACAAGTATTAAAGCGATGATAAATTTACTTCTTCGCATATAATGGTTAGATGAAATATTGAAAACTCATGTTCTCATCCGATTAAAAAAGAAATTTACTAATCCTGAGAATCATCACTCAACTCTTCAATAGTAAAACAATCATTTTCACTTTCTGAATCACTATAAAAGTTATCTTTTGATGTCGCGACTGTTTGTTTTACACTTTCCACATTGGGTTCTATGTTTATCCCGAATGGGGACTGAACATAAAAATAAGAAGTTAACGCATAATTTATACATGTTGGTGCCCAATGCCACATTTCAATATTTGAACTAATCGAAGTATTAAATGGAATAGCATCGAGTGAACGGTGCCGCATATTTACAGTCATCCCCGGTACAAAATTTCCCGCTCCCGTAGGCTGCGAAACAAAAGGATTGGAGAATGGTTCCGGGTGGCCGAATGCATACCCGTAATAATCTTCACTTCCCGTACCTATACTTGACGGAAATTGTTCACCATCGACAAAAATCTTTTCATCTCCTTCACCCCACCAGGTATTTGCCATATTGAATAAAGTTACCTGGTCGCCAACATAAAGGCCTTTCGCTTTAATATCGACATAGTTCATATCGAAAAACCAGTCTTTACTGTTTCGGGTTTTCAGGTGCCGGTATTCGTGCCAGCATGCACCAAAATACATACTATTGGGTTTCCACTTGTATGCCGACAAACCAATTTCTCCTTTCACCTGAATGGTATCATTTCCGTAGTTGGTGTATGCCAGCTTGCCCTGTTTCTGAAAAGGCATTATCCACCCCGAATACATTTCCCCCTCCGCTGTGGTTTCATTCACCCAGGTTTTGTGTGGAAATATTTGATAACCTGTTCCAAAAAACTCACCCACAGGTACCCAAACTGTAGGTTGCCCGTCAAATTCAGCGGATAATACAGTGGAACGCAATGCCTGTTCCTGGTTTGAGCTTGTTATTTTTAAGTTTAAATAAGAAATCGCTGCATTTTCTTCATTGATAGAAAACAGGATGGAATCACCCGGGAGTATCACCTCATTAAAAGATTCTATGATTTTGTCCGATGAAAAATCATCCAACAGAGCGGCCTTTGTTTTATCAAACGATTGCTTTGCTTTTTGAAGCGCTTCCATTGAAAATGTTTCTATTTTAGTCCCATCTTCATATTCGCGATAACAGATATTATAAAATACATCGGGCCAGAAATGGTTGTCCTTTTCAATAAGCGAATCACATTCGTACGTTACCTTACAATGCTTGTTAAAAGGAATAGGTACATATAAATTATGCCCCCGTTCGTTCAACGGAGCTTCATCGGGTACTGATTGACTAAAAGGGGCTTCTGCAAGCATTCCCCCGCTGATTATGTCAAACGGAGCACCCTCGATTTCAGGTATCGAATCATGATCCAAATAAATTCTTAATATACCGTTTTCAGCTCTCCAGAAGGTCATCCACCACCGAACAATGGCACCGGGACCATCCTGGTCCAACAATACAAACTCACGGCGGTTGTTATTGGTTTCTACACGCACGAAATACGACATGTCACCATTGGCATACCATCCTGGTTCCCCCTTAGCCACTGTTTCGCGATTGTAACTGCTGGCTTGTTTGAGCTTGTATTGCCCTCCCGGAGAATAAGTGAGTTGCCCACGATCAGACATCTCCTCCAACAACGATTCAATTGTAATTTTTTCCGTACAACCAACAAAAGCGAACGGTAATAACAGGAAAAAGAACCGGGTAAATATTTTTGTTTTCATTTTAATTATTTAGTTAAGTTCAACTAATATTTTTTCTCTTGGATCAGGATATGCAGAAAGCCATACTTCCGGTTTAAATTGAGCTTTGCCATTTTTTAACCCCAGTATAACCACCTCTATTTTTTTTCCGGTATATTCAGGAAGCATTGGAAAGTAGTAAGTATAATTGCTTTCACTCTCTACATTGAAATATTCCCATGTATTACTCGGATATGAAACCGCACGATCAGGAGCCCCGATGTATTGATCTCCTATTTTTAGCGCTGCGTAAGCACCCTCATTTCCATGTTCACCATTCAACGCAACCGATAAATAACTGTTAGGTGCCAACTCCTGTAATGTAAATTCAAATTTCCAGGCATTTTCTACCGGGTTATTTCTATAACTCTCAAAAAGATTGGACGCACGCCATTTAGTTCGGTCAACTTGTTTGCCATTAAGATACCCTTCAACTTCAGCTAATCGTCTTGGAGAACCTGTAATCCGAAGATAGCGAACCGGTTTATTTTCATTTAGGCGTATGCGTGCAATCGTGCCTGCGCCCTGGTAATCTAACTGAACCGTATCCCACTGTGCCAAATCATCCGATACTTCAGCATAAGCTTGTTCCGAGAAAGAATTCATTTCAGGGTTGAGATCATATTCCACTCGATCCCTTATTTTAATTATAATCTCATCAAGTGGTTGAATTTCTCCTAAATCGAGACGAAATATTTTATTTTTTAACCTCGCCATGAAAAAGGTATTCAGGTCTCCGTCAAATAAATTTTTATCCCAAATTCCACGATTTACGAACATGGGATCATTAAAAAATGCTTGCCGGCATGCATTTACTTCCGGAATTTTAGAATCTCCCGAGCGTTGAATGCAACGTACTTCAAGGGCGTTATTGTCAGCCGCAAAACATGTGGCCTCAAATAAAGCTTCGGCATCTGCCGGTAATTCTCTCAAACGATCCGGTTCTCCCAACTTGCGGTGAGGTTCTTTTGTTAATATCTTCCCCGGAAAAGTTATGTCCAGCCCCTTTTCAAGAGTTTTGATTCTGTACTCTTCGCCATCAATAGAACCTTTTTCGAACATCCGATGCCCGGGTATAATCTCAACCCTGGTTTTTGTTCCCGGGTCACCTATCAGGTTAATTTGAAGAGATTTTCCCGGAATATCCCTAATAATTTCATAATCACATCCTTTTACTGCCAATTCAATTTCTTCGGACGAACCGACTTTAAGAAGGCATGTGCGATACGGTTCTACTGTTATCGGAATAGTATTTCCCCATTTATGGCTCCCCAACGTTCTTTCTGTTGGATGATATTGCTTCACATTTACTTTATTGACTTGTTTTAATCCCAGAGAGGCATCCAACTTTACCATATAGGTTTTAGGCTCCCACGAAAGGTTCCGCAGAGTAATCAACCTGGTGTTGTTATCACCTCTCGACACGGCATAAGGACCGTATTGTTGCTCCGGCAATTGAAACCCATGAACCAGAATTTCCCTGTATTTCCTTTGCAAATTCATTAAACGGGCAAACCGGGAATATTCATCATCACGCAAAAACCAGGGATTGCCATAGAACTGAGATGAAAGTATCAGGCTTCGGTTAAACATCTGAAGTACCATCTCGTCTTCCCAGTAATCGAGACATGAAGAAAAACAAACGCCATGATCACCAAACATCCGGTCAAGATAGGGAGTCAATTTCCTTTCCAGTGAACCGGCACGATGATGTGGCGCTGTCGAAAGATTATTGACAAAAACGTCCACGTAGGTTTCTGCTCCTTCCCAAAGATGATGTGTAATATACGGTTCCGCTTCGCCGAAATCAATTCTTTGCGAACTGACTATCAAATCGGGTGTGTGCTTGCGACATTCTTTCAGTGTTTCGATTAAAATTCCTGCCTTTTCATCCCGAAACGGACCGGCAACTCCATCGAGTTTAAACAAATGAAAATTATAATCACGACAGAAGCTTACCATTAAATCCTTCCTTTTGTTTTCTTCCTCAGGTGTTGTTCCAAATCCATCAGGTCCCAGCCATATACCAAGCCGGCATCCAAATGAATCGGCTTTTTCCACCAACGGGGCAAAACCATTGGGGAATTGCTCTTTAAACTCCCGTGAGTCTGTGGATCCGTAATGATAAGGGATCAGCCTTCCGACTCCGGCAGTATAAGGACCATCGTCAATGTTCCCGACATCGAGAGAGTAAATATCTAACTTCATACCATATTGATCATGTAACCATTGAAAAAAGTCGAGGTTGATCATGGTTTGTTGTTCTGTTGTCCCTTCATACTGACTGTTAATCCAGTCAAAATAGTGGGAACGTGAGGGAGTTAAGGAATCGGCCCCGGCTAACGGATAGGAAAGGTCCTGAGATATTGCTTGCCGGGAATTCAGCATAAGGCCAACAATCAGACAGGAAATCCAATAGAGAAGTTTTTTAAATACTTGTATATTAAACCTGTTTTTCATAGACTCCTTTTAAATTCAATAATAGCTTTTCTGCACCCAAATAAAATCAATTGCCACAGGTTTTGCCTCCAACGACTCCAGTGTTAAAACAGAGGCGCCTTTTTTTAGAGTGACCGGCGCTGACTGATGTGTTCGTGAAAGGGTTCCATCTCCTGTTGCCAGGTCGATTATCCCCTGGTCCGAATTAAAAGCAACACCGTTTATTTTTGCACGAATTTGGCCGGAATCTCCTGACAAGCGGGCCGTTATATGGATTATATATTTGCCGTCTTCCAAAACCGGAAAGTTGAGAACCAGTTTTTCGCCCTTTTGATTTGGCTGCCATTCCAAAAGCTCGCCACCTGCCCACAGGGAGCCGGAAACCATTGCAGTGTTTTTATTCCCGCCGGAAAGCAATTCTTCTGCCTGGTAAAACAATGAATTTGCAGAGCCTTTAACAGCACGTGGAAACCACTTTCCCGGCAATTCAGGCTTACGGACATCACCTTTTGATATCCTAACATTATCGTCATGCATCCCCCTGAAGCCGTAATGATAAGCTATCCTCGCATAGCTGAAACCGGGAACCGGCTCGTGGCTCAATAACTCCATGTAAAATGCGAACTGGTCTTTAAACGGAATATCGTCGATAAGATGCCACCGGTAATTGGTTACAAAACCCCTTGTTCCCGGTCCGTCGTTGCGGGGCTGCCCGCAATAGGCATGATAAAAAATATCGGGCGACGACCACGCATAATTGAAATAATCTTCGGAACCTGTACCAAAAAATACCGGCGACGGATTGCCGTCCACAAAAATCTTTTCATCGCCCTCGCCCCACCAGTTGCCATAGGTCGATGGCACATCCGACGGATTCATGAGATGCGCCGCTGCTCCCACAAATACACCCTTCCCGCTGGTTTGAAGGTAGGGAATGTCACTTGGCTGCAAATTTGAAGCTTTCATATCGTGACTGACTCTCCATTTGGCCCTGAAATACATCGAACGGTTTTTATCCCAGTCGTATTCTTCAGTGACCACCTTTCCTGCAACCGTTATTGCCTTATCTCTCAGATTTTCAATTTTAATGGATACCGAGTCGCTGAACGGCATAAAATAACGGCATATCATTCGGCCCTCTTTTGTAACAGTGAATGGCAGTGACTGATATGGATTTATGCCGGGTGCTGTCCCGAAAAAGTCGCCTACAGGTGACTGTACCTGTGGATCGGAAGCACCGTCGAACGAAATACGCAATACCGTTTGCCTTAGAGCCTCCTCCAAATCACTGTCAATAACCTGCATTTCAAAACAGGTAATGCCTTTACCCCCGTTAATGTGCAGTATTTCTTTCTCCTCACCGGCTTCCAAACGGGAAGCGAAATGGACAGAGTCTCCGTTTCCTGTATCATAATTTAAATCAGTATTATTGAGAATTTGGCCGACATGCTCTATTTCTTCTGAAAATTTCCGAATATCTTCAGTACTGAACGTTTTTACCCTTGTTCCCTTTTCATACAACCGCATATTTACATGGTAAAAATGTAATCTTTTTATATCTCCCTTCCATATTATTTTGCATCTTTTAGAAAATGGTACCGGATAATAACCCGCCATGTTTTGGGTAAACGATCCATTGAAATCAAATTCATTTTCTGAAACCAATGCCTCGTAAGTATTGGTAAAAAATTCAAAGGCGCTGCCATCGTAAACCGGCTCCTTTTCCCCGTCGAGGTGAAGGCGAATTGTCCCGTTTATAGCGGCTGTCCAAAGCCTCACAATTGCACCGGGACCCTCCACGTCACAGATTAAATATTCCCCGACCCCTTCACTGTCGGGCTCTTTTAAAACCTTTTCAAAACCGGGAACAGGTTCACCACCGAAACCATCGGAATTCTCAAACCATCCGGGAGCATCGGCAATGGTGCTCCGCCGGTCATATGATGAATACTGCACCGTATTGTAAAACGGTGACGGATATTCTGCCAGCCTTTTTAAGTCGGCCATCTCTTTAATCAAGGTTCCTGTGGTAATTTGCGCGGACGAACCAGGTACTACAACGATCAGATTAATAACCGTTAGAAATACGACCACAACCGGAACAAAAAAATTCAATACTATATATTTACTGACCTTCATATTAAAATTTTAAAATTGATATATAATCATTCTTTATAATAGAAATCATCTATTTAGTATTTGTTTCATTCTGAAACTATTGTTTGGTAATGAACGGGAAGTGGTACTCAATTTCCCAGGTCCCCGGACTTAAAATACGAAAACCCGTCCTGATGCTCAGGTAAAATCCCGTATAGTCCACAAAATCGGACGGACGCCTGTCTTCAATCGGCAAGTTGTTCCTCGAATCACTAAACAACGCGGTTGTGTCTATCTGCGACACAGGCATTTGTTCCGAAATATAGTAAGACAAACCCGCATCCCACATATAATTGACAGCGGGCCAGGGGACCATCGGAAAATTATATTCTATCCCTGTGTCAGTGACCACTGTATTAATCGAATTATCGCCATAATGAGGCAGTATGTCATCCCCCCACGGTCTTAATTTAATCGCATTACCCGGAAAGGTATCCCCGTTCTTGTCGATAAAACGAAAATAAACCTTCACCCCTTTGGCCGGTTCTTCGCTTATCCGGGATACTTTGACAAAATCTGCCGTGCCGTCTTCAATCGTCTTCATCAGGTTGGTCCTGTCGTAATAGAAAGTAAAGGCTGTATGGGATTTCCCTTCATCACCCAGCAGAATGTAGGCAACAGACGTGGCGGTAAGGTTCACTTCCCAAAGCTTGCCTTCGGAAGATAATTTGGCTACAACATAATCCTTTAGTACTTTCTCGCCGGCAATATTGGAAACTTTCAGATCGATATTAAAAATATCCGATTCATCCACATATTTCGTGGCTGTTGTAAACTGCATTACCCCGGTCAGCGGGTTTATTATTACAGGGCATAATAATGTATCCTGTAATTTGGACATTACCGCTTCTTCGGTCATGTCAACCCTGGGCACAAAGGCATCGGTCCAAAGCCTCACATCCTGTTCTTCGGTCATCTGCGTGCTTGCCGTACCATCCTCTTTCCGTAACTCCCCGAAAGCAAAATGATAGGGCCGCGTTGACAAATCATAAAAGGGGGCTTGCGAGGTTTTGGATATGCCCCGGTCAACAAAAATTGTGTCCACCTTCGACGACATATTATCGCTCAAAAAACCAAACTGTTCCGGCTCCTGACAGGACATCAGACAAAACAACAACAATCCAATACCCGCAACCGGCTTTATTTTAATTAGCTTGATAAATCTCATATCTAAATTATTTTATGGTTAAAATTAAATACCGGGGCCGCTGTCCCCTTTGTGGAATATCATGGGGTGCATCCCGTCCAGTACGTGGACTATGCCCGTGGTTGTAATAATCCCGGAAGTCCTGGTTTTCACCTTTTCATCGGTTTCCCTTTTGCGTTCCTCTTCGTCAGCAATGGTTATAGGGTTAAAGTCCCATGCATCAAAATGATCCCCCCTCTTGCGGCTGTACCAGATTATCTCAGGAAGCTCCCTCATAAAATTGGAATATTTGTACCCGTAGTGCAACTCATCCATCGGGGTTAAATATATTTTCGCCGAATCGTTCAGGTTCGTACGGTAAATGGTACCTTCCTTGTTTAAATCTTCCCTCGCTACTTCCTGCCCGATTATATACATCTGCAATGAATCCAGGGAGGACCGGGGAATGCTGTCAACCGTAAACTCAGGGGCATGTGGATCGGCAGCCCTTCGGTAATTATTGATCATCCGCAGGTAAATACGTACCGAGTAGTCGGTACAGGCAAAAAGGGTAACATCCGGGCTGTTTACTGCATCACGTAATCCTGCCCTGTCAATTAAATAGGCAAAAGTGTCCAGTTCCGGATGTGAGCTTAAAAAATCAAATGTCGTCTTATCCACGTAAGGAGAATGTTCGCCCCCGTCTATCAGATAATCGGTGTTCTCACACGATATCAGCAGTACCAGGAAAAATAAGCCTAACAGTATATTTATTCTTTTCATCTTCATTTGTTTTTTAGTCAATTATTTCAGGTACCTTACCTTTCCAGTAAGGTTGTTGTTTTAACGCTTTGTTGGTTAATGACAGCTTGTAGGCAACAGGCCAGTAATATCCTTTACCTGCAACCCGGGCTTCATCCATGCTTGTCATGCCATCGAAATAGTTGTTGCGCAACCTGTCGAAATAACTGTGCCCTTCCCCGACAAGCTCACGGGCACGTTCTCTTATTATTTCAACTATCAACTCGTCGTCGCTCCCTGCAAAATCACCTATCCCGCAACGGTTCCGGCTTTCGTCCAGCGCCGACCGGGCTTCGCTGTAACGGTCCAGTTTCGCAAATATCTCTGCTTTTAAAAGCTTCAGCCCGCTTAACCGGAACACCGGCATTGAGCCGTCAACGTAATAAGCGTCTTCCACCAGCACGTCTTCCTTGTCGTCGTGTACGAAAAATTCATATTTTGACACCGTGGTACCTGTCCATTGGTCAGGGGAATCTCCGGGTATGTTCATCTCGGACCACGGCTTGCCGCGCCCCCAGTTCCTGAAAAAGGCCTGGCGCTTATCATCCGGGTCATACAAATTATTCCGTTCTTCATTATACAACTGAAAAACATTGGTGTAATTCGTTTTGTCAGGAAAAAGGGTAAGGCGGCCAAAATCGCCGGCCGAACACCTGAATGATTCATTATTGTCTGCTGAAAAATAAATCTCAAAAATCATTTCACCTGAACGCCCCCGGAACATCGTTTTCATGGCATCCGGGTTGTCATAGTCCACCAGGGTGTAGCCCCCGTTAGTCTCAACAGCATCGATACAGCTCAGCGCCTCGGTTAACAGCGCATTCTTGTCTGACGCATCCCTGTTGGCAAGCCATGTGTTCACATGGGCTTTTAACGAATAGGCCGTTGCCTTGTTCGCGCGGATTGTTTTTGCCTTGTAATTATCTGTATTATAATCCAGGTAAGAAATCGCCTTGTCCAGATCCTCACGGATAAACTGAAGTACATCTGTCTCTGGAGACTGAGCGATGTTTCTTGTTTCCCCATTTTCATTGATCAGGCCTGACGAAGATTCTATCCCTTCTGTGTAAATAGGTAAATCGCCCCATACACGTACCATATAAAAATAGGCAAAGGCTCGGATAAAATGGGCTTCCCCGAGGTAACCGTTCTTCATATCCGTGGCTTCGTCCGCATTTGCAGAAAACTCCTCAAGGGGCATCTCTTCAGTATGTTTTATCAGAATATTGGCCGAACTTACCACTTTGAAATAATCCGACCAGTCACGAAGCCACTCCAGGCGTTCGTGATTATATGTCCGACCATTTTCGCCTTCCGTTACAGGGAAGTAAGTCCACCACGAATGGGAATTATAACGCACGGTAAGCTCCGATGCCAGATCCCCGTAAGTAATCCACCTCCCGTCGGCAAAAGGTTTCCGAAGCTGGGCATAAACACCAGCCATCGCCTTTTCCACAGATACGGCCCCTTCATCCCAAAATTGATCCCCGCTGTTCAGGGATACAGGGTCTATATCCAATACATCGGTACAGGAAAATATTAGAAAAAGTGCTGCTGATAGTAATGTTATTTTTTTCATTATTAACTAATTAAAATTTTACATTTACTCCAAAAATAAATTTTCTGGATAACGGATAACCGTTTCCGTAATCATAGCCCCTGGCATCAACCATTGATGCATCAGGTACGTTTGCTTTTTGAAACTGGAATGCATCATATATGGTACCATACACCCTGATGTCGCCTATGTGCATTTTCTGTATAAACGACTGGTCAAAAGTGTACGACAACGTTATGTCACTTATCTTCAGGTAATCGCCCCTCTCCAGAAATAAGGAGGATTGCGGGAACTGGTAATAGCTTCCCACATCGAATACGCCGACCACCATCATGGGGTAGGTGGTATTATCTCCCGGTTTCTTCCAGAAATCAAAAGGCAATTCATAAGAAGCCTTATTTAGCCAGGTCCCGTAATTGGCATCCACACTGTACCTGTTCAGCCTCGATTCAACTGTTCGGTTATAAATATAATGCCCGAAGGCAAAGGAGGAGTTGACCCGCAGACTCCACTTTTTATACCGCATAACAGTGCTCAAACCACCAATTACCTTAGGGTTGGATGTCTTGTCGGTAATAAAAGTATAATCAGTATCATCCCACCTGTTGATTACATAATCCCCGTTAACATCCCGGTATAAAGCCAGGCCCGGAACATACTGCCCATCCTGGTAATGATAGGCATCCTGGTTTCGGAGCCGTTCGCCCGTAAACGGGTTCACCGGAAGGTCATTGACATCCTGGACCGGACCAATATATTCATACATCCAGGGGACATTTAACGGGTACCCCATTACATAGGCATAATTTTTCCCCTTATTCAGGAAATCCCTGCCGTTGTAAGGCAAGTTCGCCACAAAATTGTCGTTATGTGCCACATTCACAATCCATTCCCAGGTAAAATCACCGTCGCGCGGAAAAAGGTGGGCGTCAACCGACATTTCCCAGCCCTGGTTGACAACGTCCATCAGGTTGGCTTTCGCAGAAGTATAGCCTGAATATGATGGGAAATTAATGTCGAACACCAGCCCGTCGGTATATTTATGGTAAGCGTCGAACGTTATGTACAGCCTGTTAGTGAACCCGGTAAGTTCCAATCCAATATTCCACTGACGGCTCTCTTCCCATGAAAGACTTGTATTTGCTATTTTGGTGAAATCGGGCGTAATGGCTGTGGTCCCGCCGTAGGTCTTCACATCCATATTTGGATTCCAAAGTCCGATATCTGCAGTCGTGTATTCATTAAAGCGCAGGTAATCATCCGGGTACTGTTTCCCGTTTATCCCATAACTGACCTTCATTTTTGCATAGGTTAGCCACTTGTTCACCGGGTTCCAGAATGGCTCCTCAGAAAAAATCCAACCGGCCGAAACTGCGGGGAAGTTACCCCAGCGTTTGTCTTTTCCAAAACGGGAAGATGCTTCGCGCCGGTAGTTAAAATCCAACAGATAACGCTCTTTTATAGCATAACCCATTCTTAACCAGTAAGACAACATGCTATTTGAAGAAACACTGCTGTAACCGTTAATATTCTCTTTTTTATAACCTACTATTGTTTTGATGCCGTCGCTCGAACCGTCTTCCCCGGTCAGACTCAGGTATTCATACTGGTTGTATGTCAGCGCGTGGCCGGCAAGGATACTTAACCGATGGTTATCTATAATATCCTTATCATAGGTAACATAGGTCTCTGCGCTAAGTCCGTACCTTAACCCCTGCGTTGCTTCTGCCGAGGACTGGTTGTTCTCGTGGATCACCGATGGCCCGAAAAAATTCTTTTTATTTTGCCAGAATGAGATTCCTAACTGGGAGTTAAACTTTAACCCCTCATATAAATCTATCTGCAGCAGGTTGCTTATCTGGGTTTCAAGCACCCTGTTTGTATTGTAAACCTTGTTTAACTTTCCGGTCAGTGCGTCCAGTTCTTCCTGGCTTTTGTACAAATATGAGGCTGGAAGACTGATAGGCTCCAGCGGAAAGGTTTTCTCCGGATCGGCCTCGCCAAGACCGGTCTTCCTGTCCATAAAAGATGCACGTACCGTTAAATCATTCAACACCTTCGGCGAAAAATTATTTCGGATATTGGCATTGAACGTGTACCTTTTATAGTCGGTCCCGGTAACAATACCTTTTTCATCATAATATCCAAGACCTATACGGTAATTGGTATTTTTTGTTCCCCCGGTTACATTAAAGTCCGTATTGCTAACAATTCCCCTCCGGTAAAACATTCCCTGGAAATCGTAGTTGTTGTTAAAGGCCGGGTTCAGACTGTCTGTGAGTTCCAGCGGCACAATACGTGCCCGTGCTTCACCATAGGGGCCCCACTGGGTGTAAAGCGGTAACTCATTTTCAATCAGGTTCAACTTAAACCGCCTGTCGGCTGCCCCTGTGTAAACGCTGAAAAGATCAGGCCTTAACGTTATCCCGTAATAGGTGTTAAAACGGAAGATCGGTTCCCCCGCCTTTCCTCTTTTTGTCTTAATCAGAATTACGCCGTTTGCCCCCCGCGAACCATAGATGGCCGCTGCCGATGCATCTTTCAATATGTCAATCGATTCCACATCAGCTGGATTCAATGATGACAAATAATCGGTATGCGTGGCGTCATATCCTGCCAAATCTTCCAGCGTGGTTGGAACTCCGTCAATAACATATAACGGGGAACTAAGACCATGAACCAGATCCATGTCACTTGAGACATAAGTGTTACCCCGGATTAGAAGACCGCCACCGGACATACCCGGTGCCCCCGAACGAACCAGGTTCTGAACCCCGGCTGCCTTGCCCGCAAGCAATGTCGAAAGGGAGGCTGACGGTATCTCTGAGATCGTTTCCGAAGAGATACTTACCACCGACGCAGTAACCCTTTTCTTATGAATCTCCTGGTAACCGATAACAACAGTCTCACCCAACTCTACAACGCTGGATTCCAGTTCTATATCTACAGTCAATTCACCCTCACCCACCGGTACCTCACGGGTATTATAACCTATAAATGAAAATACCAGGGTAATATTCCCTTCAGGTACCACTAATGTATATTCTCCCGACGAATTGGTTGCGGTACCCGTTGTGGTTCCGGCCACCGTAATGTTCACCCCCGGCAAAAGCTCACCGTTTGAACCATCGGTCACTTTACCGCGAACCGACCTCTGCTGTGCCTGGACACGGGCCGAAATGCCCAATACCAGAAACAACACAAAAATAAATGTTAGTGTTTTAAACAATTTGCATTTTAATCCCATAGTTTTAATTTTTTTATTGTACTAATTAAATTGAGCTTAGTGGCTTACATTGATAATTTTTCCAGTACCCAAACTGATGACTGTTTTTTTGACTTTAGCATTTTTTCGATTTTCCATAGGCATGATTCTTAGATTTTAATTCATTCTAATTTTGGCATTTATAAATTCATTTACAGAACTATATTTGTTTTCATTTTGGTCTTATTAGGTAACAGAAAAAAATCTTTTCTAAATTCTGAATGGCTAAAAAAATAATATTTCTTTTTATCAGAAGACACCACTGATTTTTTATTATTTTCTAAATTTTTTATTATTTTCACATGATATAGTTATTATAATAATTGATCTTAAATATTACAGTTGTCTGATTATCATCACTACGTGAAGAACAAATGTATCGTTAATCTTAATAAATCAATATGAGTATTTTATTGAAAAATAATACTATTTTAATATGATTCCAACTCTTGAAAAAGTAGAAGCAAACGTTAATCATTCCTTTCACGTAAATCACATGATGCTAGAACACTTCCCTTCCCCTTTACATTTTCATCCAGAAGTTGAAATTTTACTTGTAGTTCAAGGAACGGGTACACGTTTTATCGGGGATTCTGTGGAACGATTTTTACCTGGAGACCTGGTAGTGATTGGATCCAATACTCCCCATGTGTGGTATAGTGACAGATACCCTCTTCAAAAGGAAGATAAATATTTGTCAGAGGCAATTTACATTATGTTTGACCCTGAAGTGTTCGGAGAGCAATTCTGGAATTTACCTGAATCTAAAAGTATTAAGAGAATAATTGAATTGGCCAGCAGGGGCCTCAAAATGGTTGGTGAAACAAGGGATAGGGTTTCTTCACTAATGAAAATTATTCCTGATTCTGTTGGTTTTAAACGAGTATGTCTTTTACTGAATATGTTGGAAATAATTGCTTTAAGCGATGACTATACTTATCTTTCAAGTCCTTATTTTCAAAATATAATTGATAAAAATGATTCTGACCGGCTCAATAAGGTTTATGAATATGTTATCAATAATTTTGAGCGTGAAATAACTCTTGACGATGCAGCTTCGGTAGCAAATTTTTCAACTCCGGCTTTTTGTCGGTATTTCAAAAAAAGGGTAAATAAAACATTTATACAATTCTTAAATGAAATTAGAGTTGGACATGCTTGCCGATTATTAGTGGATGAAAATTATCCGGTAGCCGACATATGCTTCATATGTGGATTTAATAATATATCTTACTTTATTAAACAATTCAAAATAATTACCGGATTAACTCCATTAAATTATCGAAAAAAATTTAACGAGGATATTTAGCTCATTTATATAATACCTTTTTTACAAAGGAGATTGAAGCAGAACCAGCACATTTTAGGGAATATTTATTTTAATAGTAGCAAATTCTTTAGTGTTAGTAGCAACGGTTATGGTCGAATCTGTTAAAGAATATTTAGACGCTCTCAAAATTTTAAGTATTGCAGAAAATTAGTGCTGTAATGGTAGTGGCGTGAAATTACACCCCTTCGAAAAACTGAACAGCAAAATCACAAAAATCGATGATGACCTCTTTTTGCAAATCAAATTCTTTGCGGCTGCCCAGGTAATTTCTTGAAGTTGCTGTAATTTCTTTCCCCTCTTTTAATTCCTGGTAGGTAATGCACTTAATGTGTTTTTTCGAGACCAGGATGAAATAGGCGTTTTCGTATGGATAATTTTTATGTAAAACTTTGAAACGCAATTCGCCGGTAGCGCGGAATTTGACTTTAAAAAAAACTCTTTTGATTCCGGATTGTTTTTTTTATTCATTAATAGTTGGTATCAAGCTCAATAAAAGAAAATATTACCATTTTATTTGTAGTCATTTTTAAAAAGGATTTCCTCCGCCGCGTTGCGAAATCTCTGGTCTTTCAGATATTTATCAAACAGATTTATTGAGTGTTCTATTTGTCTTTTGTTTTTTTTGCTTCTACTGATTAAAGAATTATAAGAGCCAACAATAACGTTAAGAATGTCATCACTATAATAAATATAATCAGTTTCTTCATTAAAATACGATAGATTTATATTTGACAAAAGCATTAATGCCTCAACAGGGTATTTAGCAGAACATTTAAATAGGAATTCGATAAAATAGTGAGGATTTCTCCAACAAACTTTGGCTTTAGAATAATCGGTTAATACAGGTAGTAAAGAACTGAATCGTTCTATTGAAAGATTTATAAAAATGTGAGAATAATTATCTGCGATTTCTTTCGAATCTTCAGTTAAAAATCTTTTGAAAAGTTGAACACATTTTTCTCGTACAGTATCATCTTCATGAGAAAAATTAACATCTACTAAATGAACCATCCTTACACGCGCAGCATCTGATTTCTCAATAATTTCATTTAATAACTGTTCTGAACCATTAATGCCCTCAAGCCAAGATACACCAATAAAATCAGCGGTATTTTCAACTAAATCTTCTATACTCATTAATTTTCGAAGGAAAGGAATCATCTCTTCGAAAAAATTACTTCGATAGTATCTCGCGCTCCAGAAAGAAACTTTTAGTAACTCGACATTCTCAGAATTCACTAATTGTTTGAATATTCGAAAGGAGCGATAAATGTCATAATGATTTAAAAATGCTAAATGATGCAGTATGGCTGCTCTGATACTATCAAACTTATCATTACAAGACAATTCTACTGCTTCAAATATCCTATTTGCATACTCTGGCTTATAAGTAATCTGAATCAATTTTTCAATAGCAACTCCTCTTGTCGAATTTATTCCATCAGAAACTAATTGAGTTGGATTTAAAACTTGATCTGGTGTTTTTCCGTACTTTGCCGCGTTGATTAAAAAATTAAAGACTTCGTTATCCATGTATTCCTTAGCCAGAATGTAATCAATCATCCATATCAAATACATAACATTCTCATCATTAACCTTCCTCATAGATAGTAACTTGCCATATATTTTAATGAATGTTTTAAAGTCGTGTTTAACTTCAGAAAGAGCTCTCAATCCGTGAACGATATAAGCAATATTTACATCCTTATTATCGATAAGCCTGTAAATAAAATCAGCAAAATGTTCAGGTCGTTTCTTAACTTCTTCCTCAAAAGCCCTGGCATGTTCCGTTAAACCTCCTTTATGACTAAAAAAGTCACGTTGTTTATCGCTGTTATATCGTATAAAACTTGTCTTCCATTGAATTAGGCTCATTTTTTCATAGGCCGAAGTTTTTAATGGTGGACCAATTCCAGATATTGAGACTCTGTGTGGTGCCTCTTCTGGCTCATCTTTATATTTTCGACTACATTCCTGGAACTTCTTTAATAATTCCTTTTGCTTTTCGATTTCTGTAACCGGAATACGTCGGAGGTAGCTAAACAATAAATATTCGAAGAATGTTTGTAGTTTTTTCTTCCCATTTTCGCGTGAATGAATTATATATTCCTTGGGATAATGAATCGAAAGGATAATCTCATTAATCTCCTTTTTTTGCTTTTCAGAAAAATAGGGATATGTAGTCCCTAAAAGCTTTCTTAAATAATAGTACCAGGAGGGATTATTGATTAGCAGCTTCTCCTCGTGATAATGTTGGAAAAGTGTAAAAATATTGTCAACATATTTAGAAGGATTTCCCAACAATCCATAAACAACTAACTTATTTACAGATTCATATTTGCTATATAAATATTTTAATAGGAAATCATCAAAAATAACAGATGCTTTTTTCGCGAACGATTGAACTTCCTCTCCCAATTTTGTAAATAAGAATCGATAATCATGATTATCTCCAAATTCAGTATGATCAAAAGCACGGTCAGATATAAGAATATTCTCATCAAATATACCGGGATATTGTGTTTTTTCAACTAAAAGCAAAACAAATTTGAGATTCAGGTTAAAGGCTTTTTCAGGAAATTCTTTGTATAATTTGTTAAACAAGCTTCGGTCTGAATGATTGAATTTTAAATCTATCCTTAATATCTCATTTTTATAATTTTCGATTCTTTCTGACAGTGACATACTAAAATGGGCAATTGCCCAATCCACATCATACCCCATAGCATTTTCCAAAATTTTGTAAGAAGAATGCATTTCTTCGCTGATTGGCGTTTTAAACTTTTCATAAAGGTGGAAAGCCTTGGGGTTATCCCAAATCTTAAGAAAATATAGAATATCGAGAATGAAGGAACTTTTATCTTGTATTTCATTCTGTTCAATAAAATTAAGAATTACCTCTCTACCTTCAGGTAACATTTTGCGAAACAAATATCGCCACAGATATTGGCTTTTTTTCTTTCTGACATGATATGCATCGTAATTTATTCTGGATATGAATAGATTCAGGTAACTTATATTGCACTTCTTAAATATTTTATCTGGCCAACTTTCTTGTGGATTTTCAAGATTATTTATTATTCCTTCTTCTATAACAAATTCCAACCATCCAACAGAATTAATTGATTCAATAAATACTTGTTTAAGCCTTTTAGATTTGAAAATTCTTTTTTTAACAAATTCAATCTCTCCGGATGTAGGCCTTTGCTCAGAGGCAAGTAATTGAAGAGTTAAAAGTTTCAGATGAAAACGTACTGATCTTTTTGAAAGAACGACAGATAAGTTTTTTAAATACTCATTATGATTTGTTTCCCGATGAAAACTAAAAACCATTTTGACTACTGAACGAATACTGATACTCTGCCATCTTGAATTGATATATTTTAATACTGACTCATTGTTCTCACAAAATTGCTTTGCATAAACAAAATCATAAAATGTCTGATGAAAAAATTGAATTTCGGAATGCGTAACCTTTAAAATTCCTTCTTTCGAAAGATAATCGATTTCACGGAAGTATTTTTCTTGAAAAGTTATTAAAGGCACATTAATCATTTGCTGTTTTTGCATTTGCCTGGCTATTTCATAAAGTAGATTTTTAGTGTCTTCTATACTGATTCCAATCTCTTTAGGTTTTGCATTTATTTTCTGCAGCCATAATTCTTTGTATAGATCGGTGGTACTCTTTAATTCATTCAGATTTAATTTGTGTGAATAAATTTTTACAAAGGCATTTAGATTATACGGAACCTGTAGAAGTTGTATTATTTCATTACTTAAATTAGGAATAGGATTAAGTTTCTGTGTAATCTTTAATACTTCGTCTTTGGTTAATTCGCCCAATGTAACAGTTTTGTACTTTTTCAAAAAAGCAAATTCACTATCGGTATCCAAGTCAAATTTCCTTACTGATATTACAACTTTAACATTGTCGATGTCAAGTAATTTATGAATCAGCAGATAGTAAGTATTCAGGTACTCTCGTTTTGCCGAAAGTGTTTGAGAAAGTGCGTCAAGTTGATCAATAAGAATAACTACTTTCCCTCTCAATTGAGAAATAGTATTTAATAACTTTATTAACGAATCTTGTAGTCCAAGTGCCTTATCCAGTTCTTCTAAGTTATGCGAATAATATCTATCGGCTTTTATTCCTATGACTGGAACATCTTCTTTACTCAAAATATCAAATAAGTCTTTTAAAACAACAGACTTTCCACATCCTGGCTTCCCCACCAATACTGCTAATGGTTTTTCATCAGGCTTCAAAAGAGTAAATATCCATTGATAAAGAATTGATGTTTCATTCCTTTCAATGTGAGATTCATTTATTCCGTAAAAGAAATTTTCATAGTCAGACAAAGCATGGGAGGAGCTTTTGAAAATATTTATAATTTCCGTAGCTGGGATATTCGAATAATTATTTGTTCTCTTGACTTCTTTTTGTCTAAAGTATTTTTCAGCAATATTTTGATTGTAGGACCGATTTAACCAGTTGTCAATTAATGAAGAATCGATTCTATTAATGCTCAATTTTGATATTACATTTTTGACTTCATCATAATTACCATTAAACTGTTTTTTGATTTTCTTAAATTCTCCAATTACATCAGTGATTAAATCATCCAATTTCTCTTCATCTCGAATTTTATTCTTGAAATCGGACAGAAATAGAAGAGTTTCTTCATCAAAATTACTTGAAACAGTAAAATAATATTTAAAACTATCTAAGTTATAAACCAGACTGTTATCTATTAAATAATTAAGTACAAGTTTTATTATTTCCTTCAAACATTCACGTTTTGTAAATTTTTTAGTGTTAGAACGAGAATGTTTGCATTGAATTACTCCCGATGGTTTTCCATTTTGAAACAGCAAAATATCTCTTCCTCTGTCTCCTGGTTTATCAGGCCAACCTGCTGAATCAAAACTTTTACCGAACTCACTTCTTTTATATTCTATGTCCTGTTGTGCAATATCGTAAATAAGAGATTCAAATTGCCGTGGAGATAAATCATAGTAATGATATGGAAACCCTTCGAAAGCAACTGTTCTATTATTTTCTAAATTGTGCTCCATTATACAACTTATCGTTCAAAAATATCTTTTTTATTTACTGATTCCCCAATCTCCTCCTCCGTCAATCCATACAACTCAAAAACCATCTGGTCAATTTCACGGTCGGTTTTGTCGATTTCGGATTTCAGGGCCAGGGCTTTTTGTTTTTGTTCGTTGAAATAGTCTTCCCATTCGGCTTCTTCGCCAAGACTTAATTTCACTTTCTTTTTGCCAAGTTCCTTTATAAATTCAGCATACGAGAGCAGATGCCATTTTTCAAGTTTTCCGGGCAACTTTTCCAAATTAAATTTCCGCTGAATGGTGCGTATGAATCTGGAAGTTACTTCCCGGATATTCTCAGTTAACTGAGTTCGGTTAATGGCGAATTGTGCAAGCATTTCCGTTTGTCCTTCGTTAGCTTGCGGCACAGGAAAATGTTCGAAATAAACTTTCCGTATTTCGCGGCGATTATTTCCTAATTCCGGACAATTCCACCAAATCCAGAGTTGTGCCAAAGAAGAATTAAAAACGGCTGTAAGGAAAAGCAATGAAACTGAATCATTTTGTGTGGTAAGAATAAAACTTTTGTCATTACTCAACAGGCCACTTTCATCATGCATAAATGGAAAAACCGAAGTCATGTTGGGGTAAAGAATTTTGGGTTTGGCAAATTCTTCGTGATAATTAATACTATCTTGTGTTTCAAACCATTTTCCATTAGTTTTTTTGCGCGCACCTTTTTCACCTGTTTGTTTCAGTCGGTCATAACCAAATGAAAGCAGATGCTTTTCAATAAATGGGAATTCTTCAATATCCAGTTTAAGTGAGGGAAATGTGCTTATCAGATACTCAAAACCAGTTATTTCGTATGGTGCAATATTTCTCCCCCGCACCATTGGCTTAATAAGTTCAGCATTTCTGGCATCTTCTGATATCAGCTTTTCACGTGTTATTTCATCAATAAAAAAAGCTTCATTAAAACCGGTTTTTATTCCATAGTTAATATTTATGGGTAAGTTTTTCAGTTCAGTACCATTTTCTTTCATTCGGTCCAGTTTTCGGGCTTCACCGGGTGCCATAATTGTCCAGCTTTCGGAAGAAAATGTTCTAACGATTTTATTCTTTTCCAGGGCAGTTGTTAAATCAGTAGTATTTGTTTTTATAACACAGGCCTCGGTTTTTCCCTGATAAGGTTCATTTATCAAAATCAATATATGAGGATCAACCACTGCATCCGGGAAAACCGGAATCCCGGAAAAATCCAGCAGAATTTTTGGATTTACTTTGATTGTCAGAAATTTCCGCAAACTCTCTCCGTAATTTACGCGCAACCATTTATTTGATGTAATATAGCTCAGGTATCCTTTGGGCCTTATAATTTGGCAGCCTCGTTCATAAAACAGGCAATATAAATCAGCAGATTTACTGAAAGTCTGATAATTGCATTTTGAGAGCATATTCCCCATTTCGCCCATTTTCTGAAGCTGTACATACGGCGGATTTCCAATCACCACATCAAAACCGCCGTTTTTAAAAATTTCCGGGAATTCGTTTTGCCAGTTGAACGCTTTTTCTCCGGCTATTTCCGGATTGTCAATCAGCGAATTTCCACATTTGATGTTGTTGCTCAGGGTGGTGAGTTTCCGGCCTTTTTGTGCAGTGCGCAGCCACAACGAAAGCTTGGCTATCTCCACCGATTCTTCGTTAATGTCAACGCCGTAAATGTTGTTTTCGAGGATACTGTTTTCCACCTCGGTAAATACCATGGGAACATCCAACATTTTTGCCCGCAGTTCGTCGATGTACCGGTGTTCGCGAATCAGAAAGTCCAGCGCCTGGTTCAGGAACGCACCGGAACCGCAGGCCGGGTCACAAATGGTGAGCGAGAGCAACCAATTCCGGTATTCATCCAGTTTCCCGTCAAGCTCTTTCAGTTTTTTTGTGGTACGCCTTTTCCGGCTTTTCAGGTATTCGGTTTCATCAATAGCCAGTTCGGTACGTTTTTCCTCACATAATTTTCCAACCGTGTTTTCAATTATGTATTTAGTAATGTATTTCGGCGTGTAAAAAACCCCGTCTTTTTTTCGCTTGCTCTTTTTCCGGTCAGCCTCTTCACCTTCCAGTTCGGCGGTTACCTCTTCAATTTCATTCAGGCTGTTTTCGAAAATATGGCCCAGAATGTTTACATCCACCTCGGTTTCAAAATTATAAACCGTTAAAACTTCGGTGTGCTTTTTTAAAACTTCGTCGCTTATTTTAGCATTATCCAGGATTTCATCGGGAGCAAACAACCCGCCGTTGTAAGCAAAAATTTCATGTTTCTTTCCCTTCCAGCCGGTATTTAGCAGGTGAAAATACTTTTTGTAGCGGTCATATAATTTCACATCGTCGCCCCAATCCGACTGACTTTCCCATTGTTTAATGATTTCGCTGATGGAATTTGGCGGGAGCAATCCCCGGTCTTCACTAAACAGAATAAACAAAAACCGGTCTAACAGCTTCTGCGATTTTTGGAAAAGCAGCAGTTTGATTTCTTTCTCCGGTTTGTTTTTGAAAATTTCGAGGTTCAGATTATTCGCCAGCAAATTGTTGTATAAATCGTGTTTAAACAGCGAATAATCTACATAAATCTGTTTGGTGACGTTTTCTTCTTTCAGAATGGAGGCTTCCTTCATTTGCAGCGGAATTCCCCTGAGCAGATTATCTTTTGCCAGGCAGAGCCACATCAACTGAAAATGCTCAAAATTTAGCCGGAACAAATCGAATTCTTCAAACTCCACTGCATTATGAATATAGAAACGTACCTTTTCAAAATTAGACGTGATAACATACACACATTTCGACTGGTTGGCTTTGTAATCGAAAGCTTGCAGCCGGATGGATTCCAAATCTTTGGTTGTTGTCGATTTCAGTTCGATAACCCCAATTGCAGCGCCGTCTTTTAAAATAGCACCATCTGCCTTTTTTGCACCGCGTTCGTTTTTATATTCAGTGGTTAAATTGAAATCCGGGTTTGGATTTATGGTGTAACCAAGCACCTTTCCAAACAGTTCGGTTAAAAATCCTTCCTGGAACTGTTCTTCTTTGCTTTCGCGTATGTTTTGCTGAATAACCGGATTATGAAACCAGGCAACCAGTTTTTCCCAGGCTGCTTTAATTTCATCCTGTTTTGCTTCTTTGAGGTATTTGTTTAATACCGAATGTTGAAATAGTCCCATAGAAGGGGTCGTTTTTGATTCTGTTTTATTTATTGACGCTAAATTTAGAATATTCCGGTTGATTGATAAAGTTTTAAGCTAATGTTTTTTATAAATGACAGTTTTTTTTCCTATTCCTTTTTACACGGTGATTCATAAATTATATTCTGAAGTTGATTTCTTCTTAAAAGTCGTTCAAATTTTCTGTGTGACAATAAACTGTTCTACAGAGTTTTATTAAATTAGCTGAAAATATATTTCGACATAAACTTATAAAGTCAATTCAGTTAAGGCTAATAATACAATGCTCGAAACCTATTAAGTGAGTGGTTTTTGTGCTGTTGAATTAAAGATGCCTCAATATTGTATGCCAGTAAAAAGTGATGCCGGAAAGCTAGACTGTAATGTTAATGAAAGTCAGGAAAGAGTTGATTGTCTCCGTTTTTGCCACGCTATTTTCGGTTGGTGCTTATATTTATGGATTCGTTTTAGCCGACCGCACAGGTATTTTTTTGTACGAACATCTTGGAGCTGGCCCATTCGATTGGCTAACAACAGGGAGATACTGGATGTTTGGTTTTGTGGTTGCCGGGTTTGTTTCGCTAACCTGTTTTGTAACCATGTTGTTTTTAAAATTATCAGGCAAAAAAATAGTCCTCGACTGGAAAATTATTGCCAAGCACACGATAGTTCTGCTTTTTACATCATCAATCATCATAACCAGGCTTGGTCAACCTCCGCTTCCATATCCCCTTGCTATTAGCACAGCATTTACATTAACATTTGCAATTTTGATCGGGATTAGTTTTGTAAATGATTTAATTATAAATTGGCTGCCCACTGTAAGACATGCCATGGTCGCGGTGGGATTTATTCCTTTTGTCATCTTATTTAGGGTGTTGGAGCTTCCTAATTCAGGATTAACCTCTGTGAAAACTGCTGTTGTCATTGTTGTATTAATCTATCTTTTGGCTATTGTTTGGATGACTGTTTATAAATGGATATTCAGAAACCAGGAAATAAAAGAGATAATTCTATTGAAAGCAATTGTTGTAATGGTTTATTTGGTATTGCCTGTCTTACATTTTTTAATGACGGTATTTGAAAACCATCCCTACATTTCCTCTTCCGATAACTTTTTTGCCAACAATCTTTTACTTCGGATTTCCAACTGGTTGATTTTGGTACTAACAGTTTTTGGAATTAACAGCATCAAATTCAAACGTAAATCTTCTCTCTCCAGTTAATTCGCGACAAAGTTATTCATCGTTCCACGGAGCGGTGAATGGGCGGTTGCTTTTCGTGGCGACCGTTCTTCGGATGCGTTCAGTTTTTTTTTTTTTCTCTTTATTGTCCCCTTGGCCGGCTATCCCGATAACTATCTGTAGGCCAGGGAGACGAGGTCATATTTATCTGACCTGAAGGGGTTCACTCACCTTACAGGTTTTTTATTACCTCTTACGGTAAAAACTGAAATGCACCCCGTTGATCTAATCCGTGGCAGATAAAACCCCTGGTATGCCAAAACTTAACCGGCGTACCAGATTCGTTTCTGTCGATTGACGGAGCGAGATGCCAGAATAAGTCCTGAGGGCACCTGCAATCCACATGAAAAATTGAGTCTAATCTGAACCAAATTGGATCCAAATGAATTAGTCGGGGTGATCCCGCCTCAAGCGGGACGACCCTCCCGCCCACAGCGGGATGCGCTATTGCTGCTCCAAAAACCTATTGATTCCGCGTTTTTTGATTTTAGATTCTAATCGAACGGCCTCTTCTCTGGATTCAAATTCGGTTATCCAAATTAGCTTCCACGGGATTCCAGCTTTTGTAGATTTGTTTCTTCCTGAATTATGGCGTTGAATCCTTTCAGAAAGGTTTTGTGTTTGCCCACAGTAAAACCGGGTTGTTTTTTCACTTTTGAGAATGTAAACTGTATAACTCATTTTTTTTCAAAAACAAAAGGACCGGAGTGTTTCCGATCCTTCTGAATTAGTCGGGGTGATCCCGCCTCAAGCGGGACGACCCTCCCGCCCACAGCGG
>CAZLGT010000043.1:0-7995 GCA_964559175.1 uncultured Mariniphaga sp. | reverse complement strand
TTTCAAAAACAAAAGGACCGGAGTGTTTCCGATCCTTCTGAATTAGTCGGGGTGAGAAGACTCGAACTTCCGACCCCTTGCACCCCATGCAAGTGCGCTAGCCAACTGCGCCACACCCCGTTTTGTTCTTTTTAAAATTCTTCTTTGGGTGCGCTACCCAAACTGCCTGCCAGAATGAATCGTTCAGGCGGGCGCCACACCCCGAAAAATTGTGCCTGCAAAAGTAACAGATGAATTTTGTTCTGCAAAACTTTTTCCTGAAATTGAACGAATATTTTTAAATCATTTATAGTTTTGCTCTATACACGCTTCATTTTTATTGATGGAAAATATTGCGCCTGAACCCTGAACTTTTGTACTTTTGCAAATCAAAAAAAATACTGATATGTTTAAACCACTTGATATTAACGAAAAGAAAGAAACAAGCTCAACCGAACCTGTTGACGTTGAGCGGGTAAAATGTTTGATAGTCGGGTCCGGCCCGGCAGGTTATACAGCCGCTGTTTATGCAGCCCGTGCAAATCTGAACCCTGTAATGTATGAAGGATTGCAACCCGGCGGTCAGCTGACTACCACTACCGAAGTAGAGAACTATCCTGGTTATCCGGAAGGCGTTACCGGACTGGTAATGATGGAAGATTTCAAAAAACAGGCAGAACGTTTCGGAACAGATGTACGTTGGGGGATGGCTACTAAAGCCGATTTTTCTGGCGACATTCACAAAGTGTGGATTGACGATAAAAAGCTGATTGAAGCCGAATCGGTGATTATTGCTACCGGAGCCACAGCAAAATACCTGGGGCTTGAAGATGAAAAAAAATACGCCGGCGGTGGCGTTTCTGCTTGTGCTACCTGCGACGGATTTTTTTACCGGGGAAAAGATGTGGCAGTTGTGGGCGGTGGTGATACCGCTGCCGAGGAAGCCATGTACCTGGCAGGATTGTGCAATAAAGTTTATCTGATTGTGCGTCGCGATGTTTTAAGAGCGTCCAGGGTTATGGCCGACCGTGTAAAAAATACAAAGAACATTGAAATTTTGTGGAAGCACCAGACCAAAGGTTTGTTTGGCGATAACGGTGTGGTAGAAGGTGCTACGCTGGTAAAAAACAAAGGTGAAGAAGGCGAGGAGGAAGTGAAAATTAAAATTGATGGATTCTTCCTGGCCATTGGGCACAAACCCAATTCCGATATTTTTAAGGATTTTCTGGAAACCGATACTGTTGGGTACATCAAAACCATTCCGGGTACATCAAAAACCACAATTCCCGGTGTATTTGCCTGTGGCGACGTACAGGATTCCATTTACCGGCAGGCTGTTACTGCTGCAGGTTCGGGGTGTATGGCAGCCATCGATGCCGAAAGGTATCTTTCTGAAAAGAATTCGTAATTTCAAAATTCCACATAAAAAAAGCAGGGACAACCCCTGCTTTTTTTATTCATTTGACCACTTGGTAATTTGTCTTCCACTATCTGTCTTCCGACTTCCCTCTTCCGTCTTCCAACTTTTCCTACATATCTACTTCCACTTTTGCAAATTCGGTCCTGGAGTATTTTCCTTCTTCCAGTTTTGATCGTACTTCCTTAAAGGCATTCAATGTATATTTCACATCGTCAAGTGAATGCACAGCCGTAGGGATGAGTCTTAGCATGAGTTCACCCTTTGGAATAACGGGATAAGCAACCAGAGAGCAGAAAACAGAATAGTTTTCACGAAGATCGTACACCAGGTTGGTAGCTTCTTCAACTCCTCCCTTCATATAAACAGGTGTAACCGGAGAATTGGTTTTGCCAATATCGAAACCGGCATCTTTCAATCCTTTTTGCAGTGTCAGTGCAACTGACCAGAGTTTTTCTCTCAGTTCCGGCATTGAACGCAACATATCAAGTCGTTTCAAAGCTCCCAGTACCATTGGCATTGGCAATGATTTGGCAAATGTTTGCGAACGCATATTGTAACGTAAATAATAACAAACATCGGTGTCGCCGGCAATAAAGCCGCCAATTCCGGCCATCGATTTGGCAAACGTTCCAAAATGCAGGTCAACCTGGTCTGAAACACCAAAATGTTCAGGTACGCCGGCGCCGGTTTTACCCATGGTTCCAAAACCATGTGCATCGTCAACCAGCAGCCTGAACTGGAATTCTTCTTTCAGTTTGGCAATTTCGTCGAGCTTGCCCAGGTCGCCGGCCATGCCAAACACACCTTCGGTAATTACCAGTATGCCGCCACCCTGCTTCTGCGCCAGTTTGGTAGCCCGTTCCAGTTGCTTCCTCAGGTTTTCTATGTTGTTGTGCGGATAAACAAAACGTTTTCCCATGTGCAGCCGAACCCCGTCGAGAATACAGGCATGCGATTCCGAATCGTAAACAATCACGTCGTTCCGCCCGCAAACAGCATCGATAATTGAAACCATTCCCTGGTAACCGTAGTTCAGCAGAAAAGCATCCTGTTTGCCAACAAAAGCTGCCAGTTCTCTTTCCAGTTGCTCATGTTTTGTCGTTTGACCCGACATCATGCGCGCTCCCATCGGATAAGCCATTCCATACTGTGCAGCCGCTTCGGCATCAGCCTTTCGTACTTCGGGGTGGTTTGCAAGGCCCAGGTAATTGTTTAAACTCCAGGTAAGAACTTCTTTCCCCCTGAATTTCATACGTGCACTAATTTCACCTTCCAGTTTTGGAAAGGTAAAATAGCCATGTGCCCTTGTCATGTGCTTGCCGATATCTCCCTGATTCGTTCTGAATTTTTGAAATATATCCACGTCTTGAAAGTTTAAATATTAAGACTGCAAATGTAAACTTTTTTAAAACTTTGGCAAATGTGTTAAATTCATCTAATTGAGTTCACGGGAATATAAAAAAAGGTTATTTTTGCGCCATGTTTATGAAAAAGAGAAATTTTGCCATTGGGTTAATCGTCATAATGTTTATTTCGGCTTGTGGCGAATACAATAAAATACTGAAAAGTACCGACTACGAGTTCAAATACAAGAAAGCCATCGAGTATTATGAAGACGGAGAATTTGTAAGAGCTGGTGCCCTCTTTCAGGAGCTGGTGAATATTTACCGGGGAACAAGCCGTGCCGATCAGATTTATTACTATTATGCCAAAAGCATGATGGGGCAGAAGGATTATCTGATGGCTACCCATTATTTCAAGTCGTTGCTGAGGGAGTTTCCCGGCAGCGAATATGCCGAGGAAGCACAGTTTATGGTTGGTTACTGCAACTACCTGCTTTCGCCCAAGCCACGGCTCGACCAAACAGTTACACAGGAAGCCATAGAATCGCTGCAGCTGTACAACAACCTTTATCCATATAGCGACAGGGTGGATGAGGCCAACCGGTTAATCGACGAGCTGAGGTCGAAACTGGTTTATAAATCGTACCTGAATGCCCGTCTTTATTACGACTTTGGAAATTACAAGGCAGCAGTAGTAGCGCTTGTCAACAGTCTAAAAGAATATCCGGATAGTGAGTACCGTGAGGAATTAATGTACATGTTGCTAAAATCGAAATACCTGCTGGCAGTGAACAGCGTGGAAGACAAAAAACAGGAACGGCTCTCCAGTACGCTCGACGAATATTTTACATTTGTTGATGAATTTCCTGAAAGCCAGTACAGAAGAGAAGTGGACCGGTTTTATGAAACGGTAGCTGATTTATTGAATTACGACGAACAACAAGAAACAAATATTAATTAGAAAATGGATTATAAAAAAACAAAAGCAGCCCAAACAACAATGCCCCGCAACCTCGACGTTTTGTCGAAGGAAACAGGGAATATTTACGAAACAGTAATGATTTTGGGTAAAAGAGCCAATCAGATTTCTTCGGAATTGAAAGAAGAGCTGAATCAAAAATTGCAGGAGTTTGCATCTTACACCGACAACCTGGAAGAGATTTTTGAAAACCGGGAACAAATTGAGATTTCGAAATTTTACGAACGCCTCCCGAAACCAACGTTAATTGCTTTTCAGGAATTGGAAGAAGGCCAGATTTATCACCGTAATCCTGCCCGCGAAAGCAAACAGAATTAGACGTTTTTTAAAAAACGCATGAAACTGCAGGGTAAAAAAATAATACTGGGAATTACCGGAAGCATTGCTGCCTACAAGGCAGCTTTTCTTTTACGGTTACTCGTGAAGGAAGGCGCCGAAGTACAAGTGGTTATTACGCCTGCAGGAAAAGAATTTATCACTCCGGTTACACTCTCTGCCTTGTCGGGAAAGCCGGTTGTGAGTGAATTTTTTGGTTCTGCTGACGGAAAATGGAACAGCCATGTTGACCTTGGCCTTTGGGCCGATGCCATGCTGATTGCCCCTGCTACAGCCGCCACTCTGGGTAAAATGGCCAACGGCATTGCCGACAATATGCTGGTAACCACCTACCTTTCGGCAAAATGTCCGGTCTTTATTGCCCCTGCAATGGATTTGGACATGTTTGTTCATCCTTCAACCCAGCGAAATATATCCATCCTGAAGGAGTTTGGAAATATTATTCTCGATCCGGCAGTGGGTGAACTTGCCAGCGGGCTTGAAGGAAAAGGGCGGATGGAGGAACCACAACACATCCTGAACAGCCTGGTTGAATTTTTCAGCCAAAAAAAAAACTGCTGAACAGAAAATTTTTGGTTTCGGCAGGCCCCACTTACGAAAAAATTGATCCCGTTCGGTTTATCGGAAATTATTCTTCAGGCAAGATGGGATACGCCATTGCCGAAGAACTGGCAGAGCAGGGAGCAGAAGTAATTCTGGTTTCAGGCCCGGTTGCTGTTTCAATCCGGAAAGAGGGTATTAAAGTTATTCGTGTTGAATCTGCCGAAGAAATGCACAAAGCCTGTGTGCAGTATTTCCCCGAGTGTGACGGAGCTGTTATGACCGCCGCAGTGGCCGATTTTACACCTGCAAACCCGGCGGCCCAAAAAACCAAACGCGGAAAAGAGAACTGGAACATGGAGCTGAAACCTACTCAGGATATTGCGGCAGCGCTTGGTTCCCAAAAAAAAGCGAACCAGATTTTAATCGGTTTTGCACTTGAAACGACCGATGAGCTCGAAAATGCCAAAAAAAAGCTGAATAAAAAGAATCTCGATTTCATTGTGATGAATTCACTGAATGATGCCGGCGCCGGATTCGGTGTGGATACCAATATGATTACCATCATTGAAAGAGGCAATAAAAAACAGGCTTTTGAGTTAAAATCTAAGAAAGAAGTTGCGGCTGACATTGTTGCTAAAATGTTTTCGCTTCTTCAGTAGCCGGATTTTTAGTCCCGGCAAAATTTTATAATTTTACCTGTCAGAAGGAGGTATTTATGAAGAAATTAATTTTTATACTGATAGCCTTGTTTATGGCGTCCACCCTGCCAGCACAAGAATTGCGCTGCAATGTTACTGTTTCGGCTCAGCAGATTCAGGGGGCCAACCGGCAGCTTTTCAGAACCATGCAGGCCGATATTTACGAGTTTATGAATAACCGGAAATGGACAGAACATGTTTATACCTACGACGAGAAAATCAGGTGCAATATTCTTATTCGCCTTACGGAGCAAATTTCTTCTGACGAATTCAGGGGCTCCATTCAGGTGCAGCTCACCCGACCGGTTTTTGGCTCAAGTTATGAAACTACCGTGCTGAATATCAAGGATAATGATTTCCACTGCCGGTATGTGGAGTTTCAGCCACTGGAATTCAACGAAACTTCAAACCGTGAAAACCTCACCAATATTCTTGCTTTTTATGCCTACATAATTCTCGGTTTCGATTACGATACTTTTTCACCCGAGGCTGGAACACCATTTTTTGAGAAAGCCCAGGCCATTGTGAATAATTCGCAGAATGCCCGTGAAAAAGGCTGGAAAGCCTTTGAAAGCGAGCGTAACCGCTACTGGCTTATCGAAAATGTTATGAATAAGTCATATTCCGACTTCAGGAAATGTATGTACACTTACCACAGGCAGGGGCTTGACATGATGTCTGATAAACCGGAGGAGGGGAGAGCGAACATTGCCACATCACTTCGTGATATTCAGGCCGTATTTCGGCGCCGACCCTCGGTTTACATTCTTCAAATGTTTTTCGATGCCAAATCCGATGAAATTGTAAATGTTTTTTCTCAATCATTTCCCGACGAGCGCAACCGTGTAGTTGCCATTTTAAACGAAGTGGATCCCTCTAACGGGAGCAAATACAAAAGAATTGCTGAAAGCGAAGGTTTATAATCTTAAATTTTTATGCTGACCAAACTGGCTGTTTCCAATTATGCACTGATTAGCACTCTGGAAGTGGAATTTCATTCCGGTTTAAATTCAGTTACCGGAGAAACCGGTGCCGGAAAATCCATTATTTTGGGTGCTTTGGGTCTGATTCTTGGAAATCGCGCCGACCTTTCTGTATTGAAAAACCAGGATGAGAAGTGCATAGTGGAAGGAATTTTTGATGTAGAGAATTATGAACTTCAGCCCTTTTTCGACGAGAATGACCTCGACTATGATAAGCTGACCATTTTGCGCCGCGAAATTACACCATCCGGAAAGTCGCGGGCATTTATCAACGATACCCCGGTGAACCTGAAAACAATGAGGGAACTGGGCCTGCAACTTATCGATATTCACTCGCAACACCAAAACCTCGAACCTGGAAACCGGAAATTCCAGTTGAACCTGGTAGATACGGTAGCCGGAACCGGAAAAATTCTTTCGGAATACTGCGGGTTGTATCAGCATTTCAATTCTTTGAAAAAAAATCTGGATACGCTGATTGAGAAAAATGAAAAGGAGCGTGCCGATCTGGATTACTGGCAATTTCAGTTTAACCAGCTCAATGAGGCCATGTTGCAGGAAAATGAACAGGAAGAACTGGAATCTGAACTGGAACAGCTTACCCATGCAGAAGAAATTAAAAGCGCTTTTTCCGAGGTCCAGCAATTTCTCGACGATGAGCGGTTTTCAGTTGTTCAGCAAATAAAAGAAAGCCATAAAAAGCTGGAAAGCATTCAAAATTACATTTCTGAAGTTCCTGCTTTGGCCCAAAGGCTGCAAAGCAGTTTGCTGGAACTGAAAGATATTCTGGACGAAACAGAACGGCTGGCGGAAACGGTTGAACACAATCCTGCCCGGATTGAACTGGTAAACGACCGTTTGAACCTGATTTACAGCCTTCAGCAAAAACATCATGTAAATACGGTGCAGGAACTCATTCAACTGAAAAATTCCTTCGACAAAAAAATCAATCAGGTTACCGGTTACGATGATGAAATCCGTTCGATGAAGGCAGACCTGGAGAAACAACGGACGAAGCTTGAAGACAAAGCATTGGAATTACGTACGGCACGCAAAAAATCATTCGGCAAAATTGAAAAAACGGTACTGGGTGATTTGCGGCAGTTGGGAATGCCCAAGTCGAGACTGGAAGTGGTGCACGAAGCATTGCCCGTTTTTTCTCCAAATGGTAAAGATGCGGTTTCGTTTTTATTCAGTGCCAATGTGGACATTGCGCCAGCAGAAATTTCAAAAATGGCCTCGGGAGGTGAAATGTCGCGGTTAATGCTGGCTATAAAAAACCTGTTGCGTACCTCCAGAGCTTTACCTACCATTGTTTTCGATGAAATCGATTCCGGTGTTTCCGGCGAAATTGCCCTGAAAATGGGAAACATCCTGAAAGATTTTTCAACTACTACTCAGATAGTAAACATCACCCATCTGCCGCAGGTTGCCGCCAAAGGCAATGCACATTTTCTGGTTTACAAGTACGAGGAAAACGGGAAAACGTTTACTTCCATCAGGCAACTGGGCGAAAGCGAGCGGGTGGAAGAGCTGGCCAAAATGGTTGGTGGTGAAAACCTTACCGACACTACTTTAAAAACAGCAAAGGAATTATTGAAAAATTAGTTGCTTCTGCCTGGGCTGGTGACTTTGGTTCACCTGCCCAATAATTTCAAAAGAATCACCCGCCGACTTAAAAATCAGCGGGTGATTTACACCATTTTTACAAAAT